>CAVQPC010000055.1:0-45065 GCA_963714585.1 uncultured Methylomirabilota bacterium
ATGACACGGACCGCGCCGACTGCGTCGGGCGCCTGGCCGAGTCCCTTATTCACGTTCGTCCCCTATTCACGTTTTCGATGAGCGGGGCAGGAAGAGTAGGCCTCGGTGGGAGTCCGCGCCGCCAGGGCTGTCCTCGGCGCCATGTTACCGGCCGCGCCCGATCCCCCCGGAGTCCTCCCCGCCCCAGATTCTCCTTGACAAGTCCGCGTGAGACGCGCCATCCTTCGCGCCGCAGAGCCGGCGCGGATGGCAACGCTGCGCCCGGCCAGTCGCGCGGAGCCGCGGAAACACGCGGGCCAGGATCCACCATCCGAGCCTCTTCCGTTTCACGCTCGCAGCCCTCGCCTGGCAGCGGAATCGTACCCTGCACGCGACGGGGGAAGCCGCTGAGGCTGGGGGCGACATCCTCGCAGGAAAGGAGATCGGGACATGAGAAAACTGAAGCATGCGGGGGTTTTGAGGCTGCTCCTGGCGGTGGCCGCACTGATCGTCATCGGCCTCGACGGCCCCGCCACCGCGCAGGGTCCCAAGACGTTGGTCATCGCCATCGGGGCGGACCAGACGGGGCTCGATCCCCAGACGGTCCAGAACAACGAGTCCGGCTTCGTCATGTCGACGGTCTTTGACGGGATCGTCAACTACAAGCCCGGATCCAGCGAGGTGGAGCCCGGGCTGGCCGAGTCCTGGACCATCTCGCCCGATGGCAAGGTCTACACCTTCAAGCTGCGCCACGGCGTGAAGTTCCACGACGGGACACCGATGAACGCCCGCACGGTGGCGGAGGACCTGGACCGCGCCATCAATCCCAAAAACCCCTGCTATGTGCTCGACCGCAAGGTTGACACCTACGACGCCTTCACGTTCGGGTCGGTGAAGGGTGGCGACGTCGTGAAGATGGACGTGGTGGACGACTACACCCTGCGCTTCACGCTGCCCAAGCCGAACGCCCCGTTCCTCTCGAGCCTGGCCATGGCCTGGCAGGGCATCATGAGCCCGGCCGCGACCAAACAGTACAACTGCGACGCGAGCCAGCACCCGGTCGGCACCGGGCCCTTCAAGTTCGTGGAGGCCGTCCGGAACGACCACATCACCGTTGAGGCCAATCGTGACTACTGGGGAGAGAAGCCGAAGGTCGACCGGCTCATCTTCCGCATCATCCCCGAGAGCGCGACCCGGGTCCTGGCGCTGGAGCGGAACGAAGTCCAGATCGTGGCCGACGTCCTGCCGGCGGACTACGCGCGAATCGAGAAGAACTCCGCCCTCAAGATCTACAATCAGCCGGGCCTGACGATCCTGGGGGTCTCCATGGCGAACGACCTCGGCCCCTTCAAGGACGTGCGAGTCCGGCAGGCGATGAACTACGCCGTGGACAAGGAGGCCATCAACAAGGGCCTCTACGGCGGCGCGACGACCGCCAGCCAGGGTATGCCGCCGGTCCTGTGGGGCTTCAACAAGAATGTGAAGCCGTACCCCTACGACGTGAACAAGGCCAAGGCCCTCCTCAAGGAGGCCGGATACCCGAACGGCTTCTCGACCGAGATGATGGTCTACCCGAACCCCCGCGGCTATAACCCGATCGGGGGGTCCAAGCTCGGGGAGGCAGTCCAGGGCTACTTGGCGAAGGTCGGCGTGAACGTCAAGATCACCCAGTACGAGTGGGGCGCCTATCTGGCGAGGTTCCGGCACGAGCCCTGGGAGGGGTTCGCCATCTCCGGATGGACGGGGGACAATGGCGATCCCGACAACTTCCTCGGGGACCTCTTCGAGTGGGGTGTCGGCAGCGATAAGCCCAGGACAAACGACACGTCCCGCCATCACAACCCCGAGTTCGACAAGCTGATACAGGACGGACGCGAGACGACCGACCAGGCCAAGCGCGCCCAGATCTACGAGAAGGCGAACCAGGTCCTGCACGACGACGCCCCCTGGATCTTCATCAACTACACGAACCAGGTCCGGGCGGCGCGCGCCAGCGTGAAGGGATTCCTGCTCAACCCGCTCCAGATGTTCTTCCACATGGAGCAGGTGTCGCTCCAGTAGCGACCGCAGCGGCCGTTGCGGATTCCGCGGGACCCGCCGCCTGACGGCGGCGGGTCCCGACTCCCCAGGGAGTGGTGCCAAGGTCAGTTTTCGGTCCGGCAGAACCCCTCACCTCGCCGCCGGCCCGTGCGGAGGTGAGGACTACAGCACGGTGAATCGTCACGGCTTTCACGCCATTTCCGCCATGGAACACGAGGGGCTCGGGCACCCGCCCGCACCGACCCCGCACCGACCATGTGGAAGTATATCGCCCGGCGCCTCGTCCAGATGCTCCCTGTCCTCCTCGGGGTCAGCCTGCTCGTCTTCCTGGGCATGCACCTGATCCCCGGGGACGTGGCCCAGCTCCTGCTGGGTGAGAAGGGGACCCAGGCGGAGCTCCAGCGCCTGCGGCACCAGCTCGGCCTCGACCAGCCCATCTATGTCCAGTACTTTCGGTTCCTGGTGGGTGTCCTGCACGGGGACTTCGGCGACTCGATCCGGACGCGACAGCCCGTGATCTGGGAGATCGGCCAGGCGCTGCCGGTGACCATCGAGCTGAGCCTGGCGGCCCTCACCTTCGCGGTGGTGGCCGGGCTCCTGATCGGCGTGGTGGCGGCCCGGCATCCGCATTCCGCCCTGGACACCGGCACGATGGTCTTCGTCCTGATCGGGATCTCCATGCCCGTGTTCTGGACCGGGATCCTGCTCCTGCTCGTGTTCGGGGGAATCCTGGGCTGGCTCCCGCTGAGCGGCGTGCTGGACGCCGGGATGAGCGTCCGGCACATCACGGGGATGCCGGTCGTGGATGCCCTGCTCTCCGGCAACTGGCCGGCGGCGCGGAGCGGCGTCGAGCACCTGATCCTCCCCGCGGTGACGCTGGGCGGGGCGTTCATGGCCACCATTGCCCGGATGGCCCGCTCCAGCATGCTGGATGTCCTCAATCTCGACTACGTCCGCACGGCCCGCGCCAAGGGCGTGCGCGAGCGGCGGGTCGTCCGCCGCCACGCCCTCTGGAATGCGCTCCTCCCGGTGGTGACGCTGATCGGGCTCCAATTGGGGCTGCTCCTTTCCGGCGCGGTCCTGACCGAGACGATCTTCGGGATCCCCGGCCTGGGGCGTCTGACCATCACCAGCGTGCTGGCGCGGGACTACCCGGTCGTCCAGGGCGTGGTGATGATCGGCGCCGTGATCTTCGTGTCGGCCAATCTCTTTGTCGACCTCCTCTACGCATGGCTCGATCCTCGGATTCGGTACAGTTGAAAGAGGGCGAAAGGCCCATGACGGCCGCGGGCCGGGCGGCGGCCCTGTCCTGGCGGCGGCTGTGGCGGAGCTCCAACCTCGTCGTGGGAACGGTCATCTTCGTCCTGGTCCTCCTCTCGGCGGTCCTGGCGCCCCAGATCTCCCCCTATGACCCGATCGACCAGGACTTCGCCAGCCAGCTCCAGCCGCCGTCGACGACTCACCTCTTCGGCACCGATGAGTTCGGCCGGGACATCTTCTCCCGGGTGGTGTACGGTGCCCGCGTCGCGCTCCGCGTGGGCGGCCTGGCCGACGCGATCGCGACCGCGCTCGGGGTGCTGCTGGGGGTGATGGCCGGCTACTTCGGCGGCTACCTGGACTCCCTCATCACCCGCCTGATCGACGTGATGCTGGCCTTCCCCTACCTGCTGCTGGCGATGATCGTCGTGGCCATCCTGGGACCCGGACTGAACAACGCCATGGTGGCGATCGCGATCGTCTACACGCCCCAGATCGCGCGCGTGGTTCGCGGGGTCGTCCTCTCGGTGAAGGAGCAGGAGTTCATCGAGGCGGCGCGGGCCATGGGCACCGGCACGTTCCGGACCCTGGGCCGCTACGTCCTTCCGAACATCGTCTCCCCGATCATCGTGATGGCCACCCTGACGGTCGGCTTCATGATCGTCGAGACGGCCGGCCTCTCCTTTCTGGGCCTGGGCGCGAGCCCCCCCACGGCCGAGTGGGGCTCGATGCTCGCTACCGGACGCGCGTTCATGCTGACCGCGCCCTGGATCGCGACCTTCCCGGGACTCGCCATCCTGGTGACAGTGGTGGCGTTCAACATGATCGGCGACGGCCTGCGGGACCTGCTGGACCCGCGGCTCCGCGGCCGGATCTGAGTCCTTCGATCCCTAGATTCGGCGACGCGTTCGTTCCGTCAGGACACAGGACTGCGGGAGGATCTGTCGCCGAATCCGCCGGCACGGATACGGAACCGTCATTGCGAATCGAGGCATCCAGCGACGGGGGCGGGGACATGGGGAGCACACGACTCCAGGGCGAGGCGGCGATCGTGACCGGCGCCGCTCACGGCATCGGCCGGGCGATCTGCGTGGAGCTGGCGCGGGAGGGGGCCTCGGTATGGGCCTGCGACATCCTCGAGCGTGAGCTGGGCGAGACCCAGCGTGCTGTGACCGAGCGGACCGGAGGCACTTGCCGCGCGGCGGTCGTGGACTGTACAGATCCCGCGCGGGTGGCGGCCTTCGTCGGCGAGGTCGTCGCCGCCGAGGGGCGCGTGGACGTCCTGATCAATGCCGCCGGCGGCGTCGCCGGCCAGACGATGCGTCCGATCGAGACGGTGGCCGACGCTGACTGGCGTGGCATCTTCACGATCAACCTGGACGCGGCGTTTCATTTCACCCGGGCCGCGGTCCCGCCCATGAAGCAGCGGCGGCGCGGCAGCATCGTCAACATCTCCTCGGGAGCGGGCCGCTCCCACAGCCTGACGGGCATCCAGGCCTACGCCAGCGCCAAGGCGGGGCTGATCGGCTTCACGCGGCAGACGGCACACGAGCTGGGGGAGTTCGGCATCCGGGTCAATTGTGTCGCGCCGGGTTTCGTGCGCTCCAACCCCGCCACAGAGCGGCAGTGGCAGGCGATGGGGACCGAGGGCCAGCGCCGCCTGCTCGACTCTATCGCCCTGCGGCGCCTGGGAGAGCCGGAAGACATCGCCCGGGCCGTGGTGTTCTTCGCCTCCGACGACGCCCGGTACGTGACCGGCCAGACCATCAGCGTGGACGGCGGCCGCTGGATGCTCGGCTGACGCCGGGCCCGGCGCGAGTGGAATGCGGGAGATGGGATTGCTCCGGAAACCCGGTGTCGGGCTCTGCGATGGCGCGATCGAAACGTGCCTCCCGTGGCGGCCTTGGCGTCATGGCGGTTCAAAGCTGCCCGCGGATCAGGGCGAGGAAACGATCCCGACGGACAGGATCGGATCACCCTTGTTGATGGCCGGCGAGGTAACCAGGAACAGCACGAGACCCGCCGCGGGCGATTCGACCTTCGCGATGGGATCGCCGAACCAGTCCCGGAACTCCCCCACCACCTGGCCTCTCTCAACTTTCTGTCCCACCGACACCGCCGGGTAGAAGATCCCCCCCTGATCCGCCGCCAGCCAGGCGGATTGCGGAAAATGCACCGGCGGTCCCTCGACCTGCGGGACGCCCTCGAGAACCCCGAGCTGCTTCAGGACATTGGTGACGCCTCGCACGTGGATCTGGACCGACGGTTCGTCGAGGATTCCCTGCCCTCCCGATTCGGTGAGGATGGCGGGCTTCCCCATGGCAGCAGCGGCCTGATACGAGCCGCCCCTGATAGCCATGCTGCGGACGATGTACTTGATCCCGTAGACTTCTGCCATCTTTCGCGAAGCCTCGTCCACGGCCGCGTTTCCCGATTGGTAGTAGATGCTGAACGGGACCAGGGCCTCCACCAGATCCCCGCCGTGCAGATCGATCAGGGCGTCCGATTTCGCCACGGCCTCACGGAACAGGGCAGCGGCCATCACCTCGGTGATCGTCCCGGTGGGGTTTCCGGGAAAGACGCGGTTGATGTTCACGCCGTCCAACGGGTTGACGTAGATCGCACGCCGCTGGAACGCCGGCACGCTGACGATGGGGATGATAATCACCGCCCCCCGGACCGCGTCCGGGGTCAGGCTCCGGGACAGGCGGATGGCGGCCTCGATCCCCGGATACTCGCCGCCGTGGACGCCGCCGGTGACGCATAGGGTGGGGCCGGGCCGGCTTCCATTGATGAGGACAACCGGCATGTCGACCGTGGCTGCGGTCCCCACCGTAACCCGAATCCGGCCGCGGGTGACCTGACCCGGAGCCGCCGTCGTCTCGCCCACTGTGATCTCGCGCTCGCCCATATCTGCTCCTTTCATCGCTTGCCGGATGGTTTCGCCTGGCCCCGGGCGGGGCGGCATTGCCGTATGGAAGCCCGGGATCAGGCCGTCTTCCGGCGGGTCAGCAAGACTCCGGCCCCCATCCTGTTGAACGCCCCTGGGCAGGCCTTATCTCCGCGACCGGTGGCTGCCCGGGCGGATGGGCTTCGCATCCCGGCCTTTCCGGGCATCTCCTCCAGTCTGAGGGGGCTGCCCGCGCCGGCTCTCGTGCCATCTGGCCACCTCTTCGCAGGTGGCGAACCACACCCTCCGGGAGCGTCGCATGAAGGCCACCAATTCCTCAAGCAGAGCGATCCGGGATGCCCGCCCGCTGATGAAGGGATGGCAGGTGAGCACGAAACACCCGTTCTCCGCGTGCATGGCGGCGAACTCTTTGCTCCACAACTGGAGGACGCGTCCTGGATCCGCGATGGCGTTCGTCGCCCCGTACACATGGCGGAAAAACGGGGCATCGTCCATGAGCCACTGGACCGGCACCTCGGCCAGCGGTCCGTGCTCGGTCTCGATGTCGTAGGGGATGTCGTTGCCCATGAGGGAGCTGTCGTAGAGAAATCCGTGGGTCTTGAGGATACCAGGAGTCCAGGTGTTGATGTCCCAAGAGGGCGAGCGGTAGCCCGCAGGGCGGATGCCCAGGCGGTCCTTGAGGATTTGGAGCTGCACCTGCATGATCGCCTCTTCCTGCTCTCTGTCGAGGACGTCCAACGCCTCGTGGACGTTGCCGTGGGCCGCGATCTCGTGACCCGCATCCCGGATGCGCAGGCATTCCTGCGGGTAGTGCTGTACCGTCCACGCGGGAATGTAGAAGCTGGAGCGGAGTTTGAGCCGGTCCAGCATCCGCAGAATCCGGTCCACGCCTACGCGCGGGCCGAATCGACGTTCTTCCAGGCCGGCGAGGCTCCGCTTGGCTCTCTCGGGCTCTCGGAAGAGGAAGCCTGACTCGGCATCGAAATCGAAAGACAAGACAACAGCAGACTGTCTGCCCTCCAGCCACTGGTAGCGCACCCTTCCAGTCCTCCCCCGCAAACACGGTCCTGCATTCCGTCATCCGAGAAAGCACATGAACCGCCAAGATCGCTCAGGCCCAGCGCTGGGTAGCCGGGCCGCCAGCGGTCAGTATTCTCGGATCAAGGCAATTTATCAAGTGGAAAGCTCTCCTGAAGCACCCAAACCGGTTACCTCCTGTGCCTGCTGCCGGGGGAGCGGCACCGCCGGGGACGTGTCGGCCCGATGGGGACATTGGATCATTGGCCTTGGGTACCTGCTGGGCAGCATCCGCATCTTTGGCTTCAGCCTTGGCGTCGCGGCCATCCTCTTCGTCGGGATCGTGTTCGGTTCCATCCACAAGCGTCTGAGCCTCCCGGAATACACTTACATCATCGGGCTGGTCCTGTCGTCTACGCCGTGGGGCTTCAGTCCGGCCCCGGCTTCTTCGCCTCGTTCCAGAAGCGAGGGTTCAAGATCAACTGCGTGGCCGCTGCGCTCATCGTGTCCGTGCTGTTGGGGCTGTGAGACCGCGCTGTGCTCGTCGGGCGCCCAGGCCCGCGTTGCAGACTACGTCCCCTCGATGGTGATCTTGTCCACGTACTTTACCCACTCAGATCCGTAGTAGCCCTCGGCCACCACGCGGAGCGGGTATCCGTTCCTGCGGGGGAGCGCTTTCCCGTTCACCTGGTAGGCCAGAAAGACCTTGTCCGAGAGGACATCGGCCAAGGGATAGCTGGCAGTCTTCCCGCCTCTCTTTTCCTCGATGCGCACCCGGGAGGCTGTGGGATCGAAATCCGATTGTTGCAGGAGCCCTTTGATGGAGACACCCTTCCAGCGTCCGTGATTGGCAAAGAATCCCGGGCAGATCAACAGCACCTCCCGTTCGATGGCCGGGAGGGCTGTGAGCTGGGAGTACTGCAAGCTCAAGGGCCTCTTCACCTGCCCGGATACCTCCAGACGCCACGTGTCGATATTCACGACCCGGTCCGTTGGACCCATCGTCCCGAAATCTTCCAGGGGCGTGATCTCGAGGTTGGCCGTATCGACCGCGGCCGGGTTTTCCTGGATCAAGCTCTCCCTGCTCGTCCCTTTGGCCAGGACCTTCCTGCCTGCTGCCCAGGCCCCCTGCATCGCCGAAAAGCGGGGGCTGAGCAGAATGCCGGACCCGAGAGTACTTCCGAATATCAGCGTGAGAAAATTCCTCCGCGTCGTCATGGCTCATCTCCTCCTTCCCGAGGAGAGCATAGCATGTCAGACAGAATACTGTGCGGTGCGTAGGATAGGCGACAGCCCAGCCGGGACCGCACAGTCCGGGGGAGAGTCCGAGGAGGGGCGGCGGCCCGCCCCTGCGGCCGGGGCGCCATCCCGTTGACAGGCAGGCGGTAGCGGCATAACGTCGGCTGCGTTGAATTCCAGGTGCTGGCCTCGATTGGCTGATTGGGGAACGCTATGAAGATCACCGCGGTTGACAGCTTGCTCCTGCGTGTCCCGACCCCTCACCCCATAGCCTTGGAGTTCCCCGAGCAGAAGCTGGTCACCGCGACCATCCGGACCGATGAGGGCCTCGCGGGATTCGGCTACAGCCTGATCTTCGGGGGAAGCGGCGCCGAGGCGGTCCGGGTCTACCTCGAGACCCGGCTCGCGCCGCTGCTCATCGGGGAGGATCCGCTGTTCGTGGGCCGCCTGTGGGAGCGGCTGTACCGGGCGGACCGGGGGATCCGGCGCGTGGGGATCGCGGGCTATGCAATCGGCGCCCTCGACATCGGGCTCTGGGATCTGGCGGGCAAGGCGGCCGGCCTCCCCCTCTACAAGCTCTGGGGTGCCGTGACCGAGCGGGTTCCCGCCTACGGCAGCGGCGGCTGGCCGAGCTATGCGACGGACGACCTCATCCGCGAGGCCCAGCGCTACGCCGCCATGGGCTGCCGCTTCTACAAGATGAAGATCCACCAGGCCGATCCGCGCGCCAACCGCGAGCGCGTGGCGGCGGTGCGGCAGGCGCTTGGCGGTGAGGTGCGCCTCATGGTGGACGCCAACCAGCGGCTGGATGTGCCGGCGGCCATCCGCCAGGCGGAGCTTCTCGAGGACCTCGACCTCTTCTGGTTCGAGGAGCCGGTACTCGCCGACGATCCCGCCGCCTGCGCCGAGGTGGCCCGCGCGATCCGGATCCCGGTGGCCACGGGGGAGAACAATCAGACGCGGTTCGAGTTTCGGGAGCTGATCGAGCGGCGCGCGGCGCGCTACCTCATGCCGGACGTCTGCCGGGCCAACGGCTTCAGCGAAACCCTCCGAATCGGCCACCTTGCCGCCGCCTACCAGATCGCGGTTTCCCCCCATGTCGTCCACGAGCTCTCGCTCCACGTCGTGGGGGCGCTGGCGAATGGCTCCCTCGTGGAGTTCATCGACTGGGCGCCGCCGGACTTGTTCGAGGGCCTGCCGCGATGCCAGGACGGCCACTTCCGGATCCCGGAGCGGCCGGGACACGGGGTCGCGCTGAGCCCGACGGCCCAGCGGAAGTACGGCGTCTAAAGTGGTGAACGGTCTCTCGGGATTGGCATGGTCACACGGGTGAGCACCATGCGGGCAGAGGCATCCGACCAGAGTGGACGCCGCATCGTGTATTCGGTCCTGGCAGCCGCCAGCTTCTCCCACCTGCTGAATGACATGGTGCAGTCGATGATCCCGGCGATCTACCCCTTGCTGAAGAGCGAATTCCATCTCGATTTCGGCCAGGTGGGGTTGATCACCCTGACCGTGCAGGCGACGGCCTCCCTGCTGCAGCCCGTGGTGGGGCTCTCGACCGACCGGCGGCCCATGCCGTACTCGCTCCCGGTCGGCATGGCTTTCACGCTGGTGGGCCTGCTCGTCCTTTCCGTCGCCAACAGGTTCGCCCTGCTCCTCGGGGCGGCTGCGCTGGTGGGCATGGGCTCTTCCATCTTCCACCCCGAGTCCTCCCGGGTGGCGCGACTGGCCTCGGGCGGCCAGCATGGCCTGGCGCAGTCGGTGTTTCAAATGGGCGGCAGCGTCGGCTCCGCCATCGGCCCCCTGCTGGCGGCATTCATCGTGCTCCCGCAGGGGCAATCTAGCATCGCCTGGTTTTCGCTGGCGACGCTGCTCGGCATCCTCGTGCTTGCGAACGTAAGCGGCTGGTACAAGCGGAACCGATCATCTGAGGAGAAGCCCCGTCCCAAGCCTACGGCCGGGCATCCGGCGGTCGCTCCGCGAAGAGTCGCAATCGCCCTGGCGGTCTTGCTGGCGCTCATCTTTTCGAAGTACTTCTATCTCGCGAGCCTCACCAGCTATTACACCTTCTACCTGATCCACAATTTTCATGTCTCGGTGCGCAGCGCGCAGATTCATCTCTTCGTCTTCCTGGGCGCC
Source organism: uncultured Methylomirabilota bacterium (assembly GCA_963714585.1). Taxonomy (GTDB): domain Bacteria; phylum Methylomirabilota; class Methylomirabilia; order Methylomirabilales; family 2-02-FULL-66-22; genus 2-02-FULL-66-22. The sequence continues at coordinate 10,586 of CAVQPC010000055.1, forward strand.
GTGGCGCTCGGGACCCTGATCGGCGGACCGGTCGGCGACCGCTTCGGCCGGAAGTATGTCATCTGGTGCTCGATTCTGGGCGTGCTCCCGTTCACCTTGCTCTTGCCCTACGCCAATCTGTTCTGGACGGGGCTGCTCAGCGTCGTCATCGGCCTGATTCTCGCCTCGGCGTTCTCCGCGATCCTGGTCTACGCGCATGAGCTGGTCCCCGACAAGGTGGGGCTGATCTCCGGCCTTTTCTACGGGTTCGCCTTCGGCATGGGAGGGCTGGGCGCGGCCGTCCTGGGCGAATTGGCCGATGCCAGGAGCATCACGTTTGTGTATCACGTGTGCTCCTTCCTGCCGCTGATCGGCCTCTTGACGGGCCTCTTGCCCAATCTGGAGCGGGCACGGGCCCACGCCCGGTTTTCGTCCGCGGGCGCCTGACCCGAGGCGGGTGGGGCGGCCAAGGTGCTGACAGGCGCCGCCCGGCCCCTGATCCTGGCAGGCGACGGCGCCGTGGGCGCCTCAGGCGAACTCCTGGCGCTGGCCAGGGCCCTCGGCGCTCCGGTCCTGACGACGGCCATGGGGAAGGGTGTGGTCCCGGAGACGCACCCGCTCTCGGCCGGCCTCACCTGGCGAGACATCACGCCGGACCACTTGAACACGGAGCCATTTTTCCACCTTGACTTTGCCCTCCGATGAGAGGTAGCGTCATCCTCAGTTAAAAAGCGCTCCCGGTGACTCCTTCTGAGGGGCGGCGATGCCGGTTGCAGAGATCATGGCGTGCGAACCCCACGGCCCTGTCGGGACGCTGGTCCCCAGAGGGCCGTTGTGTTTCGGGGGCGCGCGGTCGGGGAGCGAGACGTGGCGAACGTATTTCACGTCCCCTTTCACGCAGGAGGCTGCTATGGCACGAAGCCCAAGGGTGAGAACGGCCAAACGAGGAGCATCGACGAGGCAAGCCAAGAGGGTGGATTCCGCCAAACCAAGCGCTCCCCGCAAGCCTTCGGCGGCGGAGCGCCTGGACGCGCTCGAAGCTCGAGTGGGCAAGCTGGCCAAGCAGTTGGCCAATCTGCAGCGCCAGCCCGGGCCAGAAGGCCCACCAGGAGCAGCGGGCGCTTTAGGCCCCCAGGGTCGGCCGGGGCCCAGAGCTGAGAAGGGCGAGCCTGGCCTCCAAGGTCCACCGGGCGCCAAGGGCGAGCAGGGTGATCCTGGACCACAAGGGCCCACCGGACCCAGGGGCGAGAAGGGGGACGTCGGCGCCCGAGGGGCCGCGGGACCGAAAGGTGAGAAGGGCGATCCGGGTCCACAAGGCCCACCCGGACCCCCTGCGCAGGCCTGAGCCAACGCTGCGACGGGCTGACGTGGCGGTCAGCCCGTCGCAGTTCCTCGTCACGCCTGCCGTTGCTTCATTCTTCTCATTTCGAGAATGCCCCCTCACTATTCCTCGCGAGCCGCCCTTTCACGGTGAGACGGCGAGGTGATGGGATAGCCCCTCGTCGGGAAGGACCGAAATGCCCGGAGGGAAGGGACTGCGCCGGCGGCTCTGGCACATGGTGCTGGTCGCAGCAGCGCTCACAATCCTTCCAGTGCTCGGCCTGCGCTGGATTCCGCCGCCGACCAGCTCGGTGATGCTCCAGCAGCGCCTAGCCCGTTTCTTCCGCGGCGAGCCACGGCAGCCCATCCGCTACCGGTGGACTGCATGGAGCGCGATCTCGCCGGGCATGCGGCTGGCGGTGGTCGCCGCAGAGGATCAGAAGTTCCCGCACCACTGGGGGTTCGACTTCGAATCGATCACGGATGCGGTCGAGGAGGCGCCGGCGCGCGGGCGGCTGCGGGGCGCGAGCACGATCAGCCAGCAGGTCGCCCGGAACCTGTTCCTCTGGCAGGGGCGCAGTTGGCTGCGGAAGGGGCTCGAAGCCTACTTCACGCTGCTGCTGGAGGCGTGCTGGCCGAAACGGCGGATCCTCGAGGTCTATCTGAACATCGCGGAGTTCGGCGACGGCATCTACGGGGTGAGCGCGGCCGGCCAAGCGTTCTTCGGTAAGCGGCCCAGCGAGCTGCGGACATCGGAGGCCGCCCTCCTCGCCGCGGTGCTGCCGAATCCCAAGCGGCTCCGCGTTCGGACCCCTTCCGCCTACGTGCAGGAGCGAGCGGCCTGGATCGAGGAGCAAATGGGGCTGCTCGGCGGCATCGACTACCTCAAGCATCTGTGACGGCCGCACACCTGAATGTTACCTCCTGGGTATTCTTGTCCTCGCGCGCGGCCTTCAGGCTGACACGTTCGTCCCACGGCCCTGGTGGGGGCCTGCCCAAGTCGGTGGAAACGAGGCCTGGCTCGTCGCGGATCGAGAATCAGCGCTGGATGCGGGCCGAGCCACCCTTGGCGAACGCCCGCACCTGCTCCACGGTCGCCATGGTGGTGTCGCCGGGGAAGCTCGTGATCAGCGCGCCGTGCGCCCAGCCAAGCTTCACGGCCTCTTCCGGCGGCTCCCCGGTCATCAGGCCGTAGAAGAGTCCCGAGGCGAAGCCGTCGCCCCCGCCCACCCGGTCGTACACATCCATCTCGCAGGTGGGAGCCTGGTAGGTCTTGCCGCTGATCCAGGCCACCGCGCTCCAACTGTGCCGGTTCGTGGAGTGGACGTCCCGGAGTGTCGTCGCCACCACCTTCACCTGCGGGTGCTTCGCCACCACCTTGTCGATCATGCCGAAGAATGCCTCGGGATCGAGCTTCGACTTGGCGGCGACCTCGGGGCCGGGGATGCCTAGCCCCTTCTGCAGGTCCTCTTCATTGCCGACCAGGACGTCGACGTTTTCCACGATCTGCCCGATCACCTCAGCCGCCTTCTTCTCGCCGCCCCAGATGCTCCAGAGCTTCGCGCGGAAGTTCAGGTCGAAGCTCAGGACGGCCCCGGCCTTCTTGGCCGCCTTCATCCCCTCGATGATGACCTGGCCGGTGGTCCCCGACAGGGCAGCGAAGATCCCGCCGCTGTGGAACCAGCGGACGCCGCCGGCAAAAATCGTCTCCCAATCGAAATCTCCGGGCTTCAGTTGGGCCGCCGCCTCGTTCGACCGATTGTAGAAGACCATCGGCGCGCGGACGCCATAGCCCCGATCGCTGTAGACCGTTGCCATGTTGGGACCGTTCACGCCGTTATGCTGGAAGCGCTTATAGAAGGGTTTGACACCCATGGCTCTCACCCGCTCGGCGATCAGATCGCCGATGGGGTAGTCCACGATCGCGGTCGCGATGCCCGTATTCATGTGGAAGCAATCGGCCAGGTTCGCGGCCACGTTGAATTCCCCCCCGCTCACGTGGATCTGGCACTCCGTGGCCTTGCGGAATGGGATGATGCCCGGATCCAGCCGGTGGATCAGCGCGCCGAGCGAGACGAGATCCAGTGCACCAGTCGGGCGAATCTGCAATCCGCTGCTCATTGTGTGGTTCCTTTCTCCTCGTTGTGACGCTGTTGGGTGCCGCGTCTTCCTACATCCCGGCTTATGCCGGGACCCCGCCGTCGATAGGCAGGAGGAAGCCGATCCCGAACGGTCACTGCGGCGAGGGCTGCCACAGGACGGCGCCGAGCAGATCCTCCGGCGCGATGGCGCATTCTACTTCACAACGGACCGGCAGGACAAATTCTTGGTGTGGGGATGGGGGATAGGTCAGCACGCCTCTGCTCCCGCCAAGCCCGCGCCCGACTCGGCCCGTTGTTGACAACCCGCGCCACGCGGCGTAGCTTCCCTGGGTGTCGGCTCTCACGCGACAGCCGCGTCCCAGTGGTATCCGCGGGCGAAATTGGCCCTCGTTGCCGATCACCTCAACAACAAGGAGCATCCGCATGAAACCCGTCGTGCTGGTCACCCGCAAGCTGCCCGATGCCGTCGAGGATCGCCTCCGCCGCGATTACCAGCCGCGGCTCAACCCCGACGACCGCCTCCATTCCAGCGACGATCTGATCGAAAAGGCCGCCGGCGCCGCGGCGATCCTTCCCTGCCACACGGAGCGCTTTTCGGCCGAGGTCATCGCCCGGCTTCCCGAGAGCGTCCGCATCATCGCCAACTTCTCCGTGGGGTTCGACCATGTGGATCTCGCGGCGGCCAAGGCCCGGGGGATCGTCGTCACCAACACGCCCGAGGTCCTGTCGGACGCCACCGCCGAGCTGACCCTCATGCTCATGCTGGGTGCGGCCCGCCGGGCCAGCGAGGGGGAGCGCCTGGTGCGGACCCGACAGTGGCGGGACTGGAGTCCCAGCTTCATGGTGGGCATCCAGGTGACCGGCAAGCGGCTGGGCATCGTGGGGATGGGACGGGTCGGCCGGGTGACGGCCCGGCGGGCCCGGGGGTTCGACATGGCGATCCATTACCACGACCTCCGTCGTCTCCCCCCGGATCAAGAAGCGGGCGCGATCTTCCACCCGACCGTGGAAGACCTCTTGCCGCACTGCGACTTCCTGGCATTCCATTGCGTGGCCACGCCGCAGACCCGGCAGATGCTGAATGCCGAGCGGATTGCCCTGCTGCCGGACGGCGCCATCGTGGTCAACGCCAGCCGCGGCACGGTCATCGACGACGAGGCGCTGATCGCGGCGCTGAAGTCCGGCAAGGTGGCCGCGGCAGGCCTCGACGTCTACAACAACGAGCCCGACATCCATCCGGGGTATCGCGAGCTTTCGAACACCTTCCTCATGCCGCACATCGGCAGCGCCACCAGGGAGACCCGCGACGCCATGGGATTCCGGGCCCTGGACAATCTGGATGCCTTCTTCGCCGGCCGCGGACCGCGCGATCGCGTGGCCTGAGGCAGAAGGGTTCAACTGCCCGCCAGGGCTGCGATCTCGCGCTTGAGCGTGGCCCGCGCCTCGGCCAGCGCCTTCCGGCGCGCCTCGAGCGCCTGGCGGTCGGCGGTCAGCCGCGCTCGGCCCTCGGCGACGAGCTCCCGCACCGCGCTCTTCGCCGGCCCGCCACGCACCGTCCGGCCCTCGACGGAGCGGACAGGGTCGAGACTCTTCCGCACGGCCTCGTCCGAAAACTGCAGCGCCCGCCCGACCTCCGCCTGGGCCGCCTCGTCCACCATGGCCGAGGTGATCTGGTGGGCGGCGAGGCCCCGATCCATCGCCGCGCGCACCACGGCGCCGACGATGTGATGGGCCTCGCGGAACGAGAGATCCGCCTCGCGCACCAGCAGGTCGGCGAGGTCGGTCGCCGTGGCGAAGTTCTCCTGCGCGCGCTTGAGCATGGTCGCGGCGACCGGCCGGGCCGTGCGGAGGATCAGATCGACCAGCGTCAGGCAGCGCCGCGCCTCCTGCGCCGCCTCCCAGAAAGCGCGCACGCCATCGCGGTTCCCGTCGGTCGTGTTGGTGAAGTGGGTCGCGCGAAACGCCGTGCCCGCCGCCACAAAGGCCCCCAGGATGTGGCCGGTCTGGCCCTTCAGGTACTCCAGCACCACCGGGTTCTTCTTCTGCGGCATGATGCTGGAGGTGCCGGCCACGCTGTCGGGGAACTCGACGGTCTGGAACTCGTAGGATGTCATCACGTAGAGGTCCTGCGCCAGCCGGCTCCAGGTGATGGCGAGAAGCGACAGGGCGGAGAGGACCTCCAGGACGAAGTCGCGCGAGGCCACGGCGTCCAGGCCATGGTCGACGACCCCGGAGAAACCGAGCAGGCGCGCGGTCTCCATCCGGTCGATGGGGAAGGTGGTGCAGGCGAGCGCCCCGGCGCCCAGCGGGCTGCGGTTGAGCCGGGGATAGGCCTGCTCCAGCCGCTGGCCGTCGCGCTCGAAGGCCTGGGCAATGCCCAGCAGATACCAGCCGAAGGTCACGGGCTGGGCCGGCTGCAGGTGAGTGTACCCCGGCATGACGACGCCGGCGTGCTGCTCGGCCCGGTCGAGGGACTGCCCGCGGACCTGCAGCACGCCGTCGACGAGATCGAGCAGCAGGTCCCGCACGCGCAGGCGATCGAGGGCGGCCCCGAGGTCGTTCCGGCTGCGCGCGATGTGCAGGCGTCCGCCGACGTTCGTGCCGACCAGGCCGATGAGATGGGCCTCGTAGTTGAAGTAGGCGTCCTCGCGCTGCGGGTCGAGCGCCACCGCGCCCGGCCCTTCCCGCTCCATCCGGAGCAGGCCGGCCGCGAGCGCTGCGGCGATGGGCCGGGTGATCAGCCCGCACTTGTGCAGCATCAGCACGTGGGCCTGGTTCACCTCCGTCATGTACGGGAAGATCGCGGCAAAATCCCGGGCGAGCCGCGGCGCGTAGATCACGTCGCACACCTCGCGGGCGGGGGTCTCCTTCAAGCGCTTGCCGACCTTGGATTCCATGGCTGCACCTTTCCCGAGAGGCGCCGGCACAAGGATCGCGTGCCACACGGCGCCGAGGCGATGGGCAGTCTGCGCCCGCCGGCTGCGGTCATCACATCAGGCAGACTTCGGGTGTTCTGGGCCACTGCGCGGATCCTCCGGAGAACGCTCCCCGCAGTCGGGCGGCTACGCCCTCGCCGATTGCCATTCCGAGACGGCGCTCTGCGCCGCGACGAGGTTCGCCTGCGGGGTGTCGGGCGAGATCGAGCACCCGGGGCCGATCATTGTCCGGACGCCGCCGGTATCCTCCAAGGCTGCGCGCACCTCGGAGCGGATCTCCTCCGCCGTCATATCCCGGATGCGGGGCTTGGCGCTGACCCCCCCGATGACCGCCCGGCCCGTGCGGTCGCGTCCCTGCGACAGGCTCGGGTTCCCTGGATCCAGCCCCCAACTGAGCAGCGGCGCCGGCAGATCGTTCACCACGTCGAAATACAGGCGGGGGCCGCACAGGTGGAGCATGTTCAGCCAGCCCCCGCCTGCCCCTTGGAGGACGGGGCGATCATAGGGAAGGCCGAACTCGGCGTACTCCTCCCGAGTCATCTGGCCTTCGGCCGCCGCCTTGACGGCGAAGAAGATCCCGTCTGCGCCGTTCTCGAGGCAGGCTTGTCCGTAAGAGGCCAGACTGTCGCGGATCACCGCGAGGGCGGCGTGCGCCGCCTGGCGGTGACCTCGTATCATCCCCAGCATGGCCTCCGGCGATTCGCCCGCGAGAAACTGGAGGACCATGGCGGGCGCGAAGATGCTGAGCAGCACCGGCACCGCGGGACCCGCCTCGCGCCGGATCATGCGCAGCGCCGCAATCTGCTCGCCGAAAGGGCCGACCCGCACATCCAGCGGGCGAATGGCCGCCAGGTCCCGGGCGGAGCGCACCGGCCAATCCAGTAAGACCGGCGGGACCGCGCGCTGGCCGGAAGGGCGGTACCGGCTTCCCCACGCCTCGGCAAAAACGCTGGCCCGAGACTGTACCTTGATGAAGTCCCAGTCGTGCCGGCGAAGCTGTTCGACGCTCTCCAGGGCCAGCTCCTCGGCCGAATTCTCCCGGGCAAAGTTGTGGGCCCAGAAGCTGACGGGCGGTCGATCGACGATTTTGCCGGCCAGGGCGAGGCGGATGCGCTCGATCTTGCTCAGCTCGGCGGTTGTCATCTCAGCCGACCTCAGACGCGCAGAGCGCTGGAGTCGCCGGTTGCAGCTAGTGTCTAATTGCATAAGTGATTGCTCTTCCCAAATGTCGTCACCCCGGCGGAAGCCGGGGTCCAGAAGCCCTTGTAAGGCCTGGATTCCGGTTTTCACCGGAATGACGGCAGAGGCCTTGCGGAATGGCACCCACTTACGCAGTCAAGCACTAGCTCATGCCGCGATGCGGCCGATAGCGAAGGCGTAGTGTCCGAGTTTTTCGGACTTCGTCAGCTTCCCTCCTGCCACGGCGACGACTTCCTCCAACAGACGCCGGCCGCACGTCTGGATCGTTTCCTCATCGCGCAACACGGGGCTGGCGTCAAAGTCAATGATCTCGTGGAGGGTCTTGGCGGTCGATTCGGTGGCCGTGATCTTGATGACTGGACCCAGGGGCGAGCCCAGAGGATTCCCTCTGCCCGTGGTGTAGGCCAGGATTTGGGCGCCTCCCACGAGCATGTCCGACATCGCACAGGCCCCGATCCCCACGCTGGTGTCCATGATCCACAATCCCTTCCCGGTCACCCGCTCAGCCGGTGTCACCACGCCCTGGATCAGCGACGTCCCGCCTTTTCGGACGCCGCCCAAAGCCTTTTCGACCAGCGTGGTGAGCCCCCCGGCAATGTTCCCCGGGGTGGGGTTGGCTTCCTTGATGCTCTTGCCGAGCCGCTTGGCGTGCCGCTCCATTGCGTCGGTAATCTCCAGGATCCGCTCGCCCACCTGCGGAGTGGCAGCGTGCCGCGTCAGGAAGCCGGCCGCCCCGTACAGCCCGCCGGTCTCCCCCATGAGCACCGTCCCGCCGGCCGCGACAAGCAGGTCGGCCGCGGCCCCTAAAGCAGGATTCGAGGCCAAGCCGGACCCCGTGTCCGAGCCGCCGCACTGCGTGGCGAGGAGCAGGTCCGCGACGGGTGCCGGGCGGCGTTCCGCTCCGGCGATCGCCTCCTTCATCTCGCGGGCGATCGCGGTCCCGGCTGCGATGGCCGCCGTCGGCCCGCCGAGCTTCTGGATGGCTGAGGTAGCGCACGGGCCTGTCGGTGACGACCTGCGCGAGCCGCTCCGGCTCGATCTGCTCGCACCCCAGGCCCACCACCAGGACCGCCCCCGTATTGGGATGGGTGACCACCCCGCGCAAGACTCGCTCGGTGTGCTCTTTCTCCGGGCCCAACTCCCCGCAGCCCGCCTCGTGCGTGATGGCCATCGCGCCAGCGGCTTCTGCAATCTGGCGGGTGACCGGGGAGCTGCAGAGGACGGTGGAGACGACCACCACATGATTCCGGACGCCAACTCTCCCATCGGCCCGTCGATACCCGAGAAATTCCATGGTCACCCCCTATTTTTTCCGAACCTCGTCGACGATGTCCTCAACGTTGTGGACGTGAACGTGCTCTCCTGTTGCGATGGCTGCGGTGGCCCGCCCGATCTGCGCTCCGTACTTGACGACGTAGTCCCCCTTCCGGATGTCCTGCAGGGCAAATTTGTGGCCGTAGGCGATGGCTTGTGGGAGGGTGATGTCCCCCCGTTCCGTCCGGATCGTTTCCCCCGCCTGCAGATCAAGGATTGCCGTCGCCACATTGTCGTGATTGTCTAGAATGATGTACGGTCGTTTTGCAGGCATGAAGTCCTCCCTTTGCCGTCCCTGGACCCCTGGACAGTCGTGTGGTTGCTCGTGGTCCGGGAGATTTCCGTCGGTTCAGTCTTTCACTGGGCCCAAGATATCAGGATAGATTTGCCGCCCTGCGGGCGAGCCCGTTCATTGCACATGAGCCACTAGCGCCCGCAGCGGGACCGGCTTTATGGGGGCCTGCGCGGTATCCGACTGGATCGACTCCAGGGGCATGCCCGTTTTCTTGGCGATCAACCGGGAGATCAGGTAGCTGCACATGCGCCCCTGACACGGTCCCATGCCCGCCCGGGTGTGGATCTTCACGCCCCGCAGGGTGGAATCCCCCTCGAAGCCTATCGCCTCCATCACCCGACTCGCCGGCACGTTCTCACACCGGCACAGGATCGTCTCGTCGGTCGTCAGGTCGATCAGGGCAGGTTTGAGCTGCATCATGCCGGCGGCCACCTCCGCGAATTCTCTCGCCCGGGCCAGCCGCTTGCGGGTCTCTCGCTCTTCCTTCTGCCGGCCACTCGCGGCCACCCGACCTAGCGCGCGTGCGGCCGCGTGGCCGGCGATCCTGCCCTCTTCGAGGGCTACCTCGGCGCCGCCGATTCCCCCGACCTCTCCGGCCACATAGACACCGGCGAAGCTGGTCTGCTGGTCGGCATCATGCCAGGTCACCCATCCGCCCGCACGTCCGTTGTAGTCGAGCCGGCAGCCCAGGAGTTGCGTGAGCTGCGTGGAGGGCACAAATCCGTACGAGAGGCATAGGGTATCGGCTTCCAGTGTCCGCTCGGTCCCGGGCAGCACCTGCCAGTCCTCGTTCACTTGGGCGACCACCACGGCCTCGAGCTGCTCCGTGCCCAGGGCGCGGACCGGGACGTGGCGGTGATGGTAGGGGGTGCCGGTCCGCTTCAGCGCCAGCCAGTACTTCATCCCCTCCCGCATCTTCCCCCAGTGCCCCAGGGACCTGAGGGCGTTCTCCATGGAAACCGGCGGGGTGCTGGAGGCCTCCAGGATGTCCACGATGGTCGCTCCGGCCTCCAGCAACTGGCTGGCGACCTTCAACTGCAGTGGGCCGACCCCGGCGAGCACCACCCGGCGTCGCAGGCAAGACGCGGTGCGTCACCAGCAGGGACTGGGCGGCGCCCCCCATCATCACCCCCGGCAGCGTCCATCCCGGGAATGCCACGGGAACCTCTTGCGCCCCCGGCGCCAGGATCAGCCTCTTGCCCCGCAACTCCTCGGTCCGCCCGTCCCGGTAAAGGCCAAGGGTTCCATCCCGGAAGATCGACCAGACCAGGGTGCTCGGGAGGATCTCGATCCGGGAGGCCTTCACCCTTTGGACGAGCTCAGCCCCTTCGACGTACTGCTCGCTTTCCGCGTCCAGCCGCTTCACGCGAAAGGCGTCGGGTACCTGCTTGTAGAACTGGCCACCCAGGGTGGGGTATTCGTCGATCAGGACCACCTCGGCCCCGGCCGCCGACGCCTCCAGCGCCGCGCCCAGACCCCCGGGGCCCGCCCCCACGATGGCTATCTCGACTTCTCGCACCGTCGCTGCCTCCTATTCCCCACCCAGGGTGGTCACGCGCATCCCCTCCTGCACCAGGGTCATGCAGGCCCGGACGTGGTCCTGGCCGGTCACCGTCACCAGGCAGTCATAGCAGATCCCCATGCCGCAGAAGATCCCTCGCGGATCCCCTCCTGGCTCGGCGTGCCGGAAGACCCGCCGGCCGGCCGCCAGCAGGGCAGCCGCCAGCGACTCGCCTTCGTACGCCTGGATGGTTTCTCCGTCCACCGTGATCTGCACCGGGCGGCCGCGCTCCACATTGCCGTCCAGGCGCAGCGAACGGTCATCCCTTCTCTCCATGTCACACAAGCCCCTCGGCTGCAGTCCGCGGGCGAGATCGCGATGCCGTGCCCGGACCCGCCGCGTTCTCACCGCTTGGAAACATTGCCCAGGAGGCTCACCTCGGTGGTGAGCATGGCGTAGCCGTCAATGTTCTTGCGCACTCCGACCACGGCCTTCTGGTTGTGCAGGAAGATCCAGGGAGCTTCCTCCCACACGATGGCCTGGATTTCGCGATAGCTATCGGTGCGCTCCTTCTCGTCGAACGACGACCGGCCCTTGACCAGCAGGTCCTCGACCTTTTCCCGCCAGAACCCGGTCACGTTGTAGAGGCCGATGGCACTCTTGCTGAAGAGCCGGGTTGCGGTAAAGTCCGCAGAGGGGGTGGCACGGCCGACCATGAAGGCCTCGCGCGACTCGTCTTTCTGGATGAAAGTCAGGTAAGGGCTCCACTCCCAGACCCGGACCTCTGCCTGCACCCCCACGGCCCGCAGATAGCCCTGGACCGCTTCCGCCACCTCGCGATCTTTCAGATACCGTCCGTTGGGCGTGTTCAGCACCAGCTTGAAGCCGTTCGGGTAGCCGGCGTCGGCCAGCATCTTCTTGGCCTTGGCGGGATCGTACCGGTAGGGCTCGAAGGTGGCGCGGAAGTTGATGCCGGGGCCAAAGGGGGAGACCATGGGGGCGCCCAGGCCCATCAAGATGGTCTTCACGATGGCGGCCTTGTCCACGGCGTAGTTCAGCGCCTGGCGCACGATCTTGTTGTTGAGCGGTGGGCTGGCCTTCGTGTTGTTGAGTTCGAACGAGACCTGGTACATGCTGTCCAGCTTCAGCACGTTGACGTTGGGGTCGCCCTCCAGGCCCGCGATTTCCTCCGGCGGGATCTTCACCGCGATGTCGGCCTCCCCCGTCCGCAGCATCGCGGCCCGGGCCGCACCCTCCGGAACCGGCTTGTAGGTGATGGAGTTCACTTTGGGCGGCGCCCCCCAGTAGTGCGGGTTGGGCACGAAAACGACCCGGTCGCCCGACACCCACTCTTTCAGCATGAAGGGACCTGTGCCCACGGGGTTGCGGGCGTACTCCTGGACCGAGTACTTCTTCGTCTGGGCGGGGTTGTAGCCCAGGAAGTTGGGCTGGGCGAGGTTCCGCAGCAGGTCGGGGAAGGGGGCCTTGGTCACGAACCTGGCGGTGAGATCGTCCGGGGTCTCCACGCGCTCCACGGCCAGGTACTGCGAGCGGCTGGGGGCGGCCGTGGCCGGATCCATCATCCGCTCGAACGTGAACTGCACCGACTTGGAGGTGAAGGGATCGCCATTGGAGAACTTCACGTTCGGCCGCAGGGAGAAGGTCCAGGTCTTCTTATCCTGGCTGATGCTCCACTTGGTCGCCAGGACCGGAACGATGTTCATGTCCTTGTCGTATGCCACGAGGCCGTCGTAGACCAGGAGGTTGGGACAGTTGCTCGGCGTGTCCGTCACCATCATGGGATCCAGCACGGTGATGTCGGTCCCTTCCACGAAGATCAGGTCCTTTTTCGCTCCTGCGGCCGCGGGACCCGTCGCGGCACGGACTGGGGCCGGGAATGCCGACAGCAGACTGCCGGCAGCAGGCAGGACCCCGGACACGATGGCTGCTCGCTTCAAGAGCTCTCTTCGGGTGATCTTGCCGTTGTCTTTGCTCATCTTCCGCTCCTTCTCGATCGACTGCGGAGAATACTCCGCTGTCGTTCACCGCTTGAGTCTCGGATCGAGGGCGTCGCGCAGCCCGTCGCCCAGCATGTTGAATCCCAGCACCACCGCCATCAGTGCGATCCCCGGGAAGGTCCCCACATGCGGGCTGCTGGTCAGGTAGGAGCGACCGCTGCTCAGCATGGCCCCCCACTCGGGCGTCGGCGGCTGCGCGCCCAGCCCAAGGAACGAGAGGCTGGAGGCGGTGAGGATCGCCGTGGCCATCAGGAGGGTGCACTGGACCAGCAATGGCGCCACGATGTTGGGGAGGACATGGCGCGCCAGGATGCGTCCATCGGTGGCGCCCATGGCCCTGGCTGCCTGCACGTACTCATTCTCCTTCACCGTCAGGGTGACGGCGCGGGCGAGCCGCGCGAACACGGGAACCCCGCTGATCGCGATGGCCACCACCACGTTGATCAGGCCGACCCCCAGCACGGCGATGATGGTGATCGCGAGGAGGATGCCCGGTAGCGCCAGCAGGACGTCGATGCAGCGCATCGCCACGTGATCCAGCCCGCCCCCAAAGTACCCGGCCACCGCACCCACCAGCGTTCCCATCAGCGACGCGGCGATGACGGCCGCGACACTCATGAGGAGCGACACCCGGGCACCCATGATGATACGGCTGAGGATGTCGCGCCCCAGCTCATCGGTCCCCAGCCAGTGGCTCTTTCCCGGGCCTTGCAGGGCCACCGAAAGATCCTGCTGCACGGGATTGTAAGGGACAATCACATCGGCCAAAATGGCTACCAGGACGAAAACCACGACGACGCAGCAGCCCGCCACGCCCCCCCGATTCTGCCGGAACTGCCGAACCCTCGACCACGGCCGCTTCAACCGTGCCGCCGGTGCTCCCGGGATGGTGGCTGCGGCCGTCTGGACGTGCTTCATGGTGCCAGATTGCGGGACGGCCGGCAGGCGATCCGGTTGCCCGGACAGAAGCTCCTTACCAGCCAGCGGTGGGGGGAACCGATCAAGTCTGGTCTCCGCCGCCTGGGGCTCATCCGCCTCGTTCATCGGTACTTGATCCGTGGATCCAGAAAGCCATAGAGCAAATCCACGGCCAGGTTGACCGTGGAGAAAATGATCGCGAGCCAGAGAATGGTCGCTTGCACGACAGGGAAGTCCCTATACTTGATGGCGTCGACCAGTAGGCGTCCCACACCCGGCCAGGCGAAAACCGTCTCGGTTATCACCGCACCGGCCAAGAGGTACCCAAACTGGAGGCCGATGATGGTGACGGCCGGAATCATGGCGTTCTTGAGGGCGTGTCGCAGCACCACCACGCCGGAACGCAGCCCTTTGGCCCGGGCGGTGCGGACGTAGTCCTGCCGGAGGACCTCCAGCATGGCAGAGCGCACCTGCCGGGCGATGATGGCGGAGGAGGCGGTACCCAGCGTGAGCGAGGGGAGGACGAGGTGCCACGGCGTGCCCGTTCCCGCCGTCGGGAACCAGCGGAGCTGCAAGGCGAAGAGGAGCATCAACATGAGGCCGAGCCAGAAAATCGGCACGGAGATGCCCATCATTGCCAGGGCCATGCTGACGTTGTCCCACAGCGTGTACTGCCGGGTTGCGGCGAGGATGCCGAGGCCGGTTCCAACGATAATCGCGATGATCATGGCTGCGACGGTCAGCACGAAGGTGTTCGGCAGCCGGGACCACAGCTCCTCCGTGACCGGGCGGTGGCTCCGGATCGACCGGCCGAAGTCTCCCCTCAGGGCGTTGCCCACGAAGTACAGATACTGCACGTGTACCGGCCGGTCCAACCCCATTTGGTGGCGGATGGCGGCAAGATCTTCGGCCGAGGCGTCCAAGCCGCCTACCTGAAGCGCCGGATCCCCGGGGACGAACTTCAGGATCGAGAAGACGATGAGCGATACGCCGAACAGCACGGGGATCAGGGCCAGCAGCCTGTGAAGAATGTAGCGACTCATCGCCATGGCCGCCTTGCTGTTACGCGGTCAGTGTGCCGGTTTCGTAGATTTCCTCTGGCGCGGGAGCCTGAAACTCCCTGATCTTCTCGGGATCGCACCCGGCGAAGCGCCGCAGGTTCAGTTGATCCAGGGAGAGCGAGGTCTTGCCCGTCGTGATGAACTCCGCCAGCACGGCCCCCACCGAGGGTGCCAGGGCGAAACCATGGCCCGAGAAGCCGGTGGCGAGCAGGTAGCCCTCAACGCCATCCACTTCCCCCACGACCGGGATCCCGTCGAGGGTATGCGCCTCCAGGCTGTTCCAGATTCTGAGGACGAGTAGTCCAATGGCTGCCGGCACGACAGCGGTCATGTGGCTGGCGCTCCCGTTGGGGCTCCCGATCTTTGGCCAGCCCCGGCCCGCCCCCATGTCCGGGATGCCCGGCCAGCCCCCGCCGATCACAAACTGCCCCTGGGGCATCTGCTTCAGGCTGAGACCACGGCCGAGGCAGGTCAGGACGGGCGTGAGCATCGGCGGGGCCTTTTCGGTCACCATCATCTGGTGGGCCTTGGGGCGAATGGGGAGGGCCACGCCGAGTGCGCAGGAGAGGGCGGTCGACCAGACCCCTGCGGCGTTGATCACCCAGCGGCTGGCCATGGAACCGCGCGAGGAGTCCACGCCCACCACCCGGTTCCCCTCTCGCCGGATGGCCGTGACCTCGGTTCGCGTGTAGATGTTCGCGCCCAGCCGGCGAGCGGCGGCCGAAAAGGCCTTGGTCACCAGCATCGGGTTGGCAAAGCCGTCCCCGGGGCTGTAGCTGCCCGCGATGATCTGCGGCCCCGCGGCCGGCACCAGCTCGCGCAGCTCGCGTCCGCGGACCATGCGGATGTCGAGCCCCCTGGCCCGCTGCCGCTCCACGGAGGCCTCCAGATCGGGAAGCTGCTCCTCGCGCTCAGCCAGATTAAAGTGGCCTCCTCGGCGGTATTCCAAATCCGCCCCCAGCTCCTGCTCCAACGTTTTCCATATCGGATTGGCAGCCATGGCGAAGGGCAGTTCGGCCGCATCCCGATTCTGCTGCCTCACCCCGCCCGCACTGCCCCCTGAGGCCCCCGAGGCGATCTCGGACTTCTCCAGGAGCGTGACCCTCACACCGGCGCGAGCCAGGTTGTAAGCACAAGCCCCGCCGATCACCCCGCCCCCGATGACGATGACGTCGGCGCTCTCCATACTGCCCTCCAACTTCTTCTCGGGCACTCAAGCGATCTTCCAGGCCGCCGGGCCAGGGAGGCCAGCAGGCATTAACCACCCTAAAACCCCCGCGAGGGAAACCTCGCGGGGGCAGGCTATAGCGCGACTTCCTCCAGATCGTCAGTACTTATATCCCGCCTTCTCCATGTACTTCTTGGCCAGCTCCACGTCATACGGGATCGGCTTGAGAAGATTGTGATCGTACTCCGGAGAGGAATACGGGATGGGGACGGTCCCCGGCACCCCAGCGCCAGCGACGATCTCCTTGACCATCTGCTCACGTGGCATGACGAGGCTCATCGCCTGGCGCACGTAGGCCGCCGCCTCGGCGGCTCGAGCCGGGTTCCTCTTGCCCAGAGGCGTCTCCTTCCCGGTGCCGAACACGGGATGCCTCAGGTTGAAGCAGACGTGCTGCCACTTGTAGGAGTCGAACTTCAGCACTTTGCCCCATTTGGGATCGATGGTCGAGACCAGGCTCTCGATGCCGTACATCGGGTCGTGGGCGTCGATCTCTCCGGCCTTCAAGGCGCTCAGCACCGCATCCGTGCCCTGGATGTTGACGACGTAGAACGTCTTCACATTCCCGGGCGTCTTCTTCCAGTAGTCCGGGTTCTTCACCATCTTGTAGGCCTTCTTCGCCGGATCCAGGCCCATGGCGATCCATGGCCCCGTCCCGATGCCGCCGCGCGCCGTGTACTCCTTGCCGTCCGAGGTCTTCACGGTGTAGGTGCCGAGCCAGGTGTTGGCCGTGTGGCTGTTCAGCGACTCGGGCTTGATGTCCTTGTAGGCGTGCTCGGGCATGATGGCAATGCAGCCCATCACGAGATCGCGGAAGAGGATGCTGTACTTCGGGAGATCCACGGTGATCTCGTGCTTGCCGGTTATCTTGTAGGCCTCGGGCGAGCCGAAGATGTTCTGCAGGTTCGCCTGGTTGAGGCTCGCGTACCGCTTGTCCAGGATGGTGTCCCAGTACCACTTGACGTCCCTGGCCGTGAACTCCTCGCCGCTGTGCCACTTCACGCCCTGGCGCAGCTTGAGCACCCAGTGCTTCCCGTCCGGGGACATGGTATAGCTCTCGCACAGCGCCGGCACCAGCTTCTTGGTCTGCCAGTTCTCGTACTCGAGCAGCGTGTCATGCACCGGGCCGAAGATGTTGGACTGGTTGTACCCGGTGGTGTTCATGGGCAAGAGCTGCTCGGGAGGAGCCCAGCAGGCGAAGGCGGCGCTGGCATTGTCGCCAGCCCCCTCGATGGTCCAGTTCTCCGGGCGCGGGAAGAAGACCGGGTTGAAGGTGGTCCCGTCGAACCCCTTAAGCTTGGGGTTGATGGCGATCACGTCCTCGGGGTAGAAGAGAATGATCATGTGTTGATAGTCGTACCAGCGCTTCTCGAACCGGTGGATGGCCTCCATGTGCTTGGCTTCCGTCAGCGCGCCGGCGTAGTCGTCCAGCGCCTTGTCCAACACCGGGTCCTCAACGTAATAGTAGTTGAAGCCGTAAGGCGGGACGGTCGAGCTGTGGAAGAGGGTGTTGGGAATGGGGAGGATCGAATTGTAGTAGTAGCGCTCGAGATACGCGTCCCATCCGCCGTCGACGTGGGTCTTGCCCTTGCCTTCGGTCCGCCGGGGGATGATCACGCTGAAGGGAACGAAGCTCGACACCACATCGATGTTGAGCTTCGTGATCTGCTGGGCCGCAAGCGTGCCCCACACCATGCGCGGCGGTTGATTGTTTGGAATCATCATGTACAGTTTGAAGAACGGTGCCTTCCCTGCGGCCTTCGCCGGCCTGCTTGCCAAGGGTACTCCCGTTGCTGCCAGCAGGCCTGCCGCCCCTACATGCTTGAGGAACGTGCGCCGCGTCTTGCCCTCGCGCGAATGCTCCTTTTTCTCCGTTTGCGACTGCTTGCGCATCGAACTCCCTCCTCCTTCGGTGAAAGCCTGCCACTACTCCTGGGACATGACGTCATCCGGTCCTCTCGACCTCCTTTCCCTGAGATGCGTGGATGAGTTCAGCGTTACCCGGCCGTCCGACTGATGGTTCGCCTCCGGAACCGGAGTCCTTCCCCGAAAGGGGGCATACGAAGCCCGTGGTCGCCCCGGTCGTGCTACTGCCCCACGCCGGCCGCGAGCGCGGTCAGGGGGACGGGCTTTACGGGAGGGCGCGGGGTGTCGGGCTCGATGGACTCCAGGTCCGCTCCCGTCTGCTTCGCGATCAGCCGCGCGATCAGGTATCCGCACATCCGGCCCTGACACTGCCCCATGCCGGCCCGGGTCCGGATCTTCACGCCTCGGAGCGTCGGATCGCCGTCGGCGATGGCGTCCTTCACGGCTCTCGCCCTGACCTCTTCGCAGCGGCACACGATCGTCTCGTCCGTGATCAGGTCGAACAGGGCCGGCTCTCAGCCGCATCATGTCGCGCGTCACCTGCGCGAATTTCCGCGCCTCCGCCAATCGCGCCCGACTCTTCTTCTCCCCTCCTTCCGGCGCCCCGTCGGTTTCACCCTGCCGAGCGCGCGCAGCGCGGCGATCGCCGCGATCCGCCCCTCCTCCTCGGCCACGTCCGCGCCGCCGATGCCCCCCACCTCTCCCGCGACGTAGACCCCTTCCAGGGCTCGTCTCCTGGTTGTCGTCGTGGCGGGTGACCCAGCCCGCCAACTCCGCGTCATACTCGGTCCGGCATCCGGCGAGACGGGGGAGCTGGTTGGCCGGGAGGAAGCCGTAGGAGAGGCAGAGCGTGTCCGCCTCCAGGGTCCGCTCTGTCCCCGCCCGCACCCGCCACTCCGCGTCCACCTCCGCCACGACCACCGCCTCGAGCGCTCCGTCGCCCAGGCGCCCGCACCGGCACCTGATGGTGGTGGTAGGGCGCGCCCGCCTTCTTGAGCTTCAGCCAGTACTCCAATCCCTCCCGCATCTTGCCCCAGTGACCGAAGGCGCGGAGCGCGTTCTCCATGGACATCGGCGGCTGGCTCGAGGCCTCCAGGATGTCCACCACCTCCCCCCCGGCATCGATGAATTGGCTGGCGACCTTGAGCTGCAAGGGGCCGGCACCTGCCAGCACGACCTTCTGGCCCGGGAGGATGCGCTGGCTGACCATCAGAGCCTGGGCGGCCCCGCCCATCATCACCCCCGGCAAGGTCCAGCCGGGAAAAGCCACCGGCACCTCCTGGGCGCCGGGGGCGAGGATCAGCTTCCTGGCGCGGATCTGCTCGGTCTTGTCGCCCCGATAGATGGCCAGCGTCCGCTCCTCGAAGATGCCCCAGACCAAGGTGCCCAGCAGCACTTCGACCCGGCTGGCCGCGAGCTGCTGGATGATCTCGGCGCCCTCGATGTACTGGGCCCCCTCGGCCTTCGCGCTCTTGAGACTGAAGGGGCCGGGCACCTGTTTGTAGAACTGCCCGCCGAGGGTGTGGTATTCGTCGATGAGCAGCACTTCGGCGCCGGCCGCCGCGGCCTCCAGGGCGGCGGCCAACCCCGCCGGTCCTCCTCCCACGATCACGATCTCGGCTTCTCGCACGTCGGCCGCCTCCGTTGTGGATCCAATGACCAATGACCAATTTGCAATGTCCAATCACTGGGGCTCATTCTATTGGTCATTTGTCATTGGGATTTGGTCATTCCGCCATTGCTGCGGTTGAGACCTGCATGCCGTCGCGCACGGGGGTCACGCAGGCCCGGACGGTTTGCGCCCCATCCACCGTCACCAAGCAGTCGAAGCAGACGCCGATGCCGCAGAAGACGCCCCGAGGCTCGCCGCCGGGGACCGTGTGGCGCAAGGTCCTGCGACCGGCGGCCAGCAGGGCGGCTGCAATCGTCTCTCCCTCGTAGGCGGGGATGGGGTGGCCATCGACCAGGAGCCGGATGGCCTGCCCCCGCTCGATATTGCTGGTCAGTCGCCGCGATGTCCCGTTCACGGTTGCCTCCTGCATCCTAGGCCGCCGAGCCTGTCTGGGTGTGCGCATGCTGAAACGCATCCATGGCGAACTTGTACCGGACGGATGTGAACCGCTCCAGCGTGAACTCCTCGATCGGCGTCGAGCTGCCGCCTGTCGTCACGAACTCGCTGATGACCTTGCCGGTGACCTGGGCCAGGGTGATGCCGCTGTGGCCGGTGGCAAGGAGGACACCCTTCAGGCTCCCAACCGGCCCGAGGATCGGCAGCCCGTCTACGGTGAAGGGGCGCAGGCCGGCCCAGAGACGAACCACGTTGAGGTTGCGCAGCGGGGGAAAGAGCCGTAAAGCTCGCTGGGCGTTCCTCGTCATGTCGTCGTAGGTGACCCGCTTGTCGGGGCCCACGAACTGGTACGTGACGCCGATGATGATGGTCCCGTCCGCCGTCTGGCGCAAGGATCCCACGGGCCGATTGAGGATCGGCCGCGTCCGCTCGGTGGTGATGACCTGGCCCCGCGAGGGCACCACCGGGATGGTCAGGCCCATCATCCGGCCGATCTCGGCCATGTCGATGCCGGCGGTGACCACCACGGTGTCCGTGGCGATCCGGCCCTGGTCCGTCACGACCGCCCGCACCCGGTTCTGCGCCAGCTCGATGCCGGTCACCTTGGTCCGCGTGCAGGATGGTGGCGCCGAGTCGCTTGGCGGCTCTGGCGTAGCCAACGGTCAGCTTGTAGGGATTGATGTGCGCGTCTTGCGCGCAGAAGCAGGCAGCCAGGATCTTGGGCGTCAGGGCGGGCTCCAACCTTCGGGCCTCCTCGGCCGAGAGCAGCTCCAGCTTCAGGCCCGGGACCTCGTTCTGCCGCCGGATGAACTGCTCCAGCCCCGGCAGCTCCTTCTCGTCCTCCACGAGACTGGACATGTTCCCGACCGGCTCATACTCGAGGTCCTCCCCTAGCTCCTGCTTCAGCCCTGCAAAGAGCCTGGCGCTCTCCAGGCTCAGCGCGGCGTAGAATCCCGGATCCTTGTGGGAGACGTTGATCAGGGCGAAGGTCGCGCCCGAGCAGGCGGAAGCGATGGTCGCTTTCTCCACCAGCGTGACCCGCACACCCGCCTTCGCGAGGTGGTAGGCGCAGGAGCATCCACGCACTCCCCCGCCGATGACGACCACCTCAGCACGAGAATCCGTCATCTCCACCTCCTCCTCGGCGGCCAGGCCCGTCCCGCTGCAAACGGCTCCGCATGCCGCCAGGTCTTGGATCCAGGTCGGCGCCGTGGCGTGCGGCCTCGATCCTCTCCCACGCCCTCATTCTGTTCATGCTCGCCACTCCGCGTGCCACCCTCATCCCCGGGAGAGCGGGAACAGGCGCACCAGCAGTACCCCCTGCAGGCACATCAAGACGCCTGCGATCAGCAAGATGAAGGTTCGGCCTGGCCTTCGCACGCTTGGCGGCGCCTCGCCGATCCTGGGCAGGGCGCGGATATGGGCGATCGTGATGGAGCGGCCCATGTCGAGCAGGCCGCCCAGCACCAGCAGCACGGCTCCTTCGAGGAAGAGGACATCTCCCAACGATCTCCGCCACGGAAGACCGAGCAGCTCGATGGAGACGCCGCTCAGCACGCCGACTCCTTCCGCGATCACGAGCGCCCACAGCAGATACGCTGTCCAGGTGGAACGCATAGGATCTTCCGGGGCCGTCCGCGCGCTCACCGCCTGGATTCCCGGGGGGATTAACGAAGCCATGCCCGGCCGCCTCGCGATCGACCAGGGGCTACGCCAGGAGCCTGAGGACCTGCTCCCCCGTCAGCACGCGGGCAAAGATGGGCATGATCTTGGTCAGCGACCACTCGTGGAGGTCCTTGTGGACGTTCCAGCAGCAGTCGCTGACCACGACCACGTCGTAGCCCAGGTCTCGGGCCGTGCGCACGCCGCTCTCCACGCCCACGTTCGTGGAATAGCCGCCAAACAGGATGGTCGTGATCTTGCGGGCCCGGAGCTGGAGGTCGAGATCGGTCCCGATAAAGGGATTGAAGCGAGGCTTGAGAATGACCTGATCTTCAGGGCGCACGGGCAACTCGTCCACGTTGGCCGCCTCGTACGAGCCGTGGACCGTGGCGGGTGGGCGCTTTCGCCCGCCGGCCAGGAATGCGTCGGTCAAAGGAAAGACGACATCGGCGTAATCCGCCCGGCGCTCGACCCGGATCCAGATGATGGGGACCTTGCGCTCCCGGAGCCCCGCCACCAGCCGGGCCGAGTTCTGGATGAGGCCGCTCTCCTCGATCAGCTTGTTGTGGTCGGGATTACTCTTGGTGCGCAGGTTTCCATTGATCATGTCGTTGAAGATGACGGCGGTGCTGCCTTGCGGGATCGTCGGCTGCTCGACCATGGTCACCTCCGGGTGGCGTTCCGCCGTTTCCAGCTCTGTGAGTTCAGTTCTTCGAGCCTGCCGCGAAGCGGCTCAGTGAATACGGCGCCAGATCCCTATCCGGCTTTCCACTCACAATCCAATCCGCGAAGATCTTTCCCGTCAGCGGCGCCAGGGTGATGCCGCTGTGCCCCACCGCAATGTAGAATCCCTCCAGACCTGGGGCGCGGTCGTAGATCGGCAGACGGTCGGGTGGCATCGGCCGCAGGTGGGCGAACACCCGGAGGATGTTCACATGCTTCAGGGCGGGCAAGAGGCGCAGCGCCTCCCGCAGGAAGGGTGGCAGCCATCCCGGGCGCACGGCGTTGTCGTACCCGATGTTCTTGTTGGTGGTCCCGATGCTGAAGGCTCCATTCGGCCACTGCGCGACGTGCTGGGTCGGAATGGGAAGCAACGGAGGAGCCGGCTGCGTGATCGCCATATGCCCATGCTCCGCCTCAACTGGGATTGTCACGCCGACCATGCGTCCGATATGCGGGACGTGCACGCCGGCGGCATTGACGACCACGGGCGTCGCGATGGCACCCTGCGTGGTCAGCACCTTTTGCACCCGGTTTCCCGCGACCTCTATGCCCGTCACTTCCGTCCCCCGGAGAATCACCGCGCCGGCCCGCTGCGCCGCCCGACCAATGGCCGGAAGGAGCTGAAGCACATCGACCCTGCCGTCGGCACGCGCGATATAGCCACCCAGGACCTCGGGCCCCAAAGCCGGCAGGATTTCTCTTGCCGCCCGAGCATCTAACAGCTCGGCGTGCAGCCCGGGTATCCGGTTCCGAATCTCCACGCGTTGCCGAAACTCCTCCATCTCTTCCGGGTGGATCGTGGCGAACAGCAGCCCCTCTTGCTGGAGGAACACGTCGGCCTCCAGGCTCGCAACGAACTCCGGATACATGCGCGCGCTACGGAGGCTAAAGGCGGTGTAGTGATCGGGCTCCTTGGCCGTGACGTTGACCTGAGCGCCATTTCCGGTCGAAGCCAAATCCCCAACGGTCCGCCGTTCCACCAAGACCACCCGGACCCCGGCGCGGGCCAGAAACAGGGCGATCGAACAGCCCCTGGCGCCGCCCCCGATCACCACGGCACCGGCACTCTTCACCTCTGGCATGGATGCGATGTCCCCCTTTCCTCCCTGCAGGTCCCGTCGCTATGGCAGCCCGTTCGCCGCCCTGAGCCCTATTCCATTTCCGTGTGGCCTGCCAGGGCGGCGATCGGCACCGGCTTGATGGGCGGCCGTGGGTTGAGCGGCCCAATTTCGGACGGCGATACGCCGCGTTCCCGAGCGATGATCTCCTGCAAGGCAGGACCGCACATCCGGCCCTGGCAGTTGCCCATGCCCATGCGGGTCGCGCGCTTGACCTCATTCATGTCGGTCACGCCTCCGCCCAGGGCCTCCCTGATCTCCCCGAGGGTGATCTCCTCGCACCGGCACAGGATGGTGTCATCTGTCGCCAGCGCGTACAGCCCTGGCCGCGGCACGGAGATCTCGTCCAGCGCCCTCCGGAGCCGCGTGAGGCCCGCCAGCCGCTCCCGACTCGGCTGCATGCGCCGCGTGACCTCGTCGCCCGAGAGGCGGCCGAGCGCCTGGGCGACGGCAAGCCCCGCGATCCGCCCCTCTTCGATGGCCACGAAGCTGCCTGCCACGCCGGCGCAGTCGCCCGCCGCGTACACGTTCGGCGCGCTGGTGGCCATGTCCTCCCCGCGGACGGGGACCCACCCACCCAGCAGCGGGTCGTAGCGGTGTTCGCAACCGGCCAGGCGGGTCAGCTCCACCGACGGGACGAATCCGTATCCCACGCACACCGTATCGACCGCCAGCGTCCGCGCGGTGCCCGGGACCGGTCGCCAGTCCTGATCCACGCGCGCGACCACCGCCTCTTCCACGCGCCCCTCGCCGCGCGCCTCGACGATGATGTGCTCGCGCCAGAGCGGAATCCCGGCCTTTCGAATCCCGGACCAGTAGCGCCACGCGTCCGCGATCAGCGTCCACTGCCCCCAGGCCCCGCGTGCGAGGCTCATCCACCTGTCGATGTTTCCGGCCTCGACGATGGCCTCGACCTTGCCGCCGGCGTCCACGATCTGGTTGGCGACTGCCAACTGCAGCGGTCCGGTGCCGGCCAGCAAGATCTTCTCGCCTGGCAGCACGCGCTGGGTCTTGACCAAACGCTGCGCCCCTCCGGCCGTGTAGACACCGGGCAGCGTCCAGCCGGGGAAGGGCACCGGGCGATCGTAGGCTCCCACCGCGATGATGAGCTGCCGATACCGGACACTCTGCGATTCGCCCCGGCGCAGGAAGGCCAGCTCCCTCTCGGGAGAGAGGGCCCACACCAGGGTGTCATCCAGGTATTCCACCCGGTTGGCGATCGAGCCGAACTCCGCCAAGAGCTCCTGTCCCCGCTGGTAGTCGTGCCCGAGCACCTCGGGGGCCGAAACGTTGAACCCGGCATTGAACTGTCGATAGATTTGGCCGCCCGGACGGGCATTCTCGTCCAGCACGGTCACGTTGACCCCGGCCTTCGCCGCTTCGACGGCCGCAGCCAGCCCGGCAGGTCCCGATCCCAGGATGACCAGCTCCAGGTCTCTCAACGCTCGCCCTCCAATCTGCCCAGCCCCTCTTGCGTTTCCACCCGGCATCCCGGGGTGGCCAGCGTCTGGCAGGCTCTCGTGTTGGGCACGCCATTGATCACCATCAGACACTCGTAACAGAGACCGATCCCGCAGTACATGCCCCGCGGGTGGTTCTTCTTCGGCGTGCGACGGAAGGTGTGCATCCCTGCGGCGATCAGCGCCGCGCCGATGGTCTCGCCCTCGTGGGCGACGATCTTCCTCCCATCCACCTCGATCTCGAACCTGCTTCCTCGTCCTACACCCTTGTCTACTCGTCGATTCTCCATTCCTCCCGTCCTTCCTCCTTCGGACCAGCGTACCACGGATCGGGCATGATTCGATGATGAATCACCACCAAGGCATCGTGCTCCTGTCTTGCTAGCGCGGGTAATGGCACGCGACCAGGTGGCCTTCCCCCAGCGGCGTGAGGGGTGGCTCCTCCTGGCTGCACTTGGGCTGCGCCGCCACACAGCGGGGGTGGAATCGACACCCAGGCGGGGGATTCATGGCGCTCGGCACCTCCCCCTTCAACACGCTTTGGCGCATGCTGGCCCCGGGGTCCGGAACCGGGATGGCGGCCAGCAGGGCATAGGTGTAGTGGTGCAGCGGATGCGCGAACAACTCGTCCACATCTGCGATCTCGACGATCTTGCCCAGGTACATGACCGCGATCCGGTTGCTGATGAAGCGAACCGAGCTCAGGTCGTGCGAGATGTACAGATACGTGAGTCTCAACCGGTCCTGCAGCTCGACGAGCAGATTCAGGATCTGGGCGCGCACCGAGACATCCAGCGACGAGACGGGCTCGTCGCAAATCAGGAATCTCGGCTCCCCGGCCAGCGCCCGCGCGATCCCCACCCGCTGCCGCTGTCCCCCGCTGAACTCGTGCGGGTACCGCCAGGCGTGGTAGCGCTCCAGCCCCACCAGCTCCAGCAACTCCCTCAGGCGATCTCCCCATTCCGCCTTGGGGAGGTGCCGGTGAACTCGCAGCGGCTCCAGGATCGTCTCGGCGATGCTCCAGCGCGGATTCAGCGAGAGGTACGGGTCCTGGAAGACGTACTGGAGCTGGCGCCGGATCTTGAGGACTTCTTCTCGGTTGCCCCGCTGGAAGACCTCGAGAATGTCCGTCCCGTCAAAATACGCGCTCCCCGAGGTGGGAGCGGTCAGGTAGAGGATGCTCCGAGCGGTCGTGGTCTTCCCGCATCCGCTCTCCCCCACCAGCCCCAGCGTCTCGCCCTGGCGAATGTCAAAGGAGATGTTGTCCACGGCGCTGATCAGCCCGACCTGCTTGGTACGGAAGATCCCGCGCCGAACCACGGGATAGCGCTTGACCAGCTTCTCGATGCGGAGGAGATCCCCTGTCGTCTTCATGGCTCGATGGTCATGTGCTGAGGCCGCCATTCACCCCGAGGCATTGCCCGGTCACGATTGCCGCCCTGCCTGAAAAACCGGTCATGGCCTCCGGGTCACCCCTTCGAAACCGTTTTCGGCCCCGAGTATTCCAGACAACTGACCAGGTGCCCGTCGGCGACCTCCACGGGCTCCGGGAGGGTCTGGCTGCACGATTCCTTCGCGATCCGACAGCGCGGGTGAAAGCGACAACCGCGAGGGGGATCGATCAGGTTGGGGATGCGTCCCGGGATGACGACGAGCCGGCTCCGCTTGTCCCCGGAGTAGCTCTGGTCGATCCGTGGCATCGTCTCCAGGAGCGCCCGGGTGTACGGGTGGCACGGATCCCGGAAGATCACCTGGGCGTCCGCCTCCTCGCAGATCCTCCCCGCGTACATGACCGCGATCCGGTCCGCCATCCGCGCCACCACCCCCATGTCGTGGGTGACCAGGATCATCGCCATATGAAAACGGGCCTTCAGCTCCAAGAGGAGGTCGAGGATTTGCGCCTGGATGGTCACGTCCAGATTGGTGGTGGGTTCATCGGCCAGCACCAGGGCCGGATTGCAGAGCAGGGCGCGGGCCACGCAGACGCGCTGCTTCATCCCGCCGCTGAGCTCGTGGGGGAACTGCTTGAGGCGGCTCTCCGGGTCGGTGATGCCAACCAGTCGGAGCAGCTCGGTCACGCGCTCCAGCGCCGTCTTCCGGCTCACCTTCTCGTGCCACGCCAGGATCTCGCCCAACTGGGCGCCGATAGTGTAGATCGGATTCAGGGAGTAGGCGGGGTTCTGAAAGATCATGGCGATCTTCTTCCCGCGCACCGCGATCATCTCGTCTTCGCTCTTGGTCATCAGGTCTTCATGCTGGAAGCGGAGCGC
This sequence comes from uncultured Methylomirabilota bacterium, assembly GCA_963714585.1. Classification (GTDB taxonomy): domain Bacteria; phylum Methylomirabilota; class Methylomirabilia; order Methylomirabilales; family 2-02-FULL-66-22; genus 2-02-FULL-66-22. The sequence continues at coordinate 37,622 of CAVQPC010000055.1, forward strand.
CCCCGAGATGATCTTCCCCGGGCGGGGGATCAGGCGCAGCAGCGCCAGGCTCGACATGGTCTTGCCGCTGCCCGATTCCCCGACCAGCCCCAGGGTTTGGCCGGGCTTCAGGCCATAGCTGATGCCGTCGACCGCCTTCACCACCCCGGACCCGGTGTAGAAGTGGACGCGAAGATCCTTGACCTCCAGCAATCGCCCGTTCGTCCCCGTCGCTGACGGCATTGCGTGCTATTCCTTGAGCCTGGGGTTGAGCGCGTCCGTCAGCCCGTCGGCCAGCAAATTGAACCCGAGCACCGTGATGAAGATCGCCGTCCCGGCGGCGATGGAGGCCCAGGGCGAGATCTTCAGGAACTCGTAGTTGAAGTAGAGAATCTGCCCCCAACTGATCGCCTTGGGATCGCCGAATCCCAGGAAGCTGATCATGGCCTCCGTGAGGATCGAGCCGCCGATTCCGAGCGCGATGATCACCACCAGGGAGGGCAAGGCGTTGGGCAGGATGTGCCGGAAGATGATGCTCTTGCGCTCGACCCCGACACAGCGGGCGGCCTCGACGAACTCCATCTCCTTCAGCCGCAGGAACTCCGCCCGAGCAAGCCGGGCGATGGGCGGCCAGCCGAAGACACCGAGGATCACGATGATGGTGGACAGGTTGAGGTAGGGGATCTTTTCCAGCGCCGTCCCGACGACCATGATCCCGAAGATACGGACCATGACCAGGATCACGACGAAGATGGGAATGACGAGGAAGAACTCGGTGAACCGCATGAGCAATTCGTCGGCCACGCCCCCCACGTAACCGCTGACTCCTCCCAGGGCGATCCCGATCACACCGGCGATGAGCATGGAGCCCAGGCCGACGAACAGGGCCGTGGGCGCGCCGTAGATCACCCGCGACGCCACGTCGTACCCCATCCGATCCGTGCCGAGGGGGTGGTCCCAGCTCGGCGGCGCCTTCGACTTGAACTGCAGCATCGCCGATTGATCATAGGGATCGTGGGGAGCCAGGAATGGACAGAACAGCGCCACGAACACCACGAGACTGACCAGCGTCAAGCCAAGCATGCCGGTCTTGTTCCGGCGGAACCGCTGCCACCCCAAGAGCCACATGCCGTGCTTATGAGCGCCGGCTGCTCCTGCCAGACTCTCCCCGGACGCCTGACCGGTTGGCGGGCTGTCAATGCGCATGGCGCTCATTCCAGTCGGATCCGTGGATCGATGAGCACGTAGGCGATGTCGGTGAGAAGATTCGCCACCACCAGCATCAGCGTGATGACCAGGTTCTCGCCCATGATGACCGGATAATCGAGCTGCACGATCGCCGTGATGTAGAGGTAGCCGAGCCCGGGCCACGTGAAGACGGTCTCGGTCACGGGCGCCGTTCCGAGCATGAGCCCAAAGAGGATGGCCAGATATGTCAGGGCCGGGATGAAGGCATTCTTGAGGGCATGGCGGTAGACGACGTGGCGGTTCTTTAGACCACTGGCCCGGGCCGCCATGATGAAATCCTGACGCAGGACATCCACCATGTTGGCGCGAATGAGCAGGGTCAGCGTCGCCGTATTGAAGTACGTCAGCATGGCCACGGGCAGGACCATGTGCCAGAGACTGTCGAGCCAGGCGCTGTGCATGAACATGCTGCGGGTCGAATGGGCCCCGTAGCTCGGAAAGATGCCCAGCCAGTAGGAAAAGACCAGGATCAGGAGAATGCCTAGAAAGAAGCCGGGCACGGATCGGCCGAGCAGCGCCGTGGTCATGATGCCGAAGTCCGCGCGGGAGTATTGCCTGGTTGCGGCGGTGACGCCGATGAGTACCGCCAGCCCCAGCGAGATGAGGATCGCGGTCACCTGGATCTTGATCGTCTCCCAGCCCCAGGTGACCAGCATTCCGCGGACCGGCTGGCTGTACACGATGCTGGACCCGAAGTCGAGGCGGGCCATATTCCCCAGCCAGGTGAGGTACTGCTCTGTCAAGCTCCGGTCCATGTGGTAGTAGTGCTTGACATTCTCTATCACTTCGGGGGAGATCCCCGGCCGTTCGGCCAGCAGGATGTCAATGGGATTGCCGATGGCATTGATCATGAAGAAGATGAGGATGCTGACGCCGAAGATCAGCACCACCATGAAGATGAGCCGCCGGATGATGAATCGAACAATGCCCATTCTGCTCTACCGGTTGCGACGACGATGAGGCGGCTGCCTCCTCACGGTACGTGGATGGCGCCTCTCGAAGAGTCTATCGAGGATCTGGATGAGCCGTTGCAGGCGTCTCTTCTGTCTGCCGAAAATGCCTGGGGAAAGAAAGAATTTATTGGGAAGGATTAGTACTCATAACGCAGGCGCTTGTCAAGGGATTGAGGTCAAAGAGTCAAAAGGAAGCGAAGTCGCTCAACGGAACAGGGCGGCGGAGAAGTTCGCCCGGAATCGTTCCACCCACTCGGGTTGGATCCTCTGGATGCCTCCGTGCCGTCCGTGAGGGGCAATCGCCCGGGGACCTCACGCGAAGGTGAATCGTTCCCCCTTTCGGGCTTCCAGTGCGCGCTGGTAGGCCACCGTCGCGACGGCGATGTCCATGGCGCCGGTGCCGATCGGCACGCACAGGATGCGGTCGGTGGAGGACGTGCGGCCCGGCTTCTTGCCGGCGACGACCTCGCCGATGGTGGCGGAGATGTGCTGCTCGGTGATCTTTCCCGCCTCGCTCAATTCCCGCAGCGCTCCCCGGTGCAGGCACTGCCCGACGTGATCCACGAGGATCTTGTCGGCCGTGAGGATGCACGCGTCCTCGCATTCCTGATAGGACCCCATCGGAAAGAGCACCATGCCTGGCTTCAGCCACGCCTCTTTGACGAACTTGTCCTTGGACTGGGTGACGCAGATGATCGCGTCGCCATCGGCCGCCTGCTCGGGCGAGTCCGCGACGACGATCCTCCCCTTCACGACCGGCCGCATCTCCCGGGCGAACTGCTCCGCCGCCTCCCGCCGGATGTCGTAGACCGTCAGCCTCTCGATGTCGAACACCTCGGCGTTCGCCCGCGTCTGTGTCCGCCCCTGGGCCCCCGCGCCGTACAGGCCCAGCCGAATGGCCTTCCCGGGGTGGAGGTACTTGAGCGGCACGGCGGACTGGCCCCCGGTGCGCAGGTTGGTGATCAGGGCGCCGTCCATGACCGCGCGGAATTGCCCGGTCCTGGGATCGATGAGCAAGATCAGGGAGCTGATGTAGGGAAGTCCGATGTTCTGGTTGCCGAGGAAGCCCCCGGCCCATTTGATCCCGGCGCTGTCCAGCCAGCCCACGTAGGCTGGCATGGCATTCATGAAGCCGCGATAGGGCGGCCAGGGGGCGACCTCCCCCAGGTCCAGGCCCACCTTGGTCGGGTTGACGACGGTGCCTTCGCCCATGCCGCGAAAGGTCTTCTCCACGATCTCCACGACGTCCTTCATGGTTATGAGTGACGCCACGTCCTTCTGAGTCAGCAACAGTGTTTCCATCACGTCCTCCTTCTTGCGCAACAGGATATGCCGCGTGGAGAAGGTGGCAGCGTGGGCAACAGGGTGGTTGCGGAGTGCAGCGGGAGTGAACAGCAGAAGAATGCCCCGGCTGAGGCGGTGTGTTTCACCCGGTGGCGCTCCGGACGCGGACGCGTCCCATCAGCCGAGCGCAGCCGGCGAGGCGCCGACCCTCGCGCCCCCTTGCAGCACGAGCTCCGCATAGCGGATCGGCCGGGCGGGATCGAACCGCTTGAACGCGGAGAGCGGGCGCCCCTGGCGGATCAGCATCGCGATCGCGCCCGCCTCGGACACGTCGCCCACGAGCACGGCCCCGACGAGCCGGTCGCGCAGGGTGACGAGCTTGCGGTAGACACCGTCCCGCGCGCGCACGACGACCCGTGCCTCGGCGTCCGGCGCCTCGGCCATCCCGATCGAGGCCACCGGGAGGCCGAGGGTCTCCATGACGTTCATCTTGAGGGCGCCGGCGGTGGGACGGGACAGACCCAGCAGGTTGGCGCCGGCGGTCTCGCCCTGGGCCACGGCCTCGAACCACGTTCCGGCGATTGTCTTTTTCCCGGGCTCGAGCAGATCGGGCGCCTCGGCGCAATCTCCGGCCGCGAAGACCCCCGCCCGGCTCGCGGCCAGATACTGGTCGACGAGGATGCCGCGGCCGGTCGCCAGCCCGCCCGCCCGGGCCAGGTCGATGTTCGACCGAATTCCCTTGGCCAGGATCACGAGGTCCGCCGGCAGCTCGTCGCCCGCCGCGGTCATCACGGCGCGGACCCGGCCGTTCCGGCCGAGGATGCGCGCGGCGTCGGTGTGCGGGTGAACGCGCACCCCGGCGGCCGCGAGGCGCTGCTGCACGAGGGCCGCGCCGGCTTCGTCCAGCATGCGCGAGAGCAGCCGGTCCGACGAGACCGCGATCGTCACCGCGAGACCCACCTTATGGAGCGCGCGGACCACGAGGAGGCAGATGAGCCCGCCGCCGAGAATGACCGCGTGGCGCGCGCCCGGCAGGCGCTCCCGGATCCGGAGCGCGTCGGCCATGGTCTTGAGGGGAAAGACGCCGGGCGTGTCGATTCCCTCGATGGCCGGGATCGCAGCCCGGGAGCCGGTCGCCACGAGAAGCCGATCGAACGGCAGGCGGGTCCCGTCGTCGAGCGCGACCGCCGCGGCATCGATCTGGACGGCCCGGCGGCCCAGGAGTATCCGCGCGCCCATCCGCTCTGCGTAGTCGGGCGGGCGGAGCGACAGGTCGCGGCGCTCCCCGCAGAGCAGGTAGGGCAGCATGACCCGCGAGTAGGCGGGGATCGACTCGTCCGAGACCAGCGTGATGGGGCACGTCCCATCCAGGCGCCGGATGCTCTCCAGCGCGGCGAGGCTGGCGGCGCTGTTGCCGACGATGACGATTCTCCGCTCGGACACCCCGGCTCCTTGCCCCGGCGATCCCCTCTCGGGTCGGCCGGGCGACTAGCCCTTGGCCGCCTCGGCCACCCGGCGCGCGAAGTCCCGCCCCTTGGGGATCGCCGCCAGCTCCACCTCCCGGAACTGGAGGGCGCCAGGGGCGCAGAAGCGCACGCACTCCGGGTCCCCGCCGCAGGTGTCGCACTTGGCGATCACGCGCGCCTCGGGGTCGAAGGCGATCACCCCGAACGGGCAGGCGAGCATGCACATGCGGCAGCCGATGCAGGCCTCCTTCACGAAGCGCACGAGGCCGTCGCCCTGCAGGAGGGCGCCGGCCGGGCAGACCTTGACGCAGGGGGCGTCCGCACACTGGAAGCAGGTGAGGGGGATGTGCTTGAACTCCTCGGCAAAGACATGGACCTTGATGCGGCTTCTCGTCGGGGCGAAGGCGCCGGTCGTCACGAGCGAGCAGGCCATCTCGCACAGGCGGCAGTTGGTGCACTTGGCGGGGTCGACCACGAGCATGCGGTTCATCGGCCGCCTCCTTTCGGGGCGAGCGGTTGCACCACGTCCTCCAGCCCCAGCTCCTTGAGCTTCGGCGGGGTGGGCGTGCCGGTCGCGCTCCACCCGCGCAGCCGGTAGTACTCCTGGAGCGCGGCGCCGAAGTCCTCGTCGCTGATGACCTGGCCCCGGGACGCGCCGTCCTGCAGGCTCCGGGACAGCTTCGCCGGGAGCCGGTCGTCGGCTCTGCCGCCGCTCTCCCGCACCGTGAACGCGCGCGCCAGGTTGTAGGCCCGCTCGCCGATCGCCATCTCTTCCTCGAGGGTGAGGTCCTGCCAGCCCGTGGCCGCGGCGAGCATGCCGGAGATCTCGTCGGCAGTTGTGTATCCCGGCGACCGCCAGACTCATGAACGAGCAGATCGGCAGGGAGTTGATGAACGAGGTGTAGTCCTCCGCCAGGCGCACCACCCGAGGCTTGCCCTCGAGGCGTGAAGCGGTCCATGGCCTCGGTGACGCCGAGCTCGGGCCAGGCGTTGGGCCCGGCGACCATCGGGTCGTGGAAGCCCTCCATGTGGTCCGCGCCGCGCGGCGCCGTGGCGTACGAGAGGCCGAGCCCCTTCTTGCCGCGGGCCTCGTGCATGCCGAACTCCAGGCCCTTGACCTCCACGGCGAGGTCGGAGGCCCCGCGCCCGATTGTCGCGGCCGCCCGGCGAGTGCCCTCGGCGAGGAGATCGCCGACCCCCTCGCGCCGGGCGATCATGTCCAGGAGCCGGACCATGGCCGCCGCGTCGCCCCACTCGAGCCGGAAGCCGATCTCCTTCTCGGTGAGGAGCCCCTTCTCGAAGCACTCCATGGCGAAGGCGATCACCGTGCCCGCGCTGATCGTGTCCAGGCCGTAGAGCGTTGCACCGCTGGTTGAGCAGCGCGATGGCCTCCAGGTTGGGATTCTCGCAGAGCGAGCCGAAGGCCGCCACCGTCTCGTACTCGGGCCCGCCGTACTCCGGCCGGACCCCGCCGAACGGGCCGTCGGCGACCCGCACCACGCGCGTGCAGCCGACCGGGCAGGCCTGGCAGGCCCGGTGCCCGAGGAGGATCGTGTTCTTCATGGCCGTGCCGCTGATCCGGTCGGCGTGCTCCCAGGCGCCGGTCTCCCAGTTGCGGGTCGGCAGGATGCCGGCAGCGGACAGGTCCTCGACGCCGCCCGCGGTCCCGAGCGCGCCGGCGCTGCCGGGGCTGTCCCCCAGCCACGGGTGCTTCCGGATCTTGGCGAGGTTGGCGAGGGCGAACCTCCCGGAACGCCTTCGGGTCGGCCAGCGTGACCCGGCCGGTCCCGCGGATGGCAATGGCCTTGAGGTTCTTCGCCCCCATCACCGCGCCCAGCCCGGTGCGCCCCGCCGCCCGGTCGGTGTCGTTCATGACGCAGGCGTAGCGCACCCGCTTCTCCCCGGCCAGGCCGATGCTGATGATCCGGGTCTCGCGGTCGCCCAGTTCCTCCTGGATCGTCTCCTCGGTCTCGAGCGTCCCCCGCCCCGCCAGGTGGGCCGGCCGGCCGGATCTCGACGCGGTCGTTGACGATGGAGAGGTACACCATCTCCGGGGCCGTGCCCTGCACGACGATGCCGTCGTAGCCGGCGTACTTGAGCTCGTGCGCCACGAAGCCGCCGGTGTAGGCCTCGCCGAAGCCGTCGGTCGCGGGAGACTTCGCAACGACCGCGAAGCGTCCCGAGCCGGGCGCGAAGGTGCCCGCCAGCGGACCCATCGCGAACACCAGCCGGTTCTCCGGCCCCAGGGGGTCGCACCCCTTGGGGACCTCGTCGAGCAGGATCCGCGCCCCCATCCCCGGCCGCCCAGGTACCGGCGCGCCCTGGCCCCGTCGAGCGGCTCGACCCAGCTCTTTCCGCTGCCGAGATCCACTCTGAGCAATCGTCCTGCGTATCCGTGCATGGGATCCGCCTTTCGCGATCGCCTCCGGCACATCGTGACGGGCGTCCCGACATGGACCCGCCCGCGGTGAGGGAGCACGGAAACTGCTCGCTCGCCGAGCCTGACCGGTTCGC
>CAVQPC010000056.1:0-9707 GCA_963714585.1 uncultured Methylomirabilota bacterium
ACCCTGACCAGATCCTATCCTGGGCGTACGCAGGCAAAGTTGCCAAGGATAGCTGGACCGTCCTGACTTCGCCGATCCGATGGGATGCCACGGACTGGCTGATCGCCGGCGGGGTCGTGGCCGCCACGGGCGGGGCGATGCTCCTCGATCACGAGGTCCGGGGTCTGGCGCAGGATAATCAGAACCACGGGACGCGAACTGCCGCCAACGTCTATACCAATTTCGGGCTCATCGCGCCGGCGGTCGCGCTGGGGGCGTCCTACATTGCGGGTGAGTTCTTCCAGAACGAGGAAGCCAAGCAGCGGGCCGCGGATGGTGTGGAGGCCAGCCTCATCAACAACCTGATGTTCGTGTATCCCATGAAATTCGTCGTGGGCCGCAGCCGTCCCTCGGCAGGCCGCGGATCGCAGGATTACCGTCCGCTCAACATCAGCGGTTCCATGCCCTCGTTCCACACCGCCGAGGCCTTTACCACAGCCTCCGTCATCGCCGAGCACGCGGACAATCCGTGGGTCAGTGCGGCGGTCTACGGCCTGGCGACGGGGGTCGGCTTGTCTCGCATCTACGTGGACAAGCACTGGATGTCGGACGTCGTCCTTTCGGCAGCCGTCGGAACAGTTGTGGGCAAGGCGGTCGTCGCGCTGAATCGCGAGCGCCGCAATTCCAACATTGTCGTGATCCCTCTGACCGGCAAGCAGATGTGGGGGGCGGCGCTTCAGCTCAAATTCTGAGGCTCGTTGGGGAAGATGCGCGAAGGCCCGCACGGCTCACGATGGGTGATGCTTCTCGCCGCCCTGGCGATCGCTTGCCTGTACCTCTGGGGGCTCGGGGTCGTCGGATTCCAAGATCCGGATGAGGGGATGTATGCGGAGATCGCGCGGGAGATGCTGGCGGGGAAGGACTGGTCGGTTCCCCGATTCAACGGCATCCCCTATATCGAGAAGCCGCCGCTCGTGTACTGGCTCACCGCGGCGACGTACGCGGTGCTGGGGCCATCCGAGTTCTCAGCCCGGCTCTGGAAGGTCCTTCCGATCCTTGGAACCATCGCACTGACGTACGGCATTGGCACTCGACTCTTCTCTCCGAGGGTCGGCGCGCTTTCCTCGATGGTCCTCGCCACATCTCTGGGCCTCTTCGTCTTCAGTCGGATCACCCAGATGGACCCCGTGTTCCTCTTTGGCCTCACGCTGTCGGTCTACGGGATTGTCGGATTGGCGCTCCGGTCCCAGGGCGGGAATGATCTCGCGCGCAGACGCGGGAGCCTGCATCTCTGGCTCGGTGCGGGCATCGCCGTGATGAGCAAAGGGGTGCTGGGGGTGGTTCTCCCGCTGGCCTTGTTGCTGCTGTGGCGGCTGTTTCGACGCGACGGGGGGACGCTGCGGCGCGCGTGGTCGTGGCGTGGTGCCGTGGTAGCGGCCGTGCTCGTGCTTCCCTGGCACGTGGTCGCCGCGTGGAAGATCCCGGGGTTCTTCCAGTTCTACGTGATGGACAATCAGATCTTGCGATTCCTGGGGACTCGCGCCTACATCGAGGACGGCAAGTCCGTCGGCAGCCTGGCGTTTCTCGGGGTGACGGCGTTCGCCTTGTTTCCCTGGACGCCCTACCTGGCTGGAGCGCTCTCGCGCGTGCTGAAGGAAGGGGCGGGATTCACGCAGGCGAAGAAGGGAGGCGTGGCGCTGACGGACTGGCGCTGGGGCTTCCTGGCGGCCTGGTTCCTCCTGGTCGTGGGCCTTTTCGCGTTGTCATCCTTCAAGCTGGAGTACTACGGTCTTCCCGCCTTTCCGGCGGCGGCCCTGCTGGTTGGGGCGCTCCTGGGGAGCGCCGGGAATCGCGGCGAGAGGGCCGCCACGCCAGCGCAGCCGCCGGACTCCGATCCGACGTGCGAACTGGTGGTGGCGCTCCTCCGCCGGTGGAGTTGGGTGGCGTTCATCGGCGGCATCGTGTTCGTGGCGGTGGTGGCGTGGGGGTGGGGGGCAGGCCATTTCACATCTCGGAACATCATCCGCGCCCTGTCGTATTGGGCGACGAACTATCGGGTGCTCTTGGAGCAAGGGCTACCACTTCCGCCCCTTTCTCTTGGACGCTTCAAGGCTGTCCTCCTCGGGGGCGGGCTCTTGTGGGTGATGGGCTACGGCGCCGCGTTGCACGGGCTGCGGATCAGCCGGCCGGAACGCACTACGGCGGCCGTCCTCGCCGTCGGATTCGGCCTCGCCGTGCTCGCGGGAGGCGTTCTCCGCGAGGTCGGGCCGCACCACTCCCTGAAGCCACTGGCCGAGCAGCTTGGCGAGGTCCTCCAGCCGGGCGACCTCTTGGTCCACGAGCGCGGGTTGGAGAAGGGCGGGGGGCTACTGTTCTACACACGGCGGAAGGCGCTCGTCCTGAACGGCCTCCGGGGAGACCTCGAATTCGGCTCCAAGCTCCCGGGGTATCAGCAGGCCTTCATCGACACTCCCAAGTTCCTGGAGCTTTGGGCCGGGGTCAGACGGGTCTTTCTGGTAACGGACTTGCCGCCGACCCGAAGCGCCATTTCCCAGGTGCACGGAAGCGAGCCAAGGGTGATTGCCAGCACGGGGACGCGGTGGCTGTATGCCAACCAGCCTGTGGCGCCGCCGACGGCGATTGCCGTTGGCGCGCCCAGATGAGCATGAGACCCGTCGCCGTGCTCTCTTGTGTGAAGAGCAGCTTTATGCGATCCGAGTGAATCGGCCATGCCGCTTTCCACCGCCCTCAATTCCCTGGTCATGTCTGCCGGCCGACGATCTCCGGCCCGCCTCCTGCGCTTTATCCACCGAATCCCCAGCCCGCTCATGGATGGCCTCCGGCAGCAGGCGTTCCGGCGAACGGTCCGCTTGGCCGCTCGCCGCTCCCGGTTCTACCGCGAGAAGTTCGCGAGGCTGGGGATCGACCCGGAGAGGGTCCGCAGCTTGGCGGACCTCAAGGACTGCTTCACAACTCCAGAGGAGGTGCGGGCGGCAAGGCCGGAGGACCTGCTGTGCAGCCGGCCGGACCTGGTGGTCGAAAGCTCCGGGACCACCGGCCGGCAGACCCGCATTTACCTCCGCCGGGAGGAGCTGGACTACGCGGCCCGGCAGGCGATCATCCTGTTCGGGATGGCGGGCGTGGGCCCAGAGGATCGGATCCTCGGGGCGTTCGATTACTCCTGGGGGCTGGGCGGGCTTTACATGGAGCGAGCCGTCGCCTACAGCGGCCTCTTCGGCGTGTGCCCGGGCCTGGTGGACCCCCAGGAGGCTGTGGACCGGCTTCCGCTGTACCGGTTTACGGTCGTCATCGCCGATCCGTTCTGGCTCTCGCGGTTCACCGAGGTCGCCATGGCCCGCGGCCTGCGACCCCCGATGACCGCCCTGATCTCCGGGGCGGAGCGGGTCACGCCGTATCTGCGGGGCCAGCTCGAAGTGTACTGGCGGGCCCCCCTGTACATGACCTACGCCAGCACCGAGCTGGGAGCCAGCCTGGGCGCGGAGTGCCGGGCCCAGAACGGGTACCACCTGCACGAGTACGACTACGCCGTCGAGGTGGTGGATCCGGATGCCGAGGGGTACGGGGAAATCGTGTTCACGACCCTCAGTCGACGGGCCATGCCCTTGATCCGCTACCGGACGGGGGATATTGCCCGCCTGTTGCCCGAGCCTTGCAGATGCGGGATCCCGTTCCGCCGCCTGTCCGCCATCCGCGGGCGGACCGACGAGGTCATCGCCTGTGTCTGGGGCGATGTGCGCCCCGACCTCTTCGCCGACCTCCTCCGGGACGCGCCGGGAGTGCAGGATGAGTGGCAGGTCGCCTTGTGTCAGGTGGGCCTCCGGCCCGTATTCGAGTTCCGGTTGGAGTTGGAGGGCGGGGCCGGCGTGGAGGAGCGGGCGATTCTCTACGTCCGTCGCGGGCTGGCGGAGCGATATCCCGCCCTCTGGGCCAAGGTCCAACAGCAGATGTGCGATCTTGCCTTCCGGTTCGCACGCCCCGGGACGCTGCGGACGGGCCGGAAGCTCCGGCGCCTCGTGGACGAGCGCGATCGGGCACCCGGGATGACGAACGACACATGTCCGTTGTGACGGGTGATCGGCGGCCCTCGCTGCTTTTTGGCTGGACTTGAGGAACCGTGTTGCATATAGTTCACCCGCTCTTGACGTGACGATCCCGCATTCGACGCATCTTCTTGTTCCCAGCTCGGCCGCGAAAGATCCTGAGGCGAGGTTCCGGTGACGCGATCGTCCCTCCTGCCATGCCTGGTCGCCCTGGGGCTGCTCTGCTGGCTGCCCCGAGCGGCAGGCAGTGCCAGCGTCGGCGAGATGTTGCAGTTGCTGAGCCTTGCGGAGAGGAGTTATGCGGGGGTGACGGATTACACCTCCGTCTTCGTGTCGCGCGAACGGATCGGGGGAATTCTCCGCCCGCCGGAGACGATCCAGCTCAAGTTCCAGCGCCCGTTCAAGGTGTACATGAAGTGGGTGGACGGTCCCTCCAAGGGTCGGGAAGGGCTCTATGTCTCCGGGGCGCACAACGGGAGATTCTTTATCCATGAGCCCCGTGGCATCCAACGGTTTTTCACCGCGGCCTTGGAGCCCACGGACCGGCGCGTCATGGAGGAGAGCCGGCACCCCGTGACCGACGTGGGGATCGGACGCCTCCTGGAGATCGTGGGCACCAATACCCGGCGCGGGGCGCAGGCCGGCGTCCTGCAGGTCATCGACCGGGGCCTCGGAGATGTGGCCGGCCGGCGGGTCCGCCAGGTGGAGGCTATCCTGCTGCGGGATGCCAAGGCCGGGTACTACTGCTACCGGGTGCTCCTTGCCTTCGATGAGGAGAATCACCTGCCGATTCAGATCGTCGTGTACGACTGGACCGACCAGGTCGTCGAAGAGTACACGCACACGCAGCTTCAATTGAATCTCGGCCTCACAGAGCGGGACTTCGATCCCGAGAATCGAGAGTATGGCTTCTCCGGGTGGCGGATCCCGATCTCGGGCTAGGTTCGGCCCCGCGGCTCTGTGGCTGCGCTGACGATGCAGTACCGGTTCATTGACCGGATTGCGGAGATCGACACGGAGGGGGCCGGGACCGTCACTTCCATCAAGGCGTTCCCGCGATCGGAGGACTTTTTCAACGGGACCTTCCGGGAAGCGAACGAGGTCCCGTCCTGCCTGGTGTTGGAGGCGATGGCAGCGGCCGGGTCGTTCCTCCTCACGGTACGAAGTCGGTACCGGGCCCTGGCCCTCCTGATCAAGGTCAATCACGCAACGTTCCGCCGGCCGGTCCTGGCTGGCGATCGGATGATCGTCCGGTCGCAGATCCTCGGGACCCAAGGGGACTGGGGCGAGAGGGAGGGTCCGGCGCAGGCAGGAGGCATGGCACAGACCTCGGCTGAATGCTTCGTAGGCGAAACGCGGGTGGCGGAAGCGGATCTCCTGTTCCTGTGTGTGCCTATGGCGTGGACTGTGGGGCCAAGCAGGGAGCGCATCATCGCTGGCTATCTGGATCTGATGGGGCTGGCGGATGACAGGCCGTAAAGGCTTCTCCGGGGCAGCCGGCGCGGAACCCTCGGGGGACGATGGCTAGACGGGTGGTGGTGACGGGCATCGGCGTGGTTTCCCCCTTGGGCATCGGCATGGATGCGCACTGGGACGGGCTCCTCCGCGGGCGCTCCGCCGTCTCGCGACTCGAGCGGCTAGCCCGTCTGGGTTTCCCGGTGGACGTTGCCGCGGAGGTCTCCGCCGAAAAGATGGCGGCGTGCCTTCCCCGCCTTCCGCGCAAGCAACTCAAGCTGTACAACCGGACGACCACTTTTGCCATGACCGCGGCCATCCTGGCGGCCGAGGATGCGGGTCTCTCCGCCCCGGTGCCCGAGCCGCCGCGCGCCGGGGTGATCCTGGGCACCCTCTTTATCCCATATCCCATCCAGAGCATCCTGAGCTGCCTGCCGGGGGTGGAATCGGCGGAGGACCCGTATCGGGTGGACCTCGGACGGGCCTTGAAGCGATATCTGAAGACCCTGAACCCCCTCGACATGTCGCTGAAGATCGTTCCCAACCTGACTGCCGGCCATATCGCCATCACCTACGGGTTGCAGGGATCCTGCCGGACAGTGTCAGACGCATGGACAGGGGGAATGCACGCCATCGGCCAGGCCATGTCGGCGATTCGAGAGGGGGAGCTGGACCTGGTCTTCTGCGGCGGCGCGGAATGCCCTCTGGAGGACATCGTGTTCGCCGACCTCTGCTCCACGGATCTTTTGGCGCAGGCGGCCACGCCTCCGGAGCAGACTTGCCAGCCGTTCGGCAGCGGCCGAAGTGGCATCGTGGCGGGAGAAGGAGCGGCCGTCTTGGTGCTGGAGGCGCGCGAGCACGCGGAGCGACGTGGGGCGCGCATCCGGGGGGAACTGGCCGGTCTTGGAGCCGCCATCGCGGAGGCAACCCCTGATGGCATGCGCGAGAGCTGCCGGCGGGCCATCCGATCGGCCCTGGCGGACAGCGGTCGCGACGCGGTCGAGGCGATTTCGGCCAACGGGGATGGTAGTCGGACAAATGATCTGGCCGAGGCGGAGGCCCTGTGGGCAGCGTTCGGCTCACGGAACGGCCTCCCGGCTGTCTATGCGACGAAGGGCATGCACGGCAATCTCTTCTCGGCGGCCGGCCCCCTTGAGGTGGCCACAGCGGTGTGCTGCGTCGAGCACACGACCGTTCCGCCCTCTGCGAATTGCAGTGATCCCGATCCCGCCTGCGGGTTGCCGCTCTCCGGGCAAGCCCCGACGGCACAGTCAGGGCTTCGAGCGGTCCTGGTGGACGCCCTCGGCGCCTTCGGCGAGACCGCCTGCATCGTGGTGGCCAGCCCGAGCTAGCCAGCCGCGGCTGGCGCCCAGCGGAAGCGGACCGGAGGGGATAGCGCGGTGCGGCTTGATCTGAGTGGGCGCGTGGCGCTCGTGACCGGGGGCTCGCGCGGCATCGGAGCCGCCGTGGCCCGGGCGCTGGCGGCGGCAGGCGCCGCGGTCGTGGTGAACTATCGGGAGGACGAGACTTCGGCCGGACAGGTGGTGGCGGAGATCGCGACGGCAGGGGGCACGGCCTGGCCCTGGCAGGCGGATGTGCGGGACCAGCAGGCGGTCGAGACGATGATCCGGACGGTGGTGGAGCGAGGGGGCAAACTGGACATCCTGGTGAACAACGCCGGCATCATCCGGGACGCCCTGATTCCGGAGATGCAGGATGAGGACTGGCGGGCAGTCCTCGAGACAAACCTGTCCGGCGTCTTCTTCTGCTCGAGACTCGCGGCCCAGCACATGCTCCGCCGACGCTGGGGGCGCATCATCAACATGAGTTCGGTCGGCGCCTGGCTGGGAAACCGCGGGCAGGGGAACTATGCTGCGTCCAAGGCGGCGGTCAACGCCCTCACCCGCGTGATGGCGAACGAGTTGGGCCCTCGCGGAGTGACCGTGAACGGGGTGGCCCCGGGGCTGATCGAGACGGCGATGTCGCGGAGGGTCCTTCCGTTCGCGGAGGACCTCATCCGCGAGCGCATCCCCCTGCGTCGCGTGGGTCGCCCGGAAGAGGTCGCGCCGCTGATTGTCTTTCTGGCCTCCGACCAGGCTGCCTATATCACGGGGCAAATCTTCGCGGTGGACGGAGGTCTCCTCTGATCGCGTTTCGTGGCAGACACGCCCGGCTGCCCCGGGGGGAAAGGGACGACGGGCGAAGGGGGCGCTCATGACGGAGCTGACGCCGGAGCAGCGGGAGTGGAGTCGGGACGAGGTGGCCGCTTTGCTGCAGAAGATCCTCGTGGAGTCGCTGGCAGTGCAGGAGTCGGAGGCAGCGCCCTCGGCCTCCCTCGTGCGGGACCTGGGGGCGGAATCCATCGACTTTCTGGACATCAGCTTCCAGATCCAGCAGACGTTCGACGTCAACATCCAGGCGGCCGAGATCCGCGACCGGATCATCGCCTGGGGCGCCCTGATCCTTCCGACCCTGGCCGAGGTGCTGACGGCCCGCTACGGCGTCAAGGTCACGACCGAGGAGCTGCGTCCTCTGGAAGCTGGGGGCATCGACGGTGTCCTGGCGCACCAGCAGTCGACCCAGGGCGCTGCCGTCCAGGCGGGCGCCGCCGAGGAGGTGGGCCGAGAAGTGCTCCACCGCCTCCTCAAGGAGTTTGCGGGTTTTGGCTTCGTCGTGAGGGAAGCGGACGAGCAGGATCTCCTGGCCATCATGCGGGCCAGCCTGGGGACGCGGCGGATCACCGAGCGGACGCTGGACCTGCTCACCGTCGAGGCCCTGACGAACTTCGTCTGCAACAAGCTCGGACCGCGACTGCACCTCGCCTGAGCCGGCCGCGGCCCGGAGTCCGTGCATGCGTTTTCTCTTTGTGGACCGAATTCTCCGGCTCACGCCGGGGAAGGAAGCGCTCATCCTCAAGAACGTCAGCAACAGCGAGGATTATTTCGACGATCACTTCCCGGGCCGGCCGATCATGCCGGGGTGTCTGATCCTGGAGAGCTGCGACCAGGCGGCCAGGCTCCTCCTGGCGAAGAGCACGGACTTCCAGCAGATGCCCAACCTGATGGCCGTCGGGAGCGGAAAGTTCCGCCACGTGGTGCAGCCTGGCGACACGCTTCAGGTGCAGGTGACCGTGGTTGCCCAGGAGGCGGGCACGACGAAGGTGCGGGCAACGGTCGCAGTCGACTCACGGGTCATGGCCCAGGCAGTCTTGAGCTACGGGATGGTGGCCGGGGCAGAGGATCCAGTTGCCGCCCGGGCCTGCGCGCGCCTACGGGAGTTTTATCAGACCCTGACCACGGATCCATTTGCGGTAGCCATGGAGGGCCAATCCCGCGCGGCAGGATTGGCGGAGACGTAGCCGGTGCTTAGGGGGCAGGTAGCGCTGGTGACGGGCGGGAGTCGGGGCATCGGCCGGGCCATCGCGCTGCGGCTGGCAGCGGCGGGGGCGAACGTGGTGGTGAACTACTACCTCAACCGCGAGGCTGCCGAAAAGACCGCGGCCGAGGCGCGAAGCCACGGCGTTCGCGCCCGGGTGACGCAAGCCGACATGAAGGACCCGGCCCAGATCCGGGCCCTTTTCGCCACGGTTCAGGCGGAGTTCGGTGGGCTGGACATTTTGGTGAGTAATGCCGCCTCCGGCGTCTTTCGCGACGCGGAACGGCTCACGGCCAAGCACTGGGACTGGATGATGCACACGCACCCGCGCGCCTTCCTGCTCTGCGCGCAGGCAGCGGCGAATCTGATGCACGATCGCCGGGGCCGGATCGTTGCGGTGAGCAGCATCGGCTCCCAGCGGGTGATCCCCCACTACGCCGGGATGGGGGCCTCCAAGGCGGCCCTGGAGAGCCTGACCCGGTACCTCGCGGTGGAGTACGGGCCGCAGGGGATCGGCGTGAACTGCGTCTCCGGCGGCGCGGTGGCTACGGACTCCTGGCAGGAACTTCCCGAGGTCCAGTCGCTCCTGGAGGCGATCCGCCGGAAGACTCCGGCTGGGCGGATCTGCACGCCGGAGGACATTGCAGACGTGGTCCTCTTCCTCTGCAGCCCTCAGGCGGACATGATCCGTGGACAGGTGTTGGTTGTGGACGGGGGCCACTCCCTGACCGTCTGACGGGCGAACGCCCGGCCCGCCGCCGGGCTCACGGGAGGCTCGCCACATGGACCGACGCGTCGCCGTAACAGGCATGGGCATCGTGACCTCGATCGGCATCG
>CAVQPC010000057.1:0-60555 GCA_963714585.1 uncultured Methylomirabilota bacterium
CGTGGCAGGGAATCTCTGCATGGCCCGCGCCCTCCTAGGAGGGCGCGGGCCATGCATTTTTGAGCCGAAGCCGGTTCAGCGTACTCCCTTTGACGCCGGGCGGCAGGGGCTGCCGCCGAGCTGCCTCACGTGCTCTTGCAGGTGCTGTCGGGCGATCTCGGCATTGGCGGGATCGCGCCACTTGACCTGGGGGAGGCGGGCCAAGGCGTTACAGAGGTGGGGGACATCCAGGGCGCCCTGGGCGTCATGGTGCGGGAGATGGCGCACGGCCTTTCCCGTCGCCAAGGTCTCGATCGCGGCGAAGGCCGAGTCGGGAAGCCGCTGGATGTATTTGCGGGTCCACTGTGCGGCTTCGACCGAAGATATGCTACCGATCACAAGCGCCACAACGATCCCCACCACGCCGATTCGCCTCATCGGACCCTTCCTTCCCCCTCCGTGTCCCTTCTCCCATAGATGCCACAACCCCTACACCCAAACAGCGCCCGCTGCAAGCCGGGAAACGCCGGGGACTGATTGACGCCCCAGGGATCCTCTGGTACGGTTCCCCCCAGGCTCGCACGGGGGCACCTCGCGGAGATGACGCGCTTGATCTTCTGCGGCGAGAAGGGCTGACGTGTGGCGGCTTACCTGATCGTCAATGCCGACGACTTCAACCTCACCGAGGGCGTCACGCGCGGCATCCTGGAGGCGCACTGGCGGGGAATCGTGACCAGCACCACGGTCATGGTGAACCTCCCCGGCCTCGAGCAGAGTCGGAGTCTGGCCCGGCAGGCTCCCCGGCTCGGGGTGGGGCTCCATCTGAACCTGACTTTTGGTCCCCCCGTCCTTCCCGCGCCCGAGGTGCCCTCGCTGGTGGACGACAGCAGTCGGTTCATCCACGACCAGACTCGGTTTGAAGCGGCTGGCGATCCCGCCGAGATCCGAGCCGAATTGGCGGCACAGGTCCGGCGGTTCCGGGCAGTATTCGGTCGGCGGCCCAGCCATCTGGACAGTCACCATCACATCCACCGTCATCCGCGCGTCTTCGAGGTGGCCCTTGCCCTCGCCGGGGATCTGGGGGTGGCTCTCCGGGCGATCTTCCCAGAGATGGCGACACGCATCCGAAGGCGCGGCCTCTCATCTCCCGATCGCATGGTCGGGGACGTAGGTCCAGAGGCCTATTGGTCGCCCGCCAAGCTGGTGGCGCTTCTCGCAGAGATTCCGCCCGGCGTTACGGAACTGATGTGCCATCCGGGCCATGCGGATGGTGCACTCTTCGTGAGCAGCTATTGTGGGCAGCGCGAAGAGGAGCTGCGCTCCCTCTGCGACCCCACGGTGAAGGCCGCCCTCCGGACGGCCGGGGTCGAGCCCATCTCCTATGACGACCTCGCCTTCGTTCCGGCTCGTCAGCCATGAGCGCGTCGCCTCGTCCCGGCATCATCCTCGGTTTGGACATGGGGGGACACCTCTCTGGCCGGCGGCCAGGTGGACTCCACTGGAGCCGTCCTCTTTTCCCGGACCATGCCCACGGACCGGTCGGGCCGAGTCGCGGCCGCCGTCCCGGATTCAACCTCCCGCACCCTGTCCGCCTCAGCCAACGAGTCTCGCGTGGTCTCTTGACAGCGCCGGCATTCGGCGGCATTCTCGGGGGGCTTCCCTGTCCAGCCATCTGTGTCGGGGTGCCCGCTTGTCGCCCCCATTCGGCTCGTGCCCGCCTCAGTCGGGCGGCGATTCATTTGTCGGAGGGTCATCATGCAAGTCTGGCGAGTCAACACGCAGGAGCAATCCCTGAAGCGCGAGGCGGTCCCCGAGGCCTGGGCCCACCTCGGAGGCCGCGGCCTGCTGGCCCGCGTCCTGCTCGACGAGGTGCCGGCCACCTGCGATCCGCTGGGCCGGCACAACAAGCTCGTCGTCGCGCCGGGCCTGCTCGTGGGGCACAGGCTGTCGAGCTGCGATCGCGTCTCCTTCGGCGGCAAAAGCCCGCTGACCCGCGGGGTCAAAGAGGCCAATGCCGGCGGCTCGACGGGCCTCCAGATGACCGACCTGGGCATCAAGGCCCTGATCGTGGAAGAGCAGCCCGCCGCTCGGGGCAGCGTTTGGGTGCTGCACCTGAGCCTTGAAGGCGCGCGCTTTGAACCGGCCGAGGATCTGGCGGGCGTGGGGGTGTTCGATACGGCTGCGCGACTGCTCGCGCGCTACGGCGAGAAGGTCGCCATCGCCCTGATCGGGCCGGCCGGCGAGATGGGCCTCTCGGCCGCGGGCATCCAGAACCTCGACAAGGACCGGGTCCCCTCGCGCATCGCCGCCCGGGGCGGCCTGGGCGCGGTCATGGGGTCCAAGGGACTCAAGGCCATTATCTTCGACGCCAAGGGCGGGCAGAAGCCGCCCATCGCCAACCCGGACGCCTTCAAGCAGGCGCAGAAGCGCTTTACCAAGAACACGCTGGAGCACCCGCAGACGAAGCTCTACCAAGACTACGGCACGCCGGCCATGACGCGCACGTGCGATAGCTTCGGCGCGCTGCCCACGCGGAACTTCTCCAGCGGGCGGTTCGAGGGAGCGGAGCGGATCAGCGGCGAGTCTATGCGCGAGCTCCTCCTCCAGCGCGGGGGCGAGAGCGAGCCGACCCATGCCTGCATGGCCGGGTGCGTCATCCAGTGCTCCAACACCTTCGGCGGCGAGGACGGCAAGGCCATCGTCTCGCCCCTGGAGTACGAGACGGTCGGCCTGCTGGGGTCCAACCTGGGCATCGACAGCCTGGACATGATCGCCCGGTTGAACCGGGAGGTGAGCGATCTCGGGCTCGACACCATCGATATGGGGGCGGCGCTCGGTGTAGCCGCGGACGCCGGGCTGCTGGCCTTCGGCGATGGGGAGCGGGCCCTGCAACTGCTGGCCGAGGTGCGGAAGGGGACGCCCCTGGGCCGCATCCTGGGCCATGGCGCCGCCCTGACGGGCCGTGTGCTGGGCGTGCGCCGTGTCCCCGTGGTGAAGGGGCAGGCCATGTCCGCCTACGAGCCCCGCGCCATCAAGGGGACGGGCGTGACGTACGTCACGTCCCCCCAGGGCGCCGATCACACGGCCGGGAACACGGTGCGGGCCAAGGTGGACCACCTCGATCCCAAGGCCAACATTGCGACCTCGCGCGGGGCTCAGATCAACATGGCCGGCTACGATTCGCTGGGGGCCTGCATCTTCGCGGGCTTCGGGTTCGGCGTGGCGCCCGAGATCATCCCCGAGCTGCTCAATGCGCGCTACGGCTGGAACGTGGGCCCGGACATTCTGCAGGTATTGGGGAAGGAGACGCTGAAGCTGGAGCGGGAGTTCAACCGGCGCGCCGGCTTCACGGCGGCCGACGACCGCATCCCGGAGTGGATGCGGGAGGAGGCCCTGCCGCCCCACAATTCCGTCTTCGATGTCGCCGAAGAGGACCTGGACGGGATCTTCAATTGGTAGTGCAGGTCCATCTTCACACGACGCTGCAGCGGTGGACCCCGAAGGGGGTCCTCCGCCGGCTGGATGTCCAATTGTCGCCGGCCAGCACGCTCCGCGACGTGCTCGATCAGTTGGCGATCCCATCGGATCGGGAATCCATCCTGATGGTGATCAATGGCCGCACGGCCGACCCCAAGCAGACGCTCAACGATGGGGATGAGGTGCATCTGATTCCCGCCATCTCGGGAGGTGTGCCCGCCGGGACCTTTCGCTAAGTCCTCGAATTCCGCAACCCGCGGTCTGCGTTCGCCCTTGCCCTCCGGATACTCCCCTCAACCTCTCCTTCTCCTCGACTACCCTCTGGGGTGCGAAATGATTGAAGAAGATGTAGGGCACACGTGTAACTCTTGACAGGAGGTTCTTAGGCGGGTACCCGTGGAATAGGGGAGGGAAGTCCCACTTCTCAACGAGGGTGAGTGACCGTGGGGCTTGTCAGAACATGTGGGTGGAGGTCGTGGGGGTGGTGGTGTGTCCTGCTCGCCGCTCTTCTCGCCATGGTGACCTACATCCTGTTCGAGGAGATGGATGTCCTCGGGCTGAGGCTGTCTTCTCGCCTGGCGGATGAGGCTGTCGCGGCGCTAGAGTACACCGCCATCGACGCCGAACGCCTCTCCAACCTGCAGTTGCCGATCGAAGGGCCGTCGAATCCAAGCCATTCCATTTTGACTTCCCTCGCCGCGATTAACGTCCTTCGCACCGTGGAGCCGTGTGCCACGGGCATCTTCCCCATCAACCTCCGCCCCGTGCTTGCGCGGGCGCACGTGGGCCCGCAGACACTCCCCGCGACCCCCTCGCCTTCAGATCCTCTCTGACGTTCAGCTCGGCAGAGCCGGACGAGCGGGCCGGTGTTCCCTGTCCCAGCACGAACGGGCGCGGATTCTCGCCCCGTTTGTTCCCCGGCCTCTTCTCCGAGCGGATCTCCGACCTCCTCTGCCTCCAGATGGGCCGTCCTCTTGGTGGCAAGCTTTGGCCGGAATGAAGACAGTCTCTGATAGGAAAGAAATGCTGCAAGTGTCTTGAGAGGGGAGGTACCCACGTCGTTCGACCGGTCGTCGGTCTACCGCTTTCCCGAGGAGATTTCCGAAAGCATTCCGGTGTCTCCCGGCCCGTAGGAGGAAACAAGCCATGCCCAACACAACAGCTTCAACGCGCGTTGTTCGCCAACCCGCAGCCGTTGTCAACCGCTGGTGGCAGATGGTGGCCGCGGTCATCGCCATGATGGCCATCGCCAACCTGCAGTACGCCTGGACCCTGTTCACCACGCCGCTCACCCAAAGCCTCAGCGCCAGCCTCGCGGCTGTCCAGGTGGCCTTCGCCGCCTTCGTGCTGGCTGAGACTTGGCTGGTGCCCTTCGAGGGGGCCCTGGTCGACCATTTCGGCCCGCGGGCGATCATCATGGTGGGAGGCGTCCTGGTCGGCCTCGGCTGGATCGGGTCGGGCTTGACCAGTTCTCTGGGGGGGCTGTACTTCTGGTACATCATTGGCGGCATCGGCGCGGGCGCCGTCTATGGCGCCTGCATCGGTCACGCCCTGAAGTGGTTTCCGGATCACCGCGGCATGTGCGCCGGGTTCGTCGCCGGGGCATACGGCATCGGCACCGCGGTCACAGTGGCCCCCATTTCGGCCATGATGAAGTCCTCGGGCTACGCCCACACCTTCGTGGTGTGGGGATTCATCCAGGGGATTGTCGTGCTGCTGATGGGGGTCATCATCGTCCGGCCGCCACAGGGCTGGGTGCCGGCTGGCTGGACGGAAGAAAAAGAGGCAGCCATCCGGGCGCGCATAAACACCTCGGCAATCGACCTGCACCCGGGGCAGATGGTCAAGCAGGGGTCCTTCTGGGTCATCTACCTCATGATGACCCTCATGGCCTTCACCGGCCTGGTGATCACGGCCCAGGTGAACCCCATCGCCGTCTTCTACCACGTGGACAAGGTCGTGGTAGCCTTTGGCATGACGGCCCTCGTCCTCGCCATCCAAATCGAGCGCATCCTGAACGGCGTGACCCGCCCGTTCTGGGGATGGGTGTCCGACCACATCGGGCGCGAGAACACCATGTTCATCGCCTTCGGGTTGCAGTCCCTGACGATCATCGCCCTGCTGCAGCTCATCCATCGCCCGGTGTGGTTCGTGATCCTCTCCGGCCTGGCGTTCTTCTCCTGGGGGGAGATCTTCTCCCTGTTCCCGTCGGTCACCGCCGACCTCTTCGGGAAGAAGTACGCCACCACGAACTACGGGATCGTGTACACGGCCAAGGGAACGGCCTCGATCTTCTCCGGACCGGTGGCTGCCCTGGCGGTGGGGGCCACGGGCTCCTGGATTCCGATCTTCTGGGCCATGGTCATCTGCAGCGCGCTGGATGCCGTCCTGGCGTTGGTCCTGCTGAAACCGCTCGCGCGGCGCACGGTGCAGGAAAGTCTTGCGGCGGCGGACATGGCTGGACGGCGGGTCGCCCCCTCGGGCGTCGCGTCCGATTAGCGGGGCGGTCAGGCGACCGAGAAGGCGGACTCGGGTAGCCGAAATGGGAAGCGGGCCGCTGGGTCCGCTTCCCATTTTCATTTCGCGGGCCGGCTCACACCCACTTCGGGACCAGCAGGCGGGGGATCACCAGAATGATTCCGGGATGGACCGCGCACAGAAGGATGAGGATCCTGGACACTGGGATCTCGGCCGCTCCACAGGTGAACAGGGTAGAGAGCCCGCATGGCAGCATCAGGGGACCCGGGGCTATTGTGGTCCGGACGGAGGCCGAAGGCAGAAATAGAATCCGGAACGATGGGCGGGGCGAGAGGTCGCCTTACCTGTCGGATCCTTCGATCGGTCGAATGGGGATTACGGGCCGGCCAGCCTGTTTGCGTGCGCGCCGAACAGCCTCGGCGAACTCCTGCGTGCGACTGGAGATGTCACGAAAAGCGTGACGAGCCAGAAGGTCCGGCTGGACCAGCTCGTCGTCCACGCCGACGGCCGCCGCACCCGCGTAGATGAAGGCACCGACGGTTTCCAGCGAGACCCCTCCCGCTGGCACCAGAGGAATGTTTGGGAGCGATTTGCGGAGGTCTCGGAGGTATCGCGGCCCGACGGAGCCGGCAGGGACGACCTGCACGAGGCTGGCCCCCGCTTCCCGGGCCCGCACGGTCTCCGTTGCGGTGAAGGCTCCCGGCATGACCGGAATGCCTGCGGCACGTCCCGCCTGGATTACTGCAGGAACCAGGGTGGGCGATGCCAGGAACTCGGCCCCAGCCCGGACGGCGTCACGGGCGGCTTCTGCCGTGAACACCGCTCCTGCACCGAGGAGAATTTCGCGCCCGAGTTTGCTCCGGGCCGCGCCGAGGGCCTCCACCGCGCCTGGGGTAATCAAGGCAATTTCAATGGCGGTGATCCCGCCGTCGCGGAGGGCCTGGGCGACCGGCAGTAAGTCCTCCGCTGAAGGAAGGCGGAAGATCGCGATAAGGCCTCCCTCGACAATCTGCCTGACCGACTCATCCACTCCCATGTTACCGAGGCCGACCCCCTCTCACACCCACTTCGGGACCAAGAGTCGCGGCACCACCAGGACGATACTTGGGAAAAAGGCGCACAGCAGGATGATGATGAAGATGGGGATCATGAGGAAGTACAGGATGCCCAGCACCTTGGACACTGGGAACTTGGACACCGTGCAGGCGATGAGCACACAGAGCCCGTACGGAAGCGTGAGCAAGCCCATCGCCATGGTCATGACCACGATCGCCCCCAGGTGAATCGGGTGGACATGGAGCGCCTTCGCGATGGGCAGCAGCATCGGGGTGAACACGATGATGGCGGGGATGGCATCCATGAACGTCCCCAGAATGCTGTAGAGCACGATTACGAGCAGAATGAAGACCGTCGGGCTGGTGCTGTAGTGCAGGAACCACTTGGTGAGTTGGTCCGGAACCCGGTAGAAGGCCAGGAGCCACCCGAAGATGGAGGCCCCCGCCACGCAGAACAGGATCACGGCAGTCAGGTGGCCAGCATCGGCGAAAACCTTCACCACCGTCCGAAAGGAAACAGTCCGATAGAGGAAAACCGTGATCGCCAGGGCGTACACCGTCGCGATCACCGCGGCCTCGGTCGCCGTGAAGACGCCCAGCGTGATCCCGCCGATGATGATGATGGGCACTCCCGCGGGCAGGATCGCCTCCTTCAAGCCTTCGTAGAGGGCGCGGAATCCGAGCCAATGCTCCGCCTCCCTCGGGTAATCATTGGCGATCGCAATCCCATATGCGAAGACCATGAGCGACAGGCCCATGAGCACCCCGGGTAGGGCCTGGGCGATGAGGAGGGCGCCCACGGAGATATTGGCCACGGCACCGTACACGACCACCAGGATGCTGGGGGGAATGATCACGCCCAGGCTCGCCGCACAGGCCGTGATGGCCACGGCGAAATTCTTTCGGTAGCCCCGCTCCCACATGGGCGGGATGAAGACCGTGCTGAGGGCTGCCGCCTCCGCCGTCGAGGAGCCGGAGATCCCGGCGAAGATCATCCCCACGACGACGGTCACGTGGGCCAGGCCGCCCCGGATGTGGCCCACCAGGGCCATGGCCAGCTTCATGAGGCGCTTCGTGATCCCGCCCTCGTTCATGATGCTGCCCGACAGGACGAAGAATGGGATCGCCAGGAGGACGAAGTTGTCCACACCGTTGTACGATCGCTGGATGGCGATCCAGATGGGAATGTTCGGATCCAGCACCATGACGAGCAAGGACGACAGGACCAGTGCCACGGTAATGGGTGCCCCAATGGAGATCAGGACTGCAAAAGCCAGGAAGAGCATCGCAACCGGACTCACTGGGCACCCCCCCGAAAATCGCTCAGCCGTTGCTGGATTCGCTCGACCAGGTACGTGAGCGCCAAAATCCCGCCGGTCGGAATGGCGATAAAGACCCAGACCATCAGGATCTCCATGTTGGGGCTGTTTTGGAACAGCCCGAACCAGGAGAACCGCAATCCGGCAAGCGTCAGCAGAACCAGGATCGCCCCCATGCAGAGGTCGTTGACCAGCCGCAGGAGCGCACCCCACCGCTTCCCCAGGAGGGGCGGAAGCACGTCCATGGCGAAATGCGCGTCGTTCTTCACCCCAACTCCGATCCCCAGGAACACCGTCCAGATCAGGAGAAACCGGGCCAGCTCCTCGGTCCAGAGGAAGAGGGGCTTCTGGAGGACGTACCGCACGAAGACCTGGACGAAGACGCAGATCATGATGAGCATGACCATGCCGAAGGTCAGCCAGGCTTGAACTTGCTCGAGCCGTAGGACCAGACGCTTCATGGGTTCCCCTTCGACGCCTGCGGCGGGGCCCCGGGATGGGGGCCCCGCCGCAGGGTTCGCACCGTCTCTACCGCTTGCCCTCACGCTCGATCATCTGGAAGACATCCTCCAGCCCCACCTCCTTGGCCACTCGCTGCCGGACGGGCAGTGTGATGTCCATCATCTTCTGCTTCTCTTTGAAGGCGTAGAACTTCGTCCCGAGTTTCTTCATCTGCTCCACCGCCTCGCCGTTCTGTTTCCACTCGGTGGTCCGGGCAACCTCGGTGGCCTCCTTCGCCGCCTCCAGGACGATCTTCTGCTGGTCCGGCGTGAGCTTCTGCCAGGTCTGGCCGCTCATCATGAACGGCCGCACGGTGATGACGTGGGCCGTCTCGGAGATATAGGGACCCACCTCGAAAAACTTCATCTGGAACGAGGTGGACATCTCGTTCTCCAGCCCGTCCACCACCCCGGTCTGGATGGCACTGTAGGTCTCCTGGTACGGCACGACCGCGGGGATGGCCCCCAGCAGTTTGAACATCTCGATCTGCGTCGGGCTATCCTGCACCCGGATCTTGAAGCCGTGCAGGTCGCTCACCGTGGCGTAGCCCTTCACCCGGCTGATGATGTGGCGCGGGCTGCCGCCCCAGTACCCGAGGATCTTCAGGCCGGGGTTTCCGCCTTTCGCGGTCCCCTTCTCGATGATATCGGCGATTCGCTTGCCGATCTCACCGTCCATGGCGCGCTTCCAGTGATCCAGGTCCTTCCAGATGAACATCAGATCCAGGAAGGTCAGTTCCTTGGCGAAGCCGCCGGCCGAGGCCGTCGACACCGTGGAGACATCCAGGGCGCCCTGCATCATGTTCTGGATGTAGTCCTTCTCAGACCCCAGGACGCCGCGATTGTAGATCTCGAGGTCCAGCGTTCCGTTGCTCTTCGCCCGGATGACATCCCGGAACTTCAGCATGCCCTTGTTCCAGGCGTGGTCGTCGTCGAAGTAATGGGCACCCTTCATCTTGATCGTCGCGGCCTGGGCCCCGCCCATCAGACCCAGGAGCAGCCCCACCGCCAGGAAGACCGTCATTAGCTTACGCATGCCCGTGTCCCCTTTCTGCTCACGTGGTTTTGCTGCCTTTCCCTTGCCACTC
This sequence comes from uncultured Methylomirabilota bacterium, assembly GCA_963714585.1. Taxonomy (GTDB): domain Bacteria; phylum Methylomirabilota; class Methylomirabilia; order Methylomirabilales; family 2-02-FULL-66-22; genus 2-02-FULL-66-22. The sequence goes on from CAVQPC010000057.1 coordinate 9,897, forward strand.
GTCCCTCCCCCTCTGCCGAATGCTCCTCTCGCCTCCTCACCGCATGTCCCTGAGCCCCATCAGCTCGTCGCGGAAGATCCGGGCGTCCATCAGCTTCAGGTCGGGGGCCACCGTCGGCCGGAACGCCATCTGAGCCAGGACATCCCGCTCCAGGTCCACCCCCGGTGCCACCTCGGTCACCACGAGGCCCTCCCGGGTGATCACCAGGACGGCGCGCTCTGTGATGAATTGCACCCGCTGCCCCCGCTCCGCGGCCAGCTCGCCGCTGAAAGTGATCTGCTCCACCTGCGGAACGAACTTCTGGAACCGCCCCTCCTTCTTGATGCGCAGGCGGCCGTCCTCGATCTCCGTCTCCAGCCCGCCCGCCGTGAACGTCCCGCAGAAGACCACCGCCTTGGCCCCCTGGGAGATGTTGACGAAGCCGCCGACGCCCGGCATCCGGCCGTGAAACTTGCTGACGTTCACGTTGCCATGCGCGTCCGCCTCCGCCAGGCCCAGGAAGGCCAGGTCCAGGCCGCCCCCGTCGTAGAAGTCGAACTGGTACCCCTGGTCGATGATCGCCTCGGGATTGGAGGACATGCCGAAGACCACGCCCGGCGCCGGGATGCCGCCCGTGATGCCCTGCTCGATGGTGGTGGTGATCCGGTCCTGGATCCCCTCCTCCGCCGCCACCAGGGCGATCCCGTCGGGCATCCCCACCCCCATGTTCAGGACGGCCCGCGGGAGCCGCACGATCTCCATGGCGGCCCGTCGCGCGATCACCTTGCGCTCGTCCAGGGCCATGGGCGACAGGGAGGAAACGGGCACCTTGACCTCGCCGCTGTAGGCGGGGTTGTATTCGCTCTCCACGCTCTGCCACTGGTTCGGGTGGATGACGATGTAGTCCACCATGGTGTGGGGCACCTTGACCATCTTGGGGGGTAGCGTCCCCGCCTGGGCCAGGCGCTTGACCTGGGCGATCACGATGCCCGCCCGAGTTCCGGGTGGCCATGGCCATGGGCAGGACCTCCAGGAAGGCCGGCTCCTGCTCCAGGGTGAGATTTCCCTTCTCGTCGGCCGTCGTCCCCCGGATGAAGCAGACGTTCAGAGGAAAGGCCCGGTAGAAGAGCCACTCGCGCCCCGCCAGGCTGACCACCTCGATCAGGTCCTGGGTGGTCCGGGCGTTCAGCCTCCCGCCCTCCACGCGAGGATCGATGAAGGTCCGGAGGCCGATGTGGGTGACGAGCCCCGGCCGCCCGGCGGCAACCTCGCGGAGCCACTGCGACATGACCCCCTGCGGCCAGCAGTACGCCTCGATCTTGTTGTCCAGGATGAGCTGGGCGTACTTGGGGGACATGCCGTAATGACCGCCGACGTTCCGTCTGACCAGGCCCTCACCCGTGAAGCAGGTTTAGTCCCGTGCTCTTCCAATCGCCGAGGCCCGAGACGTGGAAGATAGTGAGATCCCGCGGCTGGCCCGCCTCCTCGAACTTCTCCGCCAGGGTCCGGATGAGGAGGTCCGGCTCCACGTTGCCGCCGCCCGCCCCATGGATGGCCAGCGTGTCTCCCGACTTCACGAGATCGATGGCCGCTCGGGCGCTGATGACCTTTGTGCTCACGCGATTGCTCCGCTGAAGGGTGACGGACGGCGCCCTGATCCGTTCAGAGGGCGTACTCCAGCCGGCCGCCCGTGATGTCCACAACCGCCCCGTTGAGGTAGGAGGCCGCCTCCGAGGCCAGGAAGGCCACAATCCGTCCCACCTCGGGGGGCTCGCCGATCCGGCCCAGGGGAATCTGCTGCTGCAGCTTCTCCAGCGTGGAGGGGCTCAGGATCCCCCGCAGGGTTTCTGTCCCGATGAATCCCGGCGAGATGACGTTGGCTGTGATGCCTTTCGGCCCCAACTCTCGCGCCGCCGTCATGGTGAGGGCAATGACCCCCGCCTTGGCCGCCCCGTAGTGTCCCAGGGTGGGGCGTCCGCCCACCCGGCCGTGGATCGAGGCGGTGTTGATGATCCGGCCCCAGCCGCGCTGGATCATGTGGGGCGCCGCGTACTTGATGCAGAGGAACACGCTGCGCAGATGGTTCCCAATCATGAATTCCCACAGGTCTTCGGACATCTCCAGCAGGGGCTTGTTATACTCCGGGCCGGTCGTCCCCGCGTTGTTCACCAGGATGTCGAGTCGCCCGAAGGTCTTCAAGGTCGTGTCGACGAGCCGCTGGACCTCGGCACTCTGCGATACGTCCGCCCGGACTGAAATGGCCCGGCACCCCCGATCGTGTAGCCCTCGGACCACCTGCTCTGCCTCGGTCACGCTCTTGGCCGTTGCCACCACCACGGCTGCGCCCTCGGCGGCCAGTGCCTCAGCCTCTGCCCGACCCAGGCCCTTGCTCCCGCCCGTGACGATGGCCACCCGATCCTTTAGTCCCAGATCCATGATGACCTCCTTTCTAAGAGCCAATGTAAAACGGAAAACGGACAACTGACAACCGGCCAATGCCGAACATCATTGGCCGGTTTCTCATTGTCGGTTGTCAGTTTTTCATTTCTCATTCCCGCCGAGGGCCTCTGCTATCAGCGGCGCGACGGCGACCCGCTGGCCCGTCTCCACCGCCCTGATGCCAGCCACCACCATGGCCAGCGAGCGGACGTTGTCCGTCAGGTGCGTCTCGGGCTGCCGCCCTTCTTGGATCGCTGCCAGGAACTCCCGCAGAGCGTAGGCCGTGTCGGTGAACGTCATCACGATCGGCGGGATCACCTCGACGCTGCCCTCCCGGTACCAGCGCACCTGCGAGTCGCCCTCCAGCCGCAGCGTTCCAGCTTCACCCTCCACCGTGATGATCCCGTCTTGGGGGGTAACGCACCACCGGCCGACCATGGTCCCGGTGTAGCTCACCGAGAGACCTTGCTCGAAGCCGAGGATCGCGTCAATCCCGGGGACCCCGCGGTACCAGCTCCAGGGCGGGCGCACGCCGACCGCCAGCACCTCCCGGCACTCCAGGCCTGTACTGGCCCGCAAGAGGTCGAAGTGGTGGATAGCCATGTCGTGCAGGTACGGGTGCGGCATCTGCTCGCGCCAGGCGTCCGTGGTCTTGCGGACGATGCTCTGCCGGAACTCGTGCGTGATGGAGGCGATCCGACCGATCCGGCCCTCCCGGATCGCTCGCCGCAGCGCCTGGTTCTGCGGCCGCCAGCGGTAGTTCTGGTCCACCATCACCACCGCGTTCGAAGCGCTCCGGGCCGCCTGCACGACCTCCCCGGCCTCGGCGATGGTCATGGCCAGCGGCTTTTCCGTCAGGACATGGAGGCCGCGGCCCAGGGCCGCCAGGATTGCCTCTTTGTGGACCATCTCCGGGAGGGCCACGACGACCGCCTGCGCCCCGGAGCCATCCAGCCCTTCCTCGATCGTGCCGAATCGCTGCGCCGGCAGGACCCTGAACTCCTCCCCCACCGAGGCCAAGAGGTCGGGGTGCTTGGACACAACCCCCGCCACCTCGCACTCAGTGCAGGCCGAGACTTCCCGCAGCCAGTTCCTCCCGAAGAACCCCAAGCCGAGGACCAGAACCCGCAATCGCTCCATGACGACTCCTTCCCCGGCGTTCCGCCCGCAGCCACCCAGCGCGGGGACGACCGTGCGGATCCGCTTCGTAATTCGACGGTGGGCCTTCGCGGGACGAGGCTGTCGGGGCCACGCGCCGAGATCAGGCGCAGCCCAGGTCGGTCGTCGGCTGGATGCCGTGGAGCCGATCGAGCCCGAGACCTTTCGGGTCCGAACGAGGGAGGTCACCGGATACCGTGAGCTTCGCGGTTGGCCGAGCGTTCCCCTTCAGGCGCGAGACGCCTCTACATCATGCTGGAAACAAGCCGTATAGCAAGAATCAAAACGATGTGTCAAGGCAATTTCCGGCAACGCCGTTCGCGCCATGCGAGCCTGCTGGCAGATGGCCTCACACCCCTGCCGCCCCTCGCCCGGCCTCACAGGGCGGCCAGGATGCCTCCGTCCACGTAGATGATCTGGCCGCTGACGAAATCCGAGGCGCGGGAGGACAGGAAGACGGCGGCACCGACCAACTCCGAAGGATCGCCCCAACGCCCCATGGGGGTACGCCCGCGGATCCAGGCGTCGAACTTGGGATCCTCGTAGAGTGGCCGGTTCATGTCGGTGGTGAAGTACCCGGGGCCGATGCCGTTGACCTGGATGTTGTACTTGCCCCACTCCACGGCCATGGCCTTGGTGAGCATCTTCACGCCGCCCTTGGCGGCCGTGTAGGCCCCGACGGTGGGACGGCCCATCTCGCACATCAGGGAGCAGATGTTGAGAATCTTGCCCGCCTTTCTTTCGATCATGCCCTGGACGACCTGCTTCGTGATCAGGAAGAGCCCGGTCAGGTTGGTGTCCAGCACCTCCCGCCACACGGACTCTTCGAACTGTTCCAGCGGGCTGCGCCGCTGGATGCCCGCATTGTTCACCAGGATGTCGATCCGGCCGGCCTGCCGCACGAGGGCGGGAAGCTTCTCCTGGATCTGGGCGGCCCTGGCGATGTCGAAGGCGCACCCGGTCACCCGGAGACCTTCCTGCGAGAGCGTGGCCACCGCCTTCTGCAGCTTCTCCTCGCTTCTCCCGTTCAGGACGATGTGGGCTCCCGCCTGCCCCAGCCCCCGCGCGATTGCCAGCCCCAGGCCCTGGTACGACCCGGTGATCAGGGCCACTTTGCCGGTCAGGTCGAACAGTTGGTTCGCCATGCTGCCTTCCCCTCGTTTTCTGAGTGCGGAAACGTCCGGATGTCTGGCCTAGGCGCTCCAGGGGCTTTACTTGAACTTATCCACCATGTCCTGGATGCCCGGGATTCCGCTCATGAGATGCCGATGCTCCTCCTTGAAATTCTGGATGAGGGATCGCTGGTGCTTGCCGACGAGGATGGTGAAGATGTACTCCTCGTGGCCGGGTGAGGTCACCGTGGGATGATATCCTCGATCGAGGATGAAGGTGTCTCCGTTCCGCGTCAGGAAGCACTGGGATGACCCATCCGGCTGGAAGCAGAGCTGGGCCCCAAAGCCCGACTCCGGGCGGAAGCGATAATGATACAGCTCCTCGAAAGCGGTCTCCTCGGGCGGCCGCTCCTCATCGTGTTTGTGTGGAGGATATCCCGACCAGCATCCGGGGTCGGCGTAGAGCTCGCTGACCAGGAGGTTTCCCGCCCGGCCCGCCGCGTTGTGGCCGAGGATATGGAAGATTCGCCGGTGCGAGTGGGTTTCAACGGACCCTATATTCACCATTTCCACCTCTTCCGGGAGAACTCGAAATGGAGGAAATGCCTGTCGGCAGCGGCCCCCGGCAACGGCGACCTCTGTCCCATCGTCTCTCGCAAGGATGCGAACGTCGGCTCCCGTCGTGGCGTACACGGAGTCGGCCTTCCCCGACCAGAGGTCTTTGCGCTGCCCGACGCCTTGGAACAACTTCCCGTTCACCTCGATGTCGACGCTGCCCGAGAGGACCACGTAGACCGTTTCGAATCCCTCGACCTTTCCCCGGTATTCCTCATTCCGCCCGAGTCGGATGAGGTTGAAATACGTCAAAGACAGCGTGTCATTTTTCTCAGTGACGATCGGCTGGTTCTTGTTGTCGGAATACCGAATCAGCGCTGGCATGTCAGGCTCCTTTGCGAGCGGGTGGTCGGAGACCGCCGACTCTTACCCCTCATGGTCCCAGGAAGCGGTGGGGGATATACGTGGCGGTGACCGGCACGAAGGCCACCAGGAGCATCACGATGACGAGCGTCGCGATGAACGGGTAGCAGTACCGGATCGTCTCGTCGTACTTGCACCCGGCGATGCTCGTCGCGACGAACAGCAGGACCGCCACCGGTGGCGTGACGGCTCCGATCTGGGTGGCGATTGTCATCAAGAGGCCGAAATGGAACGGATCGAACCCGAAGTGCTTGGTGACGTACGTGCAAACTGGGATCAGGATGATGAGCACGGCCAGGGACTCGATGAACATCCCCATGATGAAGATGACCCCGAGGAGGACCATCAGAATCACCATGCGATCATTGGAAATGCTCTTGAGCAAGCCCAGGACAATCACGTTGAAGTCGAGGTAGGCTAGCAACCATCCAAATGCCCCGGCCACGGAGATGATGCCCACGACCATGGTGGTGGTGACGGCGGCATTCACGAGGATCTTGGGCAGGTCCCGCAACTTCAGGGATTTGTAAATGACGAAGGACACCAGGAAGGCATACCAGCAGGCCACCACGCCAGCCTCTGTGGCGGTGAACACGCCGGAGAGAATTCCGCCCAGGATGATGACGGGCGCCAGGAGAGCCGACCAGACCTGGCCGAGCGCTTTGGCCATGATCTTGAAGTTGAATTTACTCGTCGTGACCCGAAGCTCCGGGAACTGCGGGAGCAGGGAGTGAACATAGATCGTTCCCATGAGTCCGAAGCCAATCAGGATTCCCGGGATGATGCCAGACAGGAAGAGTCCCCCGATGGATGTGCCGGTCATCGAGCCATAGATGATCATCGTCATGCTTGGGGGGATGATTGGCCCGATGGTGCCTGCCGCGGCCAGGAGCGAGGCGGCAAAGCCCGGCTTGTAGCCTCGCTCTTTCATGGAGGGGATGAGGATGGAGCCGATGGCCGAGGTATCTGCCACTGAGGAGCCGGAGACTCCGGCAAAGATCATGCTCCCCACGACCGAGGCGTGCCCCAAGCCTCCGCGCAGGTGCCCGACGATCGTCTCGGAGAAGCCGACCATCTTCTTGCTGATGCCACCTTGACACATCAACTCCCCGGCCAGAATGAAAAACGGCATGGCCAGGAGGCTGAAGGAGTCCAGCATGGCGAACATCTTCTGGGGAAAGATCGCCAGGACCACCCCGGGGGTTAGCAGCATGCCCAAGAGGCCGGCAATCCCGATGCCAAGCAGGACAGGCGCACCACCGAAGAGCAGGAGGAGTAGCGCGACGAAGAGGCCGATCAGCATCGCGCGCCTCCAGCCACCTCGCCCGACCGAAGCAGGGCAATGGATCCTCCGATCTTCCGGAGCACCAGCAGGACCATGAAGGACCATCCCACGACCAGACTCAGGTATGCTCGGTCCATCCGTAGGCCCATCGCAGGACTGGCTTGATTGCTTGCCACCCCCATCACCACCACGCCGTAGACGACGATGCCGATCGCCAACACAAGCCACAAGGTGTCAACCGCCAGGGCCATGCCGATTTGCGTCTTCGGAGGAAGTCCTTTCACGAACAGGTTCATCCCGATGTGTGAACCGCGTCTATAGGCCACCGGGATCGCCAGAAAGACCATCCAGATGTTGCAGTAGACCATGAACTCCTCGCTCCAGCTCAGTGACTGGTTGAGGACGAAGCGATTGAAGACCTGAAGCCCTCCGACGACGACGGCGGCGAAGAAGAGAATCGCGATCAGCCCCTCGAAAATCCGGCACACGAGCGCTAGCAGCCTGTCGAGCATCGCCTTCTCCTGAAGGAAAGGGAGGCCGGAGCCTGCTCGGCCCCCGCATACAAAGGCGGAGGGAGGCACAGGGCCTCCCTCCGCCGTAGCCAACCACCCTACTCCGTCTTCCGAATGATATCGAGCAGATCCATCGCCCCGACTTCCGTGGCGATCTTGTCCTGAACCGCGACGGCGTTCTTGCGGAACCCGCTGGTGTCGATCTTGTGGATGACCATCCCCTTGCCCTTGAGGAAGTCGAAGGCCTCTTGTTCCCGCAGGGGCCCCAGCGTCCGCTGGACGTCTCGGGCCATCCTGGCCCCCTCCAAGATGACCGCCCTCTCCTTGTCCGTAAGCCCGGCCCACTCCTTCTTGGAGTAGGCGAAGACCAGCGGGCCGAAGAGGTGCTGGGTGAGGGCAGTGTACTTGGCCACCTCATAGAACTTTTGGGCCTTGGTCACGGCGGACCCGTGCTCGTAGCCGTCCAGCACCCCCGTCTGCATGGCAGTATACACCTCGCCAAATGCCATCGGCGTCGCGTTGGCGCCCATAGCATTGAGGGCCGCCACGTAGGTGGGGGTGGGGATGGTCCGGATCTTCAGGCCCTTCAGGTCGGCCGGGGTCTTCACCTCCTTCTTGGAGGTGACGACGTTCCGGAAGCCCCAGCTATCCATCCAGGCAAGGACCTGGAAACCCGACTGGTCCAGTTCCTTCGCCAGAATCTCCCCGACCTTGCCATCCAGGACATGGTGCGCGTGGTCGTAGTTCTTCCACATGAACGGCAGGTCCAAGACGGCAGTTTTCTTGCTGAAGTTATTCAAGATGGCCGTCCCGCTGATCACCGCAGTCGCGCCCGAGCCGAGCTGAATCCCCTCGTACACCGCCCGTTCTTCGCCGAGCGCATTCGCAGCATAGATCTTCACTTCCAGCGTGTCAGAGTTGTCCTCGATCCACTTCTGGAAGATCCAGGCTGCCGTGTGGATCTCCGAGGCGAAATCGGCCTGGTGGCTGTGGGAGAGCTTGATGATCTTCTTGGCGGCAAGCGCGGGCGAGGCGACGGCGAGCGCCACGCTTACAGCCAGAGCGACCATAATAAACATGAGGCTGGCTGGCCGTTTCATCCGATCTCCTCCTTTGCGTCGAACGCGTCTTCGCGGGTTAGATACACGAGACCCCGTGTGACCATCGCCGGAAACTTCACCACCTCCTTTCGCGGCCGTCCCATGCATGAGCCCCCTCGCACTCACGCCGGACCGGCCGGCGATTCGCGCGGCAAATACGACTCCACCTGCAACCGTGCCTTGCGGATGTGCTCTTCCATTGCCGCGGCCGCCCCGTCCGGATCTCTCGACCGGATTCCGTCGAGCACGGCCTCATGCTCCTGCAAGGCCACAAGGAATCGTCCCTCCTCACGTGTTTCGTGGCTCTTCGAGAGGGTGATGATGTCTGGCGTGAGCAACCTGATCAGTGAGCACAGGACCGAGTTTCGGGCACACTCGGCAACCTTGAGGTGAAACATCAGATCGGCTTGGAGGCCCATGGATCCCGACCGGATTTGGCTGTGGAATTCCTCGTGGGTGCGCTCGAGTTCCGCTATCTCTGCGTTGGTGGCGCGCGTCGCCGCCAGTCTGGCCGCCTGGATTTCCAGGAGGGCGCGGGTCTCCATGAGCGATTGGAAGTCCTCCTTCTCAAGGTTGATGACATTCGAGATCAGCCCCTCTAGCGCTTTCGCACCCAGGTTGGTCACAATCGTTCCGCTCTGGGGGATCGTCTTGAGGATGCCGTAGAACTCGAGCTTCCTGATCGCCTCGCGGATGTGTCCGCGACCGACCCGGAATCGCTCGGCAAGGGCCCGCTCCGCCGGGAGCCGATCCCCCGGCCGGAGGACCCCGCTGGACATCAACTCTTTGATCTGCTGGATAATGATGTCCGAGGGGCTCTTCAGATCAATTTCTCGGAAGTGCTCGATCACTTGGCTTTTGTTCGCCATCGCGCGAGTCCTCCGTGAAATTGGTTGACTGGCAATTGGTTAACCAGATCTTGGCATATCACTTACCCCGAACCGCCATCCCATGTCAAGGGAAACCGCCACATGTAATGGAAAGCGAGACGGCATATGGGGAGGACTGATCCGTGGACGATTAAACGGATAGGAAGCTGGAAAACGGCCCCGGCGGGCCCCTGCTGCCGGAGGGCTGAGACCGGCCGCGGGGACGGCTGAACCGGGGCTTCGTCGCGAGCCCCTTCGCCTCAGCTCGGGACGAAGGCTGAGCCGAGCGATTGGAGTACCAGCCGTAGAAGAGCGTCGTCTGCTCGTGGGAATCGGGGATGTGGGCACTCATCTCCGCGAGGAAATGCCCGCGCCAGAGCGCGGCAAAGAGCGAAAGAGATCCTGCGGACTCATTCACCGCACGGCATCGATAGGAAAGCCGAACAAGAGATCCAAAAGAAGTGTGATATCCGCATACCGCTCAACCTCTGATCTCCGTCGTCCTCCTTTGCCTGGGTTTCCCACGGTCTGAGGCCTGTCTCGGTCTGCCATGAAGGCTCTGCTCCGACGGTCTCGCGCCGATCGATCAGGTGCCGGGAGCTTTCGGGATTCGATGGCTGCTCAAGTTTGACAACCCCACTGACACTGATATAGTTAATGCAGTTGTGTCAACTCAATCAATGGGGGTCTGGACGTGGCGAAGACGGTTAATGCCCTCAAGGCCCGAAAGAACCTGGGTCAGCTCTTGGAGGAGGTCTATTACAGAGGCGATCAGTACATCATCGAGCGGGCTGGCCGGCCCATGGCCGCGGTCGTGCCCGTCTGGCAGCTCGCGGAATGGCAGAAGCGACGGGACCGATTCTTCGGAATGGTCGGGGAACTCCGGCGAAAGAACAAAGCGGTGAAGCTGGATGTCATTGAACGGGAGGTTGAAGACTCCGTCCGCGCAGTCCGGGCAAAGACCACGCGACGGAAAACATGATCCGGGCAGTGCTCGATGCGAATGTATTCGTGAGCGCCGTCCTCAGCGCGCGGGGCTTCCCCTCACGGATCCTCGCCGCTTGGCGTGCCGAGCAGTTTCACCTCGTAATCTCCCCGGCGATCCTGGAAGAAATCAGCCGCGTGTTTCAGTATCCGAAGATTGCCCTCCGCCACCGCTGGCCTTTCGGGCTGTATAGAACGTCGCTTGCGTGTAGGCAGATGTGCGATATTCTCCCGTCCCGACGCAGCGCGCCTCAACGAACCCTGCATCCTGAAGCATCGCGAGGAAGACCTTCCTCGCCACGGCGCCGGCAATTCAGTCCGACCACGGCGCCTTATCGGGAGGCGGCTCTTCGCCAGCCAACCCGATGTCACACGCTTGAAGCCGGCCCCGCACCCGAGGTCCAGCACGGATTCGCCGGAGCGGATCGCTCGCAGGGCAAAGGGATTTCCAACGCCGACGAATCGCTCACGGATTGTCAGCGGAACGGCCGCCACGAGGGGTGGCGGATAGCCAAGCCCCAAGGCGCTCGCCTCGCCCGTCGGGTACCGAAACAGTCCCGCGGGAGAGTCCGCAACTTTGCGGTACTTCTCTGCGATGCCCCGGCGGATGGCGCCACTCTCCTTCGCGTCCATCGGACTTCCCTTTTCCGCTGAGGCGACTGTCTCCTCACTCTCCGCTCTGCCCTGCGCCTCCTGCCTCCTGCCCTCTGCCTACTGCCTTTCAGTTCTCAAAACGGCATCTGGACCGTGAACCGCTCCGCGACCCTTTTCAGATTGCGGACCGTGCCTTCCGGCAGGGGAATACCGTGCTTGGATCGCTCATCGTACACGAGGTCTTCGGGCTCTCCGGGAACCATGACTCTGTTGAATCCCTCCGCGGGGGGGAGGGCCCTGAGCTCGTCGGCAACGGTATCCACGTGGGCTTTGTAGGCCTCCACGTCGGTGAACGTCCCGATATCGATCGCCGCCACCACGCTGTTCTGCCGGTGGGTCGTGGCGCCCGGCTTTTTCTGGAGCGCCGGCTCGAGCAGCGGGTTCCCCACCATGAGGCTGGATAGGCACTCGAACATCAGGGCCAGGCCGGACCCCTTGGACCCGCCGGCCGGCAGGAGGATCGCCGCGACCTTCGGATCGGTGGTGGGCTTCCCATCCTTGTCGAGCGCCCATCCGAGCGGAATGGATGCCCCCTTGTCAAGCGCCAGGTCGAGCTTCCCCCGCGCGGCCACGCTGGTGGCCATGTCCAGCATCAGCGGGCGATGGCGCTTCCCCGGAACGCAGATGGCGATCGGGCTGTTGTGCACCCCCACCGCGCGGGCGCCGTGGGGGGCCATGTTCGGGGGATTGCACACGATGGCGATCCCGGCCATGCCTTCCTTGGCCGCCATCAGCGAGTAATACCCCATGGCCCCTTGGTGCAATGTGTTTCTGATGAGCGCCCAGCCGATCCCCACCTGCTTGGCCTTTTCGATTGCCCGCCGCATCGCCGGCACCGTGACCACAGGCCCAGGCGCATAATCCGCATCGAATAGAAGCGTGGCCGGCGTCTCCTTCTCCACCCGGATGTTCGGTCGGGGCTTCATGTGCCCCTTGTCCACCAGCTCGACATACCAGGGGATCCGCAGCACGCCATGCGAGTCCACCCCGCGCAGGTTCGCCCACACCAGCACATCCGCCTGGAGCTCGGCCCCCTCGGCCGTGAACCCCGCCCGGACGAAGATCTCCTGCGAGAACCGCTTCAGCACCTCCCCATCCACCCGGACCTCGTTTGCCATGAAGATCTCCTTTTTCCAGGGTTCCGTGACCTGGGCAGCCATCCGACCTCGTTATCCGCGATCCTCGCTACCGCAGTTCGACCACACTATGCAACGTTCCAAGGGGCTCCCATGTGGGCATCCTATGTAGTTCCCAGAGCGTCGTCAATGAGTTTATGGGTCGCCGCATCCGTGAGAGGCAGCCGGCTCAGGCATGGTGACACTTCCTGAAAGCGCTTCGATGGGGTAGGATGCCGATCATCGTGAATGAGGATACTGGGCGGACGCCCGGAGCTTCAGGCGGTGGTGGGTTACTCCTTCGGCAGCTACGTGGGGGCGCAGGTGGCGGCCTCGAACCCACGGGTGCATTTCTACCTGGGCATTGCCCCGCCCCTGAACCACTACGACTTCGGCATTCTCAAGGCCGCCCTCTGCGCCATCGCCCTGATTGCGGGCACGCGGGACGAGTTTTGCGACCGCGCCCGCCTAGAGGCCTTCTCTCTTTCCCTCCCGGTCACACCCTGGTTCCGCCTGTTCGAGACCGACCACTTCTTCACGGACGCCCTGGACGACCTGGCGCAGGCCTGCCGCGACGCGGCTGCCTGGGCCGTCACCCCTCGGTGAGCCCGAATAACACAGCTCACCGCAGAGCACGCGGAGGGCGCAGAGGTAGCCTCCGTATTCAACGCGCTGACAGGGGAACCCCGGAGGGGGCGGCCCGGAAGCGTTCGAGCCGGGCCGATGAAGATTGGCCACTCTCTGCGATCTCTGCGGCCTCGGCGGTGAAATTCCTGGGTTGAGTCATCGCCCGCCCAGCAGGCGGGGAGTGGCGAGGACGGCTCCAGTCAGGACCACTCCGATGGCCACGGCGGCGGCGCCGAACCCGGACCGGCCCACCAGCCAACCCACCAGCCCGGGGGCGAGGATGAATCCCAGATCCGTGACCAGCCGGTAGAATGCCGCGGCCTTGCCCCGGAACGTGCCCGCCATCTCCTCGGCCAGGAGCGCGGGCGACGCCATCCAGACACTCATCCCGCCCACCAAGAGCACGAAGGCGGCCTGGTAGCTCCCCGCATTGGCCGCGAAGGGGGTGAGGGCTGTCCCCGCCAGCATGGCGAGGAACCCGGGCAGAACCACCCGCCCCTGGCCAAACACGTCCGCCGCCCACCCCACCGGGAAGAGCAGGCAGACCTCGATCCAGAATGCGACGGCCATCGTCCGGCCGATGACCGCCGGGCTCATGTGGAGCGCCTCGCCCCCGTAAAGCGGGAGCAGCGTCGCGACTCCCCCGCCCCAGGCGAAGGCCTGGGAGAAGATCAGCAGGTAGATGACCGGGAGCCGACCGGGCGCGCCTGCCGCGCGATTGGCTGGCGGCTTGGAGGCTGGCGCCTCGCCGCCTTCCAGGAGCGACCGCACTTTCGGCAGGACCCGCCTGGCCGCGACGAGCCACGCCAGGAGGAAGATCCCCGTGGCCATCCAGAAGCTGGCGCGCCAGCCCCATCGCGTCGTGATCAGGCCGGCGGCCTCCGAGCTGACCGCCATCCCCGCGATGACCGACAGCTCGGACAGATTCGATCGTCGGTTGCGGTGGGCCGGCTCTCCCCGGCGCATCAGGTAGAGGATGGCGAACACCGTCGCCATTCCCGAGCCCACCCCGAGCAGGGCCCGTGCGACGAGCATTCCGCGGAAGGAGTCCGCCCAGCCGCAGAGCGCGGTCCCGGCCAGGAAGAGCCCGAAAGCTCCATGCAGGAGCAGCGGGACCCCCAGTCGCTCGGCGACGAGGCCGGCCGGCAGGTCCACGAGGAAGCGGGAGAGCGCGTAGATCGTGCCCAGCATCCCCGCGCCGGCGAAGGTCAGGTCGAGGTCCGTCATGATCTGGGACAAGAGCGGAGGGAAGACCCCCAGGCCGACATTCCAGAGGAAGGATAGCACGAGGTACCACCCGAAGGTGGCATCCCACAGACCGGTGTTGCACCTGGCATTCTGCGGCATCACGGGAGGCTTTCAGGGTGGCTCGTGGGTGCTCCCCGATCAATCCTCGTCGTCCGACCTTCCCGGTTCAGCCTTCAGCGTTCCACGGGTAACTGCCCCACTCCCCGTCACCCTCGATCCTTCAACACCACGCGCCGGCCCTCGGCCGCGGAGAGGTAGGCGGCATAGATCACTTCCACGCAATCTGCGGCGAGGTCCACATTGGCCTTGGGCTCGCGATCCTCCAGGATGGCCTCTATGAAGTCCCGCATCTCCTGCGGGTAGCCGCGGAACCAGTCCTCGTCCGGGCTGGGGAAGTTCCAGCCCGCCTTGGTTTCCAGCTTCTCCGTGAAGTACTCGTCGCCGAAGACGGCCGGGTCAGGCGCGTACGCCTGGACGGCCGTGTTCTGCGTCATGTTCGTGTGCAGGACGGCGTTCGTCATGTACACGGCGATCTTCGTATTCAAGCCCCCCAGCCCCGCATCGCTCACCGTCACCAGGCCGCGGGTTCCGTCCTCGAAGGTCAAGGCCACGTTTGCCCAGTTCTCCACGTCCTCGGGGTCCGCTGCGATCCACTTGCGCGGGCCGCGCCGCGCGGCCTCGAGGCGCATGAGGGGCGCCACGTCTGCCACCACCGAGACCGGGCGAATGGGCCGATGGTTCCGGATCTCACCCTCGTAGGCCTTGAGGTGCAGGCATGCGCCGACCGAATGAACCCCCATCCGGAGCAGCGACCCGCCCCCGGCGAACTTCCACTGCTTCGCAAAGGTCGAGTGGGAGCCGGAATGGCACTCCTCCGCACGCACGTCGAGGACGCTTCCGCCGGCGGCCCGAATGAGGCGCCGCAGCTTCGCCACCGGAGGCGCGTAGACCCAGTTCTCCGCGTAGCCGAGGCGGATCTTGTGCCGCCGGACCGCCTCCTGGACAGCTCGCGCATTCTTCCGGGCCCCCTCCAGCATCTTGGCCCGCGAGACCTTCTCGCCGATGGGCTCGGGATCGCCGGGCTCGCCGAAGTAGCCAGTGAGCGGTTTCTCGATGATGACGTGCTTCCCGGCCTCCGCCGCCTGTATGGCGAACGTGTGATGGACCGAGGGAGGAACGCAGAGGTCCACCGCATCCACGTCCTTCCGGTCCAGTAATGCCCTGAAGTCCGTCGTGGCAAAGGGAATCCCAAAACGTCGGGCAAAGGCGTCGGCACTTTCCCGGCTGCGCGAGCAGACCCCGATGATCTCCACCTGCCGGCCCCGCATGGGCAGGAGGTTCTGCATGTGCAGCGTGGCCCCAAACCGCGCACCCACCATTCCGATGCGAACCTGATCCACTCTCAACCTCCTTCAGGCCAGCAGCCGGATGGAGAGAAGATCCGGCGCATTGGGCAGTCGAACCTCATCCCCCACAGACTTCCCGAGCAACACTTTCGCGATCGGCGTCCCGGGTGTCACCACCCGGATGACACATCCGTCCAGTGAAACCTCCATCCCTCCACAGACGGGGAGGAGGAAGTAGAGCCGATCCGCAGGGCCATCCGCCGGACCGACGCCCACGAGGCAGCCCAGCGCGACCCTCTCCGCATGCTCGGGAAGACGCACGCTCCTTAGCGCGCGCAGCTCGTACTCCCGTTCCTGGATATTGAGGGCCAGGGCGTTCGCCAGGTACGAGGCCTCCATTCCCGGGACCTCCCGCTTTCCCTTCATGACGTGGGGCGTGGTAAGGGTCGCGTCCCGCGCCGCGTGGTAACCGGCGCGCAGCTCCTGGAGCTTCGCCTCCACCTGCGCGATCACCGCCCGAAGGAGACCCGCCTTCTCCATACCCTCGAGTCCTTGATCCCGGCGGGGGTAGCCGGGGTGCGTAGTGCGACGATGATGCCGCGGGCTCCCATGGATCGGATCTCCAATTCCACCGGGGGAGTAGGCGAACTCCCCGGCCCGAGGACCTGGCATGGCCTCGAACCGGGGGCTCTCCCGACGGTTATCGGACCCGAATGATCAGCAGGAGATCACTTGCGCGCCGCTTCGATAGCCTTAAAGAGGCTGTCCACGTACTCCTTGCCGATCTCCTTCTCCGCCCAGGCCTTGACCGGCGGCTGCGCCAGCTTGCGGAATTGGGCCAGCTCGGCAGGCCCGATCTCCGTGACCTCCATGCCGAGCTTCGTGAGGATCTCCTTGGCGTTCTTGTCCTGGTCGCTCGTCATCTTGCGATGGATGGCCGTGGCTATCTGCGTGCCCTCCTCCACCGCCTTCCGCTCGACGGGCGTGAGGCCTTGGTAGAACTTCTCGTTGATCGTGTAGCCGTGGACGCTCCAGACATGGCCGTCCAGCGTGATGTACTTCTGGTACTGGTACAGGCTGGCGGCGATGATATTCGTCACGCCATTCTCCTCCCCGTCCACGACCTTTTGCTGGAGCGCCGTGGGCAGCTCCGCCCACGGGATCGCCGAGGGGCTGGCGCCGAGGGCGGTGACGAGGGTCTGGAAGACGGGGCTGGGCATCACGCGGATCTTGAGCCCCTTCATGTCGTCGGGGGTGCGGATGGGCCGCTTGCTATTGGTGAAGTGGCGCACGCCGTTGTCGGCGAGCGACAGCAGCCGGACGCCGGTCTTCTTGATCATGTCGTCGGAGAACTCCTTCAGCCAGGGGCTGTCGTACACGCGCCAGGCGTGCTCGTGGTTGTCGAAGAGGAAGGGGATGCCGAGGACGCCGATCGGCTTGTGGATCACGGCGATGGCGCCGTCGTGGGCCACGGCCATCTCCAGCGTGCCGAGGCGGAGCGCCGCCATAGTGTCGGCGTCGTTCCCGAACTGGCCCGCCGGGAAGATCTCGACCTTGATGGAGCCGTTGGTCGCCTTCTCGACGTGCTCCTTGAAGGCGAGCGCGGCGGCATGCTTCGGCTGGTCGGGCCTGGCAGGCTGGAAGTGGGCATACTTGAGCACCTTTTGCTGGGCCAGGGCGGCCGTCGGGAGGGCGAGCAACGCGGCGGCCATGGCGATGAGGATTCCGCTTCTCCACTTCATGGCATTCTCTCCTTCTCCCATCGAGGTTAGCGAGCGAACCCGAACCACTTGGGCAGCGTCAGGCTAATTGCCGGGACGTACATCACCAACCCGAGCACCACGAGGAGCGCGAACACCATGGGCAGGATGGCCCGCGAGAGCTTCTCGAAGCTGAACTGGCCGACGGCCGTGAGGATGAAGAGGACCGCGCCCACCGGGGGTGTGACCATGCCGATTGTGATGTTGAGCACAAACGCCATGGCGAAGTGCAGCGGATTGATGCCGACCTGATCGGCCAGCGGGGCGAGCACCGGCACCAGGATGATGACCGCGGGCAGTGTGTCGAGGAACATGCCGCAGATCAGGACGAAGATCGCCACGATGGTCATCACGACGGTGGGATCCCGGCTGATGCTCATGATGTAGGCGGCGACGGTCTGCGGGACCTGGACCACGGTGAGGATGTTGGCGAAGAGCGACGCCATCGACACGATGAGGAGCGCGGCCGAGGTGACCAGGGCGCTCTGCACCACGACCTTAGGCAGGTTTTTCAGGGTCAGTCTCTTGGTCACGAAGAACCCGACGAAGAGCGCATAGAAGACCGCCACCGCCGAGGCCTCGGTGGCGGTGAAGATGCCGCTCAGGATCCCGCCGATGATGATCGCCGGCATGAGCAGCGCCGGGATCGCGCGCCACACGCTCTGCAGGCGCTCCTTCCACGTGGCCAGCGGAGACCGGAAGAGGTAATTGCGGCGGATGGCGGTGATGTGGTTGAGGGCGGCCAGCGCGAGGGCCATGAGGACGCCGGGAAGGACGCCGGCCAGGAACAGGCCTGCGACGGTCACCTTGCTGTCGGTGATGGCATAGATGACCATGATGATGCTGGGCGGGATGATGGGCCCCATGATGGCCGTCGAGGCGGTCAGGGCCGCGGCATAATACTCGTCGTACCCCGCCTTCTTCATCATGCGCATGATGAGGGCGCCAGGGCCGGCGGCGTCGGCCAGAGCCGAGCCGCTGATCCCGGCAAACAGCATCATGGTGAGGACGTTCACGTGGCCCAGGCCGCCCCGGATGTGCCCCACCATGTCGCTGGTGAAGCGGAGCAGCGCAATGGTGATGCCGCTCGCGCTCATCAGGTCGGCCGCCAGGATGAAGAACGGGACCGCCATCAAGGGGAAGGAGTTGATCCCGTTGAAGAACCGCTGGGGCACGGTCAGGAGCGACAGCTTGCCGTTCACCAGAAGGGCCAGGAATCCCGAGCCGCCCATGCTGATGGAGACGGGAAAGCCGATCGCCATGCCAAGGAGGAAGGCGATGGCGAGCGTGACGCCCATGGCTCAGGCCTCCTCCCCCGAGAGATCTTCCAAGACGTACCCTGGGGCGAACCGCCGGTCTGCGTAGTTCCGGAACATGAGCACGAGGTGCACGGCGAAGAGCAGAGTGCCGATGGGGATCGCCAGGGATGGGATGCCGAGGGAGATGTTCAGGACGGGAGTCTCCTGGTTCCAGACGAAGACGGCGAACTGGAAGCCGAGAACCGTCACCGCCCCGAGAAACGCCAGCACGAGGCCTCCAACCACCATCCGCAGCCTGCGGCTCAGCATGGTGGGCAGGCGATCCTGCAACATCTCGACCGCCACGTGACGCCCCTCGCGCAGGGCGAGGCCGGCCCCCAGGTAGGCGATCCAGATCATCAGGTACTGAGACACCTCCTCCGCCCAGATGATCGAGAAGTTGAACACGTACCGGGTGACGACGTTGACGAAGACCAGGGTCGCCATCACGGCCATCATGAGGAAGATGATCGCCCGGTTGGCCATGACGAGGTACCGTTCGAATCGACTCTCGGGCATGGGGGCCTCCGCAACCGGCTCAGTACCGCCTCCCCGGCGCGAGCTCCCGCCGGGATAGGCGTTGATATTACGCACTGGTTTACGGGTCAAGTGGAAAATTTCTACAGGCGGGAAGGGGTGTGAGGGGAAACCTTCCTGGTCGGAGTCGTCACGCCACGGGTGGAGATCCCATCGCGAGCCCGCGTCCACGAACTGGAGATTCGGGAGGTAGAGCCGGGGTGCGGGGGCTCAGTGGAACCACATGCCGCCGTTGATGGCCGTGACCTCACCGTTCACGAAGGATGCGGCAGGCGAGGCGAGGAAGACGACCGCCCGGGCCACTTCCTCGGCGGCACCTTCCCGCCCCAGGGGGATGGTCCGGACCGTGTTCGCCCGCCCCTCGGGCGTACTGAAGCGATCGTGGAATTGCGTGGCGATCTGGCCGGGCGCCACGGCGTTGACCCGGATCCCTTTGCTGCCCACCTCTTTCGCCAGTCCCCGCGTGAAGCCGACGATGGCCGCCTTGCTCGTGGCGTACATGGCGGATCCGTTGCCCCCGCCGGCGAAGGCGGCGGCGGAGGACATGTTGACGATGCTGCCGGACGCCCGGGGCAGCATATGCCGGAGCGCCGCGCGCGTCACCAGAAAGGTGGAGGTCAGGTTCACGTCGATGATGGTGCGAAAGAGGTCGTCGGGCATCTCGGCGATCGCGCAGCGCTGGACCAGGTGGCCGGCGTTGTTCACCAGGATGTCCAGGCCCCCCAGGCCCGCAATGGTCTCGGCCACCACGCGATCGCCCTCTCCCGGCCGGGTCAGGTCCGCCTGAATGGCCAGGGCCCGGCCGCCCTTTCCCCGGATGGTCCCGACCACCTCGTCCGCGCCCGCCGCGCTGCTGAAGTAGTGCACGGCAACCGCCGCCCCGCCCTCGGCCAGGGCCAGGGAAATTGCCTTCCCGATGCCCGATCCGCCACCGGTCACCAGGGCCACCCGTCCGTCCAGCCGAAACGTGTCCGCCATGGGTATTCCCTCCGCCACGATGTGTCTGTTTGGGGCACCGCTACGACGCAGAGCAATCCGGACCGTCCCCACAGCTTCGGTGTGCATTCCTCCAGCAGCCTCCACGTGGTGAGCGACCTTCACCGGCTCAGATGATGGCCCCCTTGGCGCGGAGCGTGGGCTGGGCATACACGTCGGGGTTCACGGCGGAGTACGGTCGCTCCCCCTTGAGCACCGCCACGGCGGCCTCGGCCGTCTTGCGTTTGAGATCGATGACCGACTGGTCCGAATACCAGCCGGCATGCGGCGACAGGATGAGGTTCGGCGCGGCGAGAAGCGGGGAATCTGCGGGCGGCGGCTCCTGCTCCAAGACGTCCAGGCCGGCGCCCCCGATCCACCCCTCCTGCAAGGCGCGGCAGACGGCCGCCGTGTCCACGATCCCGCCGCGGGATGTGTTGATCAGAAGCGCCGTCGGCTTCATCCGGCGGAGGGTCGTCTCGTTGATCAGATGGCGGGTCTCGGCCGTCAGGGGCATATGGATCGACAAGACGTCCGCTTCCCGCAGCACCTCATCCAGGGTCACCTGCCGGATATGCGGAGGCCAGGACGTGAGGTAGGGGTCGTGCGCCAGGGCGGTCATCCCGACGCCGGCCGCCTTGCGGGCCAGACACGAGCCGATCCGGCCGACCCCCAACAGGCCCATGATCCTGCCCGCCAGCCTGGCCATGGGCTTCTTCATCACCGCATTCCAGATCCCGCGGCGGATGGCGCGATCGTAGTGCGTGGTGCCCCGCCACAGGTCCAAGGCGAGAGCCAGGGCGTGGTCCGAGACCTCCTCCATGCAATAATCCGGGACGTTGGCGACCACCACGCCGCGCTCCGTGGCCGCCGCGAGGTCCACCGTGTCGACGCCCACCCCGTACCGCGCCGCCACCCGGCAGCAAGGCAACCCATCCAGGACGCGCCCCGTGATGGGCGCGTACTGGAGGATGATGGCGTCGGCGTCCCGCGCCGCGGCGATGACCTCATCCTCGGTCTTCGCCTGGTGCAGCCGATAGGTCGCGCCGGCGGCTTTCAGCACCATTTCTTCCGGCGCGATGGTTCCGTGATCACAGTCCGTGATGACGACGAGTGTCATGGCCTCTCTCCTTGGCATATGCTGACGGCTGAAGTGGATGTTCGTTTACCCGGCGCACACCTTCTGCGGTGAGGTCGAAGGTGGCTCTTCTTCAGCCGCTGTTCACGGACAGGCGTAGTGATCGAGCAGGAACCGGGCAATGCTCAGCTTGGGGGGAAGATTGGGAAGCTCGTGGACGGAGAACCACCGCGCGTCCTCGAGCTCCTCGCGGTTGACGCGCACCCCACCCCCCGCGTAGCCGGCCGTGAAGCCCAGCATGAGCTGGCTTGGGTAGGGCCAGTACTGGCTGGTGATGTAGGTGAGGTCTCGGATCTGGACGCCGACTTCCTCGCGGACTTCCCGGCGCACCGCACCCTCCAAGGACTCACCCTGATCCACGAAGCCGGCGACGAGGCCATATCGGCCCTTCGGCCAGAACGATTTTCGGGTCAGCAGGACCCGCCCCCCGTCCCGCACCAGCACGATGATGGCCGGGTGCAGGTGCGGATAGTGCTCGTACCCGCAGCGAGGACACTTCTTCCCCCGCTCGCCGATGATGGGCGTTGTGCGCTCGCCGCACTGGGGGCAGTACCGGCTGGTCGCCTGCCAGGTGACGATCTGAAGGGCCAGGCCACCCAGGGAGAGCACATCCTCCGCCAGCCGCGTCTGGGACGGGAGCAGGCTCTCGGCCCGAAGGCCGGGCGGAAGGACGGTATCGGCTCCGAGGGCGCCCGCCCAGCAGGGCGTGCCCTGGTACGTCCCCAGGTAGACGACGTCCTCCACCCTTCCGTCCAGCCCTGCCGGGAGAGCCACCTGGGGCAGCCGCCAATCCGCTCCCGTCCCGTTCTCGAACACCACAAGGCACTGCTTCTGGATGAGAAGCCAGAGGCCGTGACGCTCCGCTGGATCCTCTCCATGCCGGGCGGGCACGAACTCCCCGTTGAGGCTCTCGCAGTTGAAGGGCAGGGAGATCGCTTCGGGCTTCATCCTATTGTCTTTCACCATCGCCTGCGGCGTTTCGCAAGATTGCGGCAATCAATCTGCCCCCTCCGGTTGCCCCTTCGGCCCCGCTTTGCCCCTTCACCCGGGCTGCGGCCACCCTCTCCCATCACCCCCCCATGTACGCCCCCACCAGCGTGATCTGATCGCCCTCCCGCAACGGGCTGTCGAGGCTGTGTTGCACGCCGAGGATCGCATCGTTCACTATCACCTCGATGTGCTCGGCCAATTCGTTCGTCTGCGGGTCCCAGAGCGCCTCCTCCAACTGCGGAAACCGCGCACCGACTTGGTGGAGAACGCCCCGGACCGTCAGCCCCGGCCGCAGCTCCTCCTCGAAGAGCCGGCGCCGGGTCCCATCCCCGCCGACAAAGCGGGTGATCCAGCTCACCACCTCTACCGTGACCCGCCCCGCTTGGCTCGCCTGTGCCGGTTCCTTCCCCTCGTCCTTCATCCCCCCTCACCGCCGGCCGAGACCTCAAAGTCGTGGTCCAGGGGCTCTCCGGAGAATCTGCGCAATCTGCGTAATCTGTGGTTCCACCCGGTCCCGGCCCTAGTTCTCCTTGCTCCCCGCCATCTGCACCGCCAGCCGCACGGCAGCCTGGAAGGCCCCGGGGTTGGCGATGCCCTTCCCGGCGATGTCGAAGGCCGTGCCATGTGCCGGCGTGGTGACGACGACGGAGAGCCCCCCCTGGATCGTGACCCCGCGGTCGAAGCCCAAGAGCTTCGTGGCGATCTGCCCCTGGTCGTGGTACATCGTCACCACCCCGTGGAAGTCGCCCCGCCGGGCCCGCAGGAAGATCGTGTCGGCGGGGAATGGGCCCTCGGCAGGGATGCCCTGTTCGCGGGCGAGTTCCACGGCCGGGGCGATCACCTCCTCCTCCTCGGTCCCACACAGGCCATGCTCTCCCCCGTGCGGATTCAGGGCCGCAACGGCGATCCGAGGAGTCGGCACCCCTGCGCGAACCAGCGTCCGGTGGAGCAGCCGGATGGCCCGAAAGATCCTGTCGCCGCTGATCAGGGTCACCACGTCCTTGAGCGGCACATGGGAGGTCACCCGCGTCGTGAAGAGGCCCGCGGCCGCGTTGATCTCGCTGATGTCGGTGTCCCCCAGCCACTCGGCCAGCAGGTGGAGCTCATCCTTGTGCGGGTTCCCCCCGAGGCTGAGAGCCTCCTTGTTCAAGGGGCCGAACACGACGGCCTCCACCGTGCCCGCGCGCGCCAGCTCCACCGCCACGCGCAGCATCTCGATGCACAGCTTCCCCGCCTCGGCACTGAGCTTCCCCGGCGGGAACTCCCGCCTGGGCCACCCTGCGTCCACGATGGGAACTGCTCCGTTCGGGCTGGCCACCCCCCGGTCGGGCTTGCACACGGTCGCCGCCAGGTGGACCTGCGCCACCTCCATCCCCTGCTCCAGCAGCCAGTGCGGACCCACCACCACCGGTCGGCACATGCCGATCATCTCTGGGCTGACCAGGCTCTTCGCCACGATCTCGGGACCGATGCCCGCCGGATCACCCAGCACCCATGCGATGTGTGGACCCATCTTACCTCCCAGGTTAATGGTCCTTGCCACGGTTCGATGGCTGCACCACCATTCGACCCGACTGGACTACCAGGAGCACATCAGCCAGGCACGCAACATCCGCCAGGGCGTTTCCGCGGACGACCAGCAAGTCCGCCAGCGCCCCCGCGCGGAGCGTCCCGATCCTGTCCTCCTGCCCGAGAACTCTGGCGGCGTTCCATGTGGCGGCAGCCAGCAGCCTTTCGGGAGCGCCGCCCAGATCTTGCAGGAGCTTCATCTCGTAGGCCAGACAGCCATGCAGCGCGTCCGTCCCGACGAGGAGGGGCACGCCCAGCCGGAGGGCCATGCGCATGACGTCGCACACCTGGTCCACCCGGCGCCTCCCCTCGTCCCGCGTCGGGCCCGGCGGGGGATGGGAAAGGACGCCTTCCGGATGCGTGAGGACGCCCGCCGTCGGGCATAGCCAGATCCCCAGCTTGGCCATCGCCTGCAATTGTCGCTCGGTCAGGAGCCAGCCGTGGTCGACGACGTCCACACCCGCCTGCACGCAGGCATCGGCCGCCTCACCCCCGAAGCAGTGCACGCTCACTCGCTTCTCCGCCGCGTGGGCCACGTTTGCCGCGACGGAAATCTCGGCACTGCCAAAGAAAGGTTGCAGGACCTCCGCCAGGGTCCCGAAGAGGCTCCCCGAGGCGAAGAGCTTGATCCAGTCGACGCGGGAGCGGATGTTCTCGTCGACGCAGCGCCAGACGGCTTCATGGTCGTCCGCGAGGCACGTCGCCACGACCCCACCGGTGCAGCGGGAGGTCTTGATCCCCCGGCCCGAGACGCAGAGGCGAGGACCCTCCGCCATCCCATCCTGGATGGCCTGGCGCATCTGCACGTCAAAGAAGTCGCGATCCCCGTTCAGCTTCGCGGTGGTGACGCCGGACGCCAGATCTTCGCGGAGGCTCCGCGTGCCGGCGAGGATATACTCCACGGCGGAATGACGCATCTGGGCCTTGATGTCGCCCGTCCGATGGTTGATCCCCAGGTGGGTGTGCATGTCGATGAGGCCGGGGAGAACCGTCGCGTCTCCGAAGTCGAGGACCGCCTCCGGGTCGTCCGGGGTCGACTCGCCGTCCCGGTGCACCGCAGCGATGCGGTCGCCCTCCACGGCAACCGTCACCGGCCGCTCGGCCCACCCCGATTCCCCATCCCAGGCGTAACGTGCCCTGATCTGAAGGCTCATACGATCGCCTGCCCTATCTACCTGCGGCGGAGGGGCGTGGCCCCCCGATCCCTCCCGCTGGCGCCTCAAGCTCGCGAAGTATACCACACCAAGCAGACGGGCTTCCTGTCCTGGTGGCAGATCGCCGGTCCCCCTCCGGACCTGGCCGCGCCCTACACGAGGGGCGCGGAGAGAGGGCCTTGGAGGACCCGGAGCGAACGGATGATGATGTCCCGGATCTCAGGCAGAAAGGGGATCTCAGGCGAGCGCCAGCGCGGCTCGAAGTCCCGGGAGCGCTGGCGTAATGACAGCTCGATGCTCACGGGAACTCCCGGTAGCCGGTCGCGGAGGACGCGGCTGATGGCGGGGAGATCCAGGAGGCCGTCACCCAGCGCCACCCAGCGCATCACGCCGTCGTCCACGCGCGGGGCCTTCAGGTGCACGTGCGCCACGATCGGCGCCAGCTCGTCCAGCTCCGCCGCTGGATTTATGCTACCTTTGGAGTAGTACCAGGCGTTGCCCGTGTCGTAATTCACGCGCACCGCGGGAAGCCCGAGCCCCCCGATGAACTGCCGAATCTGCCGGCCTCGATCCAGGAGGTCGCCGTGGTTCTCCAGGGCAATGGTGAGGCCGAGGTCCAACGCGCGCTCCGCGATCGCCAGGATGTTGGCCTGGAATCCCGCCAGGTCCGTGGCAGGGCCGGCGATGCTATTCACGATCCGGGCGCCGATGGCGTGGGCGAACTCCAGCCGACGGCGGAACCGATCCACCGAATCCGCCCGGGTGAGGTCCATGTGGGCGGAGAGGGACACGCAGCGGAGGTTGCGCCGTGCCATCTCGTCCCGAAGCCAGGCGGCCCGGGCCTCGCAGAAGTCCGCCTCTACCAGGTGCTGAAACACCTTGTCCACGCTGGTAGGCTCGACGTACCGCACGCCGAGCCCCGCCAGCTCGTCCAGCGCGGTCTCCAGCGGGTACCCGTCGAAGGCCATGCTGCTCACGGAGACGATGCGGTTCACATTGCGCTCGCTTTCGCCTGTACGGGCACGGCGCGCCGTGCCCCTAGTGCATGCCAAAGAGGTTCGGCAGGAACATGATCAGCCAGGGGATGTAGGTGATGAGGAACAGCACCACGACCTCGACGAGCAAGAACGGGATGATCGTCCGGCTGATCTGCTCCAGTCTGACATCGGCGATCCCGCAGGCCACGTAGAGGCAGAGGCCGACCGGCGGCGTGATGGTGCCGATCATCAGGTTCACGCAGATCACCACGCCGAAGAAGATGGGGTCGATCCCCAGCTTGTGGATCAGGGGCAGGAGCACCGGCGTGAAGATGATCAGGGCCGAGGCCCCGTCGATGAAGCAGCCGACGATGAGCAGCAGGATATTGATGAGCAGCAGCATCACCCACTTGTTCGAGGTGATGCTCGAGGAACAGCTCGGCCACCTGCAGGGGGATCCGCTCCACCGCCATGATGTAGCCGACCAGATTGGCCACCCCGACGATGATCAGGACCATGGCCGTGTTCAGGCCGCCCTTGTACAGGATCTCGGGGAAGTCCCGCCACTTCAGCTCCCGGTAGACGAACTTTCCCATGACGAAGGCGTACACCGTCGCCACGACGGCAGCCTCGGTGGCCGTGAACACTCCCACGAAGATCCCGCCCAAGATGATCAGGGGCATGAAGATGGCACCCATGGCGCTGATCGTGGCCTGCAAGAACTCCTTGGCGGTGGGCCGCACCGTCTCCCGCGGGTAGTTGTTCTTCTTGGCCTGCACGTAGGCCACCACCATGAGGCCGAGGCCGATCAGGATTCCGGGGATGAAGCCACCCATGAACAGGGCGCCGATGGAGACCCCTGCCATGACCCCGTACAGGACCATGGGGATGCTGGGTGGGATGATGGGTCCGACCACGCCGGCGGCTGCCACCACGGTGGCCGAGAACAGCTTGGGGAACCCCCGCTTGTTCATGAGGGGAATCAGGGTCGAGCCGATGGCTGTGGCATCCGCCACGGCCGAGCCCGTGATGCCGGCGAAGAAGCAGGAGGCCACGATCACCACGTGGGCCAAGCCCCCCTGGATCCAGCCCACCAGGTAGTTGGAGAAGCGGACCAGCCGCGTGGAGATGCCGCCCGTGTCCATGAGGGCTCCCGCCAGCATGAAGAAGGGGATGGCCATCATGGGGAAGGAGTCCACGCCGGCGAACATCCGCTGGACCATGAGCTGCGGGACGAGCATCCCCCGTTGCCAGAGCAGGGCCACGGCGCTCAGGGCCAGGCTGAAGAACGATGGGGGCGCTGACGATCAGCGTGAAGAAGAAGACGCTGAAGAAGATGATCAGGGTCATCGCAGCCCCCTCCCCGCGAGCTCAAAGACCGAATCGATCGTCTGGATCAGCATCCAGATGCGCCATCAGTCCCGCGGAGATCGGGATCGCCATGTACACCCAGCCCATGTGGATCTGGGTGGTCGGGGCGAGTTGGCGCCACTCGTTGTAGGTCAGGGCAAGGCCGCCCACCAGGAAGAAGTAGATGCAGATCAGGGCGCAGAGGTTCGCCAAGAGGATGGCGAGAGCGCGCAGCCGCGGCGGGAAGTTGTCCGTGAACACGGTGACGTTGATGTGCTCGCGCACCCGCATGAGAGCGCTGGCCCCGAAGAACGAGACCCAGACGAAGGAGAAGCGGGCGATCTCCTCCGACCAGGGGAGGGGGACGTTGAGGACGTAGCGGAAGACGACCTGCAGGGAAACCGTCACCGTCATGACGAACATCAGGACGATGATGAGCCAGCGGATCACCCCGTTCACCGCCCGCTCGGCCGCCGCCAGGAGGTTTCGCATGCCTTACTCCTTCGGATGCTCACACGGCAGCGGGCGCGGGGCATCGCCTCCGCGCCCGCCCGGGATCCGGAAATCGCTACTTCGTGGCCTCGATCCGCTCGATCCACTCCTTGGCCTTCGGCCCGTACTCCTTCACCGCCTCTTCCCGCTGCGGCATGCATGGCCTTCCGGAAGGCCTCGCGGTTCGCCTCGTTGGCCTGCATCCCCTTGGCCTTCAGCTCCGTCAGAAGGGTCTCGTCGTCGTCCCGGACCGCCTTACGCTGGGTCTCCTGGGACTCGATCACCGAGTCCCGCACGACCTTCTGGAGGTCCGCTGGCAGCGTGTCCCACAGCTTGGCGCTGTACATGACCATGTGGGTCAGGTGCAGGTGACCGGTGAGGGAGATGTACTTCTGGACCTCGTAGAACTTGGACTTGTAGATGTTGGAGACTGGGTTCTCCTGGCCGTCCACCACCTTCTGCTGCATGGCGGTGTACAGTTCGCCGAAGGACATGGCCACCGGGTTTGCCCCCATGTACTTCAGCGTGCTCAGACTGTACTTGGCCTGAGGGACTCCGGATCTTCAGTCCCTTGATGTCCTCGGGTGTCACGATCGGCCGCACGTTGTTGGTGACGTGGCGGAGGCCGGCCTCCCAGTAGCCGAGAAGCTTCACCCCGTGCTTCTCGACCAAGCCTCGGACCTCCTCGCCCATCGGCCCGTCGAACACCTTGTAGGAGTGCCAGCTATCCCGGAACAGATAGCCGCTCTCGAAGACGTTCAGGATGGGCTCGTAGGAGCCGAAGAAGCCCACGGTGACCCAGGTGACCTCCAGCGTGCCGTTCCGCATGTTCTCGACCATCGTCCGCTGGTCGCCGAGTTGGTTATCGGTAAAGAGTTGGACCTCCACGCGGTCCCCGGCCTTCTTCTCCACCAGTTCCTTGATCTTCCGACCCCCGATGTTCTCCGGGTGATCCGGCGCGACACCCGAGCCGAGCTTGATGACGATCTTGGCCGCCGCCGCCCGAGCAGGCCGCCAGAGGCTCGCTGGCAGTCCCAGGCCCACCCCTGCGACCGCACCCACCTTGAGGAGATCGCGCCGCGTGATTCCCTCGCCCCTTCGCTTCATGTCGCGCTCCTTTCCGTCATGAGGTACCCTCTCTGATTGCGCCTCTGCCATCCTGCCTTTCCTCCGTCGCCGCTTCCCGCCTCACCTCCTCAGCGCCCCTCGGATCCGTCAAGGGAACCGGGCGGGCGAGCGCTCGAACAGTTTGGGATCGTGGCCGGGGAGGACGTGGTCCGCCTCCCGGGCGATCCGCGCCATGGACGCCATGCAGTCGATCATCGACGTGTGGATCCCGGGGGGGATGTTGCGCTCCAGGTTCTCGTACCACATAACCGCATCCCCCGCGATGCAGTACCGGCCGGCTGCCGTGTCCACCAGCACCGACTGGTGGCCCGGCGTGTGGCCGGGGGTGGTGATGGCCCGCACCCCGTCGGCGATCTCGGTATCCCCATCGAGCAGCTCGAACTTCGTCCCCAGGTAATCGGGGATGAGGCCCAGGCTGGGGGCGAAGTAGGCCGAGGCGTCGAAGCTGGTGGGCGCCAAGGCGTAGCGCAGTTCCTCTCGCTGGACGAAGAAGCGGGCGTTGGGGAACAGGCGGTTGTTGCCGCAATGGTCGTAGTGGAGGTGGGTGTGGATGACGATCGTGATCTCCTCCGGGCGGGCGCCGGCCGCCGCCAGGGCCGCCGCCACCTCCTGGGCGGGGCCCCGCACGATCTTCCGGCGCCGGACCTCCCAGGTGCGCTCCACTGACAGGAAGCTCGTGTCCACCAGGATCTTCAGCGGCCCCTCGATCAGGGCGATGGGAACGGGGATCTGGATCGGCTGGTCCATGTCCGTGAGGTAGGTCATGAACCCCTTGCGCTGGCTCTGCGTCCCCGTATCCAGCATGGTGATCGTCCAGTGGGTCATCGTAGCCCTCGCATGGTGACTCGATGCTGCAAGAGCCAATGCAAAACCGACAACGGACAACTGACAATCGGTCAACTGCAGATGTCCCCGTTTAGTGTTGTCGGTTGTCCGTTTTGCATTCTCCATTCCCCGCGTCATCAAACGCTGGGCGCCTGGGGCTACGGCACCTGCCCGACGCCATGCGCGGCGTCCCCTCCGCCGTGTACCCGCCGTCCACGTAGAGCACGGCGCCCGTGATGTACCGGGCGGCATCCGAGGCCAGGAAGGCCACCGCCCGCCCGATGTCCTCGGGCTCGCCGATGACGCCCCAGGGCACGCGCGCCAGCACGGCCTGGCGTAGCGCGATGTCCTCGGGCTTGGTGCTTTTGTAGAGCGGGAGGTTGATGTCCGTCGTGATCGTCCCCGACGCCACCACGTTCACGTTGATCCGGTGGGGTGCCAGCTCCACCGCAAGCTGCTTGCTGAACATGTCGATGGCCGCCTTGGTGGCGCAGTACGGGCCCAGGCTCGCCTTCGCGACCCGGCCGTGGATGGAGGAGATGCTGACGATCTTCCCCCCGCCGCCCCGCTCCACCATGTGCCGGCCCACCAGGCGCGAGCAATGGAAGCAGCCGTAGAAGTTCGTGTGGACCACGCGGTCCCACTCCTCCAGGGGGACCTCCAGGATCGGCTTCCGGCTCACGATCCCTGCGTTGTTCACCAGGATGTCGATCCGGCCGAAGCGCTGCAGGCTCTCCGTTACCAGGCGCTCGGCGTCGGCGAAGATCCCGACGTCGGCCTGGATGGCCTGCGCCTCGCCCCCGCCCTCCCGGATGCGCCGGACGACCTCCTCGGCTGCATCCGCCCGGTTCACGTAATTCACAACGACCCGCGCGCCTTCCTGCGCCAGCGTCAGGGCGATCCCCCGCCCGATACCACGCGCCCCGCCGGTGACGATTGCCACCTTTCCGTTGAGGTCGAGATCCATGGTCACCTCTCGCGTAGTCGCGGCTGGCCGGTCTGGCGCGGCGCATTCTCTCCCGCGCCGGGGGGAATGAGAACGATTCCATAACTCCAACCGGAGGCAGGAGTCAACACGATTCGGAGAGGCCGACGGGCTTGTCCCCAAGGCAGAACTTGGATTCCGCTCGACGTTCCTCGATCAGGGCTTTTGCTGCCGCACCCGAAGCCCGGCGATGTCCTCCAAGACCTGAATCGTCGCTGTCTGGTCGAGATCGCCCAGCCCCTTCGCCAGGGCGGCCGTCTGGAGCTGCCCGACCGCGGCCAGCGCGAAGAGGGGGACGCCCAGATTTCGCGCGGTGGCCAGTGCCAGGTGCACGTCCTTGTGGGCCAGTCGGAGCGGGAAGAATGGGCTGAACTCGCCCGCCAGAACTCGCGGGGCCCAGCGCGCGATGAGGGGCGAGCGCTCCGCCAGTATCTCGGCCACCAGGAACGGCTCCAGTCCCGCCTTGGCGGCGAAAACCAGCCCCTCGGCCATGGCCGCCGAGATGCTCGAGGCCACCATGTTGGTGGTCAGCTTCATGGCCGCTCCGCTTCCCATCGGCCCACGCGCAACACCTTCTTGCCCATGGTCTCGAGGAGCGGCTTCGCCGCCTGGAAATCCTCCATCGTTCCCCCGACCATGATGAGGAGGGTCCCCTGCTCCGCCGCCCCCACGCCGCCCGTGACCGGCGCCTCCAGGTAGCGGAGGCCGGAGGCCTGAGCCTGGACTGCCATGGTCTTGCTTGTCTCCGGGTCCACGGTGCTCATGTCGACGACCAACGTCCCCGGCCGGCAGCCCGCCAAGGCCCCCTCGGGTCCCTCCAGGACGGCGCGGAGCGCGGGCGGGTCCGCCACCATGGTGATCACCGCGTCCGCCCCCTGGGCCGCCTCCCGCGGGGAGCCCGCGACCGTCGCCCCCAGCTTCCGGAGCTCCTCGGTCTTGGCCGTTGTCCGGTTGTACACCCGCAGGGCATGGCCGGCCTTCAGCACATTCTTGGCCATCCGCCGGCCCATGAGGCCCATGCCGATGAAGGCCACTGTCTGTCCCATAGCTTCCGCTCCGATTCTGCTCGAATGCTCCAGGTTTTCGTCTCTCGCGGCTCGTGGCTCGTGGCCCCGGCTCTTGGCTCTCGGCCCCCTCCCCAGGATCACCGCCCCATGATCAGATCGGGCAGGAAGGTCACCAGACCCGAGATGTAGGTGATGAGGATCAAGACGACCAGGAGCGCCAACATGAAGATCCCGCACTCCCTGGTGAACTCCGTGACGGAGACGTCGGCGATGCTCACCATCACGTACAGGACCATGCCGACCGGTGGGGTCAGGAGCCCGATCATCAGGTTCAGGGTGAGGACGACGCCGAAGTGGACCGGATCGATGCCCACCCTGGTGATGAGATCCATGAGGACGGGGGACAGGATGACCAGGAGGGCCGTGGTCTCCATCAGGCAGCCCAGGATGAGAAGGAGGACGTTGATCATGAGGAGGATGACCCACGGCCGGTGAGAGACCGAAAGGAAGAAGTTGGTGAAGAGCGTGGGGACGCCCTCTCGGGCCAGGAGCCACCCGTATAGAGAGGCGCTGGCGATGATGAAAGTAATCTTGGCCGTGTTGCCCGCCACGCTGGTCAAGACCCCGACCAGCCTGCCGAGGCTCAGCTCCCGGTAGAAGAAGAGCGCCAGGAAGACGGCGTAGACCACAGCGATCACGGCAGCCTCGGTCGGGGTCACGATGCCGCTGAAGATGCCGCCAAGAATGATGACGGGAAAAAGCATGACAGGGATGGCCCGCCAGATGTTGATCAGGGCCTGCTTCAGGGTAAGTCGTCCCTCAGCCCGGTAGCCCCGGCGCTTGGCCACGACGTAAACCGCCCCCATCATGAAGACGCCCATCAACACCCCAGGAACGACCCCGCCGAGGAAGAGCCGACCGACTGAGACGCCCGTGATCCCGCCGTAGACGACGAAGGGGATGCTGGGTGGGATCACGGGGCCGATGGTCGAGGCGGCCCCAACCAGAGCCGCCGAGAAGACCTTGGGATAGCCGGCCCGTTCCATGGCGGGGATGAGGACGGCTGCCGTGCCCGTTGCGTCCGCCACTGCCGATCCAGACATGCCAGCCATGATCATGTTCGTCACGACGGTCACGTGGCCCAGCCCGCCGCGGATCCCGCCCACCAGGGCCTGGGCCAAGTCCACCAGGCGCTGGGTGATGCCTCCCTGGTTCATCAGCTCCCCGGCCAGGAAGAAAAAGGGGATGGCAAGCAAGACGAACGAATCCACCCCCACCGTCACACGCTGTGCCACGACCACCAGGGGGATATCCCCGCGCAAGAGCAGGTAGACCACCGAGGCGCCGGTCATGGCGAACGCCACCGGGCATTCCAGGGCCAGGAGGAGGAGCAGAACCCCTACGAGAACGCCAGCCATCATGGACGCCGCTCCCCTCGCCCCCGCCATTCTCGCCACCAGCCCTGCACGAGGGCGATGGTCATGAGGAGGCCTCCCACAGGGAGCGAGGCGTACAGACATCCTCGCGAGATTTCCATGGCCGGGTACTCCAAGCTCCAGGTCGTGATCGTCAGGCTGGTGCCCTGCCAGATGAAGAGGGCCAGCATGAGAAGGAGGCCCAGATCGATGACCTGCTTGAGGCCCCGCCGGACCCGCGCCGAGAGGAAGATGGTTAGCGTATCGATCTTGATATGGGAGCGGGAGCGCATGCCCACAAAGGCCCCGACGAAAGTGAGCCAGGCAAAAAGCAGGGAAGCCAGTTCCCCCGTCCAGTCCAGCGGGTTGTCCAGAACGTATCGATAGATCACGGCGACGAACACGATGATAGTCATGGCCCCGAGGCAGGCTGCCAGGGCCCACCCAACGATGCGATCGGTCCAGGTCTGCATGCTGACTCGTTTGCCTCCACCGAAGTGGGGGCCGGAAGCTCGGAGTCCGGCCCTGCTCTCCGGCCCCGGCCCCCGGCCCCCATCATTGCGGGCGAATGGCGGATGGCTTCCCCGCTACTTCGTCTCCTGAATCTTCTCGTAGAAGCCCGGCTCCCACTTGTCGGCGAACTTCTTCCACACGTCCTTGGTCGCCTCCCGGAAGGACTGCACGTCCGGCTGGACGATGGTCATCCCTTTCTCTTTCAGGTGGTCCAGATCTTCCTTCTCCGCCTTCAGCACGATATCGTTCATGTAATTGCCACCCTCGACTGCTGCCTCTTGAAGAACTTTCTGGAAAGCCGGGGAGAGGCCCTGGTAGAACTTCTCGTTGATGACGATCGCCTGGTTCTGGGTGATATGCTCCGTCAGCATCACGTACTTCTGGACCTCGTAGAGCTTAGCATTGTAAAGGACGCTGGGCGGATTTTCCTGCCCGTCAATTACCCCGGTCTGCAGCCCGATATACACCTCCTTCCAGTCCATGGGCGTCGGGTTGGCTCCCATGGCCCGGATGGTCTCGATGTAAATCTGGGTGGGTTGCACCCGGACTTTCATCCCCTTGAGGTCCGCCGGCTTGTAGATTGCCTTGTTCTTGATGGTCAGGTCCCGGTGTCCGAAGAGCCAGCCCATGTCCAGGAGGCGCATCCCCTTGGACTTGATTAGGCGATCTCGCAGGCTCATGCCAATTGGTCCCCGCACGACCTTCAGCATGTGATCCAGATCCCGCCAGATGTAGGGGGCCGCGAATGCCTCCAGGTCTGGCAGGAATCGCCCCACGGAGCCCGTGCTCCCTTCGAACATATGCACGGTGCCGAGCTGTACGCCCTCCAGGATCTCCTGCTCCGTTCCGAGCTGGGAAGCCGGGAAGACCTGGACCTGGATCTCGTTCTTGGTCCGCTCGGCCACAAGATCCGCGAAGCGCTTCAAGCCCGCCTGGACCGGCTGGCCCACCTCCTGCACGTTCCCCAGCTTGATGATAATCGGCTGCTGGGCACTGGCCCGCCTCGGCGCCACGAGGGGGGCCGGCGCCAACGCCAGCACCCCTGCCGCTTTCAGGAACGTTCGACGCTTCATGGGATTCCCTCCTCTCTGATGACCGACTGCTCCTTGGATTCCCCTCAGCCTCTCGCCGCCAGCGCGCCGCTCCCCGCCAGGGCCGCGCCCATGGTGATGGCCCGAACGATCATGTTGTGCTTGGCGATTCCCTGCCAGGCGATGTCGTACGCCGTCCCGTGGGGCACGGTTGCCACGGGGACCGGCATTCCGAGGAACAGGCTGACCCCGGGCTGCTCCCGCCCGATGATCTTCCGGCCGATGTTGGCCTGGTCGTGGTACATGAAGACCATGCCGCGGAAGTCCCCGCGGAGCGCCAGGGGGAAGAAGGCATCGGGCGAGATGGGCCCGACCACGTCGATCCCCTCGGCCTTGGCCTTCTGGATGGCCGGTGTGATCGCGTCGATCTCCTCACGGCCGAACATCCCGCCCTCACCGGCATGGACGTTGAGGGCCGCCACGCCGATCTTGATGGGGCTGACCTTCGCCGCCTTCATGATCTGGGAGAGGGTGCGAATCTTGTTCTGCACCGCCTCGATGGTGATCAGGTCGGCGATCTGCCGGAAGGCGACGTGGAAGGTGACGGGGGTGGTCCAGAGCCCCGCCACCTCGCCCACTTGGTAGGCCACGCCGGCCGGGCCGAAGCACTCCTCGAACCAGGTCATGTCGTCCATGGCCTTGTAGCCGGCCATGTGAAACGTCTCCTTGTTGAGCGGGGCGGAGACGATGGCCTGCACCTCGCCGGTTCCGGCGGCCATCACCGCCCGCCGGGCGCAATCGGCCTCGGAGTGGCCCCAGCGGGCGTCCAACTTCCCCGGGGTGAGGATGGCGGGGTCCACCTCGCCGGCGGTGACAACGTCCAGGGTGGCGGGGTCGGCCCCGGCCCCCCGGGCGGAGGGGACGCTCCGGACGCGGAGCGGGCTCTTCACCAGCTCCACCGCCTTGGCGAAGATCCGGGCATCGCCGAAGACCACCGGGCGGCAGCAGGCCCGGACCTCGGCCTCGCCCAGGGCGCGGGTCACGATCTCGGGGCCGATGCCGGCCGGATCTCCCATGGTGACAGCGACTGTCGGCTGGCTCATGTGTGCTCTCCTGTCTGCTGGTCATCGAAGATGGCGACGGCGCGAATCGGGGAGCCGGTGGCCCCGCGGATCCGGAGTGGCAGGCCGACGAACTGGAAGCGGGGGCCGGGCAGCGTCTCGAGGTGGGCCAGGTGCTCCATGATCAGGATGCCCCGGCCGAGCAGGATCAGGTGCACCGGCCGGACGAGGTCGCGAGGATCGTCGGGGGTGGCGAGATCGGTGCCGAGGGCCTTGACGCTTCTCGTCGCGACCCACTCCGCGGCCGCGGCGTTGAGGCCGGCGCATTGCAGGAACCCCTCGTCGAGATGCTTACCCCGCCAGGCGCGCACCAGGAGGATGTCCCCGGGCTCCACTGCCACGCCCTGCCGCTCCGCTGCCGCCTCCAGCATATCCGGCGTCACCGGCTGGTCCGAGGCCTTGGCTGACACGTCCAGGCAGACCGCCGGCCCCACCAACTGTTCCAGGGGAACGGATTCGATCGTCCCGCCCGTCGGGATGAAGTGGAAGGGAGAATCGACGTGGGTCCCGATGTGGTCCGAGAACATCAGGATTCGCGAGGCGAAGCCCTGGCACGGCGCGCGAAAGCGCGGCGCCGTCGCCTGGTGATTCGCGAACTCGATCACCACGCAGCGGGCGTGCCCCGGGTGGGTCTGGACCCCGTCCGCCAATTCCAGCGTCAAGTCCACGATGCGCATGATCCCCTCGTGTCCGCTTTGGGACGCGGACTTTCTTGCCGTCCCCGCCGCCATCGGCTGCGCCGGAAGGCTATCCCATGGCGTCCCGGTGCCCCTTGGGTCGCGCGCTGTCCAATTCCTCCGCCGCGGACCCCTGCAGGCTCGAGGTGAAGTCGAGCAGCATCTGGTAGCGGTCCGCCCGGAAGACGGACTTGCCGTACTGGACCGGCCCCTCCGGCCCCACGTACCAGATGTGCTCCCGCACGAGAACTGGCGCACCGGGCTTGGTCTCCAGAAGCTTGGCCTCGCTCCCGCGGACCACGGAGGCGGTCACCTGCAGGCTCAGCCGCGTGCGGGGTTTCCCCAAGATGCGCCGGACTGCGGGGACCAGCGGCTGGTTGTGGATCTCCTCCGGGGTGAGGGCCTCCCCGATGGCCCGGGGGAGATAGCGAGTCTCCAATCCCACTACCTGATCGTCCACGAAGCGGAGGCGCTTCAAGACCACGACCTCGGCTCCCTCGGGGAGGCCCAGGCTTTCGGCCACCTTCCCGTTTGCCAGAGCGATGCGCCGATCCAGGAGCTGGATCCGAATCTTCGCCCCGCGGGCCTGCATCTCCTCCTCGAAGCTCAGCCACATCTTGGTGTGTTCCAGGCGCGGCTCGGCCACGAAGCTTCCTCGGCCCCGGTAGCGGACAACCAGGCCCTCAAACACCAGGCGGGACAGCGCCTGCCGAACGGTCATGCGGCTGATTTGGAACTGCTGGACGAGCTGCGATTCGGGCGGGATAGGGTCGCCGGGCAGCAGGGCGTCGCTGCGAATGCGATCCCGCAGGAACTTCTCGACCTGGGAGTAGATGGGGACGGAACGTTGCCTGGCCCGCATGCTCACTTCCGTGAGAACGGGCGCCACTTTATATGTATAGACAACTCGATGTCAAGGAGGAACTTCAGGCGGGACCCGGACTCTCAGGTCGCTCTGCCCCCTGCGGTATCTGCGGCCGCGACCGGATGACCTTCAGGAGACGGGAGGCGGTGTAGCCCATCATCACGACCCCGGAAACCGGCACGGAGGCGTACCACCAGGGCCGGGGGAGCGTGAGCATGGGCGAGGTGTTGCCGCGAGCCTGCAGCGTGAGGAGCCAGCCCTGCCAGGTGAAGACCGCCAGAAACCCCAGGGCCAGGAGGGCCAGGACCGCCTCCAGTGCCTGGCCCGCCCGTGTGCCGGCCAGGGCCTGGGGAACGAAGTCGATGGTGATGTGCTCGTGGCTACGCCAGATCGCGGCCGTCCCCAGGAACACCATCCAGGCAAAGGCCAATTCCACGATCTCATCCGACCAACCTAGGGACATGATCGGGTAGAACCGCACGAGGACGAGCGCGCACACTAGCACGGTCAGGACCGCGAGGCTGATCACGCTCAGCCAGCGCAGGACGGCCTCCAGGATTCGGTCGAACCGGGCCGCCCCGTCACCAGAGGATCCGGACGACTCGGTCATCGCGATGCCCCCATGACGAGATTGGGAATCCAGACCGTGAGCCAGGGAATATACGTGATCAGGAAAAGGCACGCCGTCAGGGCCACGATGTACGGCCACAGTTCCTTTGCCAGCGGCCAGATGGGCACCTTGCTGATGCTCGAAACCGCATACAGGCACATGCCCACAGGGGGCGTGAGAAGGCCAATCATCGAGTTCAGAGCCATGATGACGCCGAAGTGGACCGGATCCACCCCCACCCGGGTGACCAGCGGAACGAAGACCGGAATCGTAAGGAGCATGATGGCGATGCCTTCCATGAAGCAGCCGAGAATCAGCAGGATGACGTTGACGATGAGGAGCACCAGCCAGCGTTCGCTGGTCAAGGCCATCAGCCCCTCCACGAGCTTGGTGGGGATCCGCTGCTGGATCAGAAGCCAGCCAAAGATGCTGGCCGCCGAGATGATGAACATCACCTGCACCGAGTTCCGGACGGTCTCCCACAAGATCCGAGGAAGGTCGGCCAGGGTGATCTCGCGATAGAGGAACATGCCGATGGCCAGGGCGTAGA
Organism: uncultured Methylomirabilota bacterium; assembly: GCA_963714585.1. GTDB lineage: Bacteria > Methylomirabilota > Methylomirabilia > Methylomirabilales > 2-02-FULL-66-22 > 2-02-FULL-66-22. Next base: position 48,270 of record CAVQPC010000057.1, read on the forward strand.
CGCTGGCGACGGCCGCGGCCTCGGTGGGTGTGAAGGTCCCCGCCAGGATCCCCCCGATGATGATGATGGGCGAGCCCCAGGCCGGCGCCGCCTGGACCGTGGCGCGGAGCAACTCCCCCAGACTGGCCCGGCGCTCGCGGGGATAGCCGCGCCGCTTGGAGATGATGGCCACCGTGATCATCAGGAGGATCCCCATGAGCACCCCAGGCACGAAACCCCGCCAGGAACAGCCGGCCGACGGAGGTCCCGGTCATGCTGCCGAAGATCACGAACGGGATACTGGGCGGAATGATGGGCCCGATGGTGGAGGCCGCCCCGACCAGGGCCGCCGAGAAGACCCGGGGGTACCCGGCCTTCTCCATGGCCGGGATGAGGATGTTGCCCGTGCCGACCGCATCCGCCACGGCCGCCCCGGACATCCCCGCCATGATCATGTTGGTGACCACGGTCACGTGGCCCGAGCCCGCCGCGGATGTGTCCCGACCAGGCACTGGGCGAAGTGAACGAGGCGGCTGGTCATCCCGCCCGTGTTCATCAGATTGCCGGCCAGGATGAAGAAGGGAATCGCGAGGAGCGTGAAGCTGGTGGTCCCGGCGTACATCCGCTGGGGCACCATCATCAGCAGGTTGGATGTCCCCAGCGCCAGGAAGCTCAGGATGGCTGTGAGGCCCATGCTGACGGCGATGGGCAGCCCGAGGAGCATCAGCACCACCAACAGGCCGAAGATCTCGGCGGTCACCATGAGCCTGTCTCTCCTCTGATTGCCCTGGCAAAGGGGGGGATCCGGACTATCAAGAACCCCGGGCGAGGCAAGCCTTCACTCCGGAGGGAGGAAAGGGCCTGGCGCGCCCGGGGTCCTCGGCAAAACGATCGCGTGTCTCGGACCTTGCCCGCTACTTCTTCCGCGCTGCTTCGACGTACTCCAGGAACTTCTTCACATTTTCCTCGCCAGCGTATTTGCCGATCTTCTCGTACGCCGGCTTCATGGCCGCCCGGAAGGGGGCAAGGTTGGGTGCCGTCACCTGCATGCCCGCCTGCTTCATCTTGGCGACCACATCGTCCTCCTGGGAAACGACCTGCTGGCGCATGGAGGCCCCGGCCCTCTTGCTCTCCTCCTGGAAGATGGCCTTCTGCTCCGGCGTGAGCTTGGCCCACGTCTTGGCGCTGATCGTGTGGATCATGTTGTTGTAGATGTGCCGGGTGAGCGCCAGGTGTTTCTGGACCTCGTAGAACTTCATGAAGTAGATGACCGACACGGGGTTGTCCTCGCCGTCCGCCACGCCCTGCGCCAGGGCCATGTACAATTCGGGGAAGGCGATGACGGTGGTCTGGGCCCCCAGGGCTTCGAAGGCCGCCCCGATCTGCATCTCGGGCGGGACCCGGATTTTCAGCCCCTTCACGTCCTCCGGGGTATTGACGGGCCGCTTGTTGTTGGTGAGATTCCGGAACCCGTACTCCCAGTTCGAGAGGAGGATGAAGCCCTCCTTCTCGGCCATCTGGCTGAACCACTGGAAGGCCGGTCCGTCCACCGACCGGTGGACATGATCGTAATCATCGTAGGCAAAGGGAAGCATCACCACGCCCATGGCCTTGATCCACTTGTCGAACTGACCCTGGGTCGGCAGCCCCATGTCCGTGGTGCCCAGCTTTATCTGCTCGGCCTGCTCGGGCGGCGATCCCAGCATGTTGTTGGGGAAAATGTCGATCTTGATCTGGCCGTTGGTCCGCTTTTCCACCGCCTCGACGAACATCTTGGCCGCCAGGTGGCCCGGATGGCCCTCGTCCGCGAAATGCGCGAACTTCATCCGCAGGGCCTGGGCCTTGGCCACCGAGGGCCGCAGGGGGCCGCCGCGCAACCCCGCCGCCGCCGTGACACCGATCATCCCGGAAAGCACTTGCCGTCGACTCACCATGACGCGACCTCCCTCTTTGTTTACGCCTTCGTTGTCCTCCGACCCCATCGCCACGTCTCTCGACAGATCTCCGGCGACGGCCGCGATCCTCACTTCAGCAGGCCGTGCTTTCGCATCAACTCCAGGTAGTCCTCCCGAGGCGGGGCGAAGATGTCGATGCCCTTGAACCCCGTCGGCGTGTGGCCCCCGTGGGGGACGTTCGGCGGATGGACGCAGACATCCCCCGCCTTCATGGTGAACTTCTCCCCGCCGCAGACGTGCTCCTCGGAGCCCTCCAGGATGACCAGGATCTGCTCCGCAGGATGGCTGTGGATGGGGAAGGTGGCTCCCGGCGGCTGCTCGATGAAGCTGCAGAGGATGTTCTGCCCGGCGATGAACCGGGTCCCCACCCGGTCCGTCAGGGGAACGAGGGGGATGTCGGCGATGCGGTAGTAGTACTTCGGCTTGTCGACTGCCATGCGTTGTCTCCTTCCGAGGTTAGAACAGCTTGAAGCGTCCGTCGAACTCCGGCTGCACCGTGACCTGCGTGAAGACCCGATCCTGCTCCTCCCGCACGGCCGCCATCATCCAGAGAAACCCGGTCCGCGTCCCGGGGCTCGCCACGTTGTAGTGGTAGCCCTTCTTGATGGCCACCGCATCCCCCTCCCACACCGGCACCACCATCTCCATGTCCTTCCCATCGGTGTAATTGAGGTGGAGGGAGAAGTTGGGGGCAGGCATGTCGATGTAGAGATAGATCTCCTCCTTCTCCTTGTGGTGGTCATGGGGCGGCCAGCTCGTCCAGTTGCCGTCCTGGCTGAAGGTCACGCCGGCCAGGAGGCGCGCAGCTTGGATGTTCGCCTCGCCGATGAGCGTGTGGATGGTGCGGGCGTAGGGCTCGAACCCGGCTTTGTTCACCAGCTTTGGATTCTTCAGGACCTCGGCGAACTGGACGAACTGCACAGGGTACTGCTTGCCGGCCGGCGCCCCCATCTCGGCCAGGTCGAACGGGCCGCCCGAGGCCACGACGCACCGGCCGTCCCGGGGAACGTAGAGGGCGTCGTACTTCTCGAAACGGAACTCCTGTCCGTCTACAGCGATGGTCCCCGTCCCGCCCAAACACACGAAGCCCAGCTCCTCGTCCTGGCTCTCGATCGCCACCTGGCCCCCGCCGGAGCCGAAAACGATGCGGCCGTAGCGCAAGTACTCGAGCCCCGAGTTGTACTGATGGATGATTCGCTTCCGGCCCTGGACCTGCTGGGTGCCGCGAAACAGCCAGGCGTGTCTCATGTGCTACCTCCGTTTCTGGGGCGGCGGGGCGGCCCGAGGACCCTGCTGGCGCGTCGCCCCATCCCCACCGTGTTTCCCCGCCAGGAGCCGAGTGATTTCCGCGGCGCAGCGCGTCACGGCCGCGATCTCGCCTTTCAGGCCCCGCTCCCCGCTGATGTACGCGGGGAAGGCGACACTGATCGCGGCAACGGTCTCCCCTTCCCCATTTCGGATCGGAGCCGCCACGCACATGATCCCCCGGGTAATCTCCTCCCGGTCCAGCGCATACCCGGACCGCCGCACCCGGTCCAGCTCCCGCTCGAGACGGACGGGATCGGTGATGGTGTGGGGGGTGAAGGCCTCGAGCCTCCTCGCCAGGATCTTGCCGCGCTCGGCAGGCCGCATGCCGGCCAGGAGAACCTTCCCCATGCCCGTGCAGTGCAGCGGGAAGCGCTTGCCGATGGCGGAATAGAGCTGTATCCCGAAGGCCACCGGGGAGTCGATCTTATCCAGATAGACGCCGGCATCCCCGCTCAGGACCCCGAGGTTACAGGTATGCTTGGTTTCCGCCCGCAGCTTCAGGAGATACGAGCGAACGTACTGTTTCAGGTCGAAGTGGGAGGTGACGGCGGAGCCGAGGGCGGAGAGCTTGAGATCCCCGTAATACCTGCCCCCATCGAAGCGGAGATACCCCATCCGGAGCAGGGCCTTCAGAACCCGGTGCGCCGTCGCTTTGGGCAGGGCCGTTTCGGCCACGACCTCGGAGTAGGTCAGGCCCTTTTCCTGGTGGGAGACGACCTCCTCCAGGATGCGGAACACCTTCTCGACGGTGCTCATGGCGCGGCGAGCGGCCTCGGGCGCTCCAGTCGTGCGGCAGGCGAGGTGTGGCAGTCGCCCCAGGGTTTCACATGTGGAACTAAGTTCGAGATTTGGAGAAACTACGCCAGGCCGGATTCCCTGTCAAGTGGAAACGCCCAGCCCCTCCTGCCCGGCGATTGTCCAGCCAGGCCCGGAGGGTCTCGGCCACGCTCCACGCCTGCGCGATGCAGCCCCGGGGGAGGAAGGGGGGATCCCCGTCGAAGATCTCCCCCAGGGTCCCCACGCCATAGTCGGCGAGCTGGTAGGCCAGCGGCGAGAGGTACGCGCGGGTCGCGGCCGGGTCGCGGTACACGCGCAGATGGGCCAGGGCGAACGGCCCGAGGAGCCATGCCCAGACGGTCCCCTGGTGGTACGCCCCGTCCCGAGCCCGCTGGTCGCCTGTGTAGCACCCGTGGTACTGGGGGTGGCCGGGCGCGAGGCTTCGGAGCCCGAACGAGGTGAGCAGGTGTCTCGCGCAGGCATCCACCACCTGCCGCTGCCGCTCGGGCGTGAGGGGGCTCTCCGGCAGCGAGACCGCCAGGATCTGATTGGGGCGGAGCGCATCCTCGGGTCCGGCGGGGCCGTCCAGCACGTCGTAGCAGCAGCCGGCGCCGGCATTCCAGAAGCGGTCGAAGCCCGCCCGCGTACGAGCCGCGATCTGCTCCCAGGCGTCCGCCGGCCGGCCCAGGTCGCGCGCGAACCTGGCCATCACCTGGAGGGCGTTGTACCAGAGGCTGTTGACCTCCACGGGTTTGCCGGTGCGGGGCGTGACCACCCAGTCCCCCACCTTGGCATCCATCCAGGTGAGCTGCACCCCCGGGCCGCCCGCCCGAAGCAATCCGTCCGACGGATCCTCGATGATCCCGTAACAGGTGCCCCTGCGGAGCCAGCCGAGGCTCTCTTCCAGGATGGGGTAGAGCGGCCGTAACAGGTCGGCGTCCCGGGTGGTCTGGTAATACGCGCGCACGGCCTGGATGTACCACAGGGTGGCATCCACGCTGTTGTACTCCGGCGGCTCGCCCCGATCGGGAAACCGGTTGGGGATGAGACCCCGGTGGAGGAAGCGGGCGAACGTGGCGAGGACCCGGCGCGCCATCTCCGGCCGGCCCGTGGCGAGGAGGAGCCCGGGCAGGCTGATCATGGTGTCGCGTCCCCAGTCCGCGAACCAAGGGTAGCCGGCGATGACGGACAGGCCCTCGGGATCATCCGGCAGCGGGCGGCGAACCACGAACTGGTCGGCGGCCAGGACGAGCTGCTGGATCCACTCCGGCGCCTTCCGGGCCGCGGGTGTGGCCCCGCGAAACGCGGTGAGGAGCGTCCGCTCGTGGTCCTGACGCCGCCTCCAGGCCGCTTCGCCGTCGAGGGAGGGCGCGCTCTCCGCCGAGCAAACCAACGTCAGCGCCTCGCCGGGTCTGAGAGTGGCCCGGAAGGTCCCCGCGTGCAGGTGGTCCTCCTGCCAGTCGAGTCCACGCTCCCGCTCGGCAGCGAGCTGGAAGGCGTAGTACCACTCGTGCGCCGGCTGGGCGTCCGCGCCGCTCGACAGGCAGAGCAGCGGACGCGCCTCCGGGCGTGCCAGGATGCGAAGGCCGCCGGGCACGCGGTCGACGGCCATCCGCCAGCTCCCCGCCCGCGTCGTCCCATGGTAATCGCGGGAGTTGACGAGCGCCTTCAGCTCCAGCTCGACGGGCCCTCGCGCCCGCAGGAGCCGGTAGTGGATGTAGGTGGTGTTCGCCCCCTGCTCCATCCAGATCCGCTTCTCGAGCAGGGCGTCGGCGCAGGCGAAGGTCCAGACGGGGCTCGTCCCCTGCAGGCGGAACCGCTCGATCTCCCGGTAGCCGTGGGGCTCCACGCTGCCGTCGGCCCAGCGGTTCGCGAAGAGGGATCGCGTGATGCCGTCGGAGCTCAGGCTGTCGTCCACCTTGGCCACGAGCAGCGTCCGGTCGATGGGCGGCCGGAGGGCGGCCACCAGGAGGCCGTGGTAGCGACGCGTGAGCAGGCCGGCCACGGTCCCCGAAGCGAAGCCGCCGATCCCGTTGGCGCACAGCCACTCGCGGGATTCGGCAACGGAAAGGCGTCCGCAGATCTCCCGGCCCCAGTCCGCGATCATGATGCCGGCCGCTCCTCGAGTCTCCTCCGGCGGCGCGACGACAGAGAGTCGATGCGCAGCAGCAGAGCCTCCTCTCTTAGGTGCGGTCCCCCCGCACGAATGCCGCGTAGCAGGACACGTCCGCCGCGCTGCCGATGACCAGGGCGACCCGCTGGTGGATGCTCTCCGGCGGGATGTCCAGGAGGCGCCTCCGCCCGTCGCTGGCCCGCCCGCCCGCTGCTGCCGGGTGCAGCGTCTCCTCCGCCAGGATGTGCCGGTTGAGCGTGATGGCGCGCGTACTCACCTCGCACCTCCGCCGCGCGTGGTCGGGGTGGATTGCGGCGTCCCGGACAGGGACGCGCAGCGGGCCGCCCCGAGGAGAGCGGCCTTCTCGTTCAGGATCACCCGAACCGGCACGCCCTCGAGCAGCGGCCGCATCCGTCCCTTGGCCAGGAAGGCCTGCAGGAATGTGAGATCCTTGAGCTTCGGGAGGATCTGCGGGGCGATTCCTCCGCCCACGTACACGCCCCCGGTGGCCAGGAGCTTCAGGGCCAGATTCCCGGCCTCGGCGCCGTAGACCGACACGAAAAGGTCGAGGGCGCGAACGCAGATCTCCGACGTGCCGTCCAGGCCCACTCGAGTGATGACGGGCGAGGGGTCCCGGTCCTTGAGCTGCCCCGCCAGCCACGCGGGCTCCTCCGCGCGTCCCGCGTCCCGGAGGAAGCGGTAAATGTTGAAGAGCCCCGGACCGGAGACCACGCGCTCGTAGCTCACGTGCTCGAACCGGGTGCGGAGGTATTGGAGCAGCTCTGTCTGGAGGGCGTCCTGTGGGGCGAAGTCGGCGTGACCGCCTTCGGTGGCAAAGGGGTGGTGGCGCCTTCCGTCCCAGTAGAGCCCCGCCTCGCCCAGACCGGTCCCGGCGGCGATCACGGCCGTGTTTCCCCGCGCACCCGCCGTGCCTGCCTGCAGGACGAGGAAGTCCTCGGCCGCCAAGGCACCGATCCCATACGCGTTGGCCTCCAGGTCGTTGATCACCCGCACCTCGTCCAGGCGCAGCCGCTTGGCGAGCGACCGGCCGTCCACCACCCAGGGCAGGTTCGTCGCGTCAGAGCGGTTGTCCCGCACCGGCCCGGCGACGCCGAAGCAGGCCTGCTCGACCGGCCGCCGATGACCCGAGAGGAATTGGTCCAGCACCTCTTCGAGACTCGCGCGCTCCCGACTGGGGAAGCTCACCTCCGTGACGATGGTGAAGCGCCCCTCTTCGGACGTGACAAAGGCGAGCCTGGCGTGGGTTCCGCCGATATCGCCTGCCAGGATCATGCCCCTACCCCCCTTGGTGTCTTGGTGCCTTGGTGGTGCAATTTCCGAACGGGGGCTACTCGCCGCTCTGCTGCAGGAGCTTCGACACCAGGCCCGTCCACCCCGTCTGGTGGCTGGCCCCGATCCCGGCCCCGTTGTCGCCGTGGAAATACTCGTAGAAGAGGATCAGGTCCCGCCAGTGCGGATCGCGCTGGAACTTCTCCGCGCCTCCATACACCGGCCGCCGCCCGTCGGGCCCGCGCAGGAAGAGCCGCGTGAGCCGCCGCGACAGCTCCTGGGACACCTCCCAGAGGGTGCGCATCCTCCCCGACCCTGTCGGGTACTCCACCTTGAATTGATCCTTGTAGAAGTAGTCGAATCTCTGCAACGACTCGATCAGCAGGAAGTTGAGTGGCATCCAGACGGGCCCCCGCCAGTTGGAATTCCCGCCGAAGAGGCCAGTGGTGGACTCCGCCGGCTCGTAGTCCACCCGGTACTCGTGGTCGTCCAGCGGGAACACAAAGGGATGGTCCCGATGGATGCGCGAGAGGGATCGGATCCCATGCGGGGACAGGAACTCGTTCTCGTCCAGGAGATACCCCAGGACGCTCCGCAGCCGATCGCCGTTCACCAGGGACAGGAGCCGTCGCTTCTTCCCGTCCGCCTGCTCCTGCGGGATGATGTTCTCCCGGAGCTGCGGCCGGTTCCGGATGAACCACATCATCCGACGCCAGAACTGGGGCAGGCGCGTCTCGATCTCGGGCTCGATGGTCTGCACGGCGAAGAGGGGGATCGCCCCCACCATGGAGCGCACCTTGAGGGGGCACATGCTGCCGTCGGCCTTATGTAGGACGTCATAGAAGAAATGGTCCTGCGGATCCCAGAGCTCGACGCCCTCTCCGGCCATGTTGTTCATGGCGTGGGCGATGTACACGAAGTGCTCGAAGAACTTCGACGCGACGTCTTCGTACGCCGGATCCTTGGTCGCCAGCTCCAGGGCGATGGCCAGCATGTTGAGGCAGAACATCCCCATCCACGCGGTCCCGTCGGATTGGTCGATATGCCCGCCGGTGGGCAGCGGCTGGCTCCGGTCGAAGACCCCGATGTTGTCCAGGCCCAGGAAGCCGCCCTGGAACACGTTGAGACCATCCGGGTCCTCGCGGTTCACCCACCAGGTGAAATTGAGGAGCAGCTTGTGGAAGACGCGCTCCAGGAACTCGATGTCGGCGCGCCCGTGGATGCGCCGCTCGATCTTGTACACGCGCCAGGCGGCCCAGGCGTGGACGGGGGGATTCACATCGTTGAAGGCCCATTCGTAGGCCGGGATCTGGCCGTTCGGGTGCATGTACCACTCGCGCAGGAGAAGGATGAGTTGGTCTTTAGCCAAGTCGGAATCCACCAAGGCCAGGGCCACGCTGTGGAAGGCCAGATCCCACGCGGCGAACCAGGGGTATTCCCACTTGTCGGGCATGGAGAGGACATCGTCATTGTAGAGATGCGTCCAGCCCCGGTTCCGGCCGTGCGCACGCTCTGGAGGCGGAGGGGGCTGGGTCGGATCCCCTTCGAGCCAGCGCCGGACGTCGTAGTGATACCACTGCTTGGACCAGAGCATCCCCGCCAGGGCCTGGCGCATGATGGCCTTCGCGTCGTCGCACAACTCGTGTGGGATCACGCCAGCGTAGAACTCGTCCGCCTCCCGGATACGGTCGGCGAGGACCCTGGCGAACGCATCCCCCAGGAGGTCTCCCGAAGGCGGGGCGTTGCGGAGGCGGAGGCGGATCTCCTGGGCGGCGCCGGGCGGCACCTCCAGGCGGTAGTGCAAGGCTGCCTTCGTCCCCTCCATGGCCGGATTCACCGCGTCTCGCCGGCCCTGGATGAGGTACTCATGGAAGGCATCCTTGACGAAGCGGGAGCCGTTCGGTGTATTGAACAGACGCTGGAAGTTCGTTTCGTTTTCCGTGAACAGCAGCTCGGGAGCGCCCTGCCCGATGAGCCAGTAGGGCGTCGGCATCGCCGGGTGCTCCGCCCGGACGGCTGCGCCGCCCGAGCCCTCGCGCCAGAGCCGGGGGCGCTTGGCCCCCACGTCCCAGGACCAGACGTTGCGGAACCAGAGCGTGGGAAGGAGGTGCAGCGATGCCGCCTCCGGCCCGCGGTTCCACACGGTGAGGCGGATCAGGAGGTCCTCGGGGGCCGCCTTGGCGTACTCCACGAAGACATCGAAGTACCGGTCCTCGTCGAAGATGCCCGTGTCCAGCAGCTCGTACTCCGGCTGCTGCCGGCCGCGCCGGCGATTCTCCGCCACGAGCTGAGCGTACGGGTAGGCCGCTTGCGGGTACTTGTAGAGGCCCTTGAGGTAGGCGTGGCTCGGCGTGGCGTCGAGGTAGAAGTAGTATTCCTTCACGTCCTCGCCGTGGTTGCCCTCCGGGCCGGCCAGGCCGAAGAGCCGCTCCTTCAGGATCGGGTCCTTCTCGTTCCAGAGGGCGAGGGCAAGGCAGAGGCGCTGGTGGTTGTCGGAGACCCCGAGGAGCCCGTCCTCGCCCCAGCGATAGGCCCGCGACCGGGCGTGATCGTGCGGGAAGTAGTCCCAGGCAGTCCCGGCGGGCGAGTAGTCCTCGCGCACCGTCCCCCACTGCCGCTCCGAGAGGTAGGGCCCCCAGCGGCGCCAGTAGGCCGTCCGCGCCCGTTCTTCCGCCAGCCGCTGCTCCTCCGCCGTCACGGTCCCCCTCCGGCGCCCTTGTCGCCCCAGCGCCCCTGCTCCCCTGCGCCTCCGCGCCTCCGCATTTCTCCGATCATCCCCCGTGCGCGAACTCGGGGTAGAGCGTCATCCCGCCGTCCACGTACAAGGTGGCCCCCACGACATAATCCGACTCGTCGGAGGCCAGCCACACGGCGGCCTTGCCGATGTCCTCGGGCATGCCGACTCGCCCGTACGGGATGAGCCTGAGCAGTTTGGCAAGGGCTTCCGGCGTGCTCCACGCGGGGCGGTTGATGGGTGTCTCAATAGCGCCCGGCGCGATGGCGTTGACGCGGATGCGGGAGGGCGCCAGCTCTTGCGCCAGGGTCTTCATGAAGAGCATCACCCCTCCCTTGGCGGACGCGTAATTGATGTGCCCGGCCCACGGGATGGTCTGGTGAACCGAGGACATGCAGATGATCTTCCCGGCCGCCTGGGAGACCTTGGGCTGGACGCCCCGGCGGATCATCTCCCGGGCTGCCTCGCGCGAGCACAGGAACATCCCGGTGAGATTGATGGCCAGCACCTGGTTCCACTGCTCTAGCGTCATTTCGGTGAAAGGCGCATCGCGCTGGATGCCTGCATTGTTCACCAGGATGTCGATGGTGCCCCAGGCCTTGAGCATCCGCTGGAACATGGCGTGGACTTCATCCTCGCGAGAGACGTCGGCCTTGAGCGCCATGGCCTCCCCGCCGGCTGCCTTGATTTTGTCGGCGACCTGCTGGGCCACCTCAGGCCCCGTGACGTAGTTCACCACCACGGCGGCACCCGCCGCGCCCAGGGCCACGGCCACCGCCTCCCCGATCCCGGAGTTGGCGCCCGTCACCAGCGCCTTCTGTCCCTTGAGTGGTTGAGCGGCCATTCCCCCTCCCCCTGTCGGTGTCAACAGTCAAGACGACCGAGTGATTCTCGCGGAAGGCAAGAAGACGATCCCGCCCGGTCCGCGTGTCAACACAAAAACCTTAAGGGATGAACTCGGAATGCGCCAGCGGAAAGGCGATCGCTTCAGGGGGACCGCTGGAGGCTAGGGCTTTGTCGGCTGTACACGGACGGTGCTGCCGAAGAGGCTGCCCGCACGTTCACGGGCAGGGTCCCGCGTTACGCCCCGCCCTGGGTAGGGTCCCATCCGATCCGCCGCAGCATGTCTTCATAAACCCGTCGCCGGTGAAGGATGGCGAGGATCCACACCTCAGCGCCCACGATCTTGTACACCACTCGGTAGTCCCCAACCCGGAGCTTCCAGTACCCCTTCAAGGTCCTCCGCAACGGCTGCCCGAAGCGTTCGGGGGCCTCGCCGAGACGCCGGGCCAGGGCGTCGGCTATCCGCCCGCGGACGTTCACAGGGATCAGCAGGAGGTCCGCCCGGGCGACCTCCGGGTGGTAGAGCAGGGCGAAGGGCACTCAGCGTCTCCGGCGCTTCGGGGCCCCCCAGACCTGCTCGTGGGAGAGCGCCGCCCGCCGCGTGAAGCTGCGCTCCCGCCCCGCCGCAACCGCGGCCAGCACCGTGTCCTCCTCGGCCTCCGCCGCCGCCCGGATCACGTCCCGCACCTTCAGCGAGAGCGACACCCCGTCCCGGCGCGCCCATCGGGATACCAGGTCATACAGCGGCTTCTCCAGCACGACGTTTACCCGCGGATTCTTTGTCGGCATGGTCTGCACCTCCGCGGACAGTGTACCACAAGTGATGCACCACACCAACCGCTCTCTCACCCCCCTGGAGCGACAGCGACCGGAACCCTCTCCTGCACGACCCGCTTGGCCACGCCCTGGGCAGCAAGATGTTGCCTTTGCACCGAGGAGTCCCGTACCTCAGGAATTCTCGGAAGTATCGTCCCGGATGTACTGGGGAGAGCATGTGTTCAACGTCGCCGGGCGCAGAAGGTGACGAAGGTGGGAACGTCCCCTACTACGCCTGGAGTCTTACCACCAGACGCGATTTCTTGACATACCATATTGAATATGGCTACACTCCGGCATGTGGCGGATTGAAGAGCACCGACGGGTGGAGAGGGAAATCCATGCCGTGCCTCGTGAAGTATTGAAGCGATACGAGAAGTGGAAAGACATCGCAATGATCTCTGGTCCGCCGGGGTTGAGGCTGATCAAGGGGTTCCACGACGAGTCCCTCCGAGGAGAATGGCAAGGGTA
>CAVQPC010000058.1:0-39653 GCA_963714585.1 uncultured Methylomirabilota bacterium
CATAAACCGTGACTTTTTCTCCACGGGTCAACAACCGATTGACATAATTCGAACCGATAAATCCTGCTCCACCGGTTACCAGATAGTTTTTTGCCATATTTCCCTTCTTTGATGTGATCGCTGCGATCGCAAATAGATTATCTTGATCAAATACCGGTTAAAACAACCACCGCTCAGGGCCCAAAGTGATCTTCTTTATTCAAACTTTTTATATTCTCAGTAATAAAGATGGATCGATTGTTTCCTTTGCGGCAGATGATCTTCTCTATAGTTTACCCTAGTCTTCATCCAGCCGCAAAACCGCCATAAAGGCAGCCTGTGGAATTTCCACTTTGCCGACCATCTTCATGCGTTTCTTGCCTTTTTTCTGCTTGTCGAGCAGTTTCTTCTTACGCGTGATGTCGCCGCCGTAACATTTGGCAAGGACATCCTTGCGCAGCCTTGATATTCGCCGTGAGATGATCCGCCGCCCGCGGAAGCCTGGACGGACACATCAAACTGCTGCCGTGGGATCAATTCTTTCAGTTTGGTTACCAGGCGCTGGCCTTTGTGATAGGCATCATCCTTGTGGACATGGCTGCCAGCGCATCCACCGGTTCATCATTGACCAGACTTCCAGTTTCACCAGGTTTCCGGGCCGGTATTCGAGGAACTGATAATCCATCGAAGCATATCCACGGGTTCGGGATTTCAATTCGTCAAAGAAATCGACGATGATCTCGGAAAGCGGAATCTCAAACGAGAACTGCACGCGATTGGGTGCCGGATAATCCTGTTCCTTAAAAATCCCGCGCGCGTTTGGTTACCAGTTCCATGATCGGCCGTAGTAATCGGTCGGGCTGAAGATTTCCAGTTTCATCCACGGTTCGCGGATCTCTTCGATCAAACCTTCTTCCGGCAGTTGGACGGGCGAATCGATCATGATAGTCTGTCCATCGCGCACACAACTTCATATTCCACCGATGGCGCGGTGACAATGATATCCAGGTCATATTCGCGTTCCAGGCGTTCCTGGATGATCTCCATATGGAACAGACCGAGAAAACCGCAGCGGAAGCCAAAATTCAAGGCCTGAGAGGTTTCAGGTTCATAGACCAGCGAAGCATCATTCAACTGGAGTTTTTCCAGGGCATCTTTCAGCTTCAGGATAATCTTCGCCTTCGACCGGATAAATACCGGCAAAGACCATGGGCTTTGGATGCCGATAACCGGCCAAAGGGAGTTCGGCCGGATTGGCAGTTAATGGTGATGGTGTCACCCACCCGGCATTCAGTGACTGATTTCAGACCTGTTGCAATATAGCCGACATCGCCCGGCTTCATAACGATCGATTGCTTTCATGGTGGGAATAAAAATTCCAACTTCCACCGGTTTCAGATTGGAATGTATTGGCCATCAGGTGAAGTTCATCGCGCGGCAGATATTTACCTTCAAAAACACGCACATAGGCAATTACACCTTTGTAGCTGTCATAATGCGAATCAAAGATTAACGCCCGCGGTTTGTGCATCAGCGCTTCACCGGGGGGGGAACTCTTTTTCACAATGATTTCCAGCACCTGTTCAACATTTGTGCCATCTTTTGCGGAAATTCGGGGAATTTCATCCGCGGGGAAACCCAGCAGATTGCTCAAATCCTGGGCGACCTCATCCGGTCGGGCTGAAGGTAGATCGATCTTATTGATGACCGGAATGATCACCAGATTTGATTCCAGAGCCAGATACAGATTGGCCAGAGTCTGGGCTTCAATCCCCTGGGTGGCATCCACCACCAGCAAGGCGCCTTCGCAGGCTGCCAGTGCGCGGCTGACTTCATAACTGAAGTCTACATGCCCTGGAGTGTCGATCAGGTTAAATTCATAAGTGATTCCATCCGGAGCGGTGTACATCATGCGTACAGCCGAAGCTTTAATGGTGACGCCTTTTTCACGTTCCAGGTCCATACTATCCAGGATCTGTGCGGTCATGTCCCGGTCAGAGATCGTTCCGGTTAGTTGCAATAAGCGATCGGCTAGGGTGGATTTCCCGTGGTCAATATGGGCAATAATACAAAAATTTCGGATATTGGTAGCCATACGGTTAAGAAGTATACCCGATTTTCATCATAGGAACGTCCACGGGAGGAATTATATAAGAAATGATCCGTGCAAGTTTTGCACGGATCATAATGGATCCATGAACCTGTAAGCCAAATTACATATTGAACAATAAACCCAGAACCAGGCTGAGTATATTCAGCAGAATAAATCCGCCCAAAATATACCCCTAGGATGATCCAGGCAGTGCCCTGTTTTTGAATTTGAACCGGTCGGCCTTCGGCCAGAGACTTCAATGACGCTGCCAGGCTATGCGCAATTTCAGAATTCTTCTGAAGCGGATTCAGCCAGATCCACTGGTCGATGGTTTCGGGTAGTACAACCACCTTGCCCGCGAAACTCTCAGTGACCACCAACCATTTTGAATTCTGTGTGGTCAATGTGGAACCTGGCAGCACCAGCGCCTGTGTTTCAGCGGTCACTCCGCTGGCAGCAGGTTCTGGAAGAAATTCAAGAGAAATTCCGGGAACCTGTCGGCGGCATACCTGTTGGATTTCTGTCCCAAGCGGACTCTCGGCCGCCATCGCGAGGACGACATGGCATGCTGCCTGCCTGGCCTGCAATGTCGTTGAAGCTGCGCGGCCATCCTGTCTGAGCAGGTACGGTGATATGCAGGAAGACCCCAAACAACACGACCTGCAGTCCACTTTTGATGATCTGGTCCCACTGGTGTGTACCGGTATTATTCAGAACTTCTTGCAGCACCAGGTAAACAGTGATACCACCGTAGGCCATCACGCCCACCACACCGGCGAAGATGACGACATACAGGAAAACCTTTCGGATGAGTGACCGGCGGGCATGCTCGCCGCTCTCATCCTGTTGGGCGGCAATTCGACGTTCAGGCAGATAGAAATACAACCAGTAGAAGAGACTGACGATCAAAGCTGCGCAGGAAAGCGCCAACTCTTGTTCTGTGCCAGAGAAAACCAGATCATGGTGTATCAGCATATTCACACCATAACTGATCAATCCGATCATGGTGATGATCGTGCCTGCCAGGCCGACGAATCTGCCAGAATATATCGATATAACCGGTACATCCCTTGTTTTGCTAGAATGTCTGTGCGGCTTTCAATATCGGCAAAGAAGTGTTTCTGGTAATAAATGCACAGTACCAGAAATGGAACCAACAGTGCTGTGATTGGCCGCAGATCGGTTAATAAGCTGAGATCCGGTTTGGGCAAAACCAGGAGAGCTTCAAAATAACGGCTGATGAAAGCAATCACAGATCCAAATACGGTTGCCGCGAAGCCCAGGTTGATCATGTAGAAAAGTACCACTCGCCAGAGTGAATAACGTTCCTGTAAATCAGAAATGGATTTCTGGATACTCAACCAGGCGTATACCCAAATGGGCGCCCCGAGAATGAGTAGTGCCAGCGGATTAACCAATCCGGATACCGAATTGGCATCGATTGTCGCTGCCTGTCTGAAAACAAACTCGATTAACCCATAGATTCCGATGATGGTCATTGCCAGACCATAAATCATCCAGACATAGCGGTAGATCCGCTTGATGTCTGTCAGATTTGTCTGATCTGTGCTGACTTTTCGGTCTGACTGCAAAATTCGATAGAAATATGCCGCCAGCAGCAGGTTAAGGGCGATGGCGATCACATTATCCACAGTGGATTGCGAACTGCCGACCAAGGCGGTCGAACGACTGGCCCGGGCGGTATCCAGAACCAGCCGGTTTACAACGGCCAGAATATTTTGGACGACCGGGATGAGGGTTCCTAAAAGCATTCCATACAGAAACCCGGCCCGGATGTGCGAAGTCAATTCTTCGTCTGATTTACCAGCATCTTTTTGGATGACAAGCCAGTGTAATAGGAAAATGGGAATACTGACGATAATCTGCGCAAGGCCGATGGATAATGACTGGGAATTTCCGCTTCATGACTCCAGTTGAAAATATCGACCGCAGCAGATTGATGAGGCCCCACAGCAGAACTTCCACGCTGATGGCGGCGACCAGATAAAAATAGATCCGACGGATGGTTTTCATGAGAATTCTCTGTCCGATCCTATTTATATTCGTGTGGTCTTGAATCAAGGTTGACAGAATGAAATTGATTTCTTCGGTGGGATGCCAAGAGTTCTGTCGCCACTGGTCTTGTTGAGACTTCACTTGGTTACGAAGTTGTTGCTCTTCTTGCACCGGAAGAGTGTCGTCGACCCATGTGCGTCGCTGCGCACTGATGGCACTCACTTGACTACTCTGAGCTATCTTCTGTGCAAGCTGCGTCTTTCCCGACCCATTCGGGCCGAGAATGACAATCGGCACTTCCCCATCGCTTTCCCCGGAACCCGGGATTTTGATTTTAGTATAGGCCACTGAAGGCCTCCTTGGTCATTCGTCTCGCTCAGTCGCCGAACAGTAATTGGACAGTCTGTCTAATCCAGCAACCACTGACGCCGCACTTCTGCGTAAGACAACTCAGGCGATGGTAGCAGAGGCCTATAACTGCGCCTCCGCGAATGGGTTCCCGCCGCCGGGGTCTCACGCCGAGCCGGCTCAGAGCACATCTATGGGGGGCTACGAACGCCATGGCCTCCTCTGTTCAGCACGTGGGTGTAAACCTCAATCCGAGGAAATTGAACCACCAAGACACCAACATACGGAGCGCATTTCTAGGTTTCAACGGCCAGAACCGAAGACTACTCATGGGGCCGTCACGGATGCCGATTCCTTGCCCTTGCCCGCCGCGTCCTCCCTTGGTGGCTTGGTGCCTTGGTGGTGAGGCCATTTTCGGATCTGTGACAGCCGATTACCGCAATCGGATTCGGCTGGGGAGCGGTCGCGACACTTGAGGAATTGGGCTGCGGAGCGGGAGGGGTCAGGGTGCCCGGACGCGCAACAGGGCTCCGCGGCATGGGAGGCCGCAGAGGGCCGGATGCTACTGACCGCGCGGGAAGAGGCGCGTGCGAGCCATTCGTCTCGTGATCCCCAGGCGCCCGCATCCAACCGACCTCCTCGGGGCGTTCCGGAGAACCGCTGAAGCAACCCAACCCTACCCCCGCCCCGCTGCCGGTGTCAAGGCGATACGCAGTCTCGGGCAACCTCGGGGAAACGCTGCTCGTAACCTCCAGGCTTGGAGGTTTCGTGATCGCTCCAAGGTATGATCAAGGCAATGACCAATTCCCAACGGCCAATGACCAACACCAGGGGCCGCCTGCTCTGACGTCGAGCGCGATCGACGATGCCCGGCGGTGGCACGTCCCGATGCGGCTACGGATGCGTCCTCAGGCGGTCCGCTTGAGCCGCTTGTTCGATGCTCCGCGCCGTTGCCGCCTCCGGCCGCCAGCCGCTTCTGCAGTATCGACCAGGAGGCGGAGTGCTCGGTTCACGGACGCAGTGTCGGGGAAAACATTCGCGAGGTCTGGTTCGATCAGCACGAGGTTGGTACCGGCAGTAGCCTGTCGGTAGTACTTCCCGCGGACGCCGCCCTTGAGCTCAGAGAGGTCGTATTCCGGCCGCAGCTCGTCATCCACTCTTTTCGCTGATGCCTTCTTCATACTGCTTGCGCTCCCTTCGCGTCGCCTTCCGTGCGCTGATGATTCGGATACGATCTCCCCGCTGCGTGTGGGAGACGAACGCGACTTGCTGCCTCGCGGAATGGCCGATGGTGATTTCTCTCCTCTCCTCGGCCGAATGGTCCGGGTCTGGGTAGGTCACCGCCAGTCGATCAAGGAAGACCGTCGCCGCCTCCTCGAACGACACGCCGTGCTTATTCAGGTTGGCTCTTGCCTTCTCTGGATCCCATTCATAGATCACGCGATTAACTTACCTCAATCGGTCGATAAGCCGAGCAAGGTAGGTGTCAGGGTACCCGGACACGGAACGGCGCTTCGCAGCACGATGTCCCGTGGAAAGCCGAATGTCGCTGTGCGCGCAGGAAGAGGGACGTGAGAGCCATTCGTCTCGTGATCCCCAGGCGCCCGCATCCAACCGACCTCCTCGGGGCGTTCCGGAGAACCGCCGAAGCAGCCCAACCCTACTCCCGCCCCGCCCGCAGTGTCAAGCCTGAGGCAGCCGTTAGCCGCTAGCCATCAGCCATTGGCTTGAATCAAAAGAGCGGCCCGCGCGGGACCGCTCTTCGTGTTTTGCGTTCTAGCTAATGGCTGGAGGCCAACGGCTAATGGCTGCCCTCCAGTGCAGCATCCACCGCCGCCAGGGCGTGCAGGCGGGTGGTGTCGAAGAGGGGGACCGGGCTGTCCTCCTCTTTCACCAGCAGGCCGATCTCCGTGCAGCCCAGGATGATGCCCTCGGCCCCCTGCCCCACCAGCGCCTGGATGATCCGCCGGTACTCCATCCTCGACGGCGGCTTGATCGCCCCCACGACCAGCTCTTCGTAGATCACCCGATGCACGATCGCCCGGTCGGCCGCATCGGGGATCAGGACGTGGAGGCCGTGCCGGTCCACCAGCCTCCCCCTGTAGAAATCCTCCTCCATGGTGAAGCGCGTGCCAAGCAGGCCGACCGTCCTCAGCTCGCACCCCCGGATTGCCGCCGCCGTGGCATCCGCGATGTGCAGGAGCGGAATCGCGATCTCGGCCTGCACGGCATCTGCCAGCTTGTGCATGGTGTTGGTACAGATCAGCACGAAGTCCGCCCCGCCCTTCTCCAGACGCCTGGCGGCGTCAATCATGAGCCGAGCGGCTTCGTCCCAGCGCCCCTCATGCTGCAGAACCTCGATCTCGGCGAAGTCCACGGAATACATGAGGCTCTTGGCGGAGTGCAGGCCGCCCAGCCTGTCCCGGACCGCTTCATTGATGATCCGGTAGTACTCGATGGAGGACTCCCAGCTCATTCCGCCGATGAGGCCGATGGTCTTCATGCTGCCTTCTCCTGCGAGGTGACGCCAACGGCCATCGCCCCGTCCCCCAAGGAAAGCCGATGCCCCCTCACGGGTCTGAGGGGGCATCGGGAAATCAGCGCCTCTCCGCGTGCTGGCCTTCGCACCTTGGCTAACGGCTAGCGGTATATCGCAGTTCGGTTGTCGCTCCCGCTGCGCCCCTCACCCCGCCCCTCTCCCGCCCGGGGAGAGGGTGGAGAGGGGAGGATATGCCGGTTCGTCACAACGGTACGACGATTCCAGCCACGCTGGGCTAGCGGCCAATGGCTACTGGCTGTTTCTGATGAAGAGCGGCTTGACGTGCTTCTCCAGCAGGTTCTCCGTGACCAGCCGGCCGATCACCTCGGCGTGCGCCTCCAGCGCCTGGTAGTAGACCTGCCCCATCTCCGCCGCCACCTTGAATCCCACGTGGATCAACTGCCGGAGGTGCCGGTTGTAGGCCGGACAGTTCTGGTCGTGGCGCAGCGCCGCCGCAAACTCCGGACCGGTCCATCCCCGGACCGTCTTCGGCTCCGGCAGCCTGGCGCGGTCGATGTCGATCACGGCCGCGTACGGCTTGCAGAGCTCCTCCAGCCGGCCGTAGGCCTTCTCGTAGATCTCCTGCGCCAGCTTCAGCGCGTCGCCGCCCGCCGTGGCCAGCCCCGCGACCTCTTCCAGCCACGTGGTGCCGGCGGTCTTGAGGTGCAGCCCGGCGCTGTGATTTCGGATCGCGCGGGCGATCGGGCCGTAGATCGAGAACTTGTCGCTGCCGGAATGCACGCTGAGCTTGAGATTGACGGGCAGGCCGAATTCCTGGATGGCGAACCCGATCACCGCCAGGTCCTCGTTGAACTCCTTTTCGAACTGCGACGACGTCTCCGACGTAATCCACCCCCTTGTTGAACCGGCCGGTGAACTTGGGGGCGATCGTCTGCGCCGGGATCTTCTGGTCGGCGACGGCGGCCAGGATGAAGAGCAGCTCCATGGGCGTCTGCGGCGTGTCCGTCTCGTCGATGGAGACCTCGGTGATGAACTGATCGCGGCCCTTGGCGGCCTCGATGTGGCGGTAGATGGCCCCGGCCTCCCCGATCGCCAGCAGGTACTTCCTGGCAATGCCGGCGATGTCCTGCTCGGAGATGGCCAGCCTCGTATCGATCCCCGGAATCCTCAGCGTCGTGGCATACCGGCGGTGTCGCGCCACGAAGTCCTGGATCGTCCGCCTCCGGGCGCCGCCTGGCCCGTGAAATCCGCCACGTCGAGCGTGAAGAAGTCGCTGCCGGAGAGGAACGGCTCCACGGTCTTGAGGCCGATGTGGTCGGCATCCACGTGATACGGCCCTCTCCAGCCCAGCGCCTTCACGGCGGCGTCGGCCTCGGCGCGCACGCTGTCGGGGTGCGTGTGGACGATCAGGTGCTCCCGATTCGACTTGTTCCACACCGGCGTGATGTCCACGCCCAGGTCTTGGCCTCTACCAGGGCCCTGAGCTGCGCCGCCCCCTGGCGGGCAAAACGGTCACCGATTCCCATGCTGTACTTTGCAAGCATCATCGGTCTTCCCCCTTCGGGTGAGAAGTGTGTCACTGAACAGGAGTGGACCAGAGGATGCCGCAGAGCCTCGCGCGGTGTCAAGGAGAAACGACCCGCGATCATTCCTCGGCAGCATGAAGATGGGCCAGATCCTGCGATGTCTCGTCCGGGGCGCGGGTCCCGCAGGCCGTCTTGCGGGCGTTTGACAACCCCCGATTGCACCACTACGATCGATTTGGCATTGACACTCGGTCTTCGGTATGCGATATGCGGGACCAGGCTCGACGACCCGGTCCAAGATTCCTGCGCGAAGGCCGCTGCACACCAGGGACAAACCCGTCCGACGAAAACGGGAAGGATCATAAGAGCACTTCCGCCGGCTGAGCGAGAGGGCGGGGCAACTCACGGAAAGGGGGGAATGCCATGTCCAGTATCCTGAAGCGCAAGGTCACGCGGCGAGGTCTGCTGAAGGCCGGGGCGCTGCTCACCGCGGCACCCATCATGGCTGCGGCCACCGGTCGGTCCGCGGCGCACGCCGCATCCAAGCCCCCGACCAAAGTCCTGGACTTCCTGACCTATGCCGACGTGGCGAAGGCGGAACAGGAAGGAGGAGTCGTCTACTACGGTCACGACTCCGAACAGGCCATCGCCGTCCTGCTCGGCGCCTTCCGGAAGGACTTTCCGAAGATCAAGACCAGCTACGTGCGCCTGCAGACCGGAGCGCTGTACAACAAGCTCCTCTCCGAGCGCTCGGCCGGCACCTATCAGGTAGACATCCTGGATCTCTCCGACATGTCCCCAGCCATGGACTTTCAGAAGCGGGGCGGGTACATGCAGTACACCTCGCCGGAGGCCGCGGCCTACAAGCCAGAGTACCTGAGCAATCCCGCCGGCTACTTCTTCTGGGCCGGAGTCACCTTTGCCGGAATCGGCTACAACACCACGAGATTGAAGGCCGGGGATGCCCCCAAGAATTGGAAGGATATCCTCAATCCGAAGTACGCGGGGGTGATCAGCGCCAAACTGTCCACCTCGGGCATGCAGGACATGCAGTGGTACATGCTGCGCAAGCTGTACGGCGACGGCTTCTGGAAGGAGTTTGCCAAGCAGAAGCCCCACGGCTTCGACTCCCGGGCGCAACTGTTCGATCGCTTGGCCAAGGGGGAGGACGAGGTGTGCGCCCTGGCCGAATACGCGGGGTATGTCTTTTACAAGGACAAGGGGGCCGACATCGAACTGGTCGCCCCGCCCGACGGCCTGCCCGCAACGCCAGTCGTCGTGGGGATCGTGGACAAGGCCCCCCACCCCGAGGCCGCCAAGCTCTTCCTCGATTGGGGCATGTCCAGGCGAGGGCAGAACATCTGGCAGAACGAGAAGATCCTCCTCTACCCCTCGTTGCGCTCGGATGCCACGCCTCTGCCGACGGGGAAGCGACTGCAAGACTTCAAGCTGCTCTTCCCGTCCGACTGGGCCGACTACGACGCCGCCCAAAGCCAGTTCGTGAAGGAGTGGAACGGGATCATGGGCCTCTAGGGGCGACGACCGTGCGGTCTCTGCGCCTGGCCTGGTCTGGATTCTCGGGGCAGAGGGTCGTCAGCCTGCTGGTGGGCGCCGTCTCGGCGGCCCTCGTCCTGTACCCTATCGTCTATCTCATCCAAGCGTCGCTCAATGTCGGCGACCCCCAGGCGCGGCCGCCCACGGCCTACGGCTTGGCCAACTACGGGGGGCTGGCCCGCTATCCCCAGATTCTCACCAATACCGTGGTCGTGGCGCTGGTGGCTACGGTGATGGCGCTCGTCTTCGGGTTCGTGCTGGGGTGGATCCTGTCGCGGACGAACGTTCCCGCGCGGATGACCTTCGAGCAACTCATGGCCCTCCCGTACTATGTGACCCCACTGATGGGCGCACTCGCCTGGAGTCTGCTGGGGGCGCCCAGGAGCGGTTTCCTCAACCAGATCTGGCGCGCCGTCGGAGGGCAGGGGCCTCTGATCGACATGAACAACGCCTACGGGATCGCCTGGGTCATGGCGCTCTTCGAGGGGTCCGTCGCCTTCGTCATGATCGGGGCGGTGATGAAGTCGATGGACCCCGCGCTGGAGGAGGCCTCCCAGGTGCTCGGGGCGGGACGGATCCGGACCATGCTCCAGGTGACCCTGCCCCTGGTCGCGCCCGGGGTCCTCGGGGCCGCGGTCTTCGTCTTCGCGGAGATGCTCGGCTCGTTCTCCGCCGCCCTGGTGCTCGGGCTGCCGAACCGGTTCTATGTCATCACGACGGCGATGTACCAACTCGTGTCCCAATACCCGCCGCAAATTCCCCTGGCGGCCGCCATGGGGACGTCTCTGTTCGCCGTCATGTTCGCCATGGTCTATCTCTACCGCCGCATCGTGACCAAAGGGAGTTATGTGACGATCACCGGCAAGGCCTTTCGGCCACGGGTGATGAACGTCGGCGGTCTCCGCTGGGTATTGTTTGGCATCAGCGCGCTGTACGTATCCATCGCGGTGGCCCTGCCCATCTTCACCCTCGCTTACGCCTCCCTTCAGAAGCTGGCCACGGCGTTCCCACTTCGCAGCAACTGGACGCTGGAGAACTACGCGACCGCCTTCTCGCTGGACGCAGTTCGCTCCGCCCTCTGGAACAGCCTCTACCTCGGCATCGCCACCGCCACCATCGGTGTCCTGTTCATGGGGCTCCTCTCCTGGATTATCTATCGATCGCGCCTCCCGGGGAGCGGCGTGATCGAATACCTTGTGATGTTCCCGCAGGCGGTCCCCCGGCTGGTCTTCGCCTTCGGGATGATGTGGGCCTGGCTCGTCTTCCCGATCCACATCTACGGCACGCTCTGGCTGCTCTTGATCGCGTACCTGACCGTCTTCCTCCCCCTCGGTGTCCGGACGATCGCGGGCGTGATGCTCCAGCTCGACAAGAGTCTGGAGGAATGTGCCCAGATGTGCGGGGCCTCGTGGGGCTACCGGCTCCGGACGGTGACGCTGCCGCTCCTGCGCCCCGGGATGCTCGCCGCCTGGCTCCTCCTTTTCATCGCCAGCGTCCGGGAGCTGGGGGCCTCGATCCTGTTGACGGGGCCCAACGCCAAGGTGATCACGCCGGCGATCGTGGATGCGTGGTTCTCGAGCAGCTCCGAGCTCACCGCGGCCATGGCACTGATCCAGACCCTGGTCGTGTCCGTCGCGGTGGTCCTGCTCATCGTCCTGACCCGTCGCGTCTCCCAGTACGGGGGCGAATGATGGCGTCCGACACGCCGACATCCACGCAGAACCGACAACCGCCCGACATGCCGGGAGTTCCTTCCCCACCTCCGCCCACCGGAGACACGGCCCATATCGCGGTGACCGAACTGGTCGTCCGATACGGGAGCGTGACAGCGGTCGATGGCGTCAGCTTCACCGTCCGGCCGGGCGAGCAGCTCACCCTCCTTGGGCCTTCCGGCTGTGGGAAGACCACTGTCCTCCGGGCCATTGCCGGCCTGGAGCAGCCCACGGCCGGTGAGATCTGGATCGGGGGGGCGCCGGTGTACTCGGCGGCAAGACGGGTGAACGTCCGCCCCGAGCAGCGCGGGGTCTCCATGGTCTTCCAGTCCTACGCCATCTGGCCCCACATGAGTGTCTTCGACAACGTCGCCTACGGACTCCGGGTCCGGCGGCTGGACCGGCAGGCCATCGAGGACAAGGTCCGGGAGGCCCTCGAGCTGGTCCAGATGGGCACCTTCGCGAGCCGGCGAGCGTCCCAGCTCTCGGGCGGGCAGCAGCAGCGGGTCGCCCTGGCCCGGGCCTTCGTCTTCTCCCCGGCGGTGCTGCTCTTCGATGAGCCCCTCTCGAACCTGGACGCGAAGCTCCGGGCCGAGATGCGGATCGAACTCCGGGAGCTCCAGCACCGTCTCGGGATCACCTCGGTTTACGTCACCCACGACCTGGAGGAGGCCCTGGCCATCTCGGATCGGATCGTCGTCCTGAAGGACGGGCGACTCGAGCAACTCGGGACCCCTCTTGAGATCTACAACCTCCCCCGGAACCCCTTCGTCGCCGACTTCGTCGGATCAGCCAACCTCCTCCCGGGCCGCCACCGCCCCGATCTCCGGCAGGATGGCCTGCTTGCCATGGAGAGTCCTGGAGGCCACCTCATCTATGGCATGGCCTACGGCCGCTCGATAGGCATGCAGGGCGTTTTCTCGGTTCGGACCGTCCACCTGCACCTCAGCCCCGCCCCCCCGGCCGCCTCCCTCAACGTCTGGCCGGTCACGGTCCGCCGCTCGGTCTTCCAGGGGGACTTCACCCAGTATCAGGTGGACTGGGAGGATCGGCAACTCACCATCCGCGCCGCGGCCGGGGAGCCAGTGGCGGAAGGGACGACGGCCTACCTCAGCGTCGATCCCCGCCACTGCGTGCTGCTGGAGGCGGAGCCAACCAATCCCTGAGCGGACCCAGACGCGAACCGGCCGGGGGAGGGCCGGTCCGGACGCCAGGAGCCCTCCCTCAGGAACACGAAGCCCCCTCGAGAGACTCGAGGGGGCTTCGTGTTCTTCCAGGCTGGAACGATTACTTCCCGGCCTTGGCCCCGCCTTCCTTCCCCTTCGCCGCCTTCTTGGGCTTGCTGCAGCACGCCATCGTCATCCCTCCTTCTCGCATCGAAAGCGGCTTGGCGCCGCGTTGTGCGCGCAAGTTCACCACCAAGGCACCAAGACACCAAGGAATCAAAGGGCAAGTGGTCTTTTCTTGGTGCCTTGGTGGTGAACCTGTCTCATCCCTTCATGGCCCCTGCGGTCAGGCCTTTGATGAGGTGCTTCTGCAGGAAGGTGAAGAGAATGGCCACGGGAACGGTGCTGATCATGACGCCGGCGGAGAGCTGGCCCCACTGCACTTCGTACTGGCCGGCCATGTACAGGAGGCCGGCCGACAGCGTCCGCATATTGGTGCTGCTGGTGAACGTGGTGGCGAAGAGTAGCTCGCTCCAGGAGGAGACGAAGGCGAAGATGGCGGTGGCGGCGATGCCCGGCGCCGCCAGGGGCACGATGATCTTGAGCATGGCGCCGAACCGGCTGGAGCCGTCGATCATGGCGCTCTCCTCCAGCTCGCGCGGGATGCTCTCGAAGTAGCCGACCAGCATCCAGACCGTGAAGGGCACAGTGAAGGAGAAGTTGGAGTAGATCAGCGCCTGGTAGGTGTCGATCAGGCCCAGCGCGTACCACTGGGACAGGAGGGGGGGAATCAGCAGGACGGCGGGGAACATCTGGGTGGCCAGGAAGACCAGCATCAGGGTGTTCTTGCCGATGAACCGGAAGCGCGCCAGGGCATAGCCGGCCGAGGTGGAGATCACGATGGTGGCCACCATGGTGACCGAGGAGACCCACAGGCTGTTGGCGAAGAAAATGCTGAACGGCGTGAGGCGCGATGTCCAGGCCTCCACATAGTTCCGGAGGATGGGATGGGTGGGGATGTAGGTGATGGGTGTGGCGTACAGCTCCATCCGCGTCTTGAGGGAGGCGGAGAGGGCCCAGAGGAACGGCCCCATGGCGAACAGCGTCATGATCGCCAGGCCGCTCCAGAGGACCGGGCCACCCAGGATGCGCTCGAGGAGATCCCCAGATCGTTGTCTTTTCATCCCGCCACCGACTGGACGCCCTTGGTGAATTTCAGGTAGAACGCCGTGAAGAGCAGCATGATGACCAGGAGGACCACCGACAGCGTCGCGGCGTAACCGAAGTCCAGGTCCGTGTACGCACTGATGAGCGTGTAGGTGGAGGTGATCTGCGTGGCGTTGGCCGGGCCGCCACCCGTCATGACGAAGATGAGGTCGGCGTAGTTGAACGTCCAGATGATACGGGTGGCCGTGGCGACCACGATGATGGGCCGCAGCATGGGCAGCGTGACGTTCCAGAACCGCTGCGTGACGGTGGCACCATCCACGGTGGCCGCCTCATAGACCTCGTCCGGGATGGCCTGCAGGCCCGCCAGGATCATGATGGTGAAAAAGGGGATCCCGCGCCAGATGTTGGCGAAGATGACGCTGGCCATGGCGAAGGCCGGCTGGCTCAACCAGGCGATGGGCACGCTGATCAGCCCCACGCGCCGGAGGATGTCATTGATCGGCCCGTAGTTCGGCTGGTACAGGTACTCCCACACCAGCCCGACGACCACGCCCGGGATGATCCAGGGGAGCAGGTTCAGCGTCCGCAAGAACGCCCGCCCCTTGAACTCGGCGTTCAGGAGCAGCGCACCCAGGAAACCCAGCACGAACTGGATGCTGACCGAAAAGACGACCCAGACGACGGAATTCTTCAGCGTCAGCCAGAAGGTGGGGTCGTGGATCATCCGCACGTAGTTGCCGAGACCGATGAAGTGATAATCCTGCGGGCGGGACAGCACGTTCTGGTACAGGCTCATGTGGATGGCTTTGAGGATCGGGAAGAGGACGGTGCCGCCCAGGCAGATGGCCGCCGGCAGGAGGTAGGCGTAATTGGCGAGGTGCTCCCGCGTCCGGCGAGAGATGAGCATTCGCGGCATGGGCACGGCAACACCGGCTTCCTTGTTCACCCGAGAGGCTCCCGCTGCTTCTCGGTGCATAGCGGACGGCCCCGGAACCCCGACAGCGGGGCTCCGGGGCCAGGGCAGAGACGACCGTTACGCCATGTTCTTGGTCAGCATCTCGGCAAACTTGTCCAGAGCACTGCTTCGGCGTGATCTGGCCGACGAACGCCTGCTGGAACATGGGCACCCCTTCCGAATCCAGCTTGCCGCCCCACCCCGGGTAGGCCAGGTACGGGCTGACGATGGAGAAGGGGATGGACTTGACGAAGCCCGCATAAGCGGCCTCCGTGTACGGCGGTTTTTCGGCCAGGTTCTGCCGCGTGGGCAGCAGGCCGAGGGTCTTGCAGTACTGGTAGTGCTGCTCGTCGTCCATCATCCAGGTCAGGAACTTCCAGGCCCCCTCCTTGTTCTTGGCCGCCCTTGAACATGGTCAGGGTCTCGGAGAAGAAGAACGAGGCGCGCTTCTTCGCCGGGCCGACCGGGATGGGGAGCGTGGCGAAGTTGGGCTCGCCCACGAACTTCTTCTGCTCCTCGATCGAGCCGGAGTTGTGGAGGTACATGCTGGTCACGCCGCGGCCGAAGCCCTCGACGATCTGGCGATAGGCGTCCGTCGGTGCGCTGGGCGGGGTGACCTTCCACTTGCGGATGAGGTCGATGTACCATTCGAAGGCCGAGACCGCCTCCGGCGAGTTGATGACGACCTTGCCGTCCTTCAGCACCTGGGCGCCGTTGCCGTACATGAACTCGGTGGCGTAGAGAACCGCCCATGTTCCCCCGCCGCGCAGCCCGAAGCCATACTGGTTCTTCTCCGGCTTGGTGAAGCCCTTGGCCAGGGTCAGGAAGTCGTCCGTGGTCCAGTCGAAGGTGGGCATCTTCAGGCCATACTCTTTCACCCGGTCCGTCCGGATGAAGATGGCGTCATTGGTGAGGGCCAGCGGGAAGGACACGATCTTGCCCTTCAGGCTGACGGTTTGCCAGGCCGTGGGCACCGTGGTGGCGTAGTACTTCCACGCCTTCATCCGCTCCGTGAGGTCCTCCAGCGCCCCCATGCCGTCGAACTCGCCCAGCCAGTTGTCCCACATCTGACAGCAGTCAGGCGGATTGCCAGCGGTGATGGCGGTGATCAGCTGCTGCCGCGCCTGGGCCTGGGGGACGAACTCGACCTTCACCTCGACGTCCGACTGGGACTTGTTGAAGCGATCCACCAGGCCCTCGACCAAGGAGATGCGGAGCGGCTCGGGGACGCTGAACTGGAACCGCACGGTGCTGGCGGCGTGCGCCTTGCGCGTCCAGACGAAAGGCCCCACCGACGAGGCAAGGCCTGCCCCCGTGATCGCGCCGGACGCCGCCAGGGTCTGCAGGAACTGCCGACGGGATACTCGCCAACGGTGACCCATGGTTTCTCCTCCTTCTCCGTGAGCCGTCGCGCCTGCGACGGGCCGCGGCCGCTCGAGGGCCGCGCGACCAATAGCTCCCCTCCGTCTCTCTCGCGACGGGAAATCCTCCCCGCCGGGCCGGGGTGCCCCGCCTCAGGCCCGGCCGACCTGGCGCGTCGCCCGCAATTTTTGGCCGGGCGCCGTCTTGCTCGGAACGCTTCCCGGCTTGGGCCGCCATCCCATGGCCCGGGAAACCTGGCCCACCCTCTCTCGAAGCAGGGCGCCTACTTCGTGCGCCCGGGCCAACGGCATCCGGGAGACCGGGGCGCTGACACTGATGGCGGCAATCGGGATGCCGCGATAGTCGAACACCGGGGCGCCCACGCAGCGCACCCCCTCCTCGAATTCCACGTCGTCGAGGGCATACCCCTGCCGCTGGACCCGCCCCAACTCACTCTCCAGCGCGGGGACGGTGACGATCGTGCGAGCGGTGTGCCGGCCAAGGCCACGCTGGGCCAGGATGGCCCGAACCCGCTGGGCAGGGAGGTGGGCCAGCACCGCCTTGCCCAGCGCCGTGCAGTGCATGGGCACCCGGCCGCCCGGCCGCGAGAAAGTGCAGAACGGCCCTGCCCCGTCCAGCTTGTCCAGGTACACCATGCAGCCCCCCTCGGGGACTGCCAGGTGGACGGTCTCGCGGCACTGCGTGCCCAGCTTGCGCAGGACAGGCCGCGCGGCGTCCAGGAGATCGGTCTGCTCCAGTACCCGCTGGCCGATGTCCAGCAGCTTGAAGGTCAGGCGATAGAACGGGCTGACTTCCTCGCGCGTGACGAACTCGTGCAGGGCGAGCGTACCCAGGATGCGATAGAGCGTCGGGCGGGTGAGCTTGAGTTGGCGACTGAGCTGGACTGCGGTGAGCGGACTGGGACTGGACGCGAGCGCCTCGATCACCGAGAGCCCCTTGGCTAAGGACCGGATCTCCATGGCGCCATCATTCTCACATCGCGAACAGGTCGTTCATTGCCCGGATTCTTCTTATCCCGTACCATTCAGGCTTGAGGATGTCAAGGAGAAACTCCACGCGACCACGCAGGCCAATTCGAAAGTCGAACTCTTGGTGGTGAGCCGAGGTCCATTGACAGAGCCGGGGAACGGATGGTACGGTCCTGGAGGTGGTCAGGGGAAATTCGAAATCCGCACTCCGATATTCGAAATGCTTCCTGTCAGAAAGGACCGGTCGATGAACCTCTTCAAGCAGTACAGGCCCAAGGACGGCTACACCCCACTGGTCAAGCCTGGCAAGGATGGTATCGAGCTCCTGGAGGTTGGCGTCCTGCATCTCCCGCCGGGGCGCGCCTATCGGGGTTCCAGCCAGGAGGCCGAGGTCTGCCTGATCCTCCTGGGGGGCCTGGCCAACGTGACGGCGGGCGAGGCCCAGTTCCTTTCCATCGGCGGCCGCGCCAATGTCTTCGCCGGCCGCGCCACCGCGGTCCACGTTCCACCCGGCCACAAGTTCAAGGTCGAGGCGGTGGGTGCCCTGGAGGTTGCCATCGCCCGCACCCCGAGCGATCTGCCGGGCGAGCCCCGCCTCATCGGGCCGGAGAGGGTGAAAGTCTCCACCCGGGGCAAGGAGACCTTCGAGCGCCAGATCCACGACATCATCGATGCGAGCTTTCCCTCGAAACGGTTCCTGGTCGGCGAGACCTTCAACCCGCCGGGGAAGTGGTCGAGCTATCCCCCCCACAAGCACGACACCATGGCGCCGCCTGATGAGACACGCATGGAGGAGGTCTACCTCTTCAAAATCAACCCGCCCCAGGGCTTTGGCTTCCAGCGGATCTACAGCCCCGAGCGGAAGCTCGACGACGCCTACGTCGTCCGGGATAACTCCGTGGTGAAGCTCCCCTTCGGCTACCACCCGGTGGTCACCGCGCCCGGTTACTCCCTCTACTACCTCTGGATCCTGGCCGGCGAGCCGCGAAACTACATCCTGCATGACGACCCGGACCACAAGTGGGCAAAGGAGGCGTAGTGACAGCGTTCCAGTGTGCATCGCGTTGACCAGGGCAACAACATAGCCGCTGCGCCCCCGAGCCCGCCATGCTCAGGGGAGCCGCGGGCACTGGGCCCCAGAGGCCGGGCCGAAAGAATGGGGCTGCCTCCCGGGCAGAGGATGGCGGCCACGCTGTACATGGCCATGATGGTCCCGATCTCCCCCTCGCGCCCACCCAGCCTCTGCAGGTAGAGCGGGAGCAGGTTGTAGGCGTTGACGTTGCTGAAGAAGCAGAAGTAGGCCAGGCTGGTCAGAACAAACGGTTTCGTGTACACGGGCAGTCACGGGGGAGCAACGAGAGAAGGATGTGGAGCCATGCATCGGTCGCTCCTGGGCCCACGACATCCGGGACCGAGGAGCGGGGACCGGACACACCCGGCCGCTCCGATCTTCAGGCCTCGCCGCTTTCCGTGGCCGATCGAGAATTGTGGGGGTGAGCTATAGCAACGGGCCGCCATGGGCGGAAGATGTTTCAGCGAGTTATCGGTCGGCGGGCGCGCAGTCGAAATCTACCCCGGCCACGAATGGACCGGTCCCCTGGACAGTGCACTCCTACTGGCGGTTGAGCAGCACCCTGAAGGTGGCCCGGAGCGAGGCGATCGCGTCCGCATCCGGCAGCTCCTGGATGATGACGCGCACGGTGAAGCCACACACGCGGCAGCGCCGATACTGGTAGCGCCAGCGTCCCTCGACCGCCGGAACCCCGACATTCTCCATGTCCGTGAAGCAGCACGGGCCGGCCTGGAGCGGTGAGACGATCCGATCCGGATACTCGTTGCGTGGTGACCGGGCGTCAGTGTACTCGACAATGGTGGGCATGATCCCCTCCCGTGTGGTGAATTCCCCTTTCTCTGAAGCAACGCCCGTACCAATTGCTCCCCGCCCCGGCACCCCGCCTGCCCCTCGATTCGTCCCCGCCCTCGCGATGGGCGCAAACCCCGATCAGCCCCAGGGTTGTCGCGGACTTTTCACGACCGCAGCCGGCCCTTCACCCCTCGCGGGGGGCGCCTCCTGCCAGGACCCGGAACGGTCCGGTGTGCGAAGTCCCTCACCGAGGAGGCCCCTGTGCTACAGCCCACCCTCAGTCCAGTCGAGCAAGGCCGCCGCCGCGAGGCAAGTCGTCCCGCGTGCCGTCCCTCGCACGCCCGGCCGCGGGCGAGTCCCCGGATCCGGGCGCGCAGCCAACCCCGCCGCTCACTCCACGAGCGGCGGCAGCGGCTCCCCCTCGGGTACGAACTCCAAGGCCAGCCCGTTGTTGCACCAGCGCTGGCCGGTGGGCGCGGGGCCGTCCTCGAACACGTGCCCCTGGTGGCCGCCGCAGTGGGCGCAGTGGTACTCCGCGCGCGGCCAGACGAGTGAGACGTCCACCTTGGTGCCGACCCGGCCGGGGAGCGGCCGGGTGAAGCTGGGCCAGCCGGTGCCGCTCTCGAACTTGGCCTCGGAGCGGAAGAGCGGCTGGTGACAGGCGGCACACACATACGTGCCCGCCCGCTTCTCCTGGTTCAGCGGGCTGGAGCCCGGGTGTTCCGTGGCCTCCTCGAAGAGGACCGCGTACCGATCCGGGGGCACGGCGGCGCGCCAGGCGGCGCGGGGCTTCTCAGGTTTCTCCGTCGACTTGGCCATCGCTTCCCCTCCTCCACGCCAGCGGCAGCACGCGATACCGCTGCTGCCATCAGGCCTCATCCTAGCACGCTAGTCCAAGCGCGGGCAGACGGCCGAGCCTCTTGAGATTCGGGACCCTTGCTGCGCGAGCGGTCAGGCAGACGGTCCGGCCGGCAGTCCGGGGTCAGAGCGCAAGCTCGATCAGATACGGCGCACGGGATGCCAGGGCCCGATCGGCCGCGGCGCAGAGCGTCTGGAAGGTCGTCGTGCACTCCCCCGCCACGCCGTAGCCGCGGGCCAGGGACACCCAATCGACCGGCGGATGCTCGAGGCTGGTGAGCGCCGCGGCGTGTCCGGCCACGGCCGCGCCCCCGCGCGTGAGTTCCGTTCGCACGACGTTGTAGGTGCGATTCGCCGCGATGCACAGCACCACGGGCAGCCCTTCGCGCGCCATCGACCACATGGCCTGGGCGGTGTAGAGCGCCGCCCCATCGCCGGTCAGGGCCAGCACGGGGCGCCCCGGGGCCGCGAGCGCCGCGCCCAGGGCCGCCGGCGGCGCAAAGCCGATCGCGCCGCCCGAGAGGCAGATCGCCCGGTGCCGTCGGGCCGCGGCCGCCGCGGCGAAGTAGGGGTAGCCCAGCGTCCCCCCCTCGACGACGACCACCGAATCCTCGGCGATGCGCGGGATGAGCGCCGCCATCACGGCGTCCGGGGTGAGGGCCGCATCCGACTGGGGGGCCGGCGGCGGCTCCACGCAGGCGTCGGGCACCGCGGGCGCCCCCAGGGCGTCCGCCAGCGCCTCCAGCCCCCCGGTCGCATCCTCCTCCGGGCGAGCCAGCGCCAGGGTCGTCCCCGGCGGCGCGAGGGTGCTGGAGAGCCCGGCGTAGCCGAAGAAGGTCACGGGCTCGCGCGCCCCGCAGAGCACCACGGGATCGTGGGCCGCGACGAGGGCGATGGCGGGCTCGGGGAAATAGGGGAGGCGCGGGACGGCGGGAAGCCCCCCGCCCCGCTCGCTGGTGGACGGGAAGGTCTCGCTGACCAACCGCGCGCCGCAGTGGACGGCGAGGCGCTGGGCCGCCCGCTGCCCGCGGGCCGTCAGGCCGCTTCCGCCCAGGATCAGCAGCGCCTTGGAGCTCTGGCGCAGCCGGGCCGCCACGGCGCCGATCCGTGCGGGGTCCGGGAGGGGCGCCGCCGGCACGGCCAGGGGCGCCGCCCCCTCCGCCGACGCCGGCGCCTGCTGATAGTCCATGGGGAAAATGAGGGTCGCCACCTGGCCCGGCGGCACGCACGCCGCCGCGATGGCCTCGCGAGTCCTGGCGGAGACGTCCGCGGGGGAGTCGATGGTCCCGACATAGGCCGACACGGGGCGCGCCAGCGACCGGATGTCGGCGGCCAGCGGGGGGTCGAACGGCAGGTGCCAGCTCGCGTGCTCGCCGATCACGTTGACGACGGGGCTCCGGCCGCGCCGGGCGTTGTGGAGGTTGGCGATCGCGTTCGCGAAGCCCGGGCCGAGGTGCGTCAGGGTCAGGGCCGGCTTGCCGGCCGTGCGGCCGTAGCCGTCCGCGGCGCCGGAGCACACGCCCTCGAAGACGCAGAGCACCGGGCGAATCGCCCGTTGCCGTTCGAAGGCGGCCACGAGCGGGATCTCGGTCGTGCCGGGATTCGCAAAACAGACCTCGATGCCCGCCGCGGCGGCGGTCGCGAGGAGGGCGTCTGCCCCCGTGGAGCCGGGTGGTGCCGTCATGGGATGCTCCTCATCCTCTTCCGATCGCATAGCCCGCTGCCGGGCCCCCTGGCTGCCCTAAGAATCATCCTTGATCCGAAATACCTCACCGCAGAGGGCGCAGAGCACGCAGAGAGTGATACGGGCGACCCCGGTTCCACCCTCTCAATCCGCAAGACTCCAGGAGGGGCGGCCCGTGACCCCCGGGCCCAGGAGAGAATGTCGGCTTCCTCTGCGGTCTCTGCGCGCTTTGCGGTTCACGAGTATTTTCGGACTGGGGTCATGAGGCATTCCGGCGGGGCCCTCGTGGAGCACGCGGCGCCACCGGCCTACAGGCCCAGATCCACTCCCTGCGTGGCCAGGGCCTTCTGCACGACTGAGACGTCGAGCTTGCCGGGCGTGACGCCCGCCCGCAGCGCGAGCGCGGCCGCGGTCCCCGCCGCCTGCCCCGTGGCGGAGCAGACCGGAATCAGCCGGAGCTGCCCCATGGCCTCTTCGTCGGCCGA
Organism: uncultured Methylomirabilota bacterium; assembly: GCA_963714585.1. GTDB lineage: Bacteria > Methylomirabilota > Methylomirabilia > Methylomirabilales > 2-02-FULL-66-22 > 2-02-FULL-66-22. The sequence continues at coordinate 22,261 of CAVQPC010000058.1, forward strand.
GATGCACCGCCCCGCCACGAGCAGGTTGTCCACGCCTTGCGGGAGCAGGGAGCCGTACGGCAGCCGGATGGACTCCTCGGCATACGGCTTGGCCACCGTGTCGCCGAATCGGGTCGTCCGCACCTCCTGCATGGTGGGCGAGATGCCGCCCAGGATCTGCCGGGTCGCCCGCACGCCGAGCAAGGGCGCAGTGCACTCGATCCAGGATCCCTCGAATCCCCGGACGTGCGCCCGCAGGAAGCCGACGAGCCGCATCACGTGCTCCCGGGTGATCAGCTCCGCCTCGGTGAGCTGCTCTGGATCGAGGGCGTCCCGGCCGCGGAGGTTCCCCGACCAGACGTTGATCTCACCGGGGTGGAGCAGGCATTCGGCGTGGACGCCCGGGGTGCCCCACTCCAGGGTGGTGCCCAGCTCGAACGCCAGCTCCCCCTGCGCAATCGCCTGCGTCACGACTTTCCGGAGATTGCTCCAATCGCCGACCTGGGCGAGGACCTGCTCCACCTCCACACCCGCCATGTTGAACATCATGGTGATCGGCTTCCGCACCACGCGAAAGGGCGCGTGGGCAAAGGCGGCCACGTCCGCGTCGCCCGTCGCATCCACCACCATCTTCGCCACAATCGCCTGCCGCCCCGCCTTGTTTTCGACGAGAATGCCCTTCACGACGCCCTGCTCCACGAGGCTGCCGACGATGAGGGTGTGCAGGAGCAGGCGGACGTTCTGCTCCCGGAGCAACTGCACCAGCTCGTACTTCAGCACCTCGGGGTCCAGGGCATGCATCTTGAGATCGATCATCTCGGCGCCCGGTTTGTGCAGGGGCGCGTAGACCTGCTTGTCTCGGAGCCGCTGCGCGATTTCCCGATTGATGCCGTTGTCGAGGGGCGGCGTCGTGATGACGAGCCCTCCGGTGACGAGGCCGCCGAGAAACCCATAGCGTTCCACCAGCAGCACGCGCGCGCCGCTTCGCGCCGCGCAGGCCGCCGCGGCCACCCCGGCAAAGCCCCCACCGCACACCAGCACGTCCACGTCCGCCGTGACCGGGACCTTCCGTTCCGGCTCCACAATCCAGCCCATCGCCTCCTCCAATCGTGCCGTCAGGCCGCACATGAGATCGGACACTATTCTATAACACCCAACACCGACTGCAACCCCTCAAGACCCGCGGTCCATGCCAACAATTCCCTTGACAACGGATCAGGGTGGTATGTAGTGTGCTGACGTTCGCGGTTCTACCCCGCCCCCGGAATCGTTTCATGAGGCGTGAGGGTTGACTCATGGCGGTTGGGGAGCAAGAACCCGATTGTGGAAAAGATGCCTCGCGACGACGGCCCTTCGGGGGTGCGGTTGCCCCTGAAGGGCCGTTTTGTTTTGGCGCCGATCCGTGACGCGTTTTCCAATGACGGCCTGTTCCACCCTTGGCCAGGAGGTGATGCGCCGATCCAGCACGAGCAGGAGTCCTGATCAATTCCGGTGTCATGCATGTTCCCGCTCTTGGAGTTCTGGTGTCCAGCGACCGACGGCGGATGTGATGTGGGCGATGCGAGGTCCGGCGCGACCTCGGACCACTGACTCTGTGAGCGGCTGACAAGGGACAAGAAAGGGGGGTGTCATGCGTACGGTAAGGTATGTTGGCTTCCTGATCGCGGCGCTGGCGGCCGTTCTGGTCGTCAGTCCGGTGGCCCATGCGGCGCGGGCTTCACCACGCTTCACGACTTTACCGGGGTGCCCGACGGGGCGAACCCCTTCGCGGGCCTCTTCCAACCCGATGCCGCGCGGGGGTTTTACGGAACCACCCAAAACGGTGGAGCCGCTGTTCCTCCCGATTCCGGCACCATCTTCTACATGAAGACCGACGGGACCGTCACCATCCTGAGCACCTTTGGCGACTCTCAGGCAAATCCTATGGCACCTCTCATCCGGGACAGCCACGGGGTGTATTACGGGACGACCACTTCGGGCGGGGGCAACGGGAGCGTCTTTTTCATGACGGACGACGGGGGTGATCCCCCCACGGTGACTGGTGGCGGGACCCTTTGCTCATTTGGCGGGACCCCCGACGGCGCTACCCCCCGCGCGGCCCTTCTCCAAGTTCCGGTTGCGGGTGATACCTTCTACGGGACGACCCAATATGGGGGCGCAAACAACTTGGGAACTATCTTCCGCATGGATGTCACCCAGGGATGGGAGCGGGGTGCCAACTGGCGCCACCTGCACCGATGTCCACGACTTCGCCGGCTGGCCGCCACCGACGGGGCCCTCCCCGTTGCGGCCCTGATCCTGGCCGCGGACGGCAACATCTACGGCACTACCTATGTTGGTGGTGAAAACAATCTCGGTACCATCTTCCGTCTGGTCGTGAGCGCGGGGCCCACGTATACCGTCGAGCTGCTGCACTCGTTCGCCGGGGCCGCCGATGGGGCGAACCCCTACGCGGCTCTTCTGCAATCCAACCCCGGAGGCTTCTACGGGACGACCTCGGCGGGTGGCGCGAACAATTCCGGCACCGTCTTCTACATGCAGAACAGCGCCCCCTGGAACGTTACCACGCTGTCCAGTTTCCCTGCTTAACGCGGAACCCCTTATGCGCCTCTCATCCGGGACACCGATAAGGTGTTTTACGGGACGACGGCCCTTGGCGGGACCAATGCGGGCGGGAACATCTTCGTCATGACCGTCGACACATCGGATCCTCCCAACCTGACCTTGGGCGCCACGATCCACTCGTTCCCCGCGCCTAATCCCTACGGCCCGGCCGCGCCCATCCTGAAAGGCGCAGATGGAGACTTCTACGGAACGACCTACGGCAGCGCCAGCGGTTTCGGCACCATCTTCAAGTTCACGCACACCGCCCAGACGATCACCTTCGCCGCGATACCGAACCAGCTCCTCTCGGGAGGACCCCTCGCGGTGAGCGCCACGGCTTCGTCGGGACTGACGGTGACCTTCAGCGCGAGCCCGGCCGGGGTCTGCACTCTGACCCCCCCGGCGACGGTGAACTTCGTTGCCGTAGGGACCTGCACGGTGACCGCGTCGCAGATCGGGGACGGGGACTGGAAGCCGGCGCCGGACGTGTCCCGGTCGTTCGGCATCGGGGCGGCCGGCGTGGATCTCATCGTGACCGCCGTGAGCAATCCGCCTGCGTATGCGGCCCCCGGGAGCAACTTCAGCGTGACGGACACGACCCAGAACCAGGGGATGCTGCCGGCCTATGCGCCGATCACGGGGTATTACCTTTCGCTGGACAACAACATCACCAAATCGCCGCTGGACATCCTTCTTCAGAACGGCCTCCGGCCCATGTCCACGCTCAACGCCGGGGCCAGCTCCACCGGGACCGTGGTGAAAGTCTACGTCCCCACGAACACTCCGTTGAACACCTACTATCTGAAGGCGTGTGCCGATTACAACAACCGCGTGGCCGAGAGTAATGAGGGAAATAACTGCCTGGCCAGCGGGACACAGATCGGGGTGACGAAGCCCGATCTGGTCGTGACCGACGTGAGCGGCACGCCGACGAACGCTGCTGCTGGCAGCCGCTTCTCGTTCCAGAACACCGTCAGGAACAACGGGAACGTGCCGGCCGGGGCATTCGTGGTCAGCTATTACCTCTCGAAGGGTGGGGTGAACAATCTCTTGGGAGGCCGGTCGCTGTCCAGTCTGGCCGCCTTGACGGACTCCACCGTGACCGCAAGCGTCGTCGTGCCCGGAACGGCGAAGGGCATCTACACCTTGCGGGTCTGCGCCGATACCAGCAATGCGGTGAGTGAGACCAACGAGGGGAACAACTGCACGAACAGCGCGAACATTTCAGTTCCGTGATAGCTGCCATCCCGCTGGCATGCTGACTGCGCACCTCGCCTCGCCCCGGTTCCCCGTGAGCCGGGGCGAGGCCTTTTGTGCGCCCAGCATGGGCAAATCGACCAGGAGGTGCAAGTCATCATTTTGTAATACAACGTTTGACTTCCCCTGCTCGAAATCCCTTGACAATCGAGGAGAAGGGGTGATACGGACTGGCCTACACTTCTGGGGGGTTCTCATGAGGCTGGCTCCGCTGTTCGCGGGTCTGCTGGTCCTCTCGGGTACGGGCACGGCCCTCGGCGCGGTCGCGGTGCAGGTCGCCGGCGATCGCCTGACGGTCAGGGCCGAGGACGCCTCCCTCCAGGACATCCTCCAAGCTGTTGCCGCCGCGGGACACTTCCCCCTCCACTTGGACACATCCCTGACCGACCCGATCACCGTTGAGATAGCGCAGCGGCCCCTGCTGGAGGTGCTGGTGTGGCTGCTCCGCGAACAGAGCATGCTCATCCGGTATACGCGGGACGGGGATGGGGTCCGGGTGGAGGATGTGCGTGTCGTGGCTGGGTCTCCCGCAGTGGACCGCAAAAGTGGAGCGAGACCGGGGGGGAGCGCGCGAGGGGTCGCTCCAGGCGCCCGGCTGGCAACGCCGATTCAATGAGCGGGCACAAATTTGACAGGGGGACTGGGACGCTCGCCGTGTCGGCCGTGTTCTACCCGACTAACGACGAGAAGGCCTTGTTGAAGGCGGCCGGCAGTGCGGTCAACGCGGTCCTCCAATTTGTCATTTCGGACGAGGATCGTGTCAGCACCAGCAGTGACGCCAGCGCCTCCTGCGTGGATGACATCGTGGTGGAGGTAACGCCATAGCGACGGACTACAAGGGCAGGCAGGGCGCGACCTGACCCGCGCTTTGCCTGCTCAGTACGCCCTCTTCGGACCCCTCCCTCCAGCCACAGGAATTTGCTGTTTGCCACCGCCGCGCACTGGCTCGCCCGCGTCGTCGCCGGGTGGCCCTGCCACTCCCATCCGATGAGCCCAGCTTGCGCAGGACGGTCCGGGCTTGATCCACGGGTTTGTCTCAGCCTTGAGATCCAGCCCTCGTGACGACCGGCGGGACGTGCCCCCTCCAGGGGGCCGCGGTCTCGAACGCCGCGGCCGCGCGGAGGACCGCCGCCTCCTGTCGCCGGCGTCCCACGATTTGAAGGCCCACGGGGAGGCCGCTCTTGCTGAAGCCGCACGGGATCGAGATCGCCGGCAGGCCCGTCACCGTGATGCCGTAGGTCAGGAAGAACCACTGCGTGTAGTTCTCCAGGGCCTTGCCGTTGATCGCAGTCGGGTACGGCTGGTCCACCGGGAACGGCGGCACGGCCACCGTCGGCAGGATCAAGAGATCGCGCGTTTCCATGAACTCCCGCACCCGGTGCCAGAGGACCGTGCGAAGCTTTTCCCCGCGGCCGATCTCCTGGGGCGTGAGGCGCAGCCCCTGCTCGATGTTCCAGACCAAGCCCTGCTGCATCCGGTCTTTCCACCGGGCGAGCCTGTCGGCGTGGTGCGCCACCATGCTCAGCCCGCGCGTCGCCAGGACGATGTCGTTCACCTCGCCGAAGTCGGGGCAAGCGGCCTCGACCGTGGCGCCGAGGGATCTGAAGATCTGGGTGGCGCCCTCCGCGACCTGCGGCCACTTCCTCCTCCACCGGGATCAGGCCGTTCAGATCCGGCGTCCAGGCGATCCGCCAGCCTCTCACCGATGGAGCCTTGACAGCTTTCACGAACTCTCGGGTGTCCACGGCATACGAGAGCGGCGCCCGGTCGTCGGGCCCTGCCACCACCGACAGCATCAGCGCCACGTCCGCCACGGTGCGCGCCATGGGCCCGATGACGTCGAGGCTGTCCCACGCCAGCTCCTTCGGATACGCCGGAACCAATCCCGGCGTGGTGCGGAAGCCGACGACGCCGCAAAAGGCGGCGGGGATCCGGAGCGAGCCGCCAAGATCGCCGCCCTGGGCGATCGGCCCCATCCCCGTGGCCAGGGCGACGGCGGCCCCACCGCTCGATCCTCCGCACGTGAGGGCGAGGTTCCAGGGATTCCGGGTGGCGCCGAACACCGTGTTGAAGGTGTTGGCGCCCGCCCCGAACTCGGGCGTGTTCGTCTTGCCGACCACGATGGCCCCGGCCGCCTTCAGGCGCTGGACGATCAACGCATCCTCCTCGGGGACATGGTGTTCGTAAATCTTCGAGCCCCAGGTGGTCCGGATGCCCTTGGTGGGCGTGAGGTCCTTGATGGAGACCGGCACGCCGTGAAGCGGCGGGAGCTTCGCGCCCCGCCTGAGCGCGTTGGTCGCCGCCCGGGCCGCGCCGAGCGCGGACTCGCGCGCCACCGTCACGTAGGCGTTGACCTGCGGATTGACCTGGTCGATTCGCGCCAGGACCGCCTGCATCACCTCCAGCGGTGAGACCTTTTTCGCCCGGAACAACCGAACCAGTTCCGTGGCGGGCGTCAAGCACAGATCGCGCTCAGCCATGTAACTCCTCCATGAGGTCGGCCCACCCGCTTCCCATGACCCCCCGGTTCTCCAGGCGGCTACTCTTTCAGCCCGCCGGCGGTCATGCCCTGGACGATGTGCCGCTGGACGAAGAGGATCAGCAGGAGGATGGGAAGCGTGATGAGCGTGGCCGCCGCCGACAGGCCGCCCCAGTCGATCTCGTCCCCCGAGATGAAGTTGAAGACGGCCACGGGCAGCGTGCGCCGCTCCGGCCCGGTGAGGATCAGGGCGAAGATGAAGTTGTTCCAGGAGAAGATGAAGGCCATGATGGTGGCCGTCGCGAGCGCGGTCCGGCAGACGGGCAGGGAGATGCGGGTGAAGGTCCGCCAGCGCGAGCAGCCGTCGATCCGGGCCGCCTCCTCCAGCTCCAGCGGCACGTCCTCGAACGCCCCGATCATGATCCAGACCACCATGGGGAGGGTGATGATCAGGTGGGAGAGGATCATGGCGGCGTAGGTGTCGATCCAGCCCAGCTTCTGGAACAGGATGAAGAAGGGCACGACGTAGCTGAGATGGGGCGCCATGCGGGCCACCAGGATCCCCAGGGCGATCCCCCGCTGGCGGTAGCGGGCGATGGCGTGGGCCGCGGGAAGCCCCAGGAGCAGGGCCAGGAGGGTCGCCCCGCCGCTCACCGCGACGCTGTTCTGGATGTACTTCAGGAACTGGTTGGCCACGAAGACCTTGCGGAAGTTCTCGAAGGTCGGCCGGAAGATCCAGATGGGGGGCGAGGCGGTGTTCTGGACCTGGGTCTTCAGCGCCCCCAGCGCCATCCAGAAGAAGACGAAGACGAAGGGGACGCAGATCAGGAGCACGCCGGCGTAATACCCCGCCGCGGCCAGCGTCCTGGAGGTCGGCCGGGGGCGGCGCGGCGTCAGTAGCTCCATGAGCGCTCCCGCATCCGGATCAGGAAGAGGTTCACGGCGAAGACGAAGACCACCAGGACCACGGCCAGGGCCGAGGCGTAGCCCATGTGGAAGTACTTGAACCCCGTCTGGAAGACGTAGATGTTCAGGATCTCGGAGGCGTTGTTCGGGCCGCCCTCGGTCATGACGTAGATCGTGTCGAAGGTCTTCAGCGAATCCATGGTCCGGAAGATCAGGGCCACGGCGATGGTCGGCCGGAGCAGCGGCAGCGTGACGAAGCGGAAGAGCTGCCAGCGCGAGCAGCCGTCGATGCGGGCCGCCTCGAAGGGCGTGGTGGGGAGCGACTGGAGGCCCGCGTGGATGATCAGGACCATGAAGGGGGTCCACTTCCAGATGTCCATGAAGATCAGGGAGGGAAGCGCCGTCCGGGGATGTCCCAGCCAGAGCAGCGGGGGAAGCCCCAGGAGGGAGAGGAAATAGTTCAGGACACCCAGGCTGGGGTTGAACATGATGACCCAGATGAGGGCCACGGCCACGGGCGTCGAGACCATGGGAAGCAGCATCACCGTCCGCACGACCCCCCGGCCGCGGAACTCTTTGTGCAGATACACGGCGATGGCCAGGCCCAGGACCAGCTCCAGGAAGACGCCGGCCCCCGTGAACTTCACCGTGATCCAGATGGCGTTCCAGAAGCGGGCGTCCTTGCCGAAGATCTCCCAGAAGTTCCGGAGGCCCACGTACTGCGGCGGGGTCGTGCTGGACACGAACCAGGCCTGCAGGCTCATGTAGAGATTGAAGGCCAGCGGGAAGACGATGAGCAGGGCGATGCAGAGCACGGCGGGCAGCGGCAGGAGGCGCCCGAAGTACCGCTCGAGGACCTCCCCGGGCCGGAAGGCCCGGGGAGGAATTTCCGCCGCTGAAGCCTCAGCCCGCGGCGATTGAGCCTGCGGGGCCACGCGCAGTGGCATACGCGGTCTACTTCCCTTCCGTCTTCTCCATGATCTTGGCCATCTCGGCGTTGGCCTTGTCGGCCGCGGCCTTCACGTTCTCCCCCAGGATGGAGGAGACGATCACGGCGCCCACCTCGTCCCGCACCTCGGAGACGGCCGTGATGGGCGGGTTCCAGTCGGTGCTGGCGATGTCCAGGCTCTTGAGCGAGGCCTCGACCCAGTCCTTGTGCTTCTGCTCGCTGAGGAACCGCGGGTCCTTCCAGGCGGAGGCCCGGACGCTCGGCGCACCTTTCAGGTGCATCTTCAGCACGTTCTCCTTGCTCGCCGCCCACTCCACGAACAGATACGCCGCCTCCTTCTTCTTCGACTTGGAGGAGACGCCCATGGACCACACCTCCATCGTCGGGCGGCGAGCGGCGGGCCCCGCCGGGAAGAGGGCGTAGCCGACCTTCCCCACCACCTGCGACTTGCTCGGATCCTCGAAGAAGAAGATGCGGTTGGAGACGTCGGTGTACATGGCGGCCTTGCCCTGCACGAAGAGCGAGACGCACTCGTACCAGTGGTAGTTCACGGCGCCGGGAGGCCCGTAGTTCCGGAGCAGGCGCCCGTACAGGTCGAAGGCCTGGACGGCCTCGGGCGAGTTGATGGCCGGCTTCCCGTCCTTGGTCAGCCAGCTCCCGCCCATGCTCAGGAGGTAGGGCGCCCACTGCGAGGTGGCGGCGGCCTTCTTCCCGCGCAGGACGATCCCCACCAGCTTCTGGCCGCCATCCTCGAAGTTGTGGAGCTTCTTGGCCGTCTCCTCCAGCTCCTGGAAATTCTGGGGGACCTTGAGCTTGGCCTTCTCGAAGACGTCCTTCCGGTAATAGAGCATGGTGGTCTGCTGGGTGGTCGGCAGGGCCACCAGCTTCCCGTCGTAGGTGTTGCCCTTCAGGGCGGGCTGGCTGATGTCCTTGAGGTCGAAGTTGGGATCGGTGAGGCGCGGGTTCTTCAGGTACTCGTCCAGCGGCTCGTACCAGCCCGAGCGCCAGAACTTCAGCCCTTCCTGCGCCGTGGCCGTGTGGATGACGTCCACCGACCCCGTCCCCGCCGCCAGCTCGAGGAGGACCTTCTGGCGGTACTGGTCCTCCGTGAAGGTCTCGTACTGGACCTTGATGCCGGTGAGCTTCTCGAAGTCGGGGACCAGGGCCTCGATGGACTCCCCGGACACGTTCTTGTTGGCCATGACCCGAATCGTGGTCCCCTTGAAGGCCTGCCAGTCGAACTTCTGGGCCAGTCCCAGATCCGGGCTGAGGAGCAGCCCGGAAACCGCGAGCACCAGCGCGACCGCGCACCGCACGACCCAGCGTGCCATTGCACTCCCTCCTGTGTGGAATTGAGAAGAGATTGAGAAGAGCGAGCCCCCGTTGTTCGGAGAAGCCGCAGACAGAAGATTTGGCTAGGAAGCCTAGTCGCTGCCACGCACGCTGGCAAGCGAAATGGAGCAGAGGTCGGGAAGGACGTACGTACCCCGGCGGTGCTTTGTGCGCAAGGAGGGCCGAAGCTCCGGCCTCGGTTCGGCGCGTGCACGAGCACGACCCATCGCCATCGCCCGCGTCCTCATGGTCGATCCCCCCCTCCCGTCGCATGCCAGCCGCTCTCTGCCCCTGCCCTCTGGCGAAGCCCTCTCGGCCCCTGCAGCTCTTCCCCGCTGTCCGGAGACTCCTGTTCTCGGCGGCCAACATTTCGATCATCCGCCTTGCATTCAGGGAGCCGTCTGGCGTAAAAGGATCTTGCCTTGGAACCAATCCCCCATTACTGGTATGCTTCTTACCTCGGGTTGAGGAAGGAGAGCGTAGCTCTTGAACCACAGCGAGATCGTCAGCTTCCTCTGGGGCGTCGCGGACCTGATCCGCGACACCTTCAAGCGCGGCAAGTACCAGGACGTGATCCTGCCGCTCACCGTCCTGCGCCGCCTCGACTGCGTGCTGGCGCCGACCAAGGCAGAAGGTGCTCGGGACGCAGGCCGAAGCTGCAAGGGCAAGAAGCTCGAGAACCTCGACCCGCAGCTCCGCAAGGCGTCCGGCTTCGCCTTCTACAACACCTCCCGCTACGACTTCGAGAAGCTCCTGGCCGACGCGCCGCACCTGGCCGCCAACCTGCGCAACTACATCGCCGGCTTCAGCCCGAACATGCGCGAGGTGCTGGAGAAGTTCGACTTCGACAACACCATCAGCAAGCTCGACGAGGCCGGGCTGCTCTTCCAGGTGCTGGAGCGGTTCAAGAACGTGGACCTGCACCCGGACAAGGTCGACAACCCCACGATGGGGACGATCTTCGAGGAGCTGATCCGCAAGTTCAACGAGGCGCTGAACGAGAACCCCGGCGAGCACTTCACGCCGCGCGACGTCGTCCACCTGATGGTCGATCTGCATGCTGGCCGGCGACGAGGACCGAGATCCGCGCCAAGGAGGCGATCCGCACCGTCTACGACCCCTGCTGCGGCTCCGGCGGCATGCTGATGATCACCAAGGAGCACATCACGGTCGGCGTCCGGAAGAACGGCGACCTGCTCCGCCCCGCGATCAACCCGGACGCCGAGATCCACCTCTTCGGCCAGGAGGTGAACCCCGAGACCTGGGCGGTCTCGAAGTCCGACCTCTTCATGAAGGACCCGACGGGCGCGACGCCGACAACATCGCCTTCGGCAGCACGCTCTCGAACGACCGCCACGCCGCGCAGCAGTTCGACTACCTGATCGCGAATCCGCCCTACGGCAAGGACTGGAAGCGCGACGAGGACGCCGTGCGCGCCGAGCACGAGCGCGGCACGGCGGGCCGCTTCGGCCCGGGCCTGCCGCGCATCAGCGACGGCCAGCTCCTCTTCCTGCTGCACATGCTGGCGCACACGAAGGAGCCGAAGGAGGGCGGCTCGCGCATCGCGATCATCATGAACGGCTCGCCGCTCTTCACCGGCGACGCCGGCAGCGGCGAGAGCGAGATCCGCCGCTTCATCCTCGAGAACGACCTGCTCGAGGCGCTGATCGCGCTGCCCGAGCAGCTCTTCTACAACACCGGCATCGCCACCTACGTCTGGGTGGTCACCAACCGCAAGGCGCCGGAGCGCAAGGGCAAGGTGCAGCTCATCGACGCCACCTCCTTCTGGGTGCCGATGCGCAAGAGCCTCGGCGACAAGCGCCGCGAGATCCCGCTCGACCGCGCGCAGGACATCCTGAAGATCCTCGCCGACTTCAAGGACGGCGACACGCGCACGGTCGACGAAGGACGGCAAGGAAGAAGAGGTCGTCGTCAGCCGCATCTTCCCGACCACGCACTTCGGCTTCCGCAAGATCACCGTCGAGCGTCCGCTCCGGCTCAACTTCCAGGCGAGCGCCGGAGCGCATCGCGCGCCTCGAAGAGGAGAAGGGCTTCCAGGCCCTCGCGCAGTCGAAGAAGAAGGGTGCCGCAGGCGCCAAGGAGCAGGCCGAGGGCCGCGCGCAGCAGGAGGCGATCCGCAAGCTCCTCCGCACGCTGCCCGACACGCTCTTCAAGGACCGGGACGAGTTCGAGCGCGTGCTCGACGGCGCCGCGAAGAAGGCGGGGCTCAAGCTCTCCGCTCCCGTCAGGAAGGCGATCCTCTCCGCCCTCTCCGAGCGCGACGAGACGGCGGCCATCTGCCGCGACAAGGACGGCAACCCCGAGCCCGACCCGGAGCTGCGCGACACCGAGAGCGTGCCGCTCGTCGGAGAGCGTCGAGGCCTTCTTCGAGCGCGAGGTGAAGCCCCACGTCCCCGACGCCTGGATCGACACGGACAAGCGCGACCCGAAGGACGGCCAGGTCGGCATCGTCGGCTACGAGATCAACTTCAACCGCTACTTCTACCGCTACACGCCGCCGCGCCCGCTGGAGGAGATCGAGGCCGACATCCGCGCCATCGAGACAGGACATCATGCGGATGCTGGCGGAGGTGACGGGTGGAAACGCCGGGACGACTTGATGTGTGGAAGCGTCGGCAGTTACCCGCAAGTGCCGACAGTTTGCCACATTCTCCGTCCGTCGACCTGGTCGAAATGTCGGGACTTGTGAATAACCCCCGACGTGTTGTATCATCTGTCTCGTCATGACCGCCCCTCAAAGAGACCACGTGCTCCAACTCGTCCGGAAGCTGGGCATCGTGCGCCCGGCGGATCTCGAGGCCCGCGGAATCCCTCGCGGGCAGCTCTACCGCCTGGTCCGCGACGGCCTGGTCGCGCGGCAGACGCGAGGTATCTACGTCGCGAGCCAACATCCGTTCACGGCTGAGCATACGCTCGCGCAGGTCGCCAAGCGGGTGCCGGGCGGCGTCTTCTGCCTGCTGACCGCACTGCGGTTTCACGGCCTGACGACCCAGAATCCGGCCGAGGTCTGGATCGCGCTTCCCGAGAAGGCCAGGAAGCCGCGGCTCGACTACCCGCGGCTACGGGTGGCGCGTTTCTCTGGGCCAGCCCTCACCGAAGGGATCGAGACGCACCGGGTGGAGGGCGTCGAGGTCCGCGTGTACTCGGCTGCGAAGACCGTCGCCGACTGCTTCAAGTACCGCAACAAGGTCGGCATCGACGTGGCGGTCGAGGCCCTACGCGACTTCAGCCGGCGCCATCGCGGCGACGCGACCAAGCTGGCCCGCTTCGCGCGCGTCTGCCGCGTGTCGAGGGTCATGCAACCCTACCTGGAGGCGCTGGCGCCATGAGCGCGGCCTCAATCCGCTCCAGATCACTGAGGCGGCGGCCATGACGACGCCCCCGGACCGGCCGAAGCTCTACCACATCACGCATGTGGACAACCTGCGCGCCATTGTCGCCGACGGCGCCCTGGTGAGTGATGCGGAGATGATCAGGCGGGGCGGACCGGCTCAGGCCATCGGCATGTCCGGAATCAAGCGGCGGCGCGTGGAGGAACTCGAAGTCGGCAGTCACCCGGGCACGAAGGTTGGTGATTATGTACCGTTCTATTTCTGCCCGCGATCTGTCATGCTGTTCGTGATTCACTGCGCCAATCATCCGGAGTTGACCTATCGGGGCGGTCAGGAGTGCATCGTGCACCTTGAGGCGGACCTACACACGGTCGTCGGGTGGGCGGCGGCGAACGGCCGGCGCTGGGCGTTCTCGCTTTCCAATGCGGGAGCCTACTACACCGAGTTCCGGTCGCGGTTGGATGAGTTGGATCAGCTCGACTGGGATGCGATCGCGGCCACGGACTTCCGGCCGGCCGAGGTGAAGGAGCGCAAGCAGGCGGAGTTCCTGCTGCATGAGGCGCTTCCCGTTTGAGCTGGTCGAGCGCATCGGCGTACGATCGGCCCGAATCCAGGCGCGCGCGGTCGCAGCCCTTGCAGGCGCTCGCCATCGACCGGCCATCGAGGTCCGTCAGGAATGGTACTTCTGAGACCGGAGGTGGCGAGCATGATCAGTTCAGAACGGGTGACATTCTTGCGGAGGACGCCGAAGCCCTGGTCAATACGGTCAACTGCGTCGGGTTCATGGGGCGGGGGATCGCGCTTCAGTTCAAGCGAGCCTACCCAGAGAACTTCAAGGCCTACGCGGCGGCCTGCAGACGGCGAGATGTCGCACCCGGCCGGATGTTCGTGTTCGAGACCGGTCAGCTTACCCACCCGCGCTTCATCATCAACTTCCCGACGAAGCGACACTGGCGCGGCAGGTCTCGGATCGAAGACATCGAGGCGGGTCTCAAGGCACTCGTTGCCGAAGTCCGAGACCGCCGGATCCGCTCGATCGCGATTCCGCCCTTGGGCGCCGGGCTCGGCGGCCTTGATTGGTCTGAGGTGCGTCCGCGCATCGAGCGGGCCCTGCGTGATCTGCCCGATGTGCGCGTGGTGGTGTTCGAGCCGCAACCCGCGCCCGCACCGGCCCAGGCTGGGAGGGCGCGGAAGGTGCCGGCGATGACAGCGGGACGGGCCGCGCTCGTCGGGCTGATGGACCGTTATCTGGGCGGCTTGTTAGATCCCTTCGTCTCGCTGCTTGAGGTGCACAAGCTGATGTACTTCATGCAGGAGGCAGGCGAACGGCTCCGCCTGCGGTACGTCGCGGGTCCCTACGGTCCCTACGCGGAGAACCTCCGGCATGTGTTGCAGGCCATTGACGGCTACTACGTGTCGGGCTACGGCGACGGCGGCGACGCACCCGACAAGATACTGGAGTTGGTGCCCGGCGCGGTGAGCGATGCGAAGGCCTCACTCGAAGCGCATGCCGAGTCGCAGGCGCGGTTCGAGAAGGTGGCGCGCCTCGTCGAAGGGTTCGAGTCGCCGTTCGGTCTGGAGCTGCTCGCCACCGTGCACTGGATCGCTACGCGCGAGCACCCCGTCGGGGAAGAAGATCTCGTCACCCGCACGTACTCCTGGGCCGAACGCAAGCGGCAGTTCTCACCGCAGCAGATCCGCCTTGCGCGACGTGTGCTGGCGGATCGTGGTTGGCTCGCAACGCAGGCGTGTGAGTCGGCCGTGGGATTGCGCCACTCAAGTCTGAGCTGCTTGCTCGGTTAACGCCACGCGCGGTCGGCGTCGCCCCCAGTGAATTCGTGCGCATCTCGGCGCGACTCGCACGGGAGACGGCGTTGTGAGCGGAGCGATGAAGGAGCGGGCGATGAACGAGCCTTCCGGCGGTTCAAGCCGTATCCGGCGTACAAGGACTCCGGCGTCGAGTGGCTGGGGGAGATTCCGAGCGCATTGGGAGGTGAAGCGAATCAAGCATCGCGCTCGAAAGATCGGAAGGGCAAGACTCCTTCAGGTGGAGCAGATGTCTATGTGGACGAAGGCATCATGCTCATCCGAAGCCAAAACGTGCATGTCGATGGGTTGCGCCTCGATGACGTTGCCTACATCGACGCCAGGACAGACCGAGAGATGGCCTATAGCCGGGTGCTTGACGATGATGTTCTTCTCAACATTACCGGTGCGTCACTAGGCAGGTGCTGCGTGGCAAGGCTTAACGGGCTAAGGGCGAACGTCAATCAGCACGTCTGCATCATACGGCCCAAGCCAGCGCAAGTCAGCTCCGTGTTCCTCGCAAGCTCATTGGCTTCTCAAGCCGTGCAGGCCCAGATCTTCAACAACGAGAACGGCATCTCTGACGCACACAATTTTCACCAGGTTGGGAATCTGGTCACGGCCCTTGCGCCACTGGAGGAGCAGTACGTCATTGCAGGGTTCCTTGACCGGGAAACGTCGAGGATCGATGCGCTGGTGGCGAAGAAAGAGCGGCTGATCGAGCTGCTCCAGGAGAAGCGCACCGCCCTCATCACCCGGGCCGTCACCAAGGGCCTCAATCCGAGCGTCGCCATGAAGGACTCCGGCGTCGAGTGGCTTGGAAAGATTCCGGCTCATTGGACAGCCAAACACTTGAGATGGGCGATCATGTTCCAGCGAGGACACGACTTGCCGACGGACGAACGGGAAGACGGGCAGGTTCCGGTCGTATCCTCGTCGGGCATCTCGTCACTGCACTCGCGAGCGGTTGCCAAAGCGCCAGGCATTGTCACGGGTCGATACGGGACGATCGGTTATTTCCACCTGATCACACAGGACTATTGGCCCCTCAACACGACGCTCTACAGCATCGACCTGCGTGGGAACGACCCCCGATTTCTCCGTTACATGCTGAATCATTTGTCGCCTCTGTTTCTGCTCAACGCCGTCAAATCTGCCGTGCCAGGAGTGGACAGGAACGACATTCATCCAACCAGAACCGTTGTGCCACCACTCCCTGAGCAACGCGCAATCGCTGACTTCCTCGATGCGAAGAGTGCGAAGATCGATGGGTTGGTGGCCAAGCTCCGCTCGGCCATTGACCGCCTCAGGGAACTCCGCACCGCCCTCATCTCCGCCGCGGTGACGGGCAAGATCGACGTGCGCGAGGTTCGTCATTCCGGCGCAAGCCGGAATCCAGGACAGGCGAACCCTGGACCCCGGCTTGTGCCGGGGTGACCTCGTGGAACGGGTGCGTGAGGCGGAAGCGAGACGCTATGCAGTCCCGTCATCCCGGTGCGTCACGCCGGTGAAGACCGGGGCGCAAGCCATGGACGGCCAGGGATGTGCGCGAGGAGATGTTCGAGCGGACTGGATTCCGGCGTTCGCCGGAATGACGGAATGAATCTCCGCCCCGTCCCCATCTCCGCCGCGGTGACGGGCAAGATCGACGTGCGCGAGGTTCGTCATTCCGGCGCAAGCCGGAATCCAGGGGCGGAGGCGACCTGATTGAAACAGCGCTGCGTCTATCTGCTTGCCAGCCGTCGCAACGGAACGCTGTACGTCGGAGTCACCTCGGACCTGGTCAAGCGCGCATGGGAGCACAAAGAGAACCTCGCCGATGGATTCACGAAGCGGTATGGGGTGCACACGCTGGTCTGGTACGAGTTGCACGAGTCCATGGAGTCGGCCATCCGGCGCGAGAAGGCGATAAAGGAGTGGAAGCGGCGATGGAAGCTGGAGCTGATCGAGAAGCAAAACCCCGGGTGGCGGGATTTGTACGAGGACATACTGTGACGCGCTGGATTCCGGCTTTCGCCGGAATGACGGAAGGAGCCTGGATTCCGGCGTGCGCCGGAATGACGGAAAGGAACTCCGCACCGCACTCATCTCCGCCGCGGTGACCGGCAAGATCGATGTCCGGGGGGAGGTGGCATGAGTCCGGAGGTCTCCGAGCGCAGCTTCGAGGAGGCGATCGAGTGGGTGCTCCTTCAGCACGGACCGGATGTCCGCCCAGCCGATGCCACCGCAGTACGCGAGACGCTCCCACCCTACGGTGAGACCTTGCCGGGCGGCTACCTGAAGCGGTTACCCGAAGAATACGACCGCGCGCTCTGCCTCATCCCGCGCGACGCGGTGGATTTTATCCTCGCCACACAGCCCAGGGAGTGGCAACGGCTCAAGGAGCATCACGGCTCGGAGGTCAAGGATCGCCTCCTGAAGCGCCTGTCGAAGGAGATCGGGAGGCGGGGCGCGCTCGACGTGCTACGGAACGGCATCAAGGACTCGGGCTGCAAGTTCCGGCTGGCGTACTTCCGGCCGGCGAGCGGGCTCAACGAGGAGATGCAGCGCCTGCACGCGGCGAATCTGTTCGCTGTGGTGCGCCAGCTCCACTACAGCGAGAAGGACAAGGAGAAGAGCCTCGACCTCGCGCTCTTCCTGAACGGCATCCCCATCTTCACGGCCGAACTGAAGAACCCGCTCACCGGCCAGACGGTGGAGGACGCGATCAAGCAGTACAAGACGGGCC
>CAVQPC010000059.1:0-36850 GCA_963714585.1 uncultured Methylomirabilota bacterium
CGGCTAAAGATCGAACAACGACAATTGGTTACACGACTCGCTCATCGAATCCGGTACCGGTATCAACGAAAGCGTTTGATGAATGGGCACGCGCTCGAACAGGGTGACACTCAGAATTTGGAGAATTTCGTAGAGACTCCGATCGAGCTTGAGGTCCTTCTTGAGGATGGCGACCAGCACGTAGACGCTGATCGCGGTCCAGACCTGGGTCTTCACCGCGTTCACCGAGGTCCCGTAGAAAGCCTTGATGCGCAGGTGCTGCTTGATCCACTTGAAGAACAGCTCGATCTGCCACCGGCACTTGTAGAGCTGCGCAATCTGCAGCGGGGGCAGCGTGAAGTTGTTCGTCAGGAACACAAATCGCTTGGCGGCCTCGGGATCGACGTAGGTAATGCGTCGCAGCGCGTCGGGGTACAGGGTGGCCGTCTTGGGGCCGCAGAGGACGATAGTTTGATCGCTGCGGAGCCCAGTGCTCTTGTTGACCGGCCGCGAGACGCGCCGCACGTAGTCGAGCCCGCGCTTCCCCCGGATCACGAAGAAGGCCAGGCCTTGCGTCAGCCGGTAGAGCCGCCCGAAATCGGTGTAGCCCCGGTCGATGACGTAGAAGGCGCCGGGCTCGACCACGAGGGCATCGAGGAGCGTCACGTCGGCCGCCTTCCCGTGGGTGATCGCGACGAACGTCGGAATCTGGGCCCGCAGGTCGAGGAGGGTGTGCAGCTTCACCGCCGCCTTGTGGCGTCGGAAGGCCGCCCACGGGAACAGCGCCAGGCACAGGTCGATCGTCGTGGCGTCGAAGGCGTAGGCGGTCTGCGCCAGCTCGACGGCGAAGGGCTCGTCGCAGTACAGCTGGCGGGCCCGACGAATCAACGTCTGCGCGAAGTCCGCGTAGATCCGCCAGTCGCGCGTCTCGTTCGCATCGGCCAGCGTGCTCCGCGACACGCGGCCCCGCAGGCCCGCGTGGTAGAGCTTCGGCTGCAGGGCGCGGAGGCAGGTTTCGATGTCGCGGAGGCTCTCCCGGTACGTGAGTTGGGCAAAGGCGAGGCACAGGAACTGATCGTAGCAGGAGAACGCGCGGACCCGGTGATTGCCGCCGTACCGCCGCACACAGCGCTCGAAGGCGCGCCGGGGCACCACGTCCATGAGCTCGGCGAAGACGGTTTGACCTTCGGGCATTGGCCAGTCCTTTCTGCCTGTCGGCAGCCAACAGAGACTGGCCAGAGCCTACGCGCGCGATTGAATCGATACCACCCATCGACATGGCCCAAGTACAAGAAAACGTATGACTTACAGCGATTCTTGTCACACTCAGCCGGACAGTAGTGACCGCGCATGAAGAATGCGGGGTGGAATGCAGGCGAGTCAAGAGCCTTGCTGGCACCTTCCCCGCCCTGACGTGAGAGGCAGCCCCCTAACCTCGTTTGGACTTCCGGGCGGAACGTGTCGTGCGTGGCGGCGCCCCAGGCACACTCCGCCGGGACGCTTCGGGCCAGGTGCAGGCCGTTACCGCAAGAAGACGGACTCGGGGCGCTCCACGTCGAGGGGGAGGGTCCGGATCACCTTGCCGTCATCCGCGTTTGCGATGTGGAGCTTCTTGTCCTGGAAGATCAGGATCTCTCTGTCGCCCAGCCAGCCGATCAACGTCGCCTGCTGGATTACGACGGACGGCCGGGAGGGGTTGTCGAGGGTAACGACTTCGACCAGCGGGTGTCGGGCAATCAGCTCTCGTAGCTTTTTCACCTCCTCCGGCGCGATCTTTTCGCCTTCCGGCACGCTCGAGCTCAGACGGATCTCGCTATTCACCCCCGCAGAGGAGGCGATGGTATGGGCGAGGCTGGACCCGTCGGGAGAGATCTCGGCATTGACGCTGAAGAAGCTGACATCGTACCGCTGATTCTTGTAGCGGGTCCACTCATCGAAAACCGTCAGGCGGGTCCCGGCTCTTCGCACGACGGTCCTGTCACTGCTCTCATTTTCCCAGCCGCAGCAGCCAGCGTCCGGCCACGCTTCGACGATCACTTCCCCGCGGCTCTTCGCGTCGAGGATCAGCTCGGACGGCTCCTGACGCTTCTGGCCGGTCCACTTGCCGCCGCGCTTCAGGAAGAGGAAGGTGGAGTCGTAAGAGGGCTGGAGCTGCCCGCGAACGAAGTACGTGACAAAGAAGAAATCGTCGATGACCCCATGCGGCGCCCACGCCTGACCCACCTGGCAGGTTTCGCTGCACGCTCCCGTGACGCACTCACACTTGGCGAACACCCGTTGGACGATCCGTTCCTCTGCCGGCTCCTGCAGGTTGCCCCGCAACATTCGAAACGTCGGCCGTACCGCCTGTGCCGTCCCCTTCATCTCGGTCTTGTACCAGAAGGGGTTCCCGCCGTCCGCTGACAAGAGCGGGCGCGGGATACGCCCAGCCATCCGAGTCCTCTGCCGGTGACACCTTCGGAACGAGGACCTGCGCCTTGCTGCCATCCCAGAACCAGTGGCGCATGGGAACCGCAAAGCCGTCTTCCCGGTAGAGGGAAACGAGCACCTGTCCTCGGTGGCTGACGATGACGGGGTGGTCCTGCCTGAACACCTCGGGCGGCACGGGCAAACTGTTCAGCACCGCCCCTGTCTTCAGGTCGTATTCCACGATTGCGCCGCTCGCTTTTTGAAGGACGAACAGGCGCTTGTCTGGAGACGTCCCGCCATAGGCGGAGCCAGCGAGCAGTACAAGAATACCTGCGCAGGCGATCAGGGACCGCGCGACACTAGGCATGGCGTCCCCCGCGGTCACGGATGTCCTTCGGGATCACCGTTTGCCCCTTGCTGCTCATGGTGGCCGTCGGCATGGCGCCATCACCTCGTTGTGTCTTACGAGATATGACAACTTTTCCGGATCGTAAGACGACCGTCGTGACTTTGTCAAGGCTCGCGCGGAAGCTCGCTGCGCAGATCAGAAGCGGCAGGGCACCAGGCCAGCTTGGCGGCGCTGACAGCCAAGTGGCGCGAAGGTCGCCTCGCGGGCTTCATGGCGATGGAGGGACTGGAACTCGCGGCGAAGCAGCTCCGGCTGGTGTGGGGCGTGGCTTGCTATCCCTCCTTGAGGGAGGTATGATCCTCATACTTTCTGTAGGGCAGAATTGGAGGACATCATGCCATCCAGAGTGAAAGTCACCGTGAGCTTGGATGCATCCCTTGCCTCGGAGCTGGAAAAAGCGCGGCGGCGTTCGGGCAAATCCAGAAGTCGCCTCATGGAGGAGGCCCTTCAACACTGGCGCCGCAGCCAGTTGGAGCAGGAGCTCAGGGAAGGTTACCAAGCCATGGCGGCAGAGGATCGCGCTGTGGCCGAACAACACCTCCGGGCAGGATGGGAGGCACTGAAATGAGTGAGCCTATCCCTCGGAGAGGGGAGGTCTGGACGGTCAATTTCTCGCCCAGTCGTGGGAGCGAGCAACGAGGAGTTCGCCCTGCCCTAGTCATCCAGAATGACGTGGGGAACAGGTACGCGGGCACTACTATTGTCGCAACCATCACCACAACCATCAAGATCTACCCGGTGACCGTGCCCCTCAAGAAAGGAGAGGGTGGTTTGTCTGAACCCTCGATGGTCAACTTCGCTCAGGTTCTCACCATCGACAAGTCCCGTCTCCTGCGCCGCATGGGAAGTCTCTCCCCCGATCGGATGGACATGGTGAACTCGGCCATCCGGGTCAGCCTCGATCTTCCGTAATGGATGGGCCCCTGGATGGGTGTCAAGGCCATCTTGAGCCTGTCAGGCTGCGCTGCAAGCCAGGAGCGCGCCAACGGCAGAAAGCAGGAGCCGGGAATGGCGAGGCGATCGGAAGGTGAAGCGCGGGTGGTGGTGACGGGCGCGCGGCGCGGCGCGGCGCGGCCTCCTCCGGCCCGAGACGGTGGCGCGGGCGATCTTGGAGCTCGCCACGGGTCGGCGGCGCGTGCCGAGCGTTTCGGCGGTGGACGTGACCTGAACGTGAGGCAGTGCGCTGGAGAGTCGACGCTATCCACCGCCGCTATTCGGGGCTGGCCGCACCGCTCACGACTCCGGGTCAGCTTACGGACCCAGGCTCCTCTCGATTCTCCGGACCCAACGTCCCGCACCTCCCGGGCGCCTCGGCGAGGTCGTAAACGAGCTCCATGGTGGCATTCGCCGAGTTCTCCCTCCGTATCACCAGCGCCGATGCTTGGGAGGCGGAGACGGAAGAAGCGGAGAGCGCCGAGTGATCTTGTCCAGCTCGCGGGTAAAGGCAGAGTAACGCGAGAATTGCTGGCGGATGTTCTCAAGAAGGGTATGGCCGCTTCCGGGATCTCCGGCCATGATCCGGGCTTCCGAAACCGCTCCCACGAGCATCGCGGCCCGCTCGTACGCTCGTCGGTGTTTCTGGTGCAGAATCTCCTTGACCCGTCGCTCCGCGATGCTCCACGCCAATTCCAAGAACCGAGCGCGTTGCTCGGGATCGACCGGCTGCCGCGCGATCTGGGCTCGGAGAAACGGAGTCAACAGCACGGGTCGCGGCTTCAGCGAGGCGTCCGGGCGGGCTGCGTCTGGCTCGTCATCGAAGTCGTCGTCCTGGGCGTCAAGGTCCGACATCGGGAAGGGTAGCTCGTCGGCATCGATCCCTCGCCACAGATCGGCCAGCGCGGTCTCGGAGGCGGGCTCCGCGCCACCGGCTGCGGCGCAGAGGAGGTAGGGAATCACCACCGGGCCGGGATGATCTCCGCCGCTCCAGCCCACGGCCGGCGCCCGGTCCGCCAGCGCGATCGCCTCATCGGTTTCTCCGTCGAGCAGGAGGAGCGTCGCGAGGAGACGATGCCCCGTCTGCAGCTCCACCGCGTCCTCATCCTGACCCTTCCGCCGGGACTGCCTCGCCACGACCGACCGCAGCCGCGTCGTCTCGTCGTGGACCACGGTCTTCAACTGCGCGAGGGGTTCCGCCGCCTCGCAGAGCA
This sequence comes from uncultured Methylomirabilota bacterium, assembly GCA_963714585.1. Taxonomy (GTDB): domain Bacteria; phylum Methylomirabilota; class Methylomirabilia; order Methylomirabilales; family 2-02-FULL-66-22; genus 2-02-FULL-66-22. The sequence goes on from CAVQPC010000059.1 coordinate 4,945, forward strand.
CCGAGAGGCGCGCGAGCGTCGGGGTCGCACGAAATGCCTCGCGGCGGGCCTCCAACCTTGCCGCACCATCATTGTTATTCTCTGCTGCGTCCGCGATGAACTCGGCGACCCATGCCCGGATCTCTCCCTTGGGGGCAGCGCGCGCAGCGCCTCCTGTGCCGCCCGCACCGCCTCATCGGTCCGGCTCTCCTCAGCGAGCGCCTGGACCCATTTCCGGTAGGCCTCCGGGATGCGGCGCCCGTCACGCCGTGCCAGCTCCGCCAGCCCATCGGTTCCCCGGCTGATTCTCACCGCTTGGAACAGGAGCCGGCGCGCCTCGATGTCGAACCCAGACTGGTCCGCCCGGCTCTGGCGGAGCAGCTCGATCCAGGCCTCCAGGAAGGCTTCTCGATCCGGCAGAGGAGCGCGGCGCGCCCCGATCACCTCGGGAATCCCGACCGGTCCCCCGCCCACATACTGGAGGTCCTCCAGCGCCTTCAAGAGGGCGGCGGGCCGTCGAGCCGGCTCAGTCGTCTCGTAAAGCGATCGGAGGTACCGCGCCTTGGCCTCGTCAAGGTCGGTTGCCCCAACCGGCTCGGACTCCTCCTCATCCGCATCGAAGCCCTCTTCGCCGTACCCGGCGACCAGGGAGAACAGTCTGCCGTAAGCCTCCCGCGCCAGGACGAGGTCGCCCGCACGGAAAGCGGTGTCCGCCCGCTCGAACAGCGCGTCGATCTTTGCCGTCGGCCATGATCCATGCGCCGGTTCATAGTAGTCCCATTCCTCGTTGTCGCTTTCCTCCTCCTCCCAATCGTTCCCTCTTCCCTCGTGTCGGCTCGCTCCATACTTTTCGACCAGGGTGTGGATGTCGCGAAGCAGACTCTCCGCTTCCGTCGTCCGCCCGGACCGGCGCTTGCCTCCGGTCTTGCGTGTCTCGTCCGCTATCTCGAAGATGCCCAGGAAGGCCCCTCGCTCCGCCGCCGGCAGCGTCTCGGCATAGGCCATCAGAGTCGCTCGGAGTTCCGCCGGCTTCAAGGCAGCCAAGCGCACCTCGAGCGCTTCGAGGAAGTCTGCCGCCGAGAGCCGCTTCTTCCGACCTATCGAAGTAGCCATCGCTTACCCCATGGCGCCCAGATGCCTCGCCAGGCGTGGATGTGAAGGCACGGGGAAGCATGAGCCAGATTGCTCCATTTGCCAACGTACTCCGCGTACTCCTACATCAACATCAAGACTGCTTCAGGCGGCGTGACGGCGCAGGTACTCGATGCTTCCGGGGAGGTCGCGAATGAGGCGGACGAGCACATCCATCGCGGCCGTCTGGACGTTTCTGCCGGACTCCCAGCGGGAGACCGTATTTGCGCCGAGATGGAGCAGCCGGGCCAGCTCGCTTTGCGTCAGGCCGAATTGCTCCCGGACCGCACGAATCTCATCCGCCGAGAGGAGGCCGTGCCTCTTGCGATAGATCGCGATCGCATCGAGGCTGAGTCGCCGCGCGTCTTCGAAGCGAAGAACGACCTCGTGGCACTTGGGGCAACGGAGGTGGGGAACGGAGGGGACGGAGACCTCCTCGCCATTCACGGGCAGGCGCAGCCGGCCCCGCGCCTCGGCCATCTTCGTCCCGCACGCGGGGCAGACGTCGTCGGGCGGAACGTGGCCGCGGTGCACGCGGAGCGCCTTCTGGCTAGGCGTTGGCGTCATCATCATGACCCTCGTCCTCGTGGATGCGGATCAAGATCCTGGGAAGCCAGCCCGGCATCTGAGTCGCCCCTATCTCTTTATGGTGAATTATGCATATGGTGATGCGACCCGTCAAGCGCTCTTGTTTGCCCGGCAGGACGCATGCACCGATCCGATCGGGATCCATCCGGATGGTATCCTCGTTCGATCGGAATGCTCGGCTTGTTTGCATCGGGAGTCGGTGGCCGGAGCCGGGGATGGCGAGGCGATCGGAAGGCGAAGCGCGGGTGGTGGTGACGAGCGCGGGGCGCGGCATCGGCCGCGCGACGGCCGAGGCCTTCACCGCCGAAGGCTACCGGGTGGTGATTGCGGAGATCCAGGAGAGGCTGGGGGAGCGGACGGCGAGAGCGTTCCAGCGAGCCGGGGCGGACACGCTCTTCGTCCAAACCGACGTGGCCTGTGTGGCCTCCGTGCAGCACGCGGTGGGCGGAGTCCTCGGCAAGCTCGGGCCGATCGACTGCCTGTGGATACGCCCATGGCCCGAATGACGGGCGCGACGGGCGCTGAGCGGTGCGGCCTGATCCGGCCTGAGACGGTGGCGCGGACCATCCTGGACCTCGCCACTGGCCGGCGGCGCGTGCCCAGCGGCTCGGCGGTGGACGTGACCTGAACGAGCGGCAGCGTGCTGGAGAATCGACGCTAACCACCGCCGCTATTCGGGGCTGGCCGCACGGCTCACGACTTCGGGTCAACTTACGGACCCAGGCTCCTCACCCAGGGATTCTCCGGACGCAACGTCCCGCACTCATGGACTTGAGAAGCTGGCAGCGTGACCGAGCAGAGGTTTTTGCGGAACACAGGTTATCTGATCAGCCTGAGGAGCTGTGCGCCTGCACTGCGCGGAGCGGCTCGGGGTTGCGGTGCTTGTGCGGCTTGATGGAGGAGGATCAGAACGAGGGACCGGGCAGGGCAGGCGCTCCGGTCGTGTCGCGGGAAGTGTAGGACGGAAGCTGCCGAGCCGCGCCTCTATCCCAAAACATCCTTCATGATCCGCCCCTCCTTCATGACCAGAAGGACGTTCTTGCGGCCATCCTCGAAGAGCGCGATGTCCTCCAGCGGGTTTCCGCTCACCACGATAAGGTCCGCCCACTTCCCTGGCTCCACGGTGCCCAGCCGATCGGACACGTTCAGCAGCTCGGCGTTGGTCTTTGTGGTGGCAAGGATAGCCCCCATGGCCCCCAGCACCTCGGCTTTGATGGCCAGTTCCCTCCCCTTGAGGGCTTGAGCGGGGCCCACGATGTCCGCGCCCGATGCGATCTTGACCCCGGCCTGGTGGGCCAACTCCAGGGCCCGACGGCCGAGCCTTCCCACCATATCGAGTTTGGCCAGGCTGTGGTCGTCCAGCCCCCACTCGCGGCCATGGGCCACCAGGAGGTCGTACACGGTGAGAGTCGGCACGAAGTACGTTCCGCGCTCCGCCATGAGCCGGGCCGTCTCCTCGTCCAGGAGGTTTCCGTGCTCGATGGACCGCACGCCAGCCTCAAGGCAGTTCCGGATGGCCCGCGGGCCGTACACATGGGCCATGACATACGTCCCCGCGGCCTCGGCCACATCCACAGCGGCCCGGAGTTCCTCCACGGAGAACTTCCATTGGCCCGGGACGGCCCGGTCGGCGGCCTGGGAGGCCAGCACCTCCCCGTCGGCGAAGACCTTGATCTGGTCCGCTCCTCGGCCCAGTGTCCTTCGCGCAGCGGCGCGCACCTGATCCGGCCCGTCGCAGATCTCCGGATAGATCCCGAGGGGGTTGCGAGGCTGAGGCGCGTCCGGGCCGAATCCCCGAACCGGACTGTTGGCCCCGGACTGGCTGAGGGGGCTGATGCTCAAGAGAAGGCGCGGTCCCTTGAGCAACCCCTGTTCGATGGCGGCGCGGAAGCTCGGGTCGAGGCCCGCCGCGTCGCGGACCGTGGTGTAGCCAAGCTCCAGATCGGTCTCCAGGTTGCGGCACGCCTTGAGGACATATACCGCTGCGGGAAGTTGGGCCGTGAGCGGGGTGCGAAGCTCGACGTTCCCCGCGTGGATGTGCGCGTCGATCAGGCCGGGCATCAGACACTTGCCCTTGAGGTCCACCACCTGCGCCCCGCGAGGGGCCGTGGCGTTGGGACCGGCGATCTCCTGAATGGCCCCCTCGGCCACGATCACCGTGGCGACCGGCTGGGGCGGAGCCCCCGTCCCATCGATCACCAGAGCATTCTTGAAGACCACGGGATGGGACATGTTCGCACCTCTCACCGGCGTCGGCCGATCTTGGGATTGAGCTCCTCCCGGAGCCAGTCAGCAAAGAGATTGATTCCCACTACCAGCAACACCAGGGCCCCTCCGGGAAAGAGGACCATCCACCACATCCCGGCGTAGATGTAGTTCTTCCCGATGGAGATCATCATGCCCAGGGAGGGTTCCGTCAGGGGCACGCCCACCCCCAGGAAGCTCAAGGTGGCCTCGATCATGATGACCACCGCCAGATCCACGGCCATGATCACCAAGATGGGGGCCATGGCGTTGGGCAGCAAATGGTTGAGGAGGAGCCGCGTATCCCGACAACCCGTGGCCCGGGCCGCCAGGATATAGTCCTCCTCCTTCACCTCCAGCACGCTGCCCCTCATGGTCCGGGCGTATCGGACCCAATCGACCACCGCGATGGCCAGAATCACGATCAGGACCCCGCGCTGTTTGAACAGGCCCAGCATGAGAAAGGCGATGAGGGTCGTGGAGAAGGAAAAAAGGGTGTCCGCCAGCCGCATGATGACGGCGTCGAGCCGGCCGCCATAGTATCCGGCCAGGAGCCCCAGGGTCACGCCGACGGTGGCGGCCAGCGAGACCACTCCAAATCCCACCAGCAGCGAGGTGCGGCTGCCGTAAAGCATGGTGCTCAGGATGTCGCGGCCACGATCATCGGTGCCCAGGAGGAAAGGGGCTTGGCCGCCAGGGTGCCAAACAGGGGGCTTGAGGAAGTGGGCCAGGCTGACCTTGCGCAGGTCGTACGGGTTCTGGGGCGCGATCAGCGGGGCCGCGAGGGCCGCCACGAGGAAGAGCAGCAGCACGGCGGCTCCGAAAACCGCGGAGGGCTCATGGAGAAAGTCGTGGAGAAACGCGGATCGCCTCCCATCAGTCATAGCTGATCTTGGGGTTGAGGACCGCGTACAGCATGTCCACGAGGATGTTCACGGACAGGATGATGATGGAGGCCAGCATGATGTACGTGACGATCACCGGCTGGTCCGACTCGTATATGGAGGTGAGGAGGAGATTTCCCATGCCTGGCCACTGGTAAATGGTCTCGGTGACAATGGAGAAGACGAGCAGCTCCCCCAGCATCAGGCCGGACATGGTCACCACAGGAATGAGGACATTGCGCAGAGCGTGCTTGAAGATGACGCGGTTGGCCGAGAGCCCCTTGGCCCAGGCGGTCCGGATGTAGTCCTCGTTGAGCACCTCGCGCATGCCTGCCCGAGTCAACCGAAGGAGCACGGCGAGCTGGTACCCCACCAGCGTCAGCGTCGGAAGAATGAGATGATTCAGCCCGCTCCACGTGGCGAAGCTGGTCTGCCAGTATCCCCCCAGCGTCACGGTCTCTCCCCGGCCGAAGGGAGGCAGGAGTCCGAGCTGCACCGCGAACACCATGATCAGCAAGGTTCCCATGAGAAAAGTGGGGGTGGAGATGCCCGCCAGGGACCCGGCCATGATCAGGCGGCTGGGCCAGGACCTCGGCCGGAGGGACACCAGCACCCCCAGGACAATTCCCAGTCCAAGGGCTACCAGCGCAGCCGTCAATGCCAACTCCGCCGTGGCCGGAACCCGCTCCAGAATGAGGCCCAGGGCAGGAACCTTCGAGACGAAGGATTTCCCGAATTCCCCTCGGGCTGCGTGCGCCACCCAGAAGAGGTACTGGAGGTAGAAGGGGCGGTCCAGGCCATAGGCCTGGCGGACCTCCTCCACCTGCCGGGGGGTGGCGTCCTGGCCCGCGATGATGGCCGCAGGATCCCCGGTGAACCGGAAGATCACGAAGCAGACGAAAGTCACCGCCAGCATCACCAGGATGCCCTGGATGAGGCGGCGAACGATGTAGGTGGTCATGGGGGGGATCCCGGCCGCCAGGGCGCAGGGCCCCGGCGGCCCCGATCTTCTACTTCTTGTCGATGTCCTTGTACACCAGCCAGCGGTCGGGCCGCGGGGTGAACTGGATTCCCCGGTCCTTGACGATTCCGTAGAGGTCCGTGCCGTAATGCAGAGGGATGACGGCGACCTGGTCCTGAGCCATCCGGTTCGCCCGGCGGAGGATCGCATCCCGCTCGGCCAGATCCACCGTGACACCCGCCTTGTCCACCAGGGCGTCTAACTCCGGGGCGCTGAAGCGTGCCCCGTTCCAGCCGCCCGAGCCCTTCTCCTTGTTGTAGGTCACGATGTTCGTCATGAGACCGCGGGCGCTGTCATAGGCGCCGTCCAGCCACCCCAAGAGGTAGAACTGGTGCTTCTCGCCGCCCGAGACCTCGGGGAAGAAGATGGACTTGGGCTTGACGTCCAGTTTGGCCCTGATCCCCACCTTGTTGAGATACTGGACCGCGGCCTCCGCGATCCTCGCGTCGTTCACGTACCGGTCGTTGGGGCCGGCCAGGGTGATCTCGAACCCATCGGGATAGCCCGCCTCCTTGAGGAGGGCCTTGGCCTTCTCCGGGTCATAGGGAAGCCGCTTCAGGCTCGGGTCAAAGCCGGCGCAGGCCGAATCCGGAATCTGGGCTGCGGGGACCGCCTGACCGCCCATGACCTTGGCGATGATCTCGTCCTCGTTGATGGCCAAATACATGGCCCTCCGCACCCGCACATCGGCCAGCGGCGTGCCGGGCTTGTTTCCCAGGGCAAGGTAGATGGAGCGCCGGGAGGGGCGGGTCACCAGCTCCACTTTGGGATTCTGCCGGATCTGCTCCAGGAGTTCCAGGGGCACGCCGGCCACCAAGTCCACCGCGCCCGAGACCAGGGCCGCGAAGCGCGTGGCTGGCTCGGTGATGATCTTCAGCTCCACCTGCTTCACCTTGGGGGCGCCTCCCCAGTACGCCTCGTTGGCCGCGAACTTGAGATGCGAGCCCTTCACCCACTCCACGAACCTGTACGGCCCCGTGCCTACGGGCTTCACGCCCACATCCCCCAGGTCGCGGCTCTCCACATCCTTCTTGCTCACGATGAAGATCTGGTGGAGGTTGTTGGCGAACCAGGGCGTGGGTGTCTTGGTTTTGAAGATGATGGTGTAATCGTCCGGCGTCTCCATGGACGCGATGGACTGACCTGTCTCGAGCCACCTGGAGAGCTTGGGATCCGAGAGCCGCTCGAAGGTGAACTTCACGTCCGCCGCAGTGAACGGATTGCCGTTGTGGAACTTGACCCCTTTGCGGAGGTAGAACTTCCAGGTGAGGAGATCCAGCCGCTCGAACCTCTCGGCGAGGCCTGGGATGAGCTTGCCCTCCTTGCCCTCCCGGGCCATGAGGCCGTCGAAGACGTTGGCCAGGACCGAGCAGGTGGAGTCGGAGTTGTCGGCCGCGGGGTCCAGGGTAGTGGGTGGGGTCTCATCGGCCAGGACCAGGGCCGACGAGGCCGATGCGGGGCCGGCTGCGAGGAGAGCCGCCAAGAACAGTCCGACCAGGGTCAAGAGGGAATCTTGTCTCATGCGCACACCTCCTTATGGACAGAACCGGATAGGTGGTTGAAAACCGGCACCGGGCGGGCGCCAGGACCGGTGACGAGCGAGTGGCCCGAGGCGGCCGAACGGGGGCGGGAAAAGACCGGGAACTCGAACGGCTACGGACGCTACCACCGGCGGCCTGGCATGTCAAGGCGGAAGGCGGGCAGAAGGCGCGCAGGGTCGCCGCACGCCGCCGCGCTTGCGCCCGCCCTCATGAGTGCTCTCCCCCTGTAATGCGGGACGCCCTTAAGTAATTCAATTGACAGCCCCTGAAGACCGGAGGATCCAGGGGGCCATGCCACGCGCAGGACGGCTGGACGCGCCAGGGGTCGTGCAGCACATCATGCTCCGCGGGATCGAGCGGCGGAACATCTTCCGGGATGACACCGACCGCGAGGAGTTTCTGGCCCGGCTGGCGAGGCTCCTGCCGGAAACCCAGACGGCCTGCTATGCGTGGGCGCTCCTGCCGAACCATGCGCATCTGCTCCTGCGCACCGGCGCGGCGCCGCTGCCGACCCGGATGCGGCGCTTGCTGACGGGCTATGCCGTGCGGTTCAATCGCCGGCATAAACGGCACGGCCTGCTGTTTCAGAACCGCTACAAATCGGTGGTGTGCCAGGAAGATCGCTATGTCACGGAGCTGGTGCGCTATATCCATTTGAACCCCCTGCGGGCGGGGATCGTCGCCAGCGTGCTGGAGCTGAACCGGTACCCCTATGGCGGGCACAGCGCCCTGCTGGGCAAGACGAGACGGCCCTGGCAGGCCACGGAGTACGTGCTCAGGTATTTCGGCAACAGGGTGGCGCGGGCCCGCACAGCCTATGGGGCCTACGTCGAAGCGGGGAGGCAGCAAGGCCGGCGTCGCGACCTCATGGGTGGAGGCGTGATTCGCAGCCTGGGCGGGTGGGCCGAGGTGAAGGCGCGACGGGGGAAGGGGCAGGGACCGCCCGGAGCCTCCTGTGCTTCTGGGCCGTGCGGGAGTTGGGCCTCCCGCTCACCACACTGGCGCGGCAGCTTGGCCTGAGCCCGCCGGGGGTGAGCTACGCCGTCCAGCGAGGCGAGGCCATGGTCCGGGAAAAGCACTTTGAACTCGTGCGGTGACTTTCTTACTTACTTAAGGGCGTCCCCCATTACATCGCGCGACATGAATCCTCCCGCCACACGGATGTTCCGGGCACTGTGGCAATCAGCGGCTGTGTTGTGCGGCCCTCACTAGGCTAAAGTCAGCGACAGGTGTGTAGAGCGCGATGTATTCAGCGCGAGCAGTTCACGCAGGATGCCTTCGTTGTCGATGCCGGGATTCCATCCGTAGGCCGCGATGACCGCAACGTCCAACTTCGCGTGGGCGTCGAGCAGCCAGGTGGGCTTCTGGTTGTATAATGCCGTCAGCGTCCGCTTCGTGTCCGACCGATCCCCCAGCCAGTTTCCCCTGGCGACATCCAGGGCCCGGGCAGCTTCCGCGATGGCCTGTTCTTGGGCCGCCGTCGGCTGGGGGAAGGGGAACGTCTCGAAGCAGGTCGTCGGAGTGTAGCGGAAGCCGGACTCTTTCTCCCGCAGTTGCGTCCCCTGGGCCAGCGCCCACACCTCATGGGGCCGGGAGTGGAGGACGCCGAAGAAGTAGTCGTCGGCACGGGCGAAGACGATCAGTTGACAGTCAGGCAAGACATCACCGTTCACCCAAGCGAAGACTCGGTGCTTGGACACTCGTGGCGTCACGAGGAATCGTGGGAGCCCGGTGAGGGCCCTGCGCATCTCGGGGCGGGCCTCGAGCGTGGCCCCACCAATTCTCGCTCGCTCTCGCTTTCTCGCGCTCAGGGCTTTACGTGGGTTCGGATGTACTCGAAGGGGGCTTCGTACTGCGCGGCCTCCGTCTCGGACATCCCCCGGGGGAAATCCACGATCCAGAGCTTCTGCGGCGTCCGGGTGACCTCCAGGCCGTTGGCCCACGGGTCGCACCACGTCGGCGTTTGATTTCCCGTTGGGGTTCCGGAGCGACAGCCACTCTCGGGCGAGTGCCTCGGGGATCTCGAACGGGCCGACCTTGGTGTCGCCCATGAAGGCGATGCCCTGGTTCTCCGGCAGAATCCGCGCCTGCGTGAGGTCGGTCGCCGTGGACAGATTGGCGTTGATGGTGGACACGGCCTGCCCGTCCAGCACTCGGGTCTTCTCGCGTGCCGTCATCGAAGCCGACCATGCTGACGTGAACATTCGCGCCGTCGAGAATCCACTCCTTGTCCGAGATCGCCCAGAAGATGTCGCCGGTCTCCTTGATGCGCTTCAGGACTTCGCGGTTGGCGCCGCCGCGGATGCCCTGCGTGGCCAGCAGGCCGGCCCGCTTGCAGCTTCCCGCCTGCGATGTGGGCGCGCGCCTTCTCGAACCAGTAGCAGCAGAGGTCCGCCTCGGCCGGGAACGCGGTCCTGCCATACAGGCGAACAGTCTGGTTCGACGTACTCGTCGCCGAGCTCCCGGCGCATCATCTTGCCGCCCAGGAACGGCGGATTGCCGACGATGAAGTCCACCTTCGGCCATTCGGGCTCCTTCGGGATTGCGCCGGAGTCGGAGAGGTCGAGGATGGCGTCCATGCAGCGGAAGTTGTCGCCGAGGGGCCGCAGGATCGGGCTCCTGGGGGAACGCCGAAGCCGTTGGCGCGGATCCACTGCAGCTAGCCGATCCAGACGGTCATCTGGGCGAGGTCGTAGGCGTAGGGGTTGATCTCGATGCCGTAGAGCTGCCAGGGGCCGACCAGGGGCAGGAAGCCGCCGAGGCCGTTGTCCATGGCGAAGAGGATGACTTCCTTCTCCAGGTCCTTGAGCTTCTGCAGGGTGACGTAGAGGAAGTTGCCGGAACCGCAGGCGGGGTCGAGCACCTTGACGGTCTGGAGCCGGACGAGGAACTGGTGGACGAGGCTGCTCGGCCTCGCCGCTTCGCCTTGCGCAGCTCGCGCGGGAGTCAGCCGCTTTGTCGGGGCCCGGCCCCGGCTTCTTCTTGCCCGTGGCCAGCAGGCTCTCGACGGTCTGGCGGACCTCGGCCCACTCCCGGCGGAGCGGCTGCATGACCACGGCTCGACCAGGCGTCTCGATGTCCTCGCGGCTGGTGAAGTGCGCGCCGAGCTGGGAGCGCTTGGCGGGGTCCAGCCGCGCTCGAAGAGGGTGCCGAAGATGGAGGGGTCGACCGCGCTCCAGTCGAGCCCGGAGGTCTCGGCGATCCGCGTCGACGTCCTCGGCGGTCAGAGGTCAGGCACCGCAGGCGTCGTCGAACAGGTTGCCGTTGAAGTGGCGGATGCTCTCCAGGCCGAAGTCGCCGCCGTTGGCCATGGCGGCGAACAGCTGGCCGAGGAAGCTGGCCGAACTCGCCGGGTCGCCGCGCGGCCTTCTCGACGATGCGGGTGAAGATCTTGTCGGGCAGCAGGCCGATGTCCTCGGCGAACAGGCAGAAGACGATGCGGTCGAGGAAATGGGCGACGTGCGCCGGGTCCAGGCCGCGCTGCGCGCATGGCCTCGGCGATGTCGGCGAAGCGGCTCGGCGGCCTCCTGGGTGATGGCCTCGCTGGTCTTGCCGGGCTTGAGCTTCTCGGGGTCGAAGAAGACGGCGCGCAGGATCTCGAGGCTGCCGGGGCTCCGCCAGTCTGGTCGAGGCGGAATCTCGTGGGTGGCCGGCGCGGTGTCGGTGAAGTTGGTGTGGATGACGATGCGGTCCATGTCGCAGACGACCAGCAGCGGCGGGTTCTCCAGGGCGTCGCGGTAGAGCAGGAGCTGGTCGTAGGCGGCGTCCAGGTCCTTGTGCTTGCCCTTGTACTCCCAGCCGAAGAAGCCCTTCTTCCAGACGTCGGCGAAGCCGTCGCCGCCGCCGTGCTTGGCGGCGCCCTTCTCGAAGGAGAAGGTGGTCGCCGGTGGGGTCGGCCTCGGCCGGCGTCGGGTGGCCGACCAGGTGGCAGAGGTCGAGGAAGTGCTGCTGGGCGGCGGAGCGCTCCTTGAGCTCGACCTTCCTCCACTTGGCGATGAACTGGTCAACGGTCACGGATGGCGCCTCCAGCGAGGATCTTCGGATACAGGTGGTCTGTCTGGGAGACAAGCCCGTTCACCATACCACAATCGCGGCTCCCTTCCCACTTGGCGTGCATCCAGAATCTGATTTGGGACGCGGGACGTTGCCATGTACGTCATGCTGCTTTTCTCGCCTGAAGTCGGCATCGGAGGCGGAAAGGGGCCTCTGCAGGACGTTGGGTCGATGGGCAGGACGGGGAGCCTGAGGGGGATGTGTGCCCCGAACTGGACTTGGCGAGGCCTCTGCACTGGGCCGGGTCGCAGAAAGCGACGAGCGGCCGAGACCGAGAGGGTGCGCATACCTGCTGGCCTCCCCCTGTTCCGGTTTCGCACATCGAAGGCGGGGTGGACGCGTCGAAACTACCTCCGGCAAGTCGGGGGCGTCAAGGGGAATCGGGGGGTGGCGGCGCGCCCCTCGGATAGCCCGCGAATGGGGGTGGGCAGGCTTCCCTCCATCGATCGGCCTCGACACCTCGGAGCATTCAGGCGATAATGCTGGTCACGCGCGGAGGCGAGCGGTCGCCTCCGGAGTGCGCGGGCGGCTCGCGAGGCGCGATCCAGGTGGAAAGGCGAAGAACGGTGCACCCTCCTCAAGCGAACCGGGCAGGCGGCAACCATCTCCAACTGCGGGCCGAGCCGTACGCGACGCTCGAGGGGGCGGTGGCCCGCATCACCTACGTGAGCGAGGAGTCGCAGTACGTCGTGGCGCGCCTGGACGTCCCCGGGAAGCCCGACCCGTCACGATCGTCGGCACGGTGCCGAGCATCACCCCCGGGGAGATGCTCCGCGTCACGGCCGGTGGTCCACACCTCGGAGCATTCAGGCGATAATGCTGGTCACACGCGGAGACGGCCGGTCGCCTCCGGAACCGCGGGCGGCTCACGAGGCGCGATCCAGGTGGAAAGGCAAAGAACGTTGCATCCTCCGCAAGCGGACCGGGCTGGCGGCAACCATCTCCAACTCCGGGCCGAGCCGTACGCGACGCTCGAGGGGGCGGTGGCCCGCATCACCTACGTGAGCGAGGAGTCGCAGTACGTCGTGGCGCGCCTGGACGTCCCCGGGAAGCCCGACCCCGTCACCATCGTCGGCACTGTGCCGAGCCTCACCCCCGGGGAGATGCTCCGCGTCCACGGCCGCTGGTCCCAGCATCCGAAGTACGGCGAGCAGTTCCGCGTCGAGCGGTATGAGTCGATTGTCCCCGCCACCATCGCCGGCATCCAGAAGTACCTCGGCTCGGGCATGATCAAGGGCATCGGCCCAATCTTCGCCAAGCGGCTGGTCGAGGCGTTCGGGGAGGAGACGCTCAAGGTCATCGAGGAGACACCCGGACGACTGGCCGAAGTCGATGGCATCGGGCCCATCCGCCAGCAGCGCATCACGACCGCCTGGGCGGAGCAGCGCGAGATCCGGGAGGTGATGCTCTTCCTCCAGGGACATGGCGTCTCCCCGGCCTACGCGGTGAAGATCTTCAAGGCGTATGGCCAAGCGGCGATCGCCACGGTTCGCGAGAATCCTTACCGTCTGGCCCGGGACATCCGTGGGATCGGCTTCAAGACGGCGGACAAGATCGCTCGAGAGCTGGGCATCCCCGCCGACTCCCCCCTTCGCGCCGCCGCAGGCATCCTGCATACGCTCAACGAGATCACCGACGAAGGCCATGTCTACGTGCCGGAGGAAGAGTTGCTGCGGGCGGCTGAAGAGACGTTGGAGATTCCCGCGCCCCTCCTCCCGGACGCTCTTTCCGCGCTCGCCGCGGATGAAGCCGTGGTCGTGGAACCACTGCCCACGGGCCGCGCGGTGTACCTCCCCGCGCTCCATGTGTCCGAGACCCAGCTCGCGCGGCGCGTGGCCGATCTCCTCCGGGCGCCCCGGGCCGTGCCGCCGATCGCCATGGCCCAGGCCCTGCCCTGGGTCGAGCAGAAGACCGGCCTCGCCCTGACCGAGGAGCAGCGCCAGGCGCTGCGGCTTGCCTTCCAGGAGAAGCTCGTCATCATCACGGGAGGCCCGGGGACGGGGAAGACGACCATCCTCAAAGCCGTCATCTGCATCCTGGAGGCGAAGGGGCTCCGGATGCACCTCGCCTCCCCCACGGGGCGCGCGGCGAAGCGCCTGGCCGAGGTCGCGGGGCACGAGGCCACGACGCTCCATCGCCTCCTCGAGTGGAGCCCCAGGGAAGGGGGGTTCCAGCGAAACGCGCGGCATCCGCTGGAGACCGATGTGGTCGTGGTGGATGAGGCCTCCATGATCGACGTCCTCCTGGCGCATCACCTCCTCCAGGCGATTCCCCTCACCGCCACGCTCCTCCTGGTGGGCGACGCCGATCAACTGCCCTCGGTCGGACCGGGGACCGTGCTCCAGGACCTCCTGAGCGTGCCTGGCATCCCGGCTATCCGCCTGACCACGATCTTCCGCCAGGCCGCCCAGAGCCGGATCGTCTCCAATGCCCACCGGGTGAACCGGGGGGAGTTCCCCGACCTCTCGGTTGGTGCCGCAGGCCAGGCGCAGGATTTCTTCTTCCTCCCCGAGGAGGATCCCGAGAAGCTCCAGCAGCTCATCGTGGACCTGGCCCTGCGCCGGCTCCCGTCGCGCTACGGGCTGGATCCCCGGGCAGACATCCAGGTGCTCACGCCCATGCACCGGGGACCCATCGGCGCCGGCCAGCTCAACACGGCGCTTCAGGCCGCCCTGAACCCGCCCCGCAATGGAGAGATGGAGCTCCTGCGAGGCGGGCGCATCTTCCGTATCGGGGATCGCGTGCTCCAGCTCCGGAACAACTACGACAAGGGGGTCTATAACGGCGACCTTGGCCGGATCACCGCCATCGATCCCACCGACCAGGCGGTCGTCGTGCAGGTGGATGACCGGCAGATTCCGTACGACTTTAGCGATGTGGATGAGCTGGCGTTGGCCTATGCGATGACGGTGCACAAGAGCCAGGGGAGTGAATACCCGGCGGTCATTCTCCCGCTGCACACGACCCACTACCTCATGCTGCAGCGGAATTTACTCTACACCGCCATCAGCCGGGCCAAGAGGCTGCTCGTCGTGGTCGGGACGAAGAAGGCGATCGCCATCGCCGTGCGAAACGACGCCATGCTGCGCCGCGCCTCGCGGCTGGCTGACCGGGTGGTCAGATTCGACCGGACGGAAGAGTCGACTCTTGACAGCAGGGGAGCCAGCGCGCTAGCATACCTCAGGAAAGGAGGATAGCGCCATGCGGAATCGGGTGTGGGTGGTACTGCTTGCTGTAGGAGTCATGCTCTCGTTGTCGGCCTGTTCAGGCTGGGGACGGTACCTGGCCGAGGAGCGTCAGAACGGGGCCCATTTCGCAACATGGCAGCACATGGGGTACTCCCTGTGGCGGGCGACTCCCCAGGATACTACCAAGAGTGACGTTCAAGCAGCGCAGGCAGAGAAATGGTGGGGGGACGTGGTCAGGGTGGCGCCCATCCAGTAGGGCAGATCCGTCCCGGTTGGCTCACGTCAAGGGGGAAACCTGCAGGCGGTTTCCCCCTTCGTGTTTTTCGAGGGGGAAATCATGGCGGTACGGACTGAGACCGACAGCATGGGGCCGATCGAGGTGCCAGCCGACCGGTACTGGGGGGCGCAGACCCAGCGATCGCTCCAACATTTCCGGATTGGCGGCGACCGCTTCCCGCGCGAGTTGATCCGGGCTCTCGGCATTCTCAAGAAAGCGTGTGCCCTGGTGAACCGCGATCTCGGCCTGTTGCCAGCGAACAAGGCCGAGGCGATCGTCCGGGCTGCCGAGGAGGTCATCGAGGGGAAGCTGGACGACGACTTTCCCCTGGTCGTCTGGCAGACGGGAAGCGGCACCCAGACCAACATGAACGCGAACGAAGTGATCGCCAACCGGGCCAACGAGCTGCTGGGCGGGCAGCGGGGCGCCAAGAGGCCGGTGCATCCCAACGATGATGTGAACAAGAGCCAGTCCTCGAACGACGCGTTCCCGACCGCCATGCACATCGCCGCCGTCGAGCAGATGCGCGGACGCCTCTTCCCGGCGGTCCGGCGCCTCCGGGATGCCCTGGAGGAGAAGGCGCAGGCATTCGCGACCATCGTCAAGATCGGCAGGACGCACCTCCAGGACGCTGTGCCCCTCACCCTGGGCCAGGAGGTCTCAGGCTGGGTCAGCCAACTTGACCATGGCCTGCGCCACCTCGAGGCGGCGATGCCCCACCTCCACGAGTTGGCCATCGGGGGGACGGCGGTCGGGACCGGGCTGAACACGCATCCCGAGTTCGCCGGCCGCGCGGCGCAGGCGATCGCCGCGCTGACCGGACAGCCCTTCGTCACGGCCGAGAACAGCTTCGAGGCGCTGGCCGCCCACGACGCCCTGGTGGCTGCGCATGGGGCGCTCAAGACCCTGGCGGTGGGCCTCATGAAGATCGCGAACGATGTTCGGTGGCTGGCCTCGGGGCCCCGCTGCGGGATCGGCGAGATCCGGATCCCCGAGAACGAGCCGGGCAGTTCCATCATGCCCGGCAAGGTGAACCCCACGCAGTGTGAGGCCCTCACCATGGTCTGTGCGCAGGTTCTGGGCAATGACGTGGCGGTCAACGTGGGCGGGGCCTCCGGGAACTTTGAGCTCAACGTCTTCAAGCCGCTGATCATCCACAACGTGCTCCACTCGGTGCGGCTCCTGGCCGATGCCTCCGAATCCTTCCGGGAGTACTGCGCCCGTGGCATCGAACCCGATCGCGAGCGAATCCGGCGGCACCTGGAGCAGTCGCTCATGCTGGTCACGGCCCTGACGCCCAGCATCGGCTATGACAAGGCCGCCGAGATCGCCACGAAGGCACAGCGGGAAGGGCTCACCCTCAAGCAGGCCGCGGTGGCGCTGGGATATCTGACGGCCGACGAGTTCGACCGGTACGTTCGGCCCGAGCGGATGGTGAGCCCGCAACTGGAGCGGTGAGCGCCCCATCGGGGGACGCCCCGGTGCGCCAGAGCGCCCTCACGGGGCCGAGCGGGATACCGCGGCGGACGACTAGAGAGCGGGGATCAGCCAGGGCCGCCGCGGAGTCGGCACCGATCGCGCCCCCGGATAGAGGGACTTGCCAACGGAATCTTGTCCCCGTACACTCCCCGCGCCGGGACGCGAAGTGCAGCTTCGCCCGGACGCAAGAATCCCTCGATTGTGCTCGCCGCTTTTCCCCTTCTGAGAATGGATGCGGCAGTACTGTCGCCTGCCACCAGGAGGCTACAGGATGCGCAAGAATGTCGTGTGGTGGTCACTCGGGGCTCTGGTGGTTCTCGGGGTCATGATTCAGGTCGTGCCCTACGGGCATGCCCATACCAACCCGCCGGTCCGCCGAGAGCCCGCCTGGGATCGCCCGGCGACGCGGGGGTTGACCGCCCGCGCCTGCTACGACTGCCACAGCAACCAGACGGTCTGGCCGTGGTACTCGCGGATCGCCCCTGTGTCCTGGCTGATCCAACGCGATGTGGACACGGGACGGCGGAGGCTGAACTTCTCGGAATGGGACCGACCGCAGCGGGGAGCGCGGTCCGGCTCCGTCGACCGGCGTATCCAGCGAGGCTCCATGCCTCCCTGGTACTACGTCTCGATGCACTCGCAGGCGAATCTTTTGGACGCAGAGAAACAGGCGCTCGTGCGGGGCCTCGACACAACCGTGGCACAGGATCATCCCCCGGTGGCGGCGAGAGCGGAGGGGCAAGAGCGGAAGGATCGGGGGGAGCCCGAGGGGTAGTGGGCCACCGGTCCGCACTGGGGCTTTAGACGCCCCGCTCGCTGAGGAAATCTCGCAGCCGCTGGCAGCCATAGCCGTGGTGCCAGAGGAGCGTCTCGGCGGCCTTGCAGAGGAGTTCCCGGTACTGCCCGGTGTCATAGGGGGTGTCAGGGGCCAGGAAAGGCGCGGCCCGGACGCGCGCCTCGGCATTGGGAGCGTCGGCGTCGCTGATCACGTAGCGGACTCGCTCCCCCGGATGGACGGCCACGCCTCGGGCGGCCATCTGTCGGCTGGCCAGGCCGATCTGGCTGTTGCCCTTGTACTCGGTCGCCTCCTTGGAGACGGTGCGCTTGATGGTGAGCTCCTCCAGGCGCACCTGCCCCTCGCGGAGCCGCCAGGCGTATTCCAGGAAGATCTCCAGCACCTGCGGGATCCGCGCGGCGAAGCCGGCGAGGTCCTTCGCCTGCGCCAGGACCTCCACCATGCGCTGCTGCGCCTCGGCCACGAGCGGCGGGGTGTCGGAGCGGCGCAGATCGATCCCGCGCAACTTCAGCTCCCCGTTGCGGAAGGCCCCCAGATACCGGTTGGCCACGGAGACGTTGGGGTCCACTCGCGAGGGGAGAAAGCTCACCCACCTGTAGATTCCCTCCAGGTTGATCTCGATCCCCACGGCGTCCCGGATCGCGCGGCAGAGGTCCTGCACCTCCGCCTCGGTTGTCCCCGGCTTCATGAGCCACATGGAGTCCACGATGGCGTGGAGCACCCGGAAGCCCCGGGCCTCGGCCAAGGTGCGGGCGGTGAGAAGCTTCTCGCGGGCGTAGGCGGTCACCGTCTCGTGGGCCTCGATCCGTCCGAAGCGGGCGTTCTTGTAGCCGAGGTACCCGAAGCAGGTCACCAGGATCCACTTGAGGGCGGTCTGGCGGTGATCGTACCGCTCGCGGGCGAGGCCCGTGGCGGCGTCCCGCAGACGCTTCAGCTCTTTCCGGCGCTGGAGGATGGGGCGGAGCGTCCGGGTGACCAGGCCCTCGCGCCGCCGGCAGGTGGAGTAGCCGATCTCGGGAGCGGCGTTGTCCGGGCAGCAGGCGCAGTCCACCGTCTCGGGCGAGATATTGTGGTGGACCATCATGGCCGGGTACATGGAGGCGAAATCGATCTCGGCCACGTTCTCGTAGAGGCCGGTGATCGGCTGATACACCAGGCCGCCCTTGTCCGAGACCAGGAGGTCCCAGGCGGTCTTCCAGCGCTCCGGCTCGCCCTTCTTCCAGGGGATCAGGATGCCGTCCGTGAGCGCGCGGTCGAGTTGCATCATGCTGATGGCCGAGCCGGGCGAGGTGCGGGCCATTCTCTGGACCGGGACCTTGGAGAGGCGGGAGAGCTCCAGGAGGCCCGCCAGCTCCGTCTCCTTGAGGACGAAGGAGTTGCGGGAGTCCAGGTGCCAGCGGCCGAAGAAGGGGTAGGAGGGCGCCTGGTACACGACGCGCCCGTAGGAGAAGTAGGAGCGGCCCGCGGTGCGCACGCGGCGGCGGACCGCCTCACGGTCGAGCTCCAGCGGGACGCGGGCGCGCGCGGCGAGCGCGAGCAGGGTCGGGACGAGAAAGGCGTCACCCCAGTCCGTGACGATGACGTGGGGGTCGAAGCGGCGGATCAGGCCGTTCAGCTCGCTGAGGAGCCCCTCGGGATCCCCCTCCTCGAGGGTGGTGGCGTTGCCTTCGCAGGCGACCGTGAGCGAGCGAAGTCTCCCGAGGGGGGCGCCGCGTCCCTGCTCGTCCCCCTGGCCCGTGAGCGCCATGAGGGTGAGCGGCGGCTCCGGATAGTCCAGATCCCACGCCGAGCCCTCCACATCGTACTGCAATTGCGGATCACCCAGAGGGTGCCCGATTGCGGATTGCGGATTTGCCGACCAGGTCGCTCCATTGGTCATTGGGAATTGGTCATTGGTCATTTTCTCCGAGACGGTTACTTTGGCGAGCGGAAAGATTCCTCGGGCATGGCAGTACGCGAGCGCCGGCGCCACGTCGCAGTCGTACAGCGTGATCCCGGGTCGCGGAACCGCGAGTTGACGGAGGAGGGCCGGCTGCCTCTCGGGGTCGAGGAGAAGGAACTCCAGCACGTCGCGCGGCTCGCCAGTCCAGAACTCCGTCCGGCGGGTCATTCCGACGGGAGCGGCCAGCCGCATCCGGGAGAGATCCACGGCAAGGTGCCGGAGGGCCTGGACGGGGCCGGCCGCGTAGAAGCTGGGCTGGAACGGGTCCGCCAGACGATAGTTCTTCCCCTCCGTGTCCACGATCCACACCACCATCCCGCCGGATGTCGGGTACACATCGAAAATCCACCCCGCCAGTGGGAGCGTGGGGGAGTACATCGAGGGCTCCGGAAGTGAAGAGGAAGATCGCCGGTCTGCTGTGGCTGTGCCGCGAACGCGGTCACGCCCTGGGCCGCAAGGATGTCCAGATTTGATCGAGCCCCAACCGCCTCACCATCGCGTCGAGGTAGTCCAGATCGAGCTGCCCGGGATGGGCTCGCAGAATGCCTTGAATGTCCTCCGCGCTGCGTTCGGTTGCTCCCTGTCGTAGCCAGAGCAGTTTGCTGATGATGACATCCTCGGGGGTGGCAACCCGGGCAGCCACCCCCGGAGCGACTTCGAGGCGCTGCGCTCGAGCCAGCCGGCTGAGGTCGAATGTGTCGCCCGTGGACAACCAGAAATCCACCTTGAATACCAGGGTTCGATGGAGGGCATTGAATTCCCCAGAACGAGCATGGGCCTCTCTCGCTGCATCCCGGCTGACGACGAAATCGGGGTCCAGTGCTTCGACGAGGCGATCCAGTTGATCCCGGGTGGGGGCAATCACGAAATCTATGTCCTGCGTGAATCGGGGTCGGCCATGCACGGTTGCCGCAATTCCGCCGGTGATCAGATAGGGGATCCCGAGGCGATCCAGGTGGGGGAGGACAGCCCGGAGTGTCTCTTCAATCATTGTAGACCCGCTTCCGCAACGCGGCCCGGAACTCCTCGGGCGTGTATTCGGGATGCGCCGCCCGGATCGAGGCGGCCACCAGAGCGAAGCCATCCTCGATCATGGCGAACACCATCCGCATCCGCTCCTCCGGCGGCAACTGCCGCCACATCTCGATCTGAAGTGCCTCTGCCTGCTCGGGAATCATGTCTGGTCCGTCGGGCGTCACAGGTCCCGTGGTTGACCAGCAGCCTCTTCTCATGCGTAGGGGCTCGGAGCCAAACCTGAGGGCCCTCTACTGTGCGCACTTCCAGTATGTTGCCAGTTTCGTGTTGCAGGCGACGGGGAAGTCCGCCGCGGCAGAGCGAAACGTCAGGTACTCTTCAACGGTCGTCGCCCGCGCCCAGGCGTGGTACTCCTCGGCGGCGATGACGGCCTCGGCATAACAGGCGAATTCATGCGATCCGTCAGCCCGCGTACTATCCCGGTCCGTCATACCCGCGGTGTCGAATTCCCGCACGTCCAGAATGGTTTCCATGTCGGGCGAGAAGCGGAAGATCTTGATGACGTGCGGGAAGGCAATGACAAACCCGATCCCCTCATGAGCGCCTGCGAGGAACGTCTTCTCGAAGTGCGCTCGCGTATGGGGGCAGTGCTGCCACTCGTACAGTTCGGGCTCGTCACGTCCGATGACGGACGTGTAATAGACCTTGAACACCGATCTCCCGTCCGGCATCCGCAGGACGCTCTGCCCGACAGTCTGCGCGTGATACGATCTGCACGACACAACCTGCATGGTCACCCCTCTGCATATGTGCCCGACGAGCGCCTGCTCGCCTGTCTACTTGATGCCGATGCGCACCCTGTAGCTCAGAAACCAGGGGCGCGGCTCGTTCCCGAGCGCCCGCTCCGCTGCGGCGCGAAGGGCCTCCAGGCCGATCTCCGCCTCGCTGATCCCCTGCCGGAGCAGCAATCCGATGCTCCCGTGGCTTCGCACGTACCCGACCAGTCGCTCAGCGTTTCCCATCTCGATGCTGTGGACCCAGCTCTCCCTCACGTAGCGAAAGCGGCCGCTGGCCCGCATCCGCTGCAGGTGCTCCTCCTTCGACCAGCGCCGCTCGGGGGGGAGTCTGTGCGCTTCTCTCGCTGCCGTCACCCGTGCCCGGAAAGCGAGCAACGCTTCCTCGGCCTCCCAGTCCATCGTCGGCAGGCTGTGACAGTCGTACGCGGCGAAGACACCCCCGCGCCGAAGAATGCGCGCCACTTCGGCAAGCGTCGGCTCCGGATCCATCCAGTGGAACGACTGGGAGCAGGTGACGATATCCGCGCAGCCATCCGGGAGGCCGGTCTGCGCGGCGATGCCCTCCTGGAGACGTACAGTGGTGGCTTTGGCATGAGCCCTCTGGCGGTCTTCGGCCACCCGGCGCATGTTCTCGTTCGGCTCGACGCCGACCACGGCATCGGCACGATCCGCCCAGATGAAGGTCGAGAGTCCGGTGCCGCACCCCAGGTCCACGACCAGTCGGGGTCGGCGCATCCGGGCGAGCTGACTGAGCATGTCGGGGATAACGGCCGGCGGGCGGGGCCGGTTGGCGTCGTACGTCTCGCCCAGACCGCGGTATCGTTCGGGGTTGACCGCGCTATCTTCTTCCATGCTCTTCCTCGGGGAGAGGACGCCGCCTCGCGGCTCCCCTCTTTAGACTGGCTGCAAACGATCGAGCACTTCAGCGGGTAGTGGGCCGCGATTGGCGTATGCTACCGCCTGTTCGAGCTGCTCCAAACTCGAGACACCGACCAGGGCGGTTGAGATCTCGGGCTTGCTCACGGCAAAGCGGATGGCCGCCTCGACAAGGCTGCTGACGATGCCCTCCTCGACGAGGAAGGTAAATCGCCGGGTCCGGGCGACGTCGGCGGCGTAGTCATGTTCGGTCGCGATGGGCGCGACCGACTGGGCGGCCACCGGGTGCCGGTCGGGCGTCCCGCTGAGGGCACCGCCTGCCAGGATGCGGATGGCGATGACGCCCATCTGCGTGCCCGCTGCCCGGTCGATGAGTTGCCGGTAATCCTGGAAGGGGAAGCCCGGCGACACCTGACGACCGGCGCTGGGGTTGAGCAGGTTGTAGAGGGTCTGGATCGTATGGAAGCCCCCGGCGGCGACCGCCTGGTGCAGCATCTCGGTCTCCCCCAGCCCGGTGATCCCCCAGAAGCGCGTCTTGCCCTGCCGCGCAAGCGACTGCAATGCGCGCAGCACGGATTCGAGGTCGCGTGCGGTTACCGATGCCCGCTCGCCGTGCCCGTGGCGTGTAAGAGGGTTGTGGAACTGCATCAGGTCGACGCGCTCCCGGCCCAGCCGCCGCAGGCTGTTTTCCGCCGATGCGACAATCGCCTTCTCGATGCGTTCCATCTCTCCCGGAGTCAGGAGCACCTTCGTCCCCACCAGCACATTGGCGCCAAGCTCGCGGAGCACCGCACCGAGGTTGACCTCGGACTGGCCGTTTCCGTAGAACGGGGCGGTGTCGAAGTAGTTGATGCCCAGCTCGATGGCGCGACGCACCACACCGCGCATCGTCGGATACTCGGCGCGCACGAGAAGTCCGCCGATGATGCCACAGCCAAAACCAAGCTCGGACACTTGCAGGCCGGTGGATCCCAACGCCCTGTATTTCATGGTACCTCCACCAGAGAATTACCAAACATATGTATGGTTGTCAACAGAGAAATCAGTGCAACGGATCCTTCAGGGCAGTGACGAGGCTCTGGGGATTCGGCAGCTCGCTCCAGACGCCCGCTTCCCGGACCTGCGTCAGGAACTTCTCCAGCTCCTGCGCGGCCTTCGGCCAGAGCGCTGCCGCAAACCGGACGTGCGCCGCCCGCGCGGCCTTCGCATCGCCCACGGAATCGCCGACGTAGACCGCCCTCGCGGCGGAGATTCCCAGCCGGCCGAGCGCAAGGACGAGCCCTTCGGGGTCCGGCTTCGCCTCAACGACGTCCTCATCGGTGATCGTGACGTCGAATGCGCCGAGACCGGCCGACTTGGCGGTGATCTCCCATGCGCCCCGGCTCTTGCCGGTGACGATGCCGAGGCGCAGGCCCATGTCGCGAAGCGCCCGCAGCATCTCGCAGGCACCGGGGTAGACGCCTTCGAAGTGGGTGGAGTGGAGTGAGCGGTAGTGGCGCAGGAACTCCCGATGGGCGGCCCCGGCGTCGTGCCCGGCCAGCGCTCGTCGCAGCAGTCGCAGCTCGGAAGTCGGGCCGAGCGCGATCAACTCCTCCAGGGTCAAGCGGCGCCCGACGTGAGGCTCCAGCGTGCGGAGATAGGCCTCGACATACAGGTCCCAGGTATCCACGAGGGTGCCATCCAGGTCGAACAGAACGCATCGGATCATGGGATGACCCGCGTCAGCCATTTTCCACTTGGCGCCTTGTTGGTGAGCCCTTCTCAGGCCAGGTCTCGTCATCCTGCCCTTCGCGCGCTGACGTTCATCCGGCGGAAGGGCTCGAGGTAGGTCCCGTCTGGCTGAAGGGTGAGGGTGAGCATGGCCCCGACAACGCCATCTCGAAACGGCTTCCGCAGCGGCGCAGGCAGCGCCTGGACGAAAGGGATCAGGCATGGGTTGTCGATCCAGCCTGCGATGGCGTCAGCGCCGGGGAAACGCTGGTCTCGCCGTTCGATCCAGACCCGCCACGTCACGAAGGGCGAGGCGTGGAGCAGCTTCTCGTATTCGGCGACGGGGGGGAAGTACCACGGCCAGCGGAACCCTGCCAAGGCCTCGGTGAAGGGCCGGATGGCCATCTGGCGCCGCACGCATGCGACCATGTTCGGGCAGTTGCCGTCCCCGCCGAACTGGACTCGAAGGGTTCCGCCCGGCTTGAGCGCCCGGTGGATATTGTGCAGCACGGCCGCGTGGTCCTGGACCCAGTGAAGCGCGGCGTTGGAGAAGACCGCGTCGAACTCGGCAGTGAATGCGAGCTGGTGGATGTCCAGCCGCTCCACGGCCATGTTCGGGAGGCACTTCGCCCGTGCGGCCTCGAGCATCTCGGCGGCGGCATCCACACCCAGCACGAAGCCCAGGGGGACCCGCTCCGCCAGCTTCCGCGTCAGGCTGCCATCGCCGCAACCCAGGTCGAGGACCCGCTCATCTCCCCGGAAGGCGAGCTCGTCGATGAGATCGCTCCCCCATGCCCGCTGGTGCGCGGAGTGCCGCTCGTAATCCCGTCCGTCCCAGCTCTCCACCAATCGATTGCGTGTGCCCATGGGTCCTCGTGAACGGTCAGCCGCCAGATGTCCCATGCGGCGGGCTCCCGGCGCCAGGCTCCGGCACTCGCCGGAGCGACGGCAGCAGCTCGTCGCTGATCAGGCGCATGCTTTGAAGGGATGCGCGGAGCGGCAACCCGCTCCAGTGCATGCGGAGGAGAAGGTAATTCACCCCCAGCCTCTCCCAGGAGGGGCGAAGTTGCTCGTAGCACCCCTCCGGCGAGCCCAGGATGAAGCGATCCCGGCACAACTCCTCGAAGGGCCGGTCGAAGCTCTCCTGAGCGGGGAGGGCCACGTCTTGGCCCCAGCGGGCATACGCCCCGTACTTGTCCGCCAGGGAGGGCCCGGCAAGCTCCTGGGCCGTGCGCCGATCCTTGGCGCAAAAGATCTCCCGGAACATGGGCAGGATCCGCGGGAAGGGCTTGCCCTGTCGCTGGAGTTCCTCTCGGTAGAGCGAGAGCTGGCGCGCCACGGTGCCCCAGGTGGCGTGCGGGCTGATGAACCAGGTGTCTCCCAGCCGGGCCGCCCGCCGCACCGCCTGGTCGGTCGTGGCGGCGAGCCAGATCGGCGGGTGAGGGTGCTGGACGGGGCGGATGGTCATGGTGACCTTGTCCAGGCGGCACGTAGCGCCTTCGAAGCTCACCCCATCCTCGGTCCAGAGGCGCTTGATCAGGGACAGGCACTCCTCGAACCGGCGGACCCGCTCGCCACGGGGGATGCGGAAGGCGTCGAACTCCATATCACGGTACCCCAATCCGACCCCGAAGACGAAGTTCCCCTTCCAGATGACATCCAGGGAGGCGATGTGCTCGGCCACCTCGACCGGATTGTGCAAGGTGAGGAGGAGGACGCCCGCGATGCCCGTCATCCCCCCCGCCTCGGCGGCCAGACGCGACAGGAACGGGACGAGCTGCAACTGCCGCAGGCCCTCGGAGAGATAATGCTGCCCAGTGGCCACCGCGTCCCAGCCCCAATCGCGGGCCGCGCGGACCATGACCAGTTGCTCTTCGAGCGCGGAGACCATGTCACTCCCGGGCGGATGCTGGTTGGTGAGGTAGATGCCGACTCTCATGGCGCGACTCCTCAGGCGGTGCTGCCGACTCCCGGCCGCGTCCACCCGGAAAAATCTCCGCAGAACTGTTCCAGCGTGAGAGGAGTGATGCGGGGATCCCGCACCCCCTCCTCTCGGTCGGCCGGGGTGGTGTAGCCCCAGGTAGCCAGGAACAGCCGGACCGCTGTGAGGTCGGGCTGCTGTTCGACCGACTGCAGGGTTTTCAGGCGATCCTCCACGAACCAGATGTCCGCGAAGGCCACAGCGTTCTCTCGGCGGAGGATACGCAACAGCTCCGCCTTGGGATGCACCTGCTCCTTGCCCCAAACCTGATCGGCGGGCAGGATCACACCGTGAATCTCCAGGAGTTTGTGCGCGAAGCGTTTTTCCTTCGTCGTGAGGACGAAGATCCGAACCTCCTCCTTCAAGACAGTCCTGAGCTTGTCTGGTACACCGGGGTACGGCCCCTGATCCGACAGCCAGTCCGTCAGGCTTCGCTGGATCGCCCGATCTCGGGCGGCGTCGAAGCGCGATTCGAGGTCCGCAGGGGTCAGGTGGTACTTCGTGAGGATCCGCTGCCGCCACGTCGTCTGGAAGTCCCGGAGGAGGACGGCATCGGACACGCCGTCCAGGAGAGCCAGCAGGAGGACGGGGAACTCCCAGCCGACTTCAAGGACAGGCCGGAGCCGAACGAAGGAAGCCCCGACCTCTGGTGGCGGGATCGCGTCCCCCCCGCCCCGGATTTCCCGGCACACCTCCCAGGCGGATCGCAGTCCCTCCCGGACGGTGTTGCAGATGACCCCGTCGAAATCCAAAGCCAAGACTTTCGGAGCGGTCACCGGTGCCTCCTGTAGTTTACCCGCAGATTTCGCAGATGACGCAGATTTCATAAGGGAAATCCTCGAGAGAATCATCTGCGAAATCTGCGGTTGCGTTGCTGACCTCTTATTTCGCAGCCGTCCGGAACATCGTGAGGAGCATCTTGAAGCGGGTATCAGCCCGGACGGCGTGGGGGATGTTGGCGGGCATCAGGACCAACTCGCCCGCCTGCACGCAAACTGCCTTGCCCCCGATCGTCAGGTTCCCCGTTCCGTCCAGCACCTGGACCACAGCGTTGAAGGGCGCGGTATGCTCGCTCAATTCCTGCCCTGCGTCAAAGGCAAAGAGCGTCAGCGTGCCGGTTTCAGTCTTCAGCAGGGTCCGGCTTACGACAGAGCCGGGCGCATACTGAACTCCCTGGGCGGTGGCCAGGGGCTCTGCGGGGATCAGGTTTCCAGGGGCACTGGGTGTCGTCATGTCGGCCTCTCTCCCTTTTTCGCCCTCTCTTACCCAAGGGCTTGCCCGAGGTCCTCGATCAGATCGTCCGCGTGCTCCAGGCCGACGGACAGGCGCAGCAAATTCTGCGGGGTGCGTGTGTCCGGCGGTTCGATGGAGGCCCGGTGCTCGATCAGGCTGTCGGCGCCGCCGAGGCTTGTGGCGCGGGTAATGATCCGGACCTTCGCGGCCACGGCCAGGGCCTCGTCTTTCCCGCCCCTCACCTGGAAGGACAGCATTCCGCCGAAATCCTTCATCTGCTTTGCCGCAATCGCGTGTCCCGGGTGTTTCGGGAGCCCCGGGAAGTACACGGCCTCCACGCGTGGGTGGCCGGACAGAAACTCCGCCACCCGTCGGGCATTCTGGCAGTGGCCCCGGACGCGGTAGGGAAGCGTGCGAATGCCCCGGAGGACCAGCCAGCAGTCGAAGGGGGGCGCCACGGCCCCGCCCTGCAACTGGATCGTCCGCAGGCGCTGGAAGAAGGCATCGTCGGTCTTGGTCACCACCGCGCCGCTCAGGACATCGCAGTGGCCGCCGAGGTACTTGGTGGTGGAGTGGAGGATCAGGTCGGCCCCCAGCTCGAACGGGCGCTGCAGGACGGGAGAGGCCCAGGTATTGTCCACGGTGCAGCGCGCGCCGGATGCGTGCGCCAGCTCGGCGATGCGGGCGATGTCGCTCACCGTGAGGAGCGGGTTCGACGGCGTCTCCACCCAGATCATCCGGGTCTGGGGGCGGATGGCGTGCTCGACCTCACCGAGGCTGGTCATATCCACGAAGCTGACCTGCAGCCCCCACGGGCCCAGGATGTCCCTCAGCAGGATCCTGGTGCCGTGGTAGGTGTCGATCGGGGCGATCACGTGATCGCCGGGCCCGAGCGCCTGGAGGATGCTCATGGTGGCGGCGGCACCAGAGGCGAAGGCCGCCGCCGCGGCCCCTCCCTCCAGGGCCGCGAGGCACGCCTCCAGCGCCGTCCGGTTCGGGTTCCCAAGGCGGCTGTAGATATATCCTGTGGCGAAGGTGCCGTCTGGCGCCCGCTCAAACGTGGTGGAAAGGTGGATGGGCGGCGTTACCGCCCCCGTCCCGGGGTCCACCCCATGGCCCGCGTGTACTGCGAGGGTCTCGATCCTCATATCGTCTTGCCTCCGTGGCGGAGTTCCGTGCTCCTCCCAGTTCGCGTGGCGGCGACACCACGTCCATCCCGGCCGCGGGAGGCGGCGCCCTTTGACCTATCCTGCGGCCCTGGCCATCCATCGAGCAGCCAGCGGGTGGCCTTCGAGGGAGGCGCCGCGGAGGCGTGCCCGCCAAGGACCTGAAGCCGGTGCTCACGGCAGGCCGGCGAAGATCTTCTTGTACTCTGTCTCGGTGAAGGCGCGGAGGTGCTCGGTGTGGATGTTGCCTTTGGCGGAGACGGTCAAGGCGATGTGCGCCATGACCTCATCGTTCGGCGCCTCGATGATGGCCACCGCGTCGTAGCGTCCCATCACCAGGTAGAACGCCTTCACCTCCCCGCCGTGGGCGATAAAATCCTGCCTGGCAACGTCCAGTCGTGCGGGAAACTCCTTGATGTTCTCCACACCCTTCTGCGTGAACCGAAGCAGTCCAATGTACGTCGGCATGGATTCCTCCTCCTTTCCTGCGGGTCCAGAGGCACCTCTGCAATCTGCTCCAGCACGTTTTCCAGGGCCGCGCCGGTGTACCGGTTCGGATGGACGTGGGCGTCGATCAGCATCACGACTCCGGCGCGTTCGTCACCGGCGGCGCGGGGTTCTCGTTGACGATCAGCCGAAAGACATCGGGCCGGGCATAGTGGCCGGCGACATCGAAGTCGAATCGGCTTCGCGGGATCTCGGCCAGGTCGAGGTCCGCGAACAGGATGCCCTCCTGGTCATAGAGAGGGCCGGCGAGAACGGTGCCGAGGGGTCCCACGATGGCGCTTCCGCCACGACACACGATCTCGGGCTGGTCGGCCAAATCCTCCACCCCTTGCAGGTCGGGCGGGTACATGGATTTCGTCACGAACTGGTTACAGCCCAGGACGAAACAGCGCCCCTCGCACGCGATGTGCCGGAGGGTGGCCTGCCAACTGTCGCGAGTGTCCGCGGTGGGTGCGAGGTAGATGTCCAGGCCCTTGCTGTACATGGCCATCCGCGCCAGGGGCATGTAGTTCTCCCAGCAGATCAATCCCCCCACCTTGCCGAACGCGGTCGCGATGGCGGTCAGCGTGCTGCCGTCGCCCTCGCCCCAGATGAGGCGCTCGGCGGCGGTCGGCTTGAGTTTGCGGTGCTTGCCGAGGAGCCGACCGTCGGGGCCGAAGTAGAGCAGGGTGCAGTAGAGGGTGCCACGACTGAACTGGCTGTCCCGCTCGATGACGCCGATCGCCAGGTACGCCTGGGCCTGCCGCGCGGCGGCCCCCAGGGCCTGGGTGGCCGGACCGGGAACCTCCACCGCGTTCGCCCAGTAGGCCTGCCAGGTGCGGCGCCCCTCTGCGCTGCGACTGCCGACCACGCTGCCGAAGCCCAGCCCGCGCGGATAGGCGGGAACGAAGGCTTCAGGGAAAAGGATCAGGCGCGCGCCCTGTGCCGCGGCTTCCGCCACGAGGTGGCATGCCTTCTCAACGCTGGCCTCGCGGTCGAACAGCACGGGAGCCGCCTGCACGACGCCCGCCTTCACGATGGGAAACTCTTCAGCCATTGTCGCCCTCGGGCTGCGCTCTCCCTCCGCGGACGAGCGCCTGCCTCGTCTTCGAGACGCTACGGTGCGGCCGGCTCATCGCGCGTATAGGCGAGGCCGTTCTTCTCCAGCCACGTCCCAACCAGCGCCTCGAGCGCTTTGGTGCGGACCTGGCGCCACCGTTCCTCGAGGCCATGGGATCGGATCATATCCGGGAAGCGCTGAGCGGCCTCCTCTGCGGCCATGGCATCGAGGAGGTGGCGGCGGAGTGACTCATCCATGACGGAGGCGCAGAAGTCTTGCGCGAGCCGATGCTCGTTGAGGTCGAACCTGGTGGGGAGGAGGAGGAAGTCGTCGGATTCGATGACGGCGCGAGCCCGGCCAATTCGCTCCGGTGAAAGCTCGGGGAAATTGGACGCGGCCTCTTCCCGTTCCACGACGTACAGCTCGTCGTTGGAGAGGATGACGATCTCCCCGGTGGATGGGTTCAAGAAGGCAGCCCGTTCGTCGGTCAACTGCGCCAGCGCGTTCACCACATCGCGCAAGGCAATCGTTCCTTTCGTCACGCGGCACCTCCCCTGATCCTCTCAGGCTGTCAGCCACTGCAGGACCTTGACGTGCAGGGCAGCCGGGGTCAGCTCCTCCATCACGCACAGGAGGTTCACAAATTCCCGCCCTTCGAGGAGGTAGCAGTTCTCCTTGAAAAACACGGCCACGATCACCCCTCGGGGATTTTCCGGATTGATGGACTTCCACTTCATGTATCGGGCGAACGGCGGATACGTCTTGTCGCGAAAGAGGTCCCACGATCCCTCCTCGGACAGCACCGTCTCGTAGAGAAGGGGCTTCGCACCCGTCTCTTCCGGACGCTCGGAGAGCTCCTCCAGCATCTGGTTGTACGCCATTCCAGGGATCGTCTTGAAGGCTCTCGCAAATATCGCCAAACGGAAGTCAGCCATGCAAGCCGCCTCGGTTGTCCCAGGGTGCCGTGACCCGCGGGCAACGCCTGACCAACCGGACGCCCCGGCTGAAATGAAGGCAATGCCCGACCGTCGCGGCGGCGGCCCCGGATCGCCCCCGGTGAGGCCGGTCCACTCAAACCGACCCGGCCGACCGGGATTCACTATACCCGATGCGCAGGAATTGTCCAGTATCCGTCACGGGGAGAGAGAACTCGCGGGAGGCGAAAGCCCCACGGGCTGAGGGTCCCGGGCAGTCGATGGTGATGCGTGCCCGTTAGAAGAGCTTGCTTCCAATCTTCGCGTCAACGGCCGGAGTGATGAAGGTTGCCTCTCCACTGTCAGCCTTCGGATATTGCACGCCAAGGACAAGCACTTCAGACACCGTGTCCCCGGCTTTGCGGGGCCCAAAGTTGAGCACACCGAGAACAAGCTTCCCTTTGAGTTCATCAACGGAGTGCCGTGTGAAGCGCCCAGCACTCGTCTTGACCCCGAACCTCCCGAAGTCGATGGTCAGCCTGTACGCCGTTTTGGGCGAAGTGGGCTCAACCTCCACCTGGGTCACTCGGCCGAGCCGTATGTCCAAGCGGATTCCCGCCATCATGGGAGAGGGACGTATTTTCCCTACGCGTTTCATGGAGGCTCTGCCTGGCGACGCAACTCCCTGCGTGACCGGCCCGCGCTACCTTTGCGTGCGGCCGGTCACGCAGGTGGTAGAGTCCCTCAGCCCCTCGAACTCGTGAACGACGAGCGCCACGACATGCGGCTTCCGCCGCCTGATGGCACGCGTAGCGCCTGACGCCTATTGGCTCGGAGCCTTCGGCGCAACCGATACGCCGCGCACGCCGTTTCCCTCGATCACCCTGGCCACCAGCCCCGACGCCTTCGCGTCCTCGACGAATTCGCGGAGGTACTGGGCGCCGGCGTCGCGGCCTTTCGGCGTCCCGATGGCCTGCTGGATGGCCGTGAATCGGCCTTCGAGCACGCGCGATCCGGGCAGCTTCTCGGCATCCATCACCAGCCGCGGTCTGAGGCCGGCGAGCGCCTCGAGTTTCTTGGCCACAAACTGCTCGAACGAGGCGTCGATACCGTCGACCCGCATCAGTTGCGCCCGCTGCAAGGTGCGGCTCAAGAACAATTCGTACGCACTCCGGTTCGACACGGAGATGCGCACCCCGTCGCGATCCACGTCGGCGATGCTGCGCAGTGGCGATCCGGCCGGCACCAGGTAGGTCGCCTCGATCTCCAGATAGGCCGCCGTGAACGCGATGTCGGTCGCCCGTGCGGGTTCGGCGGCGAAGAACGCGATATCCCAGGCGCCGACCTTCCCGGCATCGCCCATCTTCCCCGGGGAGTCGTAGCCGACAAATTCCACGGGCACGCCTAGGCGCCGGCCGAGCTCCTGCGCCAGATCCACCGCCACGCCGCGCGGGTTCCCACTGACCGGATCTTTGCCTGTGAGCAGGAAGTTCGAGTAGTTGAGGCCGACGCGCAGCTTGCCAGTCGGCGCGAGGTCGGAACGGACGGCAGCGGGGGATTGTGTTGTCATTCAGCACCTCCAGTG
>CAVQPC010000060.1:0-17270 GCA_963714585.1 uncultured Methylomirabilota bacterium
AGGCGGGACGTTGTTGACTCAGTGGACTTACGAAGAGCAGGTGGAGCCCCGCACGTACCGGGGGCGAAGGGTACCGGACCCCTTTGTTTGCTCAGACTACCCGATTTCTGTGAGGGCCAATTCGAATTCTTGGATGTGGGTGGGCCAGGCGGCGGCGTGAGGTGCAGGGGATGGCGTGGCGGGGGAGGGCTGTCATGGGGGAGCCTGCCACCTTTGTCACCTCGCACATTCCTCCTCGTGCAACTGGAGATGGCCCCTCGCATGGCCGGACGCTGATGACTGGGGTGACCTCCCGAGCCCTGGTCGGGGAGGTCCACCCCGACGGCGCGGGTGACCCAGGGCTCCCCCAAGCACAGGGTTGTGCGTGACGGTTGGAGCAAGATCGGCTAGAATCCTGCCCATGAATCCTCCTGACATCCGGCGGACGCTTGCGGCGCATCGCGATCTCCTCCAGCGCTTTGGCGTGCGCGAACTCCGCCTGTTCGGCTCTGCGGTCAGAGGCGAGGCGGTCGAGGCGAGCGATCTGGACCTCTTGGTGGAGTACGACCATACGGCGCCCGTCGGCCTGTTCGAGTTCGTCCGCCTCCAGCGCGCCCTCAGCGAGCTTCTGGGTCGTCCGGTTGATCTCGCTACGCCCGAGGCCCTCCACCCGGCCCTCCGGGAGCAGATCCTCCAGGAGGCTGTTCGTGTCGCGTAGGGAGTGGCGGGTCCGGGTGCAGGACATTCTGGACTGCATCGCCGCCATCCAGACGTATACCGTCGGCATGGACTATTTCGCCTTCGCCCAGGATCGAAAAACCATTGATGCGGTGCTTCGGAATATCACAGTGATCGGTGAGGCGGCAAGCCAGGTCCCAGACTCCGTGCAGACTGCATCGCCTGAGGTCCCGTGGCGCGACATGCGCGACATGCGCAACGTCGTCGTTCACGAGTACTTCGGTATCAACCGGCAGATACTGTGGGAAACCATCCAGACGAACCTCCCGCCGCTGATCCCGCAACTCCAGGCGCTATTGAAGCGGCCAACCTGAAGCTCCACCACGCATCTGTTGCGGGACGTAGGTGCAGAAACAACTCGTCGGTTCCACACCTGGAGGGGGCTCACCAGGGTGCCCTGGCCGCAGAAACCCGACTGGGGGCTGGGACACTGCTGTCCGGGGGCAGCCGGGGCCGGCTCCTTTCGGGGAATGCCGGCCATACCATGGGTAACCCGGGTTGCATTTGGTAGAACTATGTGCAATAGTGCCTACGATGGTTACGCGTCGTCAGTGGATACACGTGATCGAAGAGGCGTGGGAAGCGCGGCCCCTCGTCTGGCTCTCCGGAGTCCGGCGCGTGGGGAAAACCTGCCTGAGCCAGTCGCTCGCGAACATCGCCTACTTCGACTGCGAGCTGCCGCGGGTGCGGCAGATGATGGTGGATCCGCAGGGGTTCTGGGAAGGCCTCCGAGAGCAGCGCGTCGTTCTGGATGAGATCCACCGGCTCCCGAACCCGTCGGAGCTCCTCAAGATCGCCGCAGACCATTTCCCCCGCCTCCGCGTCCTCGCGACCGGGTCCTCGTCCCTGGGGGCCTCGGCACGCTTCCGCGACACCCTGGCCGGCCGCAAGCGCGAGGTCCGGCTCACGCCGATGACGCTGGCCGACTTGGAGGACTTCGGGAACCGCGACCTCCGGCACCGGCTTCTCCGGGGCGGCCTTCCCCCTTTTTTCCTGGCCGCGACCCTCCCCGAGCGAGACTTTCAGGAATGGATGGATGCCTATTGGGCGAAGGACATCCAGGAGCTCTTCCGCCTGGAGCGACGGACCGCCTTCCAGCGGCTGGTGGAACTCATCCTCGCCCGTAGCGGCGGGATCTTCGAGGCGACCCAGTTCGCCCGACTCTGCGAGATCAGCCGACCCACGGTGACCGCCTACCTCGCGGTGCTCGAGGCTACGGCCGTCGCCCACGTGATCCGCCCCTTCAGCACGCGCCGGGCCACGGAGATCGTCGCGGCGCCGAAGGTCTACGGGTTCGACACCGGGTTCCTCTGCTACTACCGGGGCTGGTCGTCCCTCCGGGCCGACGATCTGGGATTGCTCTGGGAGCACTTCGTCTTGAACGAGCTCCTCGCCGCGCTTCAAGGCGAGCCGGTCCACTACTGGCGCGACAAGGCAGGCCACGAGGTGGACTTCGTGGTGAAGCGCCGCGGCCAGCCCCCGCTGGCGATCGAATGTAAGTGGTCGGCTGCCGAGATCACCATCGAGAACCTGCGGGCCTTCCGCCACCGGTATGCCGATGGGGAGAACGTCGTGGTCGCGCAGGACGTCGATCGCCCCACCATTCGAACGATGGGCGAGATCCGTGTCGCTGTGGAGTCCCTCGCCGGGTTAGTCCGGCGACTGCGGCGGAATGCTCATTCTCCTTGGGCGTGAGGACCAGCTTCCCCTCTTTGAGGATCTCATGCGCCCAGTGCGGCGCGTTGGGATGCCGCGCGCGCCGAGGGAAGGGCCACGAGGCAGAGGGCAGGGATCGGAGAATAGCTGGCAGGTGGCAGCAGGCAGTTGGCAGCCAGAAGGAGATGGAAGCCCGAAACCGAGAGCCGCGAGCCGAGCCGGCGGGGGTGCCGACGAATTGAAACTATGCTCTCGAAAGACCACGAGGTTAGGCCCTAACAGGAACCGGGGCGCTGCGGAATGCATAGCCTATCGCTGAATTTCCAAGACCTCCCGTCCGGCCCGGCGATTCTGCGCTGGGCCGAGGATGCCCTCGACTCCCATGTGTCGGACGACATCCCCCCGCAGGTATGGCACCGGTACCTCGAAGCCACCGGCCATCCGGAATTTCTGAAGAGTCTTCCCGATCGCGAGCACCGCGAACGCTGGGCGAAGACGGCTTTCCGGGCGATCCTGACCGCGAGCTACACCCTGCAGAAGATGCTGGACGACCGCGTCAGGCGCTGCCCGCAGCGTGTCTTCCTCCAAGAGACCAGGGGGCGAAATCCCGAATCCTGGACGTATGCAATGACCGCCCGCCGTCTGCGGCTCATCGCGGCGGCGTTCATTTCGGCCGCACCCGGAGAGCCCCGGGTCGCCATCCTGTCGGAGAACTGCTGCGACGGCGCCTGCTGTGACCTGGCCTGCCTGCTGCACGGCATCCTGGTCGCGCCCCTGAACGTCCATTTCGAGATCTCGACGCTGGTCTGGATCTTCGACCGCCTGGGGATCAACATCGTCGTGGCGGACACCGACGAGCGCCTGCGGCGGCTCGCAGCGGTCCGGACAAGGTGTGCCCGGCCGTTCAAGATCTTCCTGACGGGCAGGCCGCGCGCATCCATTGACCCCGACGCCCTGGCCTTGGGCGCCGCCCTGGCGCACCAGTCGCCGGCTGAGGCCGACCGTATCCTGGCTGACCGACCCAAACGCGGGCTGACCGAAGTGGCGACGGTGATGTTCACGTCGGGCAGCACCGGGGCCCCCAAGGGGGTCGCTTTCAGTGAGTACAATCTCCTGACCAAGCGCTTCGCGCGCGCGGCCGCGCTGCCGGACGTGGGGAATGACGAGACCCTCCTCTGCTATCTCCCCCTGTACCACACCTT
The DNA here is from genome assembly GCA_963714585.1 of uncultured Methylomirabilota bacterium. Classification (GTDB taxonomy): domain Bacteria; phylum Methylomirabilota; class Methylomirabilia; order Methylomirabilales; family 2-02-FULL-66-22; genus 2-02-FULL-66-22. The sequence continues at coordinate 3,576 of CAVQPC010000060.1, forward strand.
CGGACGCTACCTGGAGTTGCTGGGGATGCTGTATTGGGGGGGGACGTATGTCTTCGCGGCAGACAACTCCGAGGACACCCTGCTCTCCCAGTTGAGCCAGGTGCGCCCGACCGGCCTTGTCAGCGTCCCCCTACGCTGGTCGCAGATCCGGGACGCCTCGCTCGACAGGATCGAGGAAAGTTACGACCCATCGAAAGCCGCGGAATCCTTCCGGGCGCTCGTCGGAGACAGGCTGCGCTGGGGGGTATCGGCCGCGGGCTTCCTCGATCCCAAGGTGTTCCATTTTTTCCAGCGCAACGGCGTCGCGCTCTGCAGCGGGTTCGGCATGACCGAGGCGACCGGCGGCATCACCATGACTCCACCCGGCGGGTACGTGGACAACACGGTGGGCCCTCCTCTTCCCGGAGTGAAGACTCGATTCAAGACCTCCGGCGAGCTCGAAGTCGCGGGGCCGTACATCGCCCGCTACCTGCACCACCTGGGGACCGGCGACCATTGGCCGGCGCAGGATCCTGCCGAGGACTACTGGCTGGCCACCGGAGACATCTTCCGGGTCCACCCGGGCGGGTATCTGGAGATCGTCGACCGCGCCAAAGACATCTACAAGAACAGCAAAGGACAAACGGTAACGCCGGGACGGGTCGAGAAGAAATTCGAGGATGTGCCGGGAATCAAGCGGGCCTTCCTGGTCGGTGACGGGCGGGACTACGTCGTTCTGCTGATCGTGCCGGATCCGGCCGATCCGCTCCTGGCCTCCTCCAGCGAGGAGGACGCGCGCGGTTATTTCAACCGGATCATCGCCGCGGCAAATTCCACCCTGGCACCCGACGAGAGAATCGTCGACTTCGCGGTCCTGGACCGCGACTTCCAGATCGAAAGGGAGGAGCTCACGGCAAAAGGCTCCTTCCGCCGCAAGGCCATCGAGGAGCATTTCGCCCCGGTCGTAGCCAGGCTGTATCAGGGTGCCCAGGTCGAGATGACCGTGCGCGGGTTGACGGTCCGGATCCCGCGCTGGTTTTTCCGGGACTCCGGCGTCCTCGAAACCGACATCGTCGCCGGAGAGCATGGGCTGCGAAACCGCCGCACAGGGCAAGCGCTGAAGCTCGAGCCGGATTCCCTCGACGGATTTGTGGCGATCGGAGACCTGGAGTACAGCGTCGCCGGCCGGCCGATCGATCTGGGCCTGTTTGCCCACCAGCCGCAGCTCTGGATGGGCAATCCGTCTCTGATTGCTTTCTGCCCGTGCAGAGCCGAGTGGGATCCGCCGATGGGGTCCGTTTCTCCGCGGGTTCGAATCCCACCACGCCGCGCGGATGAGTGGGGCCCGGTTGTTTGGCCGAACCCCGCACTTGTCAAAGCCCCACATCTGACCAGGATCAATCGCCTGTGCGTTCTCGCCCTGTTCGGGCCCCTGCAGTTGGCGCTCTGGGCAATCCGCTACCTGGCCGCTCACCTGCGGCGGCGGGACGACAGGATCGCCGGCGTCATCCGCGGCCGGCTCGAGGCGCTGGCGCGCCACCCCGAGGAGGAAGTCCGATGCCTGGCGTATCAGGTGCTCTTGCTGGACGAGCCGGCGCCGGACTCCACCGAGGTCTTTCCCGCGTTCGTGCAGTCGGGGCTCTCCTTCCTGAATGAAACGTCGATGGAAGCCATCGCCGGCTCCACCTTCGGCCAGCGGAGGCTCGAAGCGCTGCGCCGGAGGCTGGCCGACTACCGCGCGCATCTGACCTGGCCCGGCGGCTCCGCGACCCGGCGGCAGTTCGAAAACATCTTTGAGCTGCTGGCTCGGTTCGTCCGCCGCCATCGGGAGTACTTCGCGCCCGTGCGAGCGGAGCTGACCAACTGGGTGCTCCATCGCGCCGACCCCGAGCTGGCCGGATCGGCGGAATCTGTCCTCGCCGACCTCACGGCCTGGTTCGAGGCGTCGCTTGCGGCCGAGGCAGCCGGGGCGCACCAGGGGCCTTCCGGGAGCATCGTCTTCGAGGACAGGATCGCACCTTCGGAGGCTCGCCGGCTGCAGGGCATCCTGGCGGATCCGGTGTTTCTGCGGGAATCCGTCATGCTGGCCTTCGACGAGGAGTCGTTCGACCCGCGTGAGACCGCGGCCGAAGGGCTTTGGGTATCGCGGATTCCATCCCCGCATCAGTTCCAGCTTTATCGGCTCGCCATCAACATGGTGTCCGGCAAGCATTTCGATCTGCTGCTGGCGGTGGGCGAGGGCCATGCGACCCTCATCCAGCGAGAAACCGTCCACTGGCTGGTGGCGCTCTCGGGGAGCAACTGGGGGCCTCCGGCCCTGCCCAAGTTTGGCGCCTTCCGGCCCGACCTGGGCGCCATGTCGGTGATGTATGTCACCGACCTTACCGCCTGGGACAGAATCCGGGAGTTTTCCACCGCGACCGCCTTCCAAAGGCCACTCCCCTCCCGGCAGGACTGGCGCAAGCTCTATGTGCGGGCCATGGCCGTCTTCTTCCACCTATGGCGGAACAGCGGTTTTCGCATCGTGCCGGGGGCGCTCACGCCCGCAAACGTCGCGGTGCCGGATGCCGATTTCCGCGAAGGTACCTGCGTCCTTTCGTTGACCGGCTGGCGCAGGTACGATGGCCCCCGCTCTGTGGTGGGGCCGCTGGTGCAGAATTTCTACCGGTCCGCGGTCGCCCACTATCCGAAGTGCAAAGACTTTCTCGACCCGGCCTGGATTTTTGACGCGTGCGTCGAAGGCTTGGAGCAGGACGGAGCCCTGCGGTTCTTCGCAGAGCTGCGGGAGGAGCTGTCCCGGCAGGACCTGCTCTTTCAAGGAAAAGGACTGTCGGCGAGTCTGGCCGAGTATGTTGACGGGCTCGGCAAGGAACCTTACTTGCCCCTGGCGCTGCTGGGTGCCGTCGACCGGTTCTCGGCGTGGGATGAGGCGAACCCTGGCGCGACGCCGAGCGCGAGGGAGGACGCGGTGAGTCTGGCCTATCGCCTGTATCGCCTGGACCGTTTCCCCGAATCGCTCCGGTATGAGCTATACAGGCGGACCTATTTCGCCCGGGCGGACTCGAAGGTCCGGGCGGCTTTCGACCGCCTGTTGCGGAGACTGGCGCATCCGACGACCGGTCCGGTCAGCCATCTGGAAGAGCTGTCGGATCTGCAGGCCGCGCTGGGCGACGCGGCGGACGGGGAGGCCTTCAGCCGCATGGTGTTCCCCCAGGCACAGGCGTCCCAGCAAGTGGAGATCTTGGCGGTCGGCGGGGACCGCAAGCAGGTCATCGTGCGTTCCAACATTCGCGATAGGCAGGGGGTGACTTACCTCGCCCGCGACCCGGTCAGCCCTTCCGAATTGGGGTATCTGCATCGGCTTTTTTGGGACGCCGGGTATCCCAGCTCGGTCTACGAGCGGGGGAAATACCTGGTCGCCGTCGACCTGCAGGACCGCGTGGTCGGGGGCGTCTGCTACCGACCCCAGGATCAGGAGGTTGTTCGCCTCAACGGCCTGGTCGTGACGAATTCCTTGCGGGGCAGAGGGATTGCCGGCGCTATTCTGGAGGACCTTTGCGTGCGCCTGGCCGGCGAGAGGTTCAAGATTCTGAAGACGAACTTTTTCCTCAGGCGCTTTTACATCCAGCACAACTTCCGCGTGGACGCCCGCTGGGGCGGCCTGGTGCGGTCGCTACGAGCAGCGGAGAATGAGAAGTGACAAGCGGCAAGGGTGGGCCTTCAATCGCTACAAAACGGTACCGGACACCAATTAGAAGCGAAGGCGCTGATTCCGTTGAGGCGGGTGTCACTTTTTCAGTGAGGTGAGGTACGGTGGGGGGCCACATGAGGGTCTACCCGCAAGCGGAGGAAAGCCTGCGGCCGCTCCTTTGCGTCGGCATGCCCCGCGCCCCGCGGTTCGTGGCGCCCGGCGGACAGCGCACGTGGTCGCCCGCTGCAACAATCGCGAATTCTACCTCCAGTCCCCCGAGGGCTTCGACGATCCGGCCACCTAAAGCGACTTCACCCCGCTCCTGGTCATCGAACTTGACGACTCCTCCCATGACCGGGAAGACCGTCAAGAGCGCGACGCCTTCGCCGCCGCCGGCCTCCAGGCCGCCGGCCTCCCCATCCTGCACATCTCCGCCCAGCACGCGTACGCCCCCGCCGAACTGCGAGTTCAGGTCTACGGCCACCTGAATGCCGGGGCGCAGGCTGAGGTCAGCGCATGAGAGGCACTCGGAGAGTGGCTTACAGCATAGGGTGGTGTCCGGTACCTTCTGCGTCACGAGGCTGTACGGAAGATGAAGGAAGGCCCTTCGGAGCCGCCTTGCAGGGGGAGGCTCCAAACCGCCATGAGCTGCTGCGGTCAAAAGCCGTGGTGGTGAGCGTCAGGGAAAAGGCGGGAGCGACCACGTCAGGTGGGGTTGGAGAGACGAGCGCAAGCGAACCACCGGTGACGCATCGAAAGGACATCGACGACATCAAAACCAGGCTCGCAGTCTCTGCTCTGGGAGCAGCATGGCGGAGACCTGCTTACTGGCCATGTGGTGTCCGGCGTACAGGTGGCGTGACCCCAATCTGGGCTTCCGTCCGGAACGTGAGAACCTTGCCGGTGATGCCAAGGGAAAAGGCCCAAGCGGCGGACCCGCGAGGCCGAAAGTACCGAGGCACCGGCGAGGGGCGGACTGCCCCGTAGTAGCGGGGAACCGGAGTAATGTCCGGGGAGCGAAGGGGGCAGGTCACCCCACCGATCGCGTCGGGGCCAACTGGCGACAGGAAGAGCCCGTTGGGGGTCGGCCGCAGGCGGCAGCCTGCGATGGGTGGCACGAGCCGGATGACCGAAGACGGTCACGTCCGGATCTGTGAGAGGCCGGGGGTGAAACTCCCCCGGCCTACTCGGCTTTTACAAGGCCTTGCAGACGAGTCGCAAAGCCACAACGCTTGATCGTGTGCATGCCGCTATGCTCCTCCAGCGTTCCGGCCGGACGAACACCTTGCGTGCTCTTCTCGTCGCCGAGCAACAGCGCGGCCCGGACTTCCTGTGACTGGCCAACGCGCTCTCGGCCCTGTATCCGAAAAACAGTGACGAAAAGCATCTCCTTGGTGCTATGCTTCTCGCGGTGCCGCGCTAGGACGGAATGCTACGTGGAAAGGTGAGGCCATGACAGATCCAGAGCTGCTCAAGCGGATCACCGCCAATCCGGAAATCTTCGGCGGCAAGCCCATCATTCGAGGCATGCGAATATCAGTTGAACTCATCCTGAGCTTGCTCGCCCAGGGTGAGACCATCGAGAGCATCCTCGCCGACTATCCCGACCTGGAGCCTGACGACATTCGCGCTTGCCTCTCATACGCGCGCGCGGTGATCGCCAACGATTCCCTCGACGCGGTTCGGGTGGCCGGGAAGTGAAGTTTCTGATCGACCGTTGCGCCGGGCGGCGGCTCGCCGACTGGCTCTGCGCGCAGGGCCACGACGTGGTCGAGTCCCGCGTACGCGGACCCGATCCTGGGGACCGCGCGCTGCTCCAGTGGGCCGCGAGCGAGGAGCGCATTCTCGTTACCATTGACACGGATTTCGGCGAACTGGTGTTTGCCGGGAGAGCCCCTCATTGTGGTGTGGTGCGGCTGCCCGATGTTCCGGCGATGGAACGCATTGAGTTGATGATGCAGGTCCTGGAGCGGCATGGGCGCGCGCTCGCGGGGGCGATGATCATCACTGTTCGCGGTGGAAGGATACGGGTCTCGAGGCCACCGTCATAGGCACTCAAACGGAGCGGGCCATCATAACGGGTACCAAGTTTTGTCGCCTTGTAAAAGGGGACGAGATTTAGGAAGCCTTGAGGGTTATGCCCCCGAGGTGATGCCCTTCCGCCATGCCTCGGCAGGCCGGACTGGGCGGCCTTCCGCACACGGGTTGGCATCAACGGGCGGTTCGCGGCCGACGGTTCGCAGGCACGGCAGGTCTCGGGCGGAAGGTACCGGCCACCTTTTTGATTCAACCTGCTCGATTTCTTTGAGGGCCGATTCGAATTCTTGGATTTGGGTGGGCCATGCAGCGGCGTGAGGTGCAGGGAATGGCGTGGCGGGGGAACGCTGTGAGTGAGCTGTGGCTTGCACTTCTTGCAGTCACGTTGCTGGTGTTCGGGTCCACCGAAGCGGACGCCGCATACCGGCTCGTGTTTCAGAACGGGACGAGTGTGGAGGTTCGGTCGTACGAGGATCTGGGCGACTCGCTCCGCTACCCGCGATTCAATGGAACCGTGACAGTCCCCAAAGCCAACTTGTCCTCGATCCAAGAAGTGCCGGCCGCACCCCCCAACCCCTCGCCGGCAACCACGCCACAACTACCGCCAATTCCGGCCCCTCTCAGTCAGACCCGACAGTCTCCGTCGGTGGAGGCATCGCCCCCAGCCGCCGTTCGCCCAGCTCCTGCTCCCGTCAAACCCATACCTCTGGCCCCCATCGACTTTACCGCCGGCGCGAGAAACGTGATCGGATCGTTTGTCGCCGTGTGTTTCCTCGTTTTGCTGGCCGTGGCGGGGCTCGTTGGCCTGCGGCGTTTTCTGCCGATGATTCTCGGCAAGGAAGAGAAGGATTCCACGCTGCCATATGAGAAGCGGCGCTCGCTGCTCACGGCGGCGGAGCGGTCGTTCTATGGAGTGCTCTGCCAAGCCGTCGATCACCAGTATGCGATCTTCGCCAAAGTCCGTCTCGGGGATCTCCTGGAAATCCCCTGGGGTACCTCGAAATTCCGGCTCCATCTCAGCAGGATCAATCGCAAGCACGTGGATTTCGTGCTGTGCGAGGCAACTTCCTTCACGCCGCTCTTGGTCATCGAACTCGACGACTCCTCCCACGACCGGGAAGACCGTCAAGAGCGCGATGCCTTCGTTGATGCCGCCCTCCAGGCTGCCGGTCTCCCCATTCTGCACATCTCCGCCGAGCACGCGTACGCCCCCGCCGAACTGCGAGTTCAGGTCTACGGCCACCTGAATGCCGGGGCGCAGGCTGAGGTCAGCGCATGAGAGGCACTCGGAGAGTGGCATTCATGGAAGAGGCCTACGCGCCGCTAGATGGCTACCGGGCAGCGATCACGGATCATAATCTCAGATCCCTTCGTCGATCGACCTGCGCGATCGTTTCCGGGGCGCCCTGGTCGGCGGGGCGATCGGGGACGCCATGGGGCGGCCGAATGAAGGGGTCGGGCCGAGCAAGGCGCCGGCAGAGGGGGTCTAGGGGCGTCGAGGAATCGGCCAAGCTGGCGGCCTCGATGGCGAGCGAATCCAAGGGCGGAGCCGCAATGCTAGTGAGTGCGACGACGACGTGATATATTCCGATGGGAACGGACCTTCTTAGAGGTCGGCGCTGGCCAGGACGAGGGGCACTGGCCGCGCTGGGCACGAACCCTGGGCTTTGTGGTCGGGCTCGAGACAGGCTTCGCATGGGCGCCGGTCCTTCCTATGTGTTGACGGCCCACGCCGCCAAAGTGATCACGGAGAGGGGGATTCCCCTGGCGTGGGTCGAGCGCGTCCTCGCGTCACCGGCGAGGGTGGAGAACGACCGTCGGGATCCGACGCTCCGCCATGCTCTTGTTCGCATCCCCGAGCATGGCGACAGGGTGCTGCGCGTGATTTACAAGGGGACGGCTCAGCCCTGGGAGGTTGTCACCGCGTATTTCGATCGGACGCAAAGGGGCAGACTATGAGAATGCACTTCGACGAGAAGGCCGACGCCCTCTACCTGCGCCTGGATGATTCGAAGGTAGTTGAGTCCGAAGAGGTCCGGCCCGGTGTCGTGCTGGATTTCAACGAGCAGAATCAAGTCGTGGGCATCGAGATCCTGAGGGTTCAAGAGCGCGTCCCGCTTGCCAACCTCCGACAGATCCAATTCGAAGTTGCGTGATTTGTCAGCGCACTGTCGGCGCGAGACCCGCAGCGACCAAGGGAGCCGATTGCTCTGGTCCATGCCGATCGCCACCGCGAGTGCCTGGCCTATGCCGTCTCCCGCGCAGCTATCTCGCTTCCCGGCTCCCTGGCCTCCCTGTAATGGAGGACCCGTAGCAGGTTTTGTCGCCTTGTAATAGGGGGCGAGGTTCAAAAGATCTTGAGGGTTATGCCCCCGAGGTGATGCCCTTCCGCCATGCCTCGGCAGGCCCGGCTGGGCGGCCTTCCGCACACCGGTTGGCATCAACGGGCGATTCGCAGGCACGGCAGGTCTCGTGTTTCGTCACTCCAATCCCGGCTGCGACTTCGTGACGTCGTTGCCGTTGCGTTTGTAATAGCCGGGGCCGTCCTTGCCGTTTTCGATCCAATTCTCCGAGCCGACATAGAAATTGTTCCCCGCCGCGTCGTGCACGTACTCCGTGCCGAGGATCGAATTGAGGCTGCTGCCGGCAGCGTCGCCTTCGCGGCATTCACCGCCGAAGCAGCGAGCGCCGCGCGCCGGATGAAAATCGTTCGGCGGCGGCGGCCGCAACTGGGTAGTGCACCGGATCGAGGTCGCGACCATCACGGCGAGCGGTACGAGGCGCGTCACTTCGCTCGCGGGGCCACCGCCGATGTAATAGGACAGGATGTACCCCCCGGGATCTGGTGGAAGCGGGTAGGTCTTCAGAACCGAGTAGCCGCTGAAGCCGTTGGGTGTCCCCCAGGTCAGGAGTTGAAACCCGTACGGCAACGGCTGCGGCGGCTTCGAGTAGGCCTGGCTTCCGAAGAGGTAGCCGGTGAGGAACTGCCCGAACGTCCCGGGCGTGCGATATTGCGGCCCGTAATAGCCCGCAACCTGTCCAGACCCGACACCGACGATACCATAAGCCGCGCGGAGGCTCCCGTCGGGCGACGCCACCCCGAACACCGAGCCTTCCCGGTTGGCATCGACCACTTGCCAGCCGGCAGGCGCCATCGCCTGGCAGGCGCCGACGCGCAGCGGCATTAGCGGCACGGGGGTCCCCAAGTCTGTCGGCTGGGTGTCGCCGCGCGTGGGCATCGGCCCGCGAGACGCCATCCCTGGTGGCGGTAGCAGACCGGGTTGAGGCGTCGGGGCGGGCGGCGGCGGGGTGCGGGGAGGCGCGCCATATCCCTCGGGCAGGCTGCTCGCCAGCGTCGCGACGACATAGCGCTGTTGGAAACCTCCCCCCGTGAGGTCGATCACGGTGAGCGTGAGGCGATCGCCCGCCTTGTGGGCGGAGACGACGTCAACCGCCGTCTTCGGATCACCCACGAACACGCCGTCGATCCGCACGAGGATCTGACCGGCCTTGAGGCCCGCCGCCTCCGCCGCACTTCCCGGCAGCACGCTCGCGATGGACACGCCGCCCCGCACTGGCGATGAGGCGGGATCCGGTATCGGGACGAAGGCAACCCCCAGGTACCCGCGCTGCGCCTGACCGAACGCGGCCGACATGGCAAGCGCCATCGTCAGCCAGGCAATCACGACGACTTTGCGAACCATGTGGGACCCCTTTCGAGTGTGGCCAAAAGACGGGTGGTGTACCCGGAGGGTGTTACCGCGGTGGACTTCCGCTGCGAGGTGGCCAGGTCGGGCGGCGGGGCGGAGCCGGCCGTCGAGGACCGCACTCACCTCACCGCACGCGCGGTGCCGGCATCTCGCTTCTCCGCACCGCCGTTCTCCATGGCAGATCATGCGCCACGCCATGGCCCGACTCTGTCCTGGTCGAGCCGCCCGCACCTTTCTCCTCCCACGCAACCGGTCGAGCCCCGAGCGGGAAGATCGCAGAGAATGTTGGCAGCTTGAAATGCTAAGAAATGTGAAGGAAGTGCAAAATGGTCTGTAAGGAATAGGGCGCGCGCGCCGCACTCCTAAACGCCCCCATACTGGGTGAGGCGGATCCACGGTGGTCTCGGGCCCGGGTCAATCCACCGTCGTCGATCGACGTGTGCGATCGTTTCCGGGGCGCCCTGGTCGGCGGGGCCATCGGGGACGCCATGGTCGGCTGAACACAGGCGCGAGGTCGCGTCTCGTTCCTCTAGCCCGCCCCCTGCAGCGAACCTGCGCGGCTCAAGCGCAACCATCCGCGCGGAGTGTCCGGGGCCGGGGCTTCGAACCGTAGCGCTGCTTGACAAGGCGGCGAGTCCTGATACAGTTGCCCGCGGAACCCTGCTTCGCTGGGGTGCAGGAGGTATCTGTGAGGTACTCGGTGTTGATCGAGGCGGTGAACGAGGCGGGCTTTGACGGCTACTACTACGCCCATGTTCCATCCCTGGATCTGACCACGCACGGGCTGGGTATCGAGGGGGCGCTCCACGCTGCCCAGGAGCTTGTCGAGGCGTGGGTGGCTGAGAAACGGGCACACGACGAGGCCATCCCGACCGAACGGCATTCGGTAATTGCCCAAATCGAAGTAGGTGATGCCATACTCCGCCCGTGAGGTCCTCGCCAAGCTGCTGCGCGCCGACTTCGTCGAGGTTCGGCAGGCCGGCAGCCACAAGATCCTTCGCCACCCGGACGGACGGCAAACCTACATTGCCATGCACCCCGGTACCCTTCCCACCGGGACCCTCCGCAAGATTCTGAAGCAAGCCGGCCTGTCAGAAGAGGCTTTCCGCGAATTGTGAGAATCAAGGCACGCTGAGCTGCCCTCTCATGCAATGATCGAATGCGGGACGACCGTGTGGAGCCGTGGAATCGTTTCCGGGGCGCCCCGGTCGGCGGGGCCATTGGCTGGCGGGACGATCCTCGGGGCGAGCCAAGAGCCACGAGCCGTGAGCCGCGAAGGGGAGCCAGTAGATCAGAAGTCAGAGGACAGCGGTCAGCGCGAACGAGAACGGAGGGGAGGGCGGCTTGCCAACTGCCTCATGGACCCGGACGACCTGATCGAGGGATTCACGCGGGAGCAGATCCGTGTGCTATGGCAGCCTCTCGCCCACCTTGGGCTCCCAGTTGTCTATGATCTGCTGCGCTCGCTCGACGAGTGCAGGCAGAGCGCTGGTGGCGGACTCGCTCAACCCTTCGCGGAGCTGGTAGGGGTCGGCGACCTCGACGGCGAGGATGTGGATGGTCTTGGGGAATGGGATATCGAGGCGCTCGGCCATCTGCAGCAGCTCGGGGATGCCGGTGTAGTGAGGGGAGGGCGCGACAACCTTCTGAAAGTCGTCGGCGGTGAATTCGAGGATCGTCCCGGGCGAGTGCTTGCCCGTCACGATCGAGTCCAGGAGGAGGGCGTACTCGTAGCCCTCCAGGAGATCCAGGAGCGCCAGGCCGCCGCCCGCGGATTCAAGGATGTCGATGGAGTCGGGCAAGACAGCACGAAGCCGCCGGGCGGCCAGCAGCCCGACGGCGTCGTCGCCCAGGATGTCGTTCCCGAGGCCCAGGACCAGGCGGCGGGGGGACGGCGCGGTCACCGCCGCAGTTCCTGCACCACCTGGCCCGCGGCGTCGCGGATGGAGACGAGCAGCGGCATCTGGCCCGGCAGCGAGTGGGTGGCGCAGCCGTGGCAGGGGTCGTAGGCGCGGAAGGCCATCTCGATCCGGTTGAGCAGGCCGTCGTCCACCTTGCCCTGATGGATGAGGCTCTTGGCGCTCTTCTCGACCCCCATGGCCATGCGGGCCGCGTTGCCCTGCGTCGCCACGATCAGGTTGGCCTTCCGGATGAGGCCCTGCGCATCCGTCTCGTAGTGGTGGAAGAGGGTCCCCCGCGGGGCCTCGACCACGCCGATGCCCACCCGGGGGGTGGCCGTGGGGAGCGTGCGGATCTCGGGGCTGGTGATCTCGGGGTCGTGGAGCAGCTCCTGCATCCGCTCGGCCGCGTAGAGCATCTCGATCACCCGGGCCCAGTGGTTGGCGAGGGTGAAGTGCACCGGCTTGCCCCCGAGCGTGGCGACGTACTCCTCGTAGGCCTGCTGCGCCTCGGGGGTGGCCATGCCGTCGGCGGCGTTCAACCGGGCGAGCGGGGCCACGGCGTAGACGCTGGTCCCGGGGCCGTCCACGAAGCCCTGCCAGCCCAGCGGCTTCAGGTAGCAGAACTTGACGTAGCTCCAGGGCTCCACGTGCTCGCCCACGTAGTCCAGGTACTGCGACGGGGAAAACTTCGCGTACTCCGTGCCGCTGGGGTCCACCACCCGGATCTGCCCGTCGGTGAAGTGCACCCGGTTCTGTGCGTCCACCAGCCCCATGTAGTAGGTCTTGTGAGTGTAGGTGTCCGAGGTGATGAGCTTGACGTAGTCGGGATTCTGCAGGACGAGGTCCTTGAAGACCGTGAGGGTGAAGCGGGCGAACTCGAGGCCGTCCGTCGGCCAGCGCCTGGAAGCCGGGCAGATCGGCCGGCGCGAGCCCCTTCGCCACGCCGCCCGGCAGGCCAAAGACGGGGTGGATGACCTTGCCGCCGAAGTAGGCGATCAGCTCGCGCAGCCGCCGGCGCATGCGGATGACCCGCTTGCCCACGTCCACGCCCACCGTCTGGATCACCCCCACGACGTTGCGCAGGGCTTTCGGGGCGTCGGGGCCCACGAGGAAGTCGGGGCCCCCCAGGATGTAGACGTGCAGGGCGTGGTCCTCCAGCATGAAGGTGCTGTAGACCAGCTCGCGGAGCTTCTTGGCGGCCGGCGGCGGCTCCACCTGGTACAGGGCGTCCAGGGCTTTGGTCCCCGCCATGTGGTGGGCCGTGGGGCAGACGCCGCAGATGCGGCTGGTGAGCTGCGGCATGTCCTCCGCGGGGCGCCCGAGGCAGAAGGTCTCGAAGCCCCGCAGTTCCGGCACCTGGAAGTAGGCCCGCTCCACCTCGCCCTGGGCGTCCAGGAAGATGTCGATCTTCCCGTGGCCTTCCAGGCGGGTGATGGGGTCGATGGTGATGTGGCGTCGCTGCGCTGCTGGGCTCTGGCATTACCCGGTTTCCTCCTGTCTCTCAGGCTGGCCGGCGACCCGGCCCCGGAGCAAGGAGCCGGCCAGGCCGTAGCGGTAGAAGGTGCCCACCGGATCGGGGATGGTGGCGAGCACGCGGTCGATCTCGGCCTCCTCGGTCGGCCCGAGGTTGGAGCAGAGCGAGGAGAGGATCTTCGCCCCCTGGTCCTTCACGCGCGAGGTGGGGCCGAAGCAGCCGCTGCACGGCATGTTCCCCTGCACGCAGAGCGCCCCGCAGCCCCCCCGGGTGGCGGGGCCCAGGCAGACGAAGCCCTGCGCCAGGAGACACGTCGCCGGATCGGCGAGGGCCTGGTGGGGCCGCTTGAACGCCGAAAAGGCGAGGTCCGTGGGCTTGCTGTCCTTCCGGGGGCACTCCTCGCAGAGGGCGATGTCCGGGGCGAGGACGCTCCCCTTGGGGGGAGCGTCCCGGCGAGCAGGGCCGCGAGGGCCTGGCCGAGGAGCTTCGGCGTGGGGGGGCAGCCGGGGAGGGTGTAGTCCACCGGGATCACCTGGTCGAGCGTCCGGACATGCGCCCAGAGCGCGGGGAGCGTGGCCACCCGTCCGTTGTCCGGGTACTGCATGGTGGGGCGGGTCTTGGCCGGGTTCTGGGTGGAGGGGGAGTCCTCGTACACGTCCTGTAGGAGCTGCTCCCGACTGAACTGGTTGGCCAGGCCCGGGATCCCGCCAAGCTGCGCGCAGGCGCCGTAGGCGATGACCAGTTGGCTCTTCCGCCGGAGCAGGTGCACCATCTCCGCCTGCTCGGAGGAGCGGATGGCCCCGTTGATCAGGCTGCAGGCGATCGCGCCGTCGGGCAGGGCCTCGACATCCTGGCGCTTGAAGTCCAGGGCCACGGGCCAGAAGACGAGGTCCACGGCGGCCA
>CAVQPC010000061.1:0-53099 GCA_963714585.1 uncultured Methylomirabilota bacterium
TTCGACTATGAGCATCAACAGGCAAAACATCGACTACTGGAACAAAGCCGCTGTGGATTACAGCGTGCGCTGCGACGACTGCCTCCTGATCTACCGACCAGTCGTGGAACAACTACTCGGTGATGTTTTCGGCAAGCGCGTTTTGGATGCTGGATGCGGCGATGGCGCGCTGGTGAGAAAGTTGGCTGCGCGCGGGGCCAAGGTAACAGGAATTGATGGATCTCCCGCCATGATCCATCTTGCAGAGCAACATTCCAGCAAAGGCGGGATTACCTACCGGTGCGCTGATCTCACCAAGACACTTCCGTTGCGGGCCCGCAGCTATGACATGGTCGTGGCCAACATGGTGCTGATGGATATTCCCCGGATTGATGTGGCAATTGCAGAATTCGCCCGGCTCCTTTCCAAGAACGGTATTCTGGTGGTCTCCATTCCGCATCCATGTTTTTTCTGTTGGGACTGGGCCAGCACGACGAAGGGCAGGAAATTGTACAAGAAGGTTGGTGATTACTTAACACCGAAAGTGCAAGTAAATGCATTTTGGGGAAGGACCTTACACTTCCATCGTCCTCTGTCTCGCTATTTCGACGCCTTGGCGCAGAATGGTTTTCTCGTCGAGGTCCTCAAGGAGCCGGTGCCGTCAAAACGGGCCATCCGAAAGTGTCCGCATTGGGCGCATCACGCCCGGGTGCCATCTTTCGTAGTCATCAGGGCTATTGTGAAAAGCCACAACCACAAGCGGGGCGGCGAACAAAGCCGTGGAGCCAACGCGCTGGTGCGCGTGGCTCACGGCTGACGTTCGCCGAAGGGATAACGATGAAGGACGTCACCGCCTTGCCGGACTTGATCATCGGCGATCTCCGCATCAACCCGCCAATCATCCAAGGTGGCATGGGCGTGCGCGTCTCGGGAGCGCGGCTCGCGTCCGCGGTCTCGAATGAGGGCGCCCTCGGCGTCGTCGCCTCCGTGGGCACGGGGGAAGAGTGGCCCGATCGGTCCCTCACCTATGCGGCCCGGTCGTACGTCAGCCTGCGCGACATGTTGCAGCACACCAAGGCGCTGACGCCCAACCCGATCGCGGTCAACATCAGAATGCGGGACGTTGTTGACTCAGTGGACGGATCGTCGCGCCGCTCTCGCGACCGGGATGGGACCCGGCATCCGGACGCTCCTGGCTCTCCGTGTCTCCGCCGGGGGCGAGAGGCGTACCGCGGGGACGAGCGGGTCCTCGGCCGGGCCGACTTCGCGGAGGCGGTGCGCGGCACGCTCCAGGCGGCCGATCCGGTGCCCGGGCGGCGGCGCCCCCTCGCGGACCTGGTCGCCGGGGGGGTGCGCGGCCACCGCCTGTCATCCCACGGCCCTGCAGCAGGGCAGCCGGCGGGCGCCGGCCGCGCGCGCTCGCGAGGGGCTCGCCTACCGCACCGTGGAAGGCTGCGGGTACACCGGGCCCGTCGTTGCCGACCTCCTGGGGGTGCGCCCCTCGGCGGTCTACCGGGCCGCGCAGCGCGGCCGGCCCGCCCGGGGGTGGTGGGAGCGGCTGCTCGCAGCCGGCGAGACCGAAAAGGATATTCGGAAACAACGTGTGACGGGCCGTCCCGTATGACGGGCTCGACGGCCGTCACGGCGCTGGGTGTTCGCGTCCTCCGCACGCCGATCCACGCGCCTCAGGCGAACGCATTTTGTGAACGGCTACCCGGAAGCCTCCGCCGGGAGTGCCTCGATTATCTGATTTCTTTCGGCGAAGACCATCTGCGAAAGATCCTTCGCGCCTGGCGACTCCATTACAATCGCGGCCGCCCTCACTCCCACCTTGGTCCCGGCCTTCCCGAGCCCGATGCTGAGGTCCCAGCACCCCCACTCACTGGCCACCGTCCCCCGCGGGACGCGCGGGTCGTGGCGCGATCGATTCTCGGGGGACTCCATCACGAGCACGGCCTGGAGAAGCTGGCGGCGTGACCGAGCGAAAGTTTTTTCGGAGGACAAGGGGCGCCATGAGAAACGCGCCCATCACCCTGTAGGACCAAGCGGCGGAGGATCTACGCCCCAGCGAAGGCCGATGCGACTGGATAGATGGAGTAGGCAGGCCGCGTAGCGTCCCTGCCGAAAGCGCTCCCAGTCGAGAGGTCCCATAACCCGGGGCGCGAAGCGAGCAGGAAAGCCCGGTGCCGCAAATCGGCACGCCGGGTTTGACGTGGCGGGGGCTGGAGACGGGCCTACGGCCTTCCCTAAACGGGCACGAAGCTGGAAACGGCGGATACAGCCAAGGGGAGCCTCTGGGGCACCGCGCCAGTCCTCGACCCTACCAGCCGCCACATCCGCTGGCCGAGGCCCCCGGTACATCCCGTCACGACCGCGGCTGTCCCCTTCAGCGAACGGCGGGCCAGCGTAGCGGCGGCAGGCGAAACCCCGCTCCTGGTCGGTGAGCCGGCCTACTCCTTCAAGGCCCCGGTCAATCCCGTTACGTAGTATTCGACAAAAAACGAGTACACAAGTGCCACGGGCACCGAGCCGAGGAGTGCCCCGGCCATGAGCGGGCCCCACGAATACACATCGCCCCGGACCAGTTCGGTGATCACCCCCACCGGAACGGTCTTTTGCAGGGTATCCGAGAGAAAGACCAGGGCGTACAGGTACTCGTTCCAGGACAGCGTGAAGGAGAAGATGCCGCAGGACAGAATCCCAGGGATGGAGAGGGGAACAACGATCCGCACCAGCACCCCGATCCGCGTAGCGCCGTCGATCATGGCACACTCCTCCAGCTCTTTGGGGAAAGTCTTCAAGTAGCCCATCAAGAGCCAGGTGCAGAACGGGATGAGAAATGTCGGGTAGGTGAGGATGAGCGACCAAGGGGTGTTCCACAACCCGAACGAGAAGATGATATTGGCCAGCGGAATGAAAAGGATTGTCGGCGGCACGAGATAGCTGAGGAAGATGGCAACGCCCAGCGACCCTGACCCGCGGAACTGGAGCCGCTGGATGCCGTACGCGGCCAGTAGGCTCGCGACCAGCGAGATGAGGGTCGAAAACACCGCGATGAAAATCGTGTTGGAGAGCCATCGGACGTAATGGGTCTGCATGAACAGATGGCGCAGCTGGCCGAGGCTTGGATGGTGCAACAGGAGGGGATTCAGTCGCACGTTGTACAGCTCCGGATCCGATTTGAACGAGGTCAGGAGCATCCAATAGAAGGGAAACAGCAGCAGGATCATCGCGACCCCGAGCGGGATGTTGAACAGCGCAATGCGTTTCAGGAGCTTCGATCCCGTCATGCCGGCCTACTCTCGCCGCAGATACCAGTAACAGATCGCCACGCTGACGACGAGGACGGGGAGGATGAAGTTGGAGATCGCGGCACCTTCGCCGAACCGCCCTCCCTGAATGGCGCGCTGGAACGCCAGCGTCCCGTACAGATGGGTGGCGTTCGCCGGTCCCCCGCGTGTCAAGATCCAGACGAGCTGAAAATCGGCGAATGTCCAGATCGTGGAGAAGGTCGTGATGATCGCGAGCAGCGGGCCCAGGAGCGGCAAGGTGATATGCCAGAATTGGCGCCACTCGGTTGCCCCGTCCACGGCGGCCGCCTCGTACAGCGTGGGCGTGATGGTCTGGAGGCCCGCCAGGAAGCCGATGGCGAAGAACGGGACGCCGCGCCAGACGTTGGCGATGATGATCGAGGCCCGGGCCATGTTGGGCTGCCCCAAGTAGTCGATCCGGGTCGAAATGATCCCCGCCTTCACGAGCACCCAGCTAATCGGACTGAAGGTCGGGTCGAACATCCACCAAAAGACCAGCGCGCTGAAAGCGGTCGGCACTATCCAGGGGAGCAGGACGACAGCCCGCACGAAGCCCTTGCAGCGAAAATCCCAGTTCAAGACGAGGGCGAGAACCAGACCGAATACCAATTTGGCCCCGACGGCCGCGGACGTGTATAGGACGGTGTTGAAGGTGGTCAACTGAAACACCGCATCCTGGACCAGATAGGCATAGTTCTGCAGACCGACAAAGCTGCCGGTTCCGCCCAGGATGGTGTTCGTGAAACTCAGCCACACGCCTAGGAGGAAAGGATAGGCCAGGAAAACCCCGAGAAGGAGCACCGCGGGGAACACGAAGAGAATGCCCAGGACTTGCCGATTCTCCAGTGCCCGGACGACTGAAAAACCTCCCGACCGCTGCGGGCCACGGCCTTCCACGAGCAGGGTTTCACCCATGGATGTCTCCGTACGGCACATCGGCGGAACGGGGGCCGAAGGAACGGTGCGTCACATGACTGGTCCGTGTTCGGCCCCCCTCACCTCTCCTGGGTGTTCTTGCCGAGAAGGGCATCTGAACTTCCTGCTCGTCTTCCGAGACGCTGGTAGACGCGCTTGCCCTAGGCGCGGTACATACGCACCAGGCGCTCTTCGGCCGCTCTTGCGGCCTCCTTAGGAGTCCGACGCCCGGTAATGACCTCCTGGAACATATCCACGACGATGTACTCGGCCAGCGCCGCGGCCGATTGCGGTCCGGGTTGGCCGGCGTAGAAGTGGGGAAGCATGCGGGGCGGCTGTTCCCGGAAGATGGTGAGCATCGGGTCGCTTGTCCAGAACGGCAGGGCTTCGTAGGCTTTCAAGGTTTGGGCGACATACCCCTTCATGGCTGTCAGCCAGGCACCGTACTGCTCCTGCTCCATCATGAATTGCAGGTAGTGCTTCGCCGCGTTGGGAAAGCGCGTATGCTTGAAGATGAACCCCAAGGTCACGTTGTCGATCTGCGCTGGGCGCCCCAGCGGACCGATGGAAAGATTGGCATGGCCCATATCCTTGGCCACGTCAGGGAACTGGTTCAATGCGGCATAGTAAATGCTCACCGCGTTCCGCGTGAGCGAGATCTGACCGGACAAGAAGGCTTTGTTGTTATCGGGGTCCTGCCAACTGAGCACGCCGGGGACTAATTGCTCGTAGAACTCGCGGCCGTACTCCAATGCGTCCCAGGTTTCCTTCCGGTTGATGACGATGGTTCTGTTGTCGGCCTCGACCGTTTTCCCGCCAAAGGAGAAGAGGAGCCAATACGTGACGCCATTGCCATCTCCCACCGCGTGGCCGAAGCTGTACCCTGCGGGATGCCCGATGGCCTTCAACTTCTTCATGCAGGGCAGGAGATCTTCCAGCTTCTCCGGCGGCTTGTCGTAGCCCGCTTCCTTGAACCAGCTCAACCGATAGTTCTGCACCCCGGGGGGGGCGCCGATGGGGACCCCGAGCCACCTCCGGAGGCTGGGGCTGTACCCATACGCTTGGAACACGGGATACCACCCGCCGTACTTCTTGCCCAAGTATACACACAGATCGGTCAGGTCGAGGAGCTTGCTCGGATAGAGGTGGGGGTCGTCGTACCAGCCCATGACGATGTCCGGGCCGGCACCCACGGAGGCTGCCATCGCCGCTTTCGCGCGGACGTCCTCCCAGGCCACGTACTCGATCAGCATCTTGTTGCCGGTCAGCTCCTCCCATTTCTTGGTGTGGACGTTCCACACCTCTTCGTCGCTCTTGACGAAGCCGGACCACCGGAGGAGCCGGAGGGAGGCGCCCTTTTCCGGCGTGATGACCAGTTCCGAGCGCCCGGCGGGGGCTGCGCCCTTCGCCGGCGCTGCCGCCTTCGCCGCCCCCTCGCTGGTGTCGGCCCAGAGACCGGCCATGCCCACGCCGGCCACACCCATTCCCGTGGCCTTGAGGAAGTCCCGCCGGTCCATCTTGCTGGCTGATGGATCCTTCATGCGCCACCTCCTTAGGGGGCCGAGGGGAGAGACGCCTCAGCCGCCGTCGGCCTACGGCGGCCTCGGTCAAAACCCGCGGTACCATGTTGTGTGCCTGCGATATGAACACAAGCGTTCAGTGGTGTCAAGTGCTTGTGTAGGCTTTCTCGCTTGACATAATACTGAGAATGAAATATCGGATTGGCGTGGCAACATCCTGGATCCGGGGAGACGTGTACTTCTGGGGCCCCCTAACGGCGAGGGCGCTACTAGCTTCCGTGCCGATTGTATTGGCATTGGTGTATTCGTGCCTGACCGAATACTTCGTGAGCGGGTTGACGGCAGGGGCCACCTAGGGGTGAGGTGGGGCGATGCCTTGCCGAACGGCGTTGCGGGGATTCCCCGTGAGCGCTGGAGGAAAGGGCACGGGCTTCAATTTCGGGGTGTATGTGGGCGACACACGCGTGGAGCATGGGAGGGAGGCTCCGCATAAGGGAATCGGCCAACGAGAGAGGCTGCGATGAAGATCACGGGAGTCGAGACGCACGTGCTTCAGGGGAAGCTGGAGGGTAAGTCCTTCGGGTGGTCGCAACGGGTAACGGGTATTCGGCAGGCGGCGCTGTGCGTCATCTCCACGGATGCGGGGACCCAGGGGTTGGGCGAGGCGTTCTACTTCGGCGGGCCGGCCAAGATCGTCGCCCAGATCATGCAAGATGGGTTTGGACCGCTGCTCATCGGCCGGGACCCGATGGACACCTCGGTCATCTGGGATGTGCTCTACAACTGGACGCGGGACCAGGGGCAGAAGGGGGTTACCATCTCGGCCTTGAGCGCCATAGACATCGCCCTCTGGGACATCAAGGGCCAGGCGTTGGGACTCCCTGTCCACAAACTGCTCGGGGGAGCCTACCGGACGAAGGCCAAGGTCTATGCCACCGGGCTCTACGAGCCGCAGGGTGTTCCAAACATTACGGACGCATTAGTCGAGGAAGCCCTCGGCTACAGGTCGGCGGGCTTTGCAGGGATGAAGCTGAAGGTGGGCTACGGGCTCGAGACCGACCTTCGCTATCTCAAGGCGATCCGCCGGGCCATCGGCGACGAACTCCTGCTCATGGTCGACGCGAACCACGCTTACAATGCCTTCGAGGCGATCCGCTTGGCCCGCGCCATGGAGCCCTACGACGTCTACTGGTTCGAGGAGCCGGTGCCGCCCGAGGACCTGGACGGCTATCTGGAGGTGAAGCGGAACTCGAAGATCCTCATCGCGGGCGGGGAGTGCGAGTACACGCGCTACGGCTTCCGGGATCTGATCAACCGCCGGGCGGTGGACATCCTGCAACCCGATATGTGCGCCATGGGTGGCTTCAGTGAGATGCTGAAGGTCATCGCCATGGCCAGCGCGGCCAACCTGCCGGTGATCCCGCACGTCTGGGGAACGAACGTGGGATTGGCCGCCTCGCTCCAACTCTTCGCCGCCCTACCAAATTTTCCTGAGCGCCGCTTCCCGGCGGAGCCGCTCTTCGAATACGACCGTTCGCCGCACCCGTTCCGCGACGGGGTGACGCGTGAGCAGTTTTCCATGAGGGACGGGTATCTGGAGATCCCTGATCGCCCCGGCCTGGGAGTGGGCCTCGACCTCGATTTTGTCCGCCGCTACGCCGTGTAACGAAAGAGATTGCGCCGGGCTGGCGCTGCGCGCGGCGTCACCGCATGTGGTTGTTCTCCCGGCGCTCGTAAGAGTTGAAGCTGCCGCCGAACTTCTCCAGCAGCGGTTGCCTGTAATCCGGGACGTTGCTTCTTTTTTCACCTTGTGCTACGCTCCTTGGTACCATGCCCCGGCAAGCACGCCTGGATGCTCCCCAGACGCTCCACCACGTGATGGTGCGGGGCCTCGAGCGCCGGCCCATCTTCCGGGATGAGACCGACCGCGAGGACTTTGTCACCCGCCTCGCAGCGCTGGCGCGGCAGGGGGCCCTGACGATCTACGCCTGGGCCCTCCTCCCGAACCATGCGCACCTTTTGCTCCGGACCGGCGCACGGCCCTTGGCCCGGAGCATGCGGTCCCTGCTCACCGGGTACGCCGGGGCCTTCAACCGCCGCCACAAGCGCATCGGTCACCTGTTCCAGAACCGCTACAAATCCATCGTCGTGGAAGCCGAGCCGTACTTGGTGGAGCTCGTTCGCTACCTGCACCTGAACCCGCTCCGCGCGCGGCTCGTCCAGACTCTCCGGGCCCTCGACCGGTATCCATGGAGCGGACACAGCGCCCTCCTGGGCAAGGTCGCGCGTCCTTGGCAGGACACGGCAACCATCCTCGCGCAATTCGGGCCCACGATCGCCCGCGCCCGCCGGGCGTACCGGGCGTTCGTGGCCGCCGGCATTCCGCAGGGCCGCCGCCCGGAGTTCCAGGGCGGCGGCCTCCTGCGAAGTCACGGGGGCTGGGCGGCCGTCGCCGCGCTCCGCCGCGGGCGAGAGGCCTACGTGGGCGATGAGCGGATCCTCGGCAGTTCCGACTTCGTCGAACAGGTGCGGCAAGAGCTGGAGACGGCCAGCCCACCGGCGGCGCGGCAGCGCCCCCTGGCGGACCTCATTGCCCGCGTGTGTGCGGCCACCGGCAGTCACCCCACGGCCCTGCAGCAGGGCAGTCGGCGGGCGGCCGTCGCGCGCGCTCGCGAGGGGATCGCCTATCTCGCCGTGGAGGTTGAGGGATACTCGGGCCGGACCGTCGCCGACATGCTGGGGGTCCACCCCCCGTCGATCTATAGGGCTGCCCAGCGAGGCCGCGCCGCGCACCGACGGTGGGACCGACTCTTCGCAGCGCAAGGAGAATAAGGAAGCAACGTCCCGGACTCCGACGGACTCCGAGGCGGGCTCCCGCGTCCGGAGGCACGACGGATAAGCCCCTTATGCGTTAGAAGTCAGACATAAAAAGATAGAAGGTACTGAGCTTAGATGACTCTAAGCGACTTCACTCGGTGGTTGTACCGTGGGCAGCGACCCAACTGGATCGCGAGGATTCTGAATAGAGCGACGGCTGCTGTGGCCTCGTCGGGCGTCGCCTCCAACTACCTTGTGACATTGGAAGTGACCGGACGAAAGTCGGGGCGGATCGTCTCGCTGCCGGTGGTCATAGCCGTCGTCGATGGGCAGCGGTACCTGGTGTCAATGCTCGGAGATAACGTGCACTGGGTCCACAACGTACGGGCAGCCGGTGGAAGAGCGGCTCTCCGGAGCGGCGGTCGTGAGGAGATCCAACTCGAAGAGGTTCCCACCGACCGGCGCGCACCCATCTTGAGGGCTTACCTGCAGCGAGCACCGGGAGCGCGACCCCACGTGCCCGTGAACAAGGATGCAGCGCTTGCGGAGTTCGAAAAGGTCGCGGCGCAATTTCCGGTCTTCCGTCTCGCTTCTAACAAGGCGGTGCAGCCGCCGCGGCCCTGCGGGCCGCGCGGCTGACCGGCCGCGTTGGGCGGCAGGGAACGGGGAGAGGAAAGAAACCGATGATCAGAGGAATGATTGTAGTATCAATCCTTGTAGCCGGTCTATTGATAGCTGGGTTATCACAGGCATCGAGCGCAATTATAGAAACCCAGCACCTCATCGTAAGCGATGCCACCGGCAAATTGTCGAATGATCAACTGAAAAGCTTGGCCGATCAAGCGCAAGCGATGTTGGAGCGCATTCTTGCATTCTGGTCTGCCGATTCCGGAATAGACCGATTCGGAAAGATACGGGTCGTTTTCGATGTACCACGCAGGGATGTCTATTCTAGTGTCTTTTACTGGGAAAAAAAGGATGGTGGACGTATACGCATCGTTCAGGTCTTCAAATCTGAAGGATCGCCGCAAATGATGGCGCACAAGCTTACAAGCGCGGTATTTCCCCAAAAGGATAAATTGATTCGCAACATGATGGGTATTCTTACAGAAGCGCAAGTCGGGAATCCGTTAACATTTCCTATGTGTGGATTCGGCAGTGACGAATGGGTATTGGCTCTTCTGGAAACGAAATCATACATCCCCCTAAACGAATTGGGACCTGATCATGAGTCATGGGGTATGAAGGACGCCGGGGGCGGCAAACTTTCGATTCTTGATAAAGCCAAACAACACAAGGCATATGCCGAAACGGGGTCTTTCGGAAACTATTTGTTTAAGACCTATGGAATCAACAAGATAAAGCGGCTACAACGACTCTCCCAGGAGAAGGATAGGCCATGGCAGGACGTGTTCGGGATCAGTCTGCAGGAACTTGAGGCCAATTGGCTGAAGCATCTGAGGACGAATGGAGAAACAAGAGAGGAAAATGTGTCGATAGTATTAAAGTTGTTTGAAAGAAACCCCGGCACAGCCTGCTCGGAGGCGCAGAAGCTTGCACCCAGGAAACAGTAGACAACCAAGGCAGTATGATTCAATTACTTACTGTGTTTTCCGCCCAACCTATCACTCCAGCGGACGGCTACGAGCCGCCGCTGAGTTCTGTCGTTGGGCTTACATGGAACTTGACAAGAGGTATTCTCCGTAATACAGTGTAAGACATGAAAACGAATACGTTGACGATCAGGTTGGACAAGGACTTGGACAAGCTCCTGACAAAGGCGGCCAGGCAATCCGGAAAGAATCGGAGCGAGATCGCCCGTGAGGCCCTTCGCCGTCAGTTGCGCGTCAGTCAGTTCGAGGCGCTCAGGAAGAAGATCATGCCCTTCGCCGAGGCAAGGGGATACCTCACAGACGAAGATGTGTTCCGCGATGTTTCATGAGAGTCCTTCTGGACACGAACGTAATCGTCAGCGCGGTTACGACCAGAGGCTTATGTGCTGACGTCTTCAGAACAGTTCTCTCCGATCACGATCTCGTCACCTGCCGAAGAGTCCTTCAAGAAGTGCAACGCATTCTCCGATCGAAGTTCTCCGTCCCCGACGAGTTGATATCAGAATACATTGAGCTTATCTCTCGAGATGTAATTCTCGCCGAGCCAGGGGGCAAGCCAGTTCCTCACGTCAAAGACAGCGACGACGCCGAGAGAGTCGCCGTAGCAGTCGCAGGCAAGGTGCAGGTCCTGGTGACTGGCGATGCTGAACTTCAAAGCATCAAGATACGGACGGTACGGATCTTGTCGCCACGCGGATTCTGGGAGGAACTGAAGGCCCAACAAGGCGATGCACCTGATGATCGCTGAGTGGACTGATTGTCGCGCCGCTCTCGCAACCGGGATGGGACCCAGCCTCCGGACGCTCCTGGCCCCCCCAAGACCTGCCGCCTGCTGCACTCGCACGGCCACCGGCCGGGCGATATGCCGAACCCGACCAGCTCCAGGATGCTGCCCGCGAGGCGCGAGGTCGCCTTGAGACCCAATCCGCTTCCCACCTCGGAGCAGACCTTAATCGGCTCACTCCGAGGCCGGCTTGACCACCGCTACCTCCTGCCGCCGGTTGAGCCGGGCCATCAGTTCCCTCCAGCGGGCAACGACGGGGATGGCGACAGCCAGACCGCCGGCCGCCACATATTCGGCCGCGTGCGCCAGCGATCCCAACTGGCCCTTGACGATGGGGTCGGTCACGAGCATCTCGCCGGCCACCTTCCCCAGGATGACGCCGCCCGCAATCACCAGCCAGGGATACCTGCTCATCAGCTTGGAGATGATGGCGCTGCAGCAGAGGATGATCGGGATGCTCATGCCGAGGCCGAAGATGAGCAGCAGCACGCTGCCTTTGGCCGCGGCGGCCACGGCCAGGATGTTATCCAGCGACATGATCAGGTCGGCCATGATGACGATCTTCACGGCCTCCCACAGGTTCGCGCTGGCCTTGACGTGCTCCTCCCCGCCTTCGTCCGCCGGCTTGACCAGCTTCCAGGCAATCCAGATGAGAAGCAATCCACCAGCCAGCCGCAGCCCCGGCACCCCCAGGAGCACGGCGGCGACCCAGGTCAGGCCGATCCGGAGGGCAACGGCCCCGAAGGACCCCCAGAAGATACCCAGTTTCTGTTGTTTGGGCGGCAGGGATCGGACCGCCATGGCAATGACCACGGCGTTGTCGCCGGACAGGATGAAGTTCACGTAGGTGATGGTGAGGATGCCGACAATCAGCTCCCAGGACATGAGGCAAGACCTCCTTGGCTGTCCCTCTGGAATCAGCCGCTCATGGAAGAACTGCCGGGTCCCCGGAGCGCCCAGGGCGAGGCGATCCGGAGTGCGATCGTCAGCGCCAGCCCATAATGAAAAAACCTCTTGCGTCTTGTCAGACGCAAGAGGTCTCGATCGCAGGCCAACCGCACCCGCCGGGAAACCGGATCGGCCACACCTGGCCGGTCGTCTTGACGATTTCCCGGATCGAACGTGATCTACTCCCCTCTGCGTGGATAAAGATATGAGCAGGCACTACTCCTGTCAAGGTTAATCGGTCGTGCCGAACAAGACGGCCAGTGGGTTACTGTACTTGACCCCCAGACTGATCGTGGCGAGCTGAGTCGTGTCGCCAAGCTCGGCCAGGAAGAAGGCAATGGCCACGGTGAGGAACGGGCCAAAGGCCGAGCGCCGCTCGTCCTCCCCCTCCAAGGTGTCCCCCCGGACGGTCCACAGCCCAAACAGGTGGAATCGGAGGGCTTCTTCAGGCCGCACCCGCATCAGAGGAAGCCTGTGAGCCTTCACCGGGGAACCGCAGGCCGCTGGGAGTAGTTAGAGAATATGAGCATTGTCGCCGGGTAGCGCTTCATGGCGAAAACGAGAAACGCGGGGGGACTTGGATACCCAGAGCTCTGCCCGGGATTGCGCGTTTCCACGGAAGGGAGGCTGGAATGATCCGGTGGCGATCGACCGCCCTGCGGCGCTGGTTCCTGTGTGGAGCCGTGATTTCTTCGGTGTTGGCGGGAAGCACCCCAGGCTGGGCGATGGAGGGACCGTTCGATCTGGCCACCCTGCAAGGGCTGGCGGCGCTCACGGTGCTGATCGAACAGGTCCAACCCGACGTCGAGCGGGCCGGACTGACGCGAGGCAACCTCGAGGCGGAGGTGACGGCCCACCTTCGTCAGGCGGGAATTCCGGTGACCCCCTCGGCACCGGCATTCCTCTACGTCAACGTGAATGCGGTGCGGAATGCGGCGGGACTGTATGCGGTGAACGTCAGCGTGCAGCTCGAGCAGCCGGTCTTCCTTGCCCGGAATCCGCGGCTCGTCCACATCGGCGCCACCACGTGGTCCTCCGCCGCCGTCGCCTTGAGCGAAGCGGACCGACTGGCGGCGGTGCGTGGGCTCGTGGCGGGAATCGTGGACCAGTTCATCGCGGCCTATCGCCTTGAAAATCCGCAGCGGCAGGCCGCCGCCACGGAATGACGGAAGGCCCTCTCCTGCCTGAGACGCTCTGGGCCGCCAAACCTCCCTCGCGTCCGGGAGCGATGCTTCAAGTACCCGACGCGATCAGTGTGCGCAGTTCGATCTCTGGCGCTGCTTCCTCATCGCCCAAGGCCTGCCGCAAGCGGCACCGGGCATGGCACCGGTAAGGGGAGGTCGACCGGCTGGTTGCGCTCGGCGGACAGATCGGCGGCGAGGTAGACCTCCATTACCTGCCGGGCCTGCTCGGGGGTCACCAGCACCGGGCGGTCGCACGCCACGGCCTCCAGGAAATGGATTGTCTCCGCCTTCATGGGGCCGGCGTAGGTATGGTCAACGAACTCCCCCGGCATCGAGGAGAGCGGGAGCCGCATGCCGTGTTCCAGGGTGTTGAGCACGACATCGCGGTGGCCGTCATCGACGAGCAAAGCGCCCTCCGTCCCGATCATCTCGATCCAGGTGGAGGAGAAGTTGGGGTACCCGGGCGGCAGGCTCCACCCGGCCCCGATCACGAAGGCGAGGCCCGAGTCCATCGTGACCAGGAGGTACTGGGTGTCCGGGACATCCGCGCCAGAGGCCGCCTTCATCGCGCCGTAATTCACCTGGGAGTAGACCCGCACGGGCCGGGCCGGCGCGAGGCACCAGAGGACGAAATCGAGATCGTGGGTCGCCTCCATGGCGGCCGGGGAGAGCTTGGTGCGTCCGCTGATCTTCTTCCCCAGACCGCGCGTGATGTGGCGGCTCACCAGGGCGCTCACCGGCCGCCCCAGGGTGCCATCCGCAATCGATTTCTTGACGTAGGCGAACTTGGGATTGAAGCGCTGGGAGTAGCCGATGGTGAACTTGAGGCTGGCCTGGCGGGCGAGGGCGATCAGCTCGTCCGCCTCATGGAGCGCCTGCGCCATCGGCTTCTCCAGGAACACGTGCTTGCCGGCAAGGAGGGCCTCCCGCGCCATCGGGTAGTGCAGAGCCTCGGGGGTGGCCGAGATGACCACGGCCTCGATCTTGGGGTTCTCGAGCAGCTCGCGGTAGTCCCGCGTGGCGGTGCGGGCGCCGGTCGCCTGAGCCACCTCTGCCAGCCGGTCGGCGCGGATCTCGGCCAGGTGCAGGGCCGCCACCAGCGGATGGCCGGCGCACGTCTGGGCGCGGATGCCGCCGCACCAGCCGGTGCCGATGATGCCGACCTCGATCTGTCTCATGGGGTTCCTCCTCGCTGACTGTCTCCGGAAATGAGCGGCTGAACGCAACGGACAAGCGGAAAGTGAAAGCCGAGCCCCGGTGCGGCCGTGTCGAGGGACGGCTTGGGCCAGCGCCTCTTGACACGGGCTGGGACGCTACCACCGGGTAGCCAGACGTGTCAAGGTCGACAACGGCGGACAGCATCGTCCTCAGCCCCTTGCCCTTGTAAGGACGCCGTCCGTGCTTCGTTCAGTCTGTTGACCTCCCCGTCAAGTCGGATCCGGGTCGCGGGTAACATCCTCCAGCTCGACGCCCTGAAAACGCCCTGAAAATCTTCTTGACAGGGGGCCAACCGAGGGACAATATGCAGGCCCGTTCCGTGAAAACGAACCAGGTTCGCGACAGCGGAACGGCTCACCCGGCAGAATGGCTGTGGGTATCCCTGGGAAGCACGCAATGCTCCAGCCGAGGCGTCATCCCACCCAACCGGCGACCGTCCAATCTGTAGAGCACTGTCTCCAACTGATTAACGCCCTTTCTGGCAACGAGCAGGGTCGCGGCGTCACCGAGCTGAGCGGTGAACTCCGCCTGGCGAAGAGCACGACCCATCGGCTGCTACAAACGCTGGTGGGCCATAGCTACGTGGTCCAGGATCCCACCTCCGGCCGGTATCACCTCGGCTTGAAATTCCTCGAGCTCGGCGCCCTCGTCTCGGACCGCCTGTCCATTCAGAAGATCGCCCGACCCTACCTGCAGCGGTTGATGGAAGCGACCAACGAGACCGTCCAGCTCGGCGTGCTGGAAGGGCGCGAGGTCGTCTACGCTGACAAGATCGAGTGCTCGCGGACCATCCGAATGTACTCGCGCGTCGGCCGACGCTCCCCACTCCACTGCACGGCACTGGGCAAGGCCCTCCTGGCCTACCAACCGGAAGCCGTCCTCACCGACCTCCTGGGTGCGGGCCTCCTACCCCATACACCGCGAACGATCACGACGGCCCGGACGCTCCGGGCGGAATTGCGGCAAGTCCGGGAAAAAGGCTACGCGTTCGACAATGAGGAGTTCGAGGAAGGTCTGCGCTGTCTCGCCGCCCCGATATGGGACCACACTGAGACCGTGGTCGCCTCCCTGGGCATCGCGGGACCGGCGGTCCGCATCAACCCCGGGAGAATGCCGGAGCTGATCAAGCTGCTGCAGGAGGCAGCCGAGGCGGTGTCCACGGCCCTTGGCTACCGGGGGAGGGGCTTGCCTCAGGGCGCGAGGAATGGCCTCGCGGCGCGGCAGGTCGGCGGAGGATAGGTCCCGTGTCTGGGCTGAGCTGATGCCTGTGTTGGCGAGCTCAGCCGACGTCGTGACCTCGGGGGAAAATCCGGCACCCCGAGCGAGAGTCCCGACGGAGAGAAAGGCGAGTGGCCCCGGGAGGGGCTACTCCATTTAAGCGATCAGGAAGAAGGAGGACACGCATGGCGAATTTCGGAACGGTCGGGGTGGACTGGCAGGAGCGCATCAACTGGGATCGGATGCGCAAGTACCGGCTCAGCCGAGCGCGGCAGATGATGAAGGAATTCGGGCTCGGCTCTCTGCTCTGCATGTACGAGGAGAACATCCGCCACATCACGAGCACGCTGACCCCCAACTGGAACAAGCTGAAGCCGGGGCTCCGCTACTGTCTGCTGATCGAGGACCAGGAGCCCATCCTCTTCGAGCAGGGGGACATCGGCTTCCACATCCAGCGCCACTGCCCCTGGATCCCCAAGGAGAACGTCCGCTACTCCTACGCCTGGATCCGGGGGGCGGCGGGCCCCGCCTCCAAGGTCCAGGTCAAGAAGTTCACCGACTCGATCTACGCCGAGCTGAAGAAGGCCGGGGTCGAGAAGCGGCCCATGGGGACCGACCTGATCGACCAGAGCATGATCACCGCCTTCAAAGAGGCGAACATCAACTGGACGGACGGGGTGACCCCCATGCTGCGGGCCCGGGCCGTCAAGAACCAAGACGAGCAGGAGTGCCTGCGCATCTGCGCCGCCATCTGCGATGCCACCCACTACGAGATTTCGAAGATCCTCCGGCCGGGCATCCGGGAGAACGATGTGACCGCCCACGCCTTGAAGTACCTCTACAGCTTCGCCGGGGTGGAGGACGTGGAAGACCTGATCTGCAGTAGCGGCCCGAACTGCTGGCCGAACTGGCGGAACTTCTCGGACCGGTTACTCCGGCCCGGCGACCTGGTCTTCATCGACCTCGCGGCCGTCACCTGGAACGGCTACAAGTCCTGCTACTACCGGACCTACTGCGTGGGGGGCGAGCCCACCAAGGAGCAGAAGCAGGTCTACCAGCAGGCCTACGACTGGCTCTATGACGCCATCAATACCGTGAAGGCCGGGACGACCACCCGGGAGATCGCCCTGAAGTTCCCCTCCGCCAAGGAGCTGTGGGGGTACGAAGAGGAAGAGCAGGCGGCGGCCAACATGTGGGGCCACGGCCTGGGCCTCGCCCAGTACGACATGCCCGTGGTCTCCCGCATCTACTCCCTGGACAGCCCGGTGACCATCGAGGAGGGCATGTCCTTCGCCCTGGAGACCCAGCACGGCAAGCTCTTCGAGTGGGGCGTGCGGCTGGAGGAGATGCTCATCGCCACCAAGACCGGGGCGGAGGTGCTCACGCGCTTCCCCATCAAGGAAATCACCGTCTGCGGGTGAGGGACGGGAGAGAACGGTCAAGGGCCGATTCGCGAGACGGGAGGGCGGCGCCTCGGTCATCCGGTCGAAAGAGCCCGCTGAGACGCTGCGATGCTCGGGCGCAGGGTCCAGGGTCCGGTCCATGCGAAGGTGGCATAAGGAGGGCGCGATGAAGCGACCCAGGAGGCATTGCGGCATCGTCCTGTTGGTTATGATCGTGGCCGCGCTCGCCTGGGCGGGCCCGACCGGTGCGGCCGAGGATTTCCCGACAAAACCGGTGACGCTGGTAATCCCCGTGGGAGCGGGGGGCTCCCATGACCTGACGGCGCGGGCCCTGGCCAGCGTGGCCCCCCAGTATCTGGGCCAGCCACTGATCATCGAGCTGAAGCCGGGCGGGGGCGGGGCCATCGGGGAGGATTACGTGGCCAAGTCCAAGCCGGACGGCTACACCCTGGTGTTCGGCGGTCCCGGCTGGAGCAGCACGCTGCCCGCGGTGGAGGGCAGGTCGCATGGACCGGACACGCTGATGGCGGTCGCCAGGATCAACTACGGCACCGTCGTCTGGACGGTCAACCCCGCCAAGCCCTGGAAGACCCTCAAGGATCTGGTGGAATGGGCCAAGGCAAACCCCGGCAAGCTGATCCACGCCACCACGGGACCCTGGGGCGCTTCCGATCTACCCATGAAGCAGATGATGAAGGAGTACGGCTTCACGGCAAACCTGGTCCCCTACGACGGCGGGGGCCCGGCGCTGGTGGCCGCCCTAGGGGGACACGCCGACTCGCTCATCAATCCGCTGCCGCAGATGCTGCCGCACATCCGGGCGGGGAAGCTGCGCGCCATCGCCATTCTGGATAGCCAGCGGGAGAGCGACCTGCCGGATGTCCCCACAGCCAAAGAGCAGGGATTCAACGTGGAGTACACCCTCTGGCGAGCTGTCCTCGCCCCCAAGGGGACGCCTCGGCCTATCATCGAAAAGCTGGCGTCGGCGTTCAAGCAGATGACCGAGGACAAGTCGTTTCAAGCCCTGATTAAGCAGTTGGGGGACGACGTGCACTACATGGGCCCTGACGAGTTCGAGAAGGTCTGGCGCGCCGAGTACGAGTCCGACAAGGAGCTGGGTAAGTTCTACAAGAAATAGCCTCAACCGGCGGCCGGCACGGTTGAGCCGGACGGAGCCGACGTGTCCAAGGGATTCGACCTTGCAGCGAGTCTTGTCTGCTTTCTTTTGGGGGTTGGCGTCTGCATCGAAGCGGGCCGCCTGGGCTTCGGATCGGTATTCGCGCCAGAGCCTGGATTCTTTCCCTGGATCGGTGGCCTGATCCTGGCCGGCCTCTCGACGTGCCTCTTCGTCCAGGCCCTGCGCGCTCCGGGCCGCCCCACCCCCCTCGGCGAGCGAGTGGCTCCGTCCGGCTCTGCTCCTGGCCGCGCTCGCCCTCTACGTCACGCTGCTCGAGCCGCTGGGGTATCCACTCACCACCACGGGGCTGTGCGTCGTGGCGCTTCGCATCCTGAGGACGCGCCGCTGGTCCGTCACGGTGGGGGTGAGCCTTGCCCTCGCGCTGGGCACCTTCTTCCTGTTCACCCGCGGGCTCGGCGTCGAGTTGCCGGCCGGCACGTTGTTCTTTGGGGGATAGGGTTCGGATGGAGATCTTCGGCGGCCTCGCCCACGGCT
Source organism: uncultured Methylomirabilota bacterium (assembly GCA_963714585.1). Taxonomy (GTDB): domain Bacteria; phylum Methylomirabilota; class Methylomirabilia; order Methylomirabilales; family 2-02-FULL-66-22; genus 2-02-FULL-66-22. The sequence continues at coordinate 18,583 of CAVQPC010000061.1, forward strand.
TTGCCGTCGCCCTGACGCCCGTCAACCTGCTGTATGCCGCGGTTGGCGCCATCCTGGGCACCGCCATCGGCGTGCTCCCCGGCCTCGGGCCCCCGGCGACCATCGCCCTCCTCCTGCCGGCCACCTACAAGATCGACGCGACGTCGGCCGTCATCATGGTGGCCGGGATCTTCTACGGGGCTATGTACGGCGGCTCCACCACCTCCATCCTGCTGAACATCCCGGGCGAGGCGGCCTCCGTGGTCACCTGTCTGGACGGCTACCAGATGGCTCGCCAGGGGCGTGCGGGGGCGGCCCTCGGGATCTCCGCCATGGGCTCCTTCATCGCCGGGACCCTGGGCATCGTCGGCCTCACCTTGCTGGCTCCGCCTCTGGCCGCCTTCGCCCTGGACTTCGGCCCCACCGAGTACTTCGCCCTGATCCTCCTGGGGCTGATGATGGCCGTCTACCTCTCCGAGGGGTCGGTCCTGAAGGGCCTCATGATGGCCACCTTCGGCCTCATCCTGGGCATGGTCGGCCTGGACCCGGTGCATGGGGCTGAGCGCTTCACCTTTGGGATACCCAAGCTCACTGACGGCCTGGACTTCGTGGTGGTGGCCATGGGCCTCTTCGGCGTGGCCGAGGTCTTGAGTAACGTCGAGGCCCCCGAGATGCGGGACATCTTCCAGACCGCGCTGAAGGGCCTGCTCCCGACCCGCGAGGATTGGCGGCAGTGCTGGGCGTCCGTGGCCCGCGGCTCCCTGCTGGGATTCTTCATCGGCATCCTGCCGGGTGGCGGGGCCATCATCAGCTCCTTCATGGCCTATGCCGTGGAGAAGCGCATCTCCAAGCATCCGGAGAAGTTCGGCCAGGGAGCCATCGAGGGGGTGGCCGCCCCCGAGTCCGCCAACAACGCGGCGGCCAGTAGCTCCTTCATCCCACTCCTCACCCTGGGCATCCCCGGGAACGCCTCCATCGCCATGATCTTCGTGGCCCTGATGATCCACGGGATCCGGCCCGGCCCCCTGCTGCTCCAGGAGCATCCGGACCTCTTCTGGGGCGTCATCGCCTCGATGTATATCGGGAACGTCATGCTGCTGGCGCTGAATCTGCCGCTGATCGGCATGTGGGTGCAGTTGCTGAAGGTCCCGTACAACTACATGGCGGCCGGGGTGCTGCTCTTCTGCATCATCGGGGCCTACAGCGTGAACAGGAGCGCCTTCGACGTCGGCACCATGGTGCTCTTCGGCGCGGTCGGCTACCTCCTCCGGAAGGGAGGGTTCCCGGGCGCCCCGCTGCTCCTGGCCATGATCCTGGGACCGCAGCTCGAGCGCACCCTCCAGCAGGCGCTCATCGGGGCGGGCGGCGACCCGCGGGTGTTCCTGCGAAGCCCGATCTCGGCGACGCTTCTCGTGGTGGCGGCAGGATTGGTCGCGAGCCCGGCCGTCCGCTGGCTGTGGCGCCGCCGCTCCTCGCAGGCGCGAGCCTTGATCGCCTCGCCGTGAGAGGCCGGGCGCCGGAGCAATACAGGTGAGCCGCGGCGCGGAGCCCAAGACGGGTGGGGGAGGCCGCCTACGATCGCTGAGCACCTCTGCCCGGGGCGCGCCTCGCCAGCGGCAGTCGGTACACAGAGGCCTATAGCGGAGAGCGGACATGATCATCGACCTGCACGCCCACTATGTGCCGGAGAGCTTCCTGGAGGCGATCGAAAAGGAGGGGGCGCCCTACGGGGCCGTCCTCCAGCGGGCCGGCGGCGACCCTACCATCCTGGTCGGGGGGCGACCGTATGGTCCCATCACGCGCCACTACTACCAGACGAAACCCCGGCTGGCGGACATGGACAGAGCGGGTGTGGACATGCAGGTCCTCTCCCTGAACCCGCCCATGGTCTACTTCGCGGACGCCGCCTGGGGGGCACACCTCGCCCAGCTTTACAACAACGAGCTGGCGGCGACGGTCGCGGGGCGCCCGGACAGACTCGCGGGCCTGGCGACCGTGCCGCTTCAGGATGTGGCGGCATCGGTCGCGGAGCTGGAGCGAGCCACCCGTCAGCTCGGCCTGCGCGGCGCCTACATCGGGTCGAATGTCTGCGGCAAGGACCTGGATCACCCGGACCTCCTCCCCTTCTTCGCCAAGGCGGAAGCCCTCGGGGCGCCGATCTTCATCCACCCCATCGACATCCTGGGGGTCGAGCGCCTGCGGGCCTACTACCTCCACAACGGGCTGGGGAATCCTTTCGACACCGCCGTCGCGGCAGCGCGACTGATCTTCGGCGGGGTCCTGGACCGCTTCCCGCGGCTGCGGGTGTGTCTGGCACACGCCGGTGGGGCGCTCCCCTTCCTCATCGGGCGATTGGACCGGGTCCATCGGGTGCGTCCAGAAGCCCGCGAGAGGATTCGCCGGAGGCCCACGGCGTACCTCCGGCGCTTCACCTACGACACCATCACGCATCACGGCCAGGCGCTCCAGTATCTGATCGACCTCGTGGGGGCCGACCGGGTGGCGCTGGGCAGCGATTATCGGTTCGACATGGGCACCCTGGATCCCGTCGGGGTGGTGCGCGGGCTGCGACAACTCACGCGGGCGGACCGAGCCGGCATTCTGGGTGGCGTGGCCGCGAAGCTCTTGAAGTTGTGAGCGGAGGAGCAAGAGGGGATGGATAGGCGAGGACTTACCAAAGGAGGAACGCACATGGCGACCAATGTGACTCCCTGGCATACCGACCGATGGTTCGTGAGCCCCTGGAACTACCTGGACGAGGCGCGGCAGGGGGTAAAGTTTCCCCCGAAGGTGAAGTTCCACGACGTCTGTCTCCGAGACGGCGAGCAGCAGGCCGGGGTGGAGTTCACCCCCGCCGAGAAGGTGCGCCTGGCCACCATGCTGGCCGAGGCGGGCGTGCACCGGATCGAGGCCGGCATGCCGGCCGTCTCCCCCATGGACGCCAAGGCCATCACGGCCATCGTCAAGAAGAACCTCCCCGCCGAGATCTTCGCCTTCTCCCGCTGCATGAAGGAGGACGTGAAGCGGTCGGTGGACACGGGTGTAAAGGGCATCGTGATGGAGGTGCCCTCCAGCGAGCACATCATCGAGTACGCCTATAAGTGGACGCTGGAACGGGCCATCGCGACCAGTATCGAGGCCACGCAGTACGCCAAGTCGCAGGGCCTCTACGTGGTCTTCTTCCCCATCGACGCCTCCCGGGCCGAGTTGGGCTGGTATCTGAAGGTCATCGAGCAGGTGGCGAGCGAAGGCCACATGGACGCCCTGGCCCTGGTGGACACCTTCGGCGTCCTCTCGCCCCACGCCGTCAGCTACTTCGTGCGGCGCACCCGCGAGCGGATCAAGAAGCCGCTGGAGACCCACTTCCACATGGACTTCGGCCTGGGCGTGGCCAACACGCTGATCGCGGTGGCCGAGGGGGCCGAGGTGATCCACTCGACCATCTCCGGCATCGGGGAGCGAGCCGGCAATGTCCCGACCGAGGACACGGTCCTCGCCCTCCTCACCATGTACGGGGTGGATACGGGGATCAAGACGGAGAAGCTCACCAAGCTGTCGCAGTACGTCCGGAAGATCTCGCAGCTTCCCATGCCAGGCAACCGGCAGATCGTGGGGGACCGAGTGTTCGACATCGAGTCCGGGATCATCGCCTCCTGGTACAAGAACGCGGCCCCGGATCACTTCCTGGAGGTCTTCCCCTTCCACCCGAAGCTGGTGGGGCAGCGGATGCCCCGCGTGGTCCTGGGCAAGAACAGCGGTGTCGACTCCATCCGGCTGCACCTGCACCGGCTCCGCATCAAGGCCACCGACGACCAGGTGAACGACATCCTCATGCGGGTCAAGGCCGCCTCCCTGAAGAAGAAAGGTGTCCTGGACGAGAAGGAGTTCCGCAAGCTGGTCAAGGCTGTCGTCAAGGGGTGACTCGACCATGGGCACGAGAGCCTTTCGGGTGCTCATCTCCCAACCGATCCCGGCATTGGCCCTGACGCGTCTGCAGAGCATGGCCGAGGTGGAGGTGGGCGAGGACAGCAGCCGGATCATGCCGCGGGCGGAGCTTTTGGAGCGAATCCGGCGGGTCGATGGCCTTTTCCACCTCATGCACGATGTGGTGGATGCCGAGGTCATCGCCGCCGGGAAGGGCCTGCAGATCATTGCCAGCATGGCCATCGGGCCGGCCACGGTGGATGTCGCGGCCGCCACCGCCCGGCGCATCCCGGTCACCACCATCCCCCCCATTGTCACCGAGGCGACGGCGGATCTGCACTGGGCTCTCCTCCTGGCCGCGGCCCGACGCGTGGTGGAGGGGGATGGGGCCCTCCGGCGGGGGGTCTTCCCGGGCTCGCAATCGCACCATTTCGCAGGGGCCGCTGTCCATGGGAAGACGCTGGGGATCGTCGGTCTGGGTCGGATCGGCCGTGCCGTGGTCCGCCGGGCCCGCGGCTTCGACATGACGATTCTGTATACCAAGCGGTCCCGGCTGTCCGAGAGCGAGGAACGGGACCTGGGCGTGGCCTACGCTGCGCTGGATGACCTCCTCCAGCGGTCGGACTTCGTGTCGGTGAACGCCGCCTTCACACCGGAGACGCACCACCTCATCGGGAAGCGCGAGTTGTCCCTCATGAAGCCCACGGCATTCCTGATCAACACGGCACGGGGGCCCATCCTGGACGAGGGGGCCCTGGTAGAGGCGCTCGAGTCCCGGCGCATCGCCGGGGCGGGCTTGGACGTCTTCGAGGAGGAGCCGCGGGTCCACCCGGGCCTCCTTTCCCTGAGCCAGGTGGTCCTGACACCCCACCTGGGAAGTGCGGTCGGGGAACTGCGCGAGCAGATGGCCCACATCGTCGTGGACAACATCCTGGCAATCATCAAAGGCGAGCGTCCGCCCAATCTGTACAACCCGGAGGTGTATCAGTAACCCGCTGAGCTGACAGGTGGACAAGGACGATCGGGGCAACTCATGGCTGAATGCTGAGGTGCGCCGCATGGTTCAGTATGCTCCGGGCCCGTTCCAGGTGGACTACGAGACCCGGGTCGATTTCGAGCGTCTGCGCCGGGCGCGGGTCGCCAAGACCCAGGAGGCCATGCGGGCGCACGGCCTGGAGGCCCTGGTCCTCTGGAAGGACGAGAACGTCCGCTATCTCAGCAGCCTGCGGGCGATCACGCTGCAGTACCGATCGACGACGCAGTACGGGGTCGTGCTCTTTCCTCAAGGGAAACCGGTCCTGTTCCTCTCCGGGGGCGAGTATGCCCGGGCCAAGGAGGTGATGCCCTGGATCGGCGAGTTCGTGGTCATTCCGATCATGGAAGAGGTGGGGATGGTGGAGGTCGTGACGGCGGAGCACACCGCTCGGGTGTTGCGCGAGCACGGGGCGGAGAGCGGGCGCGTGGGCTTCGATGGGATGACGGTGCCCCAGCTCAACGCCTACACCAAGCACCTCGACCGGATGGAGATGGCGGATGGCGAGACATTCATGCAGGAGGTTCGCCGGATCAAGCTGCCGGACGAGATCCAGCTCCTGCGGGAGGCCGCGGCGATCGCGGACACGGTCACCCAGACCGCGATCGAGGCGGTGCGCCCCGGCGTCCGCGAGTGCGAGGTGGCGGGGGAGGCGATGCGCACCCTCTTCCGGCTGGGAGGAGAGTTTGCCCACCTGGCCAGCCCCTTCGTGGCCTCGGGCGAGCGGATGTCCCCGCCGACGCGGTTTGCCACGGACAAGCTGATCCGGAACGGCGACCTGGTCTTCATCGACATCGGGGCATGCTGGAACGGGTACTTTGGGGACGTCGGGCGGGCCGTGATCTGCGGCCGGCCATCCGACGCACAGCGAAGGGTTTACCGAACGGTCTATGAGTGCCTCATGGTCGCGCATCGGGGGCTGCGGGCGGGCCGCACGAACACCGAGGTTGCCGCGGAGATCCAGCGGGTGGCGGCCGCCGCCGGCCTTCAGAATAACTTCATCCACCTCTTCATCGGCCACGGCCTCGGCATCACCCCGAACGAGCCGCCCTACATCGGCGAGCCACAGCGGGGGACGCAGGAGGTGGTGATCGAGCCGGGGATGGTCTTTGCCGTGGAGCCGCTCATCTGGCTGCCGAATGTGCGGGGCGGCGGCGGCGTCCGTCTGGAGGATACGATCCTGGTCACCGAGGAAGAGCCCGACGTCTTGACCCGCTGCGGCTTCGACGAGCGCCTGCTCTAGGACGAGCGGTCAGCCATCAGCGAGTCAGCCATCAGGAAGGGCGCAGGACCAGGAATGGGGCTGGCTGAAAGCTGATTGCCGAACGCAGAAAGCTTCCGACATGGAATTCTGGATCACGCAGGCCTTCAACGGGATCTCGTACGGGGCCCTGCTCTTTCTCCTGGCCAGTGGATTGTCCCTGATCTTCGGGGTCATGCGGATCGTCAACCTCGCCCACGGCGCCTACTTCCTCCTGGGGGGCTACGTTGGGCTCACGACGGTCTGGCGGACGGGGAGCTTTCCCCTGGCTCTGCTGTCCGGGGCCCTGGCCGTTGCCCTGATCGGCATCGGCATGGAGCGTCTGTTCCTGCGCCGCCTGAAGAATCAGGTGCTGGCCCAGGTCCTCATGACGATGGGCTTTGCCCTGATCTTTCAAGACCTTACCCTCTTGATCTGGGGCGGCGACCCCTACACGATCCCGGTGCCGAGGATCCTGAGCGGCTCGCTCCACATGGGGGTTGTGGTGTTCCCTGTCTACCGGATGTTCATCATCGCGGCGGCCTCGGCCGTCGGCACTGTGCTCTGGCTTTTCCTCGAAAAGACCCGGGCCGGCGCCACCATCCGGGCCGCGGTGGACGACGCGGAGATGGCCCAGGGAGTCGGCATCAATGTCCCGGTCGTCTCCATGGCGGTCTTTGCCCTGGGGGCCTTCCTGGCTGCCCTGGGCGGCGTGGTGGGCGGCGGGTTCATCGGGGTGTACCCGGGCGTGGACTTCGAGGTCCTTCCTTACGCCTTCGTCGTGGTGATCGTGGGCGGACTGGGGAGCCTCCCGGGGGCCATCGTGGGGAGTATGCTGGTGGGCCTGCTCGACAATTTTGGCAAGGCCTTGTTCCCTGAACTTTCCTACTTCACGCTCTTCGCCCCCATGGCCGTGATCCTGGCCCTGCGGCCGACGGGGCTCTTCGGCAAGGTCTGAGGAGAGCTCATGCCTGGAGGAAGGTTGAGGAGCTCGGCGCTTCTGGTTGTGGGCGGCCTGCTCGTTGTCCTTCCGCCCGTTCTCTCCGCCTACCCGCTGACGCTGCTCACGCAAGGGCTCATCTACGCCATCTTCGCCATGAGCCTGGACCTCCTGCTCGGCTACACGGGGCTCGCCTCGCTCGGCCACGCCGCCTACTTTGGTGTGGCCGCCTACGTCGTGGCCATCCTGACAACGGCGCACCAGGCGGGGTTCTGGACCTGCCTGATCCTCGCGCTCCTCGCCGCCATCCTCGTGAGCGCCATCTTCGGTCTGGTGGCCATCCGGGCCGTGGGTGTCTACTTCCTGATGATCACCCTGGCCCTCGGCATGGTGGTGTGGGGGCTGGCCTTCCGCTGGGTCTCCCTCACCCAGGGGGACAACGGCATCTCCGGCGTCCCGCGACCCACGCTGGGCCCCTGGTCGTTCCGCGACCAGACGGCCTTCTATTACCTCACGCTGGTGACCTTCCTCGTGGCCTTGGGGCTGCTGCTCCTCATCGTGCGCTCGCCCTTCGGGATGAGCCTTCGCGGAATCCGCGAGAGCGAGGGGCGGATGCGGAGCCTCGGCTACAACATCTGGCTCCACAAGTACCTGGCCTTCATCCTGGCGGCGGCCTTCGCCGGCCTCGCCGGCTTCCTCTGGGCCTACTACAACGGATTCGTCAGCCCGGTGGAGGTCCAGCTCATCACGTCCGTGGAGACCCTGCTGATGGTGGCCCTGGGCGGACCTGGGACCCTGGTCGGCCCGGCGCTGGGGGCCGGCATCATCGTGTTCCTGAAGTACTTCGTCAGCCTCTATACGAAGCGCTGGCTGCTCATCCTGGGCGGGGTCTACATCTGCGTCATTCTGTTCGCCCCCTCGGGGATCCTCGGCGCCCCCCGGAGGACGATCGGGGTAGGCAGGAAGTGACGCAGAGCCCGCGAGAGCAGGGGGGAGCGATGACGCCGGTACCGGCCCTCAGCCTGACGGATCTGTCCAAGACCTTCGGAGGGCTCAAGGCCGTGAAGGGCGTGGGGCTCTGCGTGGCGCCGGGTGAGCGGCGAGCCCTCATTGGTCCCAACGGGGCCGGGAAGACCACGCTCTTCAATCTGATCAGCGGTGAACTCATGCCGACGGAGGGGCGGATCAGCCTCTTCGGACGGGACGTGACCAATCTCCCGCCGAACCGCCGGGCCGCCCTGGGCCTGGCCCGCACGTTTCAGATCACCAATCTCTTCTCGAACCTCACGGTCCTGGAAAACCTCCTCATGGCTGTGCAGGCCCTGGAGCGGACCAAGCTGATGCTCCTCCGATCCATCAGCTCCTACCCCTCCCTCTTTGCCCGGGCCCGCGCCATGCTGGAAGCGGTGGGGCTTGCCGACAAGGAGGGGGAGGTGGTGAAGAGCCTGTCCCATGGCGAGCAGCGGCAGATGGAGATCGCCATGGCCCTGGCGTGCCGGCCGCGCCTCCTGCTTCTCGACGAGCCGACGGCGGGGCTCTCGCTCGCCGAGTCGCGCCTGATGACTGCGCTGCTCCAGAAGCTGGACAGCGGCATCACCCTGCTCATCATCGAGCACGACATGGATGTGGCCTTCGCGCTCACGGACCGGGTCACGGCCCTCCACAACGGCAGCGTGATCGCGGACGGACACCGGGACGAGGTAAAGGCCAATCCCCTGGTCCGAGAGATCTATCTGGGGAGCGCCTGATGCTCACGGCCGAGGACATCCACACCTACTACGGGGAGAGCCACGTCCTCCAGGGAGTTTCGCTCAGCGTGGTGCAGGGGCAGGTGGTCGCGCTCCTCGGCCGAAACGGGGTGGGGAAGACGACCTTGATCCGATCCCTGATCGGCTTCACCCCACCCCGGCAAGGACGAGTCGTCTTCAAGGGGACGGACATCACGCGGCTGCCTCCCTTCCGTGCCGTGGCGCTGGGGATGGGGCTGGTCCCCCAAGGCCGACGGATTTTCCCGTCGCTCACCGTGCAGGAGAACCTGCTCGTCGCCGCCAAAGGAAACGGCAAGGGCGGATGGAATCTGGAGCGGGTCTTCGCCCTCTTCCCCCGGCTCGGGGAGCGGGCCTCTCACCCCGGCAACAAGCTGTCCGGTGGCGAGCAGCAGATGCTGGCCATCGGGCGGGCCCTCATGACCAACCCGAGCCTCCTGCTGATGGACGAGCCAACGGAAGGGCTGGCCCCGCTCCTGGTCCAAGAGGTCGGCAAGGCGCTCGCCACGCTGAAGGGCGAGGGGCTCGCGATCCTTTTGGTGGAGCAGAGCCTGCCCTTCGCCCTGCGTGTGGCGGACCACGCCCACGTGCTGAGCCGCGGTCGCATCGTTTACTCCTCGAGCCCAGCCGAGCTCCTCACCAACGAAGAGGTGAAGTCCCGATTCCTGGGGTTGGGTTCCTGACGTCACGCGAAAGGAGAGTGCCATGCGAAGGATCCTCGTGCTGCTGGTGGTAGTCGCCGCCGCGGTGGGCATGGTCTTGACCGCGGGTACCGGGCCGTGGGCCCAGCAGAAAGGCCCGATCAAGCTCGGGCTGCTGGTGCCACAGACCGGGCCCCTGTCTGCCAACGGCAAGGACATGATCAACGGTCTGGAGATGTTCCTCGAGGAGCAGAAGTCCCGGCTGGCCGGCCGGGACGTCAAGCTGATCATCGAAGACAGTGCAGGGGTCCCAGCCACCGGCCTGACCAAGACCCGCTCGCTGGTGGAGAGCCAGGGGATCAATCTCTTCATGGGCCCCCTGAGCGCGGCCGTCGGCTACGCCATCGCCCCCTACCTGCACGAGAAGAAGGTGGCGTCCATCTACCCGATCGTCTCGTCCGAGGACCTCACCCAGCGCAAGCGCAGCCCCTACATTGTCCGGACCGGCTGGTCCAGCGCCCAGCCCTCGCATCCCTTCGGGCAGTGGGTATACCAGAACCTGAAATACCGGAAGATCGCCATGATCGGCTACGACTTTGCCTTCGGCTGGGAGGTGGCGGCGGGCTTCCAGCGCACCTTCGAGGAGGCGGGCGGGCAGATCGTGCAGAAGTTGTGGCCTCCCCTCGGCACGGCTGACTTCGGCCCGTACCTGGCCCAGCTCAAACGAGACGTGGACGCCATCTACGCGATCTTCTCCGGCGCGGATGCCCTCCGCTTCACCAAGCAGTACCAGGACGCCGGGCTCAAGGACCGGCTGCCCCTCGTCGGCGGCGGCACCCTCACGGACGAGCACGTACTGCGGACCATGGGGGACGAGGCGCTGGGGATCGTGACGGCGCTGCATTACTCCGCCGCCCTCGACACTCCGGCCAACAAGAAGTTCGCCCAGGCCTACGAGGCCAAATACAAGCAGATTCCCTCCTACTACTCCGAGGGGACGTACGTGGCCGGGCTGATCGTGAAGGCGGCACTGGAGGCGACGGGCGGCGACATCGAGGACACGAACAAGTTCCTCGCGGCCGTCCGGAAGGTGGATCTGTCCGATGTGCCCCGGGGTCCGGTCAAGTTCGACGAGTACGGCAACCCGATCGAGAACATCTACGTGCGCAAGGTGGAACGGGTGGGCGGCCGGCTGCAGAACACCGTCATCTACACCTTCCCGTCCGTGTCGCAGTTCTGGACCTACAAGCCCGAAGATTTCTTGAAGCAGCCGGTGTACAGCCGAGATTATCCGCCCTGCACGCACTGCTAATCGAGTGTAGTACGTCATGCGTCGCTTGACTTTCGTCACCCCGGCGAACCCCGGCTCTGAGTCCGGGGCAGGCGCCGGGGTCCAGGCTCCGGATAGGGTTCCTGGCGGGATCTGGATACCGGCTTTCGCCGGTATGACGGCCTGGCTGATGCAGGAAGCGTTGGACGTACGACACTAACGACAGGGATGCACCGAGGCTGGGGCCACATGAAGGCGATGCTCTTGCACGACCTCGGCGGGCCCCTTATGCCCGCCGAGGTCCCCACGCCCAAGGCCGCCCCCAACAGCGCGGTGGTCCGGGTGCGGGCCGCGGGGCGCGCTGCACTCATCCTCGAGTGAAAGAGATCTGAGCAATCCGCAGGAGGTCCGAATGGCGGACACGAGGACGGTGGGGGTTGTGGGCGTCGGGCTCCTGGGGAGCGCCGTGGCCGACGTTCTGCTCAAGGCGGGCTACCAGGTCCTGGGCTATGATGTCGTGCAGGAGCGACTGGCGGCCCTGGAGGCCCAAGGCGGGAAGGCCGCGCGCTCGGCAGCGGATGTGGCCCGATCCGCCCCGGCTGTCTTCATCATCCTGCCGACCCTGGCCAGCGTCGAAGAGGCGATCGTGGGCGGGGAGGGCGTGCTGGAGGGGGCGAGGCCGGACACGATCGTTCTCCAGATGAGCACCATCTCGCCGGCGCTCGCTATCCGGATGGAAGAGGCGGCCCGTGCCCGCGGCACAGCCTTCCTGGACACGCCTGTGAGCGGGACCAGCAGCATGGTGGCCCGGCGAGACTGCGTGGTGACGGTGGGGGGCGATCGGGACGCCTTCGAGCGCTGCCGACCCGTCCTGGAGTCGCTGGCCAAGCGGGTCTATCACGTCGGGGCGTGCGGGATGGGGTCGCATATGAAGCTGGTCACCAACCTCATCATGGGACTGAATGGTGTGGTCCTGGCCGAAGGGCTGACCCTGGCCCGGCGAGCCGGCCTGGACCTGGAGCAGACGCTGGAGATCCTGTCGCAGGGGGCCGCGGCCTCCAAGATCCTGGAGGTCCGCGGACCACTGATGCTGCAGGGCCGATTCGACCCCTTGATGAAGATGGATCTCTTCCTGAAGGACATCCGGTTGATGCTGGAGGACGCCCAGGAGCTGCACGTGCCGGTGCCGCTCACGGGGATGATGCAGCAACTCTATACCGCCGCGGTGGCTGGGGGACGGGCCAAGGAAGACCTGTCTGGCATCGTGGGCCTTTACGAGGCGCTGGCCGGGCTCCCCCCGCGCGGCACGGGAGGGCCGGCATGATCACCCGCCAGGCGCTCAAGCTGAACTGGGAAGGCACGAACCGGATCCTCCAGGCCGCCGTCCGCAAGGCGCAGGAGATGGGCATTCCCATGAGCATCGCCGTCATGGACGAGGGAGGTCACCTTCTGGGCTTCGCCCGGACGGATGAAGGGAAGATCCACAACATCCGTATCGCGCACGCCAAGGCCCGGGCGGCCGCCTCCAATCGGCTCCCCACGGGGAAGATCAGCTCGAGCGGCAATCCCGTCAACGACCATATGGCGATCGCGCTCCCCCTGGCGGCCGGGACGGACATGTACGTGACCTTCCCCGGCGGGTTGCCGATCATCCTGGAGAACCAGTGCGTCGGGGGTGTGGGGGTGAGCGGGGGGACGGGGGAACAGGACGCCGAGGTGGCCCGCGCCGGGATCGCGGCGTTGACGGCGCCCTGAGGACGACGGCCATGAGCGATTTCAAGAGTGAAATCCGCGACGGGATGCGGATCGACTGGGACGTACCGATCACCGTGGACGACGGCCTCGTCCTTCGCGCCGGCCTTTCCCATCCCTGCTGACGTGAGGAGAGATCGATGCAGATTCGCAACCTGAAGCACCTCGGCCACCTCGACATTCCGGGAGGCGGTCAGGTCTACGTGAAGGACCGCGTCGCCTACATCGGCCACATGGCGCCGCCTATCGGGACGTCCATCCTGGATGTCTCCGACCCCCGCTCGCCCAAGCTCCTGGCCCAGCTCACGGTGCCCCCCACCACCCACTGCCACAAGGCCCGCGTGAATGGCCACGATATCCTCGTGGTCAACTACGAACGCTACAAGGAGACGCCAGGGCCCTTCCGCCCGGGCATCCAGATCCTGGATGTCTCCAGGCCCGCCCACCCGCGCGAGATCGCCTTCTTGGAGACGGGAGGAGTCGGGGTCCACCGCTACGACCTGGACGACCGCTACGCCTACCTCTCGACCGAGCTGGAGGGCTATCTCGGCGCGATCAGCGCCATCTACGATCTGGCGGACCCGGCGCACCCCACGGAAGTCGGCCGCTGGTGGCTGCCGGGGCAGTGGACGGCGGGTGGAGAAACCCCCACCTGGGAGGGGAAGCGGTACCGGACCCACCACCCCTTACGCTTCCGCGATCGCCTCTACATCGGCTGCTGGTTCGGGGGCTTCGCCATCGCCGATATCACCGATCTCGCCCGCCCCCGGACGATCGCCCACTTCCACTATAGCCCGCCGTATCCCGCCCCGACCCACACGGCCATGCGGATCCCCTTCAAGCTGCGCGGCCGGGATATCATGGTCGTGAGCGACGAGCACATCAACGACGAGCGGTACGATCCCTGCCCCTTCCTCTGGATGGTGGACATCACGGACGAGACCAACCCGATTCCCATCGCGAACTTCATCGCCCCGGAGCCGGCTGTCGAGAGTCGCGCCGGCCGCTTCGGCTGCCACCAGCCGCAGGAGCAAATCTACGACACCATCCTGGGGGTGACCTGGTTCAGCGGCGGCTTGCGGATGGTGGACATCAAGGATCCATTCCATCCCGTCGAGGTCGGCTACTTCGTCCCGGACCCCGTGGGAGGCGGCCGCTCGGCGCAGAGCAACGACGTCTTCTACGACGGCGACGGATTGCTCTATGTCATCGACCGCTTCAACGGCCTGGACATCCTGGAGCGGAGGCGGTAACAAGCTGACTCAGAAAGCCGCACCAAGCGTCAGTGTCCATCGGGGTAGCCCGAGTCGCGGCCCCGCGACCCAAGAGGTGGCCGGGGGACGAGGGCGACCGGATTCCTGGCTCGCCACAGTCCCTCTGATTGCGGCCACCGGACGCACTGCTCTCCTAGAGGGAGTGAGCCGCCGAAGCGCAGGGCAGAGCATCGCCGGATCTTTGGGGAGATTGATCTTGACCTGGCGGAGGGAGCCCGCTTACGATTTGATTGCAGAGACCGGGAGCCTCATGAAGTGGCGGATCGGTTCGTTGGAGTCCAGGACGCAGAGCGAATGCTGGAACGGGCAGTCGCCATGGGCCCAACGGATGAGCTCGCACGGGAGAACCTGCGAATCTGTAAGAACAAGATCCCGAAGCGCCGCAGGAGCAGCTCCGCCTAACTGGCCGAGGCATCTGACGGTCCGCTTCGCGACCGCAGGTGGTCGGCAATGCGTTTCGCGGACAGCATAGCTCGGTCCCGCAGTTCGGGCAATCAGGCTGCGTCACTGCGGAAGGAGCTCTATGGCCTCACTAGGAAAAGGCGGCGAGTTGCCGTCGCTGACGTGGAGTACGAGCTGCGAGCGCGTGTTTACGAGAGTTTCGGTAAGGATGCGTTCCGAATCGAGCTATGGCGCATCTAACAACAAAGGTGGAGCCGACAGGTGCTTTGGGGAGCCCGCTTGCCGGTCCGCCTCCGGCTCAGCAGTAGCCGTCCCGTTCGCTTGTGCCTCCGGTCGACTCAGATGAGGAGGAGAATTCAGGCATGGCTCGGGACCTGAAGCAATTGTTTCGTGAAGCATTTTCGCTTCCAGAAAGCGCGCGTGCCACACTTGCGGGCTGCTCATCGAAAGCCTCGAACCTCCGCCGGACCCAGACGTCGAGAAGGCATGGGCAGAAGAAGCTGAACGGCGCTGGAACGAGATCGAGTCCGGGGCCGTCCGGACGATTCCGTGGGATGAAGTGCGAGCAAAGCTCTTTCGCCGCGGATGAAGCGCATCGAATTCCATCCCCGAGCAGAGCGGGAACTCTTCGCCGCACAAGCTTGGTACCGGGAGCGCAGCGAGGTGGCTGCGCAGGCATTTGCGCTTGAGGTGTTTGTCATCGCCGTCGCTCATCAAAAGCGGCGGCCGCGTTACTGGCGTGATCGCAAGTAGGCAAGGCCTGATATCACGTCTGGGAAGGGAGACGCTCGTGCCTCGCGGGAAACAATCAAAGGGGACCTGCGCTTACTGCGGACAAGAGATGACGAAGGGCGCGGTGGCAAAACATCTATCTGTCTGTCCGAAACGCCAGTCAGTCATCGACGAAGCTGAGCGCAAGAAGGTCGCAAGCGAGACCCTCTATCATCTTCGCGTCCAGGACGCTTGGCGAAAGGAGTTCTGGTTGGATCTGGAGATGCGCGGCTCCAGCGCCTTGAAAGACCTCGACTTCTATTTGCGCGGCATTTGGTTGGAGTGCTGTGGCCATATGAGCCAGTTTTCGGTTGGGGGTTGGCGCGGGAAGGAAATATCCATGAAGCGAAGAATTAACGAGATCTTCGCGCCGGGGGTCAAGCTCACGCATATCTACGATTTTGGAACAGAATCCGAAACCCTGATCCAAGCCGTCAGAACGCGAGAAGGCAAACCGATCACCGCACGCCCGATTGCACTCATGGCGCGCAACGTCATGCCGGACGCAAAGTGTATAGAGTGCGAGCAACCAGCAGCATGGCTATGCATCGAGTGCCTGACGGAAGAAAACGTCTGGGGGACACTGTGTGACGTCCACGCGGAAAAGCATCCACATGAGAATTATGGTGAACCCGTACGCTTGGTGAATTCGCCCCGAATGGGGATGTGTGGATACGAGGGTCCGGCGGAACCGCCTTACAAGTGAGCGGGCTCAAGGAGAACGGGGGCGAGGTGGAGGCCGACGGATTTTGGATACACGTGACCAGGTCGGGAGGGATAACGTGATCCGCATCGACCCGAAGAGCGCGGCCGTGGTTTCCATCGACATGCACCGGGGACACCTGGATCCGGCGGTGGCCACGATGCCGCTCAGCGCGGAGCAGTGTCGCCGCCTGATCGGCGCGGCCCGGGAGCTTTTCGATGCCCTCCGCGCGCTGGCCGTTCCCATCGTCCACATGGTCACTGTGTATCGGGATTCCGGCGAGGCGGCCTCGAATCCCTTCTGGAAGGCCATCGCCGACGCCCCGGGAATGAAGCGGAGCACGAATCTCCGCCACAACCTGGTGGGCATGCCAGGGACGGAGGTGATCCCCGATCTGCTCGACCCCCGCGACATCGTCATCGACCGGAAGAAGCGCTATGACTGTTTCTACCAGACGGACCTGGACTTCGTTCTCCGGCACCGACTCGGGGCACGGACCGTGATCCTCACGGGTGTGAACACGACCTCCTGCGTCCAGTGCACGGCCTTTGAGGCCCATACGCGAGACTACGCCGTAGTAATCGCCGCCGACTGCGTGGACAGCATGGACGGCGAGCAGATGCACCGGTTTGCCCTCCGGAACATGGCGGCCACGGTCGGATGGGTTCTCCGCAACGACGAGATCCTGGCGGCCCTGGAGGCACCTTTCAATCCGGCTGGTCGCTAGGGCTTGATTGCGTACGTGAGTGCCATCTTGCAGGACCTCTGCTGTCATTCCGGTGAAAACCGGAATCCAGGTTTCCCACGGGCTTCTGGACCCCGGCTTCGGCCGGGGTGACGACATCTGGGAATGGCAATTCCTTATGCAATTAGGCACTGGGGCAGGGCAGCGGAGAGAGAGGAGACCCGTGAAGGGGATCCATGGAAAGCTTCTCGACGTCGATTTGAGTCAGGGAAGGACGAAAGACCTTTCTCTTCCTGAGCATACTTTCCGAAAGTACCTGGGAGGCCGCGGCCTCGGGGCCCGCTTACTGTTTGATCTCCTGCCTCCCCAGGCGGATCCTCTCTCTCCGGACAATGTGCTGCTCTTCCTGACCGGACCCCTCACGGGCTCGATGGCCACCGGCTCATCCAAATTCGTGGTGGTGACCAAATCACCCGCCACCCACGGCTGGTGCGACAGCTATTCCAGCGGACGGATAGCGGTCCAACTGAAGCGGGTGGGCTATGACGGGATGGTGATTCGCGGGAAAGCAAATCACCCCTGCTACCTTCGCCTCGACGAGCACGGGGTGGAGATCCGCGAGGCGGATCATCTCTGGGGCAAGGATAGTTTCGAGACCGAGAGGCTGCTCCGAGAAGCAGAAGGAGGGAAGTCCGCGCTGGGGGTCTCGTCGATTGGACCGGCCGGCGAGAAGCTGGTCAAGCTCGCCTGCATCAACAGCGATCTCTATCGTCAGGCTGGACGCGGCGGCGTCGGCGCCGTAATGGGCTCGAAACGGCTCAAGGCCATCGTGATCAAGGGCGCCGAGGGCGCGGGACTCCACGATCGGAAGCGACTGGTCGAGCTGAACCGGGAAAACTATCAGCGTGCGCTCCTGAGCCCGGTGGCCCAGGCCCGAATGAAATACGGGACTCCGCTGACACTGAATATCACCCATGCCGGCGGGATCCTGCCGACGAAGAACTTTCAGTTCAGCACGTGGGAGGAGGCCCTGGAGAAAATCGACTCAGTGGGCGTCTACAAAAGCGTCAAGAGCCACAAGGCCTGCGTCTCCTGTTTCGTCCACTGCAGCCTGGTCACCGAGGCGTCCGAGGGCAAATACAAAGGGGTGACGGTCGAGGGTCCCGAGTATGAGACCCTGGGGCTGTTCGGCCCCAATTTGCTGATCGATTCGCTGCCGATCATCATCCAGGCGAACGTGCTGTGTGACAAGTTAGGGCTGGACACGATCTCCGCCGGGAACCTGATCGGCTTCGTCATGGAGTGTTTCGAGCGCGGACTCCTGTCGCCGCGGGAGACCGATGGCCTCGAGATCACGTTTGGCGACGGCGAGTCCGCGCTCGCCGCCATCGAGATGACCGCCTACCGGCGGGGATTCTGGGACGTCCTTGCGGAGGGCGTCCGGGCGGCTGCCGCCCACATCGGCGGAGGATCCGAACGCTTTGCGATGCAGGTCAAGGGGCTGGAGTTTCCGGCCTATGAGCCGCGGGGCGCATTCGGCTCGGGCCTCTCCTATGCGGTGAGTCCGAGAGGGGCGTGCCACCGGCGGGCCTGGCCCCCCGCCAAGGAGATCCTCGGCAACTATCCCCCTTACACCGCCGAAGGCAAGGCGGAGATGATCCGGCAGTTGTACGACGAGAACTGCGTGCTCCACTCGCTCCTGGTCTGCGACATGCCGGGCAAATTCATCCCCTTGTCGCTTGACGATTACGCCGACTACTTCCGGGCGGTGACGGGGGAGCCGGCGTCGCGCGACGACTTTCTCCACATCGCGGGGAGGATCGAGACGCTGATCCGGATGTTCAATCTCCGAGAGGGCTTCACGCGAAAAGACGATACCCTGCCCTATCGAACGCTCTTTGAGCCTTTGCCGGACGGCCCGGCCAAGGGGCGATGCATCGGAGAGGAGAACCTCAATCGCATGCTCGATGAGTACTATGCCTGCCGAGGCTGGGATTCGGATGGGGTCCCCACCGAATCCACGCTTCGCAGATACGACCTCTCGAGCCAGCCGCCTCCTGGATGACTTGCTGGGCTGTAGGCGTTTACCTGTGCTGCGTACGCCGACTGTGTCGCTGGCCATGCTGTCCGTTGCACCTTCCGTCATTCCGGCGGAAGCCGGAATCCAGAATCTCAATGCCTCTGGACCCCGGCTTTCGCCGGGGTGACGATCCGGAATGTTGCCAAGCTGAACGCTGAACGCGGAAGCCATGCGAATCGTCGTCAATACGTTCGGCACGGACATCAAGCTGAAGCAGGAGGTGTCTCTGGAGCCGGCATCCCCGACTCTGCCGGATGTCCTCCGGGCGCTCAGGGATCAGCATCGGGTGCCGCTCGAGCGATTCCTTACGGAGGATTTGTCCCCGGCAGAAGGCTCCGCCATCCTGGTGAATGGCCGAAACGTGCGGTCGCTGGATCGGTGGGGGACCGAGATACATGACGGGGATGAGCTGACCTTCACGGTCCAGGTGGCCGGGGGCTGAGGACAGCGCCTCAGCCAGGCTGGAATCAGGAGGGGACCCATGGCGTGGACGGAACGGTACGATTATTCGGCGATCGTGGACCGAAAGCCGCTGAAGCTGCCCAAGGGGGCCCGGGTCGCCGTCTGGACGATCGTCAACGTGGAGGAATGGGACATCACGCAACCGATGGCTCGGACCGTCCTCCCGCCGCCGGGGGGCGGCGGGAGCCGCATCCCCGACGTGCCAAACTTCAGTTGGTTTGAGTACGGGCTGCGGGTCGGTTTCTGGCGGCTGAAGGAGGTCCTGGACCGGCACAAGGTCAAGGCGACGGTCTCCCTCAACGGCTCCGTCTGCACATCGTACCCTCGAATCATCGACGCCATGGTGCGGGCCGACTGGGAGATCATGGGCCACAGCTACACCCAGCGACCCATGCACCAGGAGGAGGACCAGCCGGGCATGATCCGGAGGACCGTCGCCGCCATCAAGGAGGCCACCGGGAAACCGCCGCGCGGGTGGATGGGGCCCGGGCTGACGGAGACCTGGGAGACACCGGACCTGCTGGCCGCGGAGGGGATCGAGTACGTCTGCGACTGGGTGAACGATGACCAGCCCTATCCAATGCGGGTGAAGTCGGGGCGGCTGGTGTCGATGCCCTACACGGTCGAGATCAATGACATCCCGATCTTCCTTCTCCAGCACCACCCGGCCGAGGAACTCTTCCGGCGCGCCAAGGACCATTTCGACACGTTGTACGCTGAAGGCACGAAGACGGCGCGCATCATGGCCATCGCCGTACACCCCTACGTCTCGGGGGCATCCCACCGGATCAAGTACTTCGATATGATCTTCCGATACATGAAGAGGCGGCGGGGAGTCGTCTTCTGGAAGGGCGAGGAGATTCTCGACTGGTTCAACCGCCAGCGCGACCAGTGATGAAGAAAGGGAACCGTATGGTATCCGAGGAAAGCACACGCACATTCCCGGCAAAACGACTAGAGGCGTTCATCGCCAGCACCCTGACGGCCCTGGGGCTTCCGGAGCGAGATGCGGTGGTGTGTGCCGCCCGCATGACGGAGGCGGATCTCCGCGGCGTGGACACGCACGGCATCTTTCGCCTTCCCCACTATTGCCGGAGAATCCGGGCCGGAGGGGTGAACCTTCACCCGAGACTCCATGCCGTCCGGGAGAATGCCGTGACCGCCCTCGTGGACGGGGACAACGGCATGGGCCACGTGGTGATGACCTATGCAACGGAACTGGCAATTCGAAAGGCAGCAGAGGCAGGACTGGCGTGGGTCGGGACCTTCAATGGCAATCACGCCGGAGCCGGTGCCGTCTATTCCACGATGTCGCTGGCCCACGATATGATCAGTATGTATATGACCGTGGCCAACGCCAATCACATGCCGCCGTGGGGAGGCGTCGAGTTGATCCTCGGCACGAATCCGATCTCCATTGCCATCCCGGCCGGAGAGGAACCACCCATCGCCCTGGACATGGCGTCAACGGTGACTTCCTACGGGAAAGTGAAGTTGGCGGCTCAAAAGGGCGAGTCGATCCCGGTCGGATGGATGATAGATCGAAAGGGGCAGCCGCTCACGGACCCCAGGCGCGCTGCCGAGGGCCTTCTCTTGCCGATCGGAGGGTACAAGGGATACGGATTGAACGTGATCATCGGTATGCTGGCCGGCGTGCTCAATGGGGCAACCTTCGGCAGGAACGTCGTGGACTTCAACAAGGACTTCGCGGCGCGGAACAACAGCGGCCACATGATCCTGGCGATGCGAGTGGATAACTTCCAGCCCGTCGAGACTTTCAAGCGCGAAATGGACCGCGTGATTCGTGAGATCCGGGAATCCGAGCGCATGGAGGGCGTCGATCGCATTTGGCTGCCGGGAGAGATGGAGTACCACCGGGTTCGCGAGCGGCTGGAACAGGGAGTTCCCATTGCGCCTCCGGTTGTCGATCAGCTCAGACAGCTAGCGGGCGAGTTGAATCTGTCGGATCGATTGGAGTAGATCGCCATTCCTCATGCTCGTGCGGCAGTTGCCGCTCCACTGGCAATTCGCCACTGGGGGGCACAGACTCCAGCTCTTCCGTTGGGTCGCCGTCTTCAAGGAAGTGCGTGGGTGATTGTGAGGCCGGAGCCTGGCACGTATGCCCTATTTTGCTCGGCGAAGGCCAGCGCCCAGCTCCAAGTCGGGCGGCTGGGTCGGATCGGGTTCCGGCCGGGAATCTACGCCTATGTCGGGAGCGCGCTCGGCCCGGGCGGCCTTCGGGCACGCCTGGCGCATCACTCGCGCGCGACCAAGACACCACACTGGCACATCGACTACCTTCGAGGTCACACCAGGATTGAGCGCGTCTGGTACAGTTGTGGGTCGGAACGCCGGGAACATCAGTGGGCGACCGCGATGGGGACAGCGATGCTTGGCTCGACGCCCATCGCCGGATTTGGGTCATCGGACTGCGACTGCGAATCCCACCTGTTCTTCTTCGAGGCGCTTCCCTCCTTGCACATGTTCACCGCGGGGCTCACAAGCCTGGACAGGGGGCATCCGCGCGTCCTTCAGGTCCGTTGGCTGACCAACGGGACCTCCCGGAAGGATTGACTCCGATCCGAATGCATCCCACCACAAAGACACAAAGGCACCAAGTTCCGGCCATCCCCTGCGAAGGCCCGACGCTTCCACACCGAAGGGCCTCTATGGAGGCTTTCGTTCTTCCCGGTTCTGCCCTCGGCAGCCAGTCCAGCCTTGGTGTCTTGGTGACTTGGTGGTGAAGGGAAGTTCGGATCGGGCTTGACTCTGTCCGGGAAGGCGAGCGAACTCGCCTTTCGCTTGAAGCGGGGAGGACGGCCGTGTTATCCTCCCGGTCCGCTACCCTCTGCGGGGAGGTGACGACCATGGCGCTCTGCACCGAATGTGAAGCCGAGATCCCGTTGGGTGCGTCCACCGAGGTGGGCGAGATCATCCAGTGCCCGGACTGCGGTCTGGACCTGGAGGTGATCAGCCTGGAGCCGCCGCTGCTGGCCCCAGCTCCCGAGGAGGAGGAGGACTGGGGCGAATGAAGATCGGCATCCTGTGCTCGCTGATCCGCAAGGAAGAGAAGCTGCTGTTCGATGAGTTTCGTCGGCAGGGGCTGGCGTTCGACCGCATCGACGATCGGGAGCTGATCCTCGACCTCCATCAGCGGCAGTGGGACTTCGACGTCATCCTGGAGCGCTGCATCAACCACTCCCGCGCCCTGCACAGCCTGAAGTACCTGAACGACTGCGGTGTGAAGACGGTCAACACCTATGAGGTCGCCAGCACCTGCGGCGACAAGCTGCTCACGACCCTGGCCCTGATCCGCGACAGCGTGCCCACCCCGAGGGTGTACGTGGCGTACACGGCCGAGTCGGCGCTCCAGGCAATCGAGCGGCTCGGCTACCCGGTGGTGCTCAAGCCGGCCGTGGGGTCCTGGGGCCGCCTCCTCTCCAAGGTCAATGACCGCGACGCCGCCGAGGCCATCCTGGAGCACAAGGAGACGCTGGGCTCCTACCACCACTCCACCTTCTACATCCAGGAGTACGTGGAGAAGCGCGGGCGGGATATCCGCTCGTTCGTCGTCGGGGACGAGACGATCTGTGCCATCTACCGCACCTCGCCCCACTGGATCACCAATACCGCCCGGGGCGGCGTGGCCACCAACTGCCCCGTGACGCCGGAACTGAACGAGATCTCCGTGCGGGCCGCCAAGGCCGTGGGCGGCGGGGTGGTGGCCATCGACATCTTCGAGACAGCGGATGGCCTGACGGTGAACGAGGTCAACTACACCATGGAATTCCGAAACAGCATCGACACCACGGGTGTGAACATCCCGGCCAAGGTGGTGGACTACGTCCGCGAGGTCGGGCGGCGTTAGTGTAGTGCGTCATAAGTCTCTTGACTTTCGTCACCCCGGCGAAAGCCGGGGTCCAGGCTCCGGAAAGGGTCCGTGGCGGGAACTGGATACCGGCTTTCGCCGGTATGACGGCCTGGCTGATGCAAAGAAGCGTTGGACGCACAGCATTAGCGCCGGCGTCGCGCCGGAAGGGCGGGCCTCCAGATGATCACCGTCGGCATCGTGGGCGCCTCGGGCTACAGCGGGGGCGAGGTCCTTCGCATCCTGCTCCGCCATCCGGAAGCCCGGATCGTCCAGGTCACCTCCGAATCCAACGCCGGGCACTATGTCCATGCCGTCCATCCGAACCTCCGGAAGCAGTGCCCGCTCAAGTTCACCACCCTCGGCGACCTGAAGCCCTGCGATGTGCTCTTCCTCTGCCTGCCCCACGGCAGCGCCATGCGGCGCATCGCAGACTTGGAGGGCCTGGCCAAGACCATCATCGACCTGAGCGCCGATTTCCGGCTGCGGAATCCGGACGACTACCCGACCTGGTACGGCCATCCGCACGAGGCCCCGCAGTATCTCGCGCAGTTCGTCTATGGAATCCCGGAGCTGCATCGCAAGGCGATCAGCGAGGCGCGGTTCATCACGGGCGCGGGCTGCCTGGCCACCGCGTCGATCCTGGGGCTGATGCCGCTTTTCAAGCACGACGTCCTGGTGCGACGCGAGGTCTTCATCGAGGCTAAAGTCGGCTCTTCCGCGGCGGGCGACACCCCGCACCTGTCCACGCACCACCCCGAGCGGAGCGGCGCCGTCCGTTCCTTCGAGCCCACCGGCCACCGGCACACCGCCGAGATCGTCCAGGAGTTGAGCTTCGGGCACCCCCCCGCGGTGCACTTCAGCGCCACCGCCATCGAGGCCGTCCGGGGCGTCCTCGCCACCTGCCACGTCTTCGTCAAGGACGGGGTCGAAGAGAAGGACCTCTGGAGGGCGTATCGCGCCGAGTACGGCGACGAGCCGTTCCTGCGGATCGTCAAGGAGCGGCAGGGGATCTACCGCTACCCGGAGCCCAAGCTGCTCGCCGGCACCAATTTCTGCGATGTCGGCTTTGAGAAGGATGCCCGCGGCTCCCGCGTGGTGGTGATGGCCGCCCTGGACAACCTGGTGAAGGGCGCCGCCGGCAACGGCGTCCAGGCCATGAACCTGGCCTGCGGCCTCCCCGAGACGGCCGGCCTGGAGTTTCCGGGGCTGCACCCGGTGTGAACCGCACGACTTCCGAGCTTATCGGTTTGCCAAGCTGCCTTGACGGAGGCAACACGATTCGGGTGCACTTGAACCGTGCCTACCGTAGTGAGAATCGGACCGTATCGTTTGTTCTTCGTTTCGCTTGACCGAGACGAGCCGCCGCATATCCATATCCAGCGGGAGAACCGGGTGGCGAAGTTCTGGCTAGATCCGGTTGCCTTGCAGCAAGCTGGGGGCTACAATCGGACAGAACTCAGCACAATCACAGCGCTGATCCACGAACATCGAGGCAAGTTGCTGGAGAGATGGCATGACTTCTTCGGCCGTTGAACTGCAGGACGCACGAGCGGTGCGGCTCATTGTGAGTGATGAGGCGCTTACAGTCGACTTGGTGGACGGACGGACCATCATCGTCCCATTGGCTTGGTACCCACGGCTATGGCACGGAACGCCGGCCGAACGAAACCACTTTGAATTCCTTGCAGATGGGGCTTTCATTCACTGGCCAGACCTGGACGAGGACTTGAGCGTGGCCGGTCTCTTGGCAGGACGTCGTTCGGGTGAGAGCTCGCAATCCCTAAAGAAGTGGCTCCAGAACCGAAATATCCAGACCAAATAGAACGTAACGAGGCGTCCCCCCGTTTTCTATCCGCGGGCCTCCGGAATGGGGAACCCGATGATTGACCTCAAGTACGCTCTGGTGATCGAGGCGACGGAGGATCCTGACTTTTTCGGCTTCTATTCACCCGACCTCGAGGGATTCACCGGCGTCGGACATTCAGTGGAGGACTGCCTGTACCAGGCCAAATGGGCCATGGAGGACCATATCTCCGTCCTGATGCAGCAAGGCTTGCCGATCCCCAAGATCACTCCAAATCCTACCGTGGTCATTCAAAACGACCCAAAGGCGCTGAAGTCTGCCCTCGCAAGGTGACACCCAAGTGGCTCAGGCCATATTTACGGTGACGTATTTTCTCGGCGCACACATTCGACCCCCTCTCCCCGTTGCGGGAGAGGGATGGGGTGAGGGGAACGGTCGGCGCGGCACCCCTTCTTGCACCCTCACCCTGCCCCTCTCCGCACCCAGGGGGTACCCGGGGAGAGGGAGCAAAAAAGAATATCATCGTATTTGCGTTCCGTAGTACTAAGGGCTACCAGCTTACTCGGAGCGGACCAGACCTATGCTCGTTGTCAAGATCGGTGGTGGATCGGGAACCCAGGTCGAGCCGGCAGTGGCGGACCTAGCGGCGATGCTGCACGCCGGCCGCAAGGCCGTCCTCGTCCACGGCGCCTCGGGGGAGACCAACGTCCTGGCCGAGAAGCTGGGGAAGCCGCCGCGCTTCGTGACCTCCGTCTCGGGCTTGGAGAGCCGGTACACGGACCGGGAGACCCTCGAGATCTTCGAGATGGCCTACTGCGGCAAGGCGAACAAGGCCGTCGTGGAGGCCTTCCAGCGGCGCGGGATCAATGCCGTGGGCCTCTCGGGCCTGGACGGGCGCATCTTCGAGGGGAAGCGCAAGGACACCCTCACGATCTTCGAGGGCGGGAAGCGAAAGGTCCTGCGGGGCGATTACACGGGAAAGGTCGAGCGGGTCAACGTGTCCTTGGTCACGCTCCTCTTGGACCACGGCTATCTCCCGGTCCTCTGCCCGCCGGCAGCGAGCTACGATGGGGAGGCCGTCAATGTGGACGGCGACACGGCGTCCGCCATGCTCGCCGCCGCCCTGAAGGCCGAAGAGTTTCTCATGCTGTCGAATGTGCCGGGGCTCCTCCGGGATCTGGCCGATCCCAACTCCCTCGTGGCCCGGATCCCGGCCAAGGCGATCGAGGAGTTCATGCCGCTGGCCCACGGCCGGATGAAGCGGAAGCTCATGGCCGCCACCATCGCCTTGGGCGCAGGCGTCGGGCGCGTCGTCCTGGCGAGCGCCAACGTCGAGCACCCGGTGAGCTCCGCCCTGGCTGGCCAGGGAACGGTGATCGAATGAACGTCAAGTCCGTCGAGGATCAGTCCTCCGTGGGGGTGTACCAGAAGCGCGACCTCGTCCTCGTCCGCGGCCAGGGTGCCCGCGTGTGGGACGAGGCCGGGCGGGAGTTCATTGACTGCGTGGGCGGCGTCGGCGTGGCCAACGTCGGCCACTGCAATCCCGCCGTGGTGGCGGCCATCCAGGACCAGGCGGGCCGGCTGATCACCTGCAACGAACTCTTCTACAACGACGCCAGGGCGCGATGCCTGGAGCGGCTGCAGCGGATCACCCCCGAGGGGATCGACCGCTTCTTTCTCTGCAACTCCGGCACCGAGGCGGTCGAGGGGGCCATCAAGTTCGCCCGCATGGCCACGGGGCGGACGCGCGTCGTGGCCGCCATGCGTGCCTTTCACGGCAAGACCCTGGGCTCGCTCAGCGCCACCTGGGACAAGAAGTATCGCGACCCCTTCGCCCCGCTGGTGCCGGACTTCGCCCACGCGCCATACAACAACGCGGCGGAGTTCGAGAAGGCCATTGACGACCAGACGGCCGCCGTGATCCTGGAGCCGATCCAGGGCGAGGGCGGCGTCCGCCCGGCCTCGGCCGAATTCTTCCAGGCGGTCCGGAAGGCCTGCGATGCGCCGGGGCGCCCTCCTCATCATCGACGAGGTCCAGACCGGTTTCGGCCGGACGGGCCGCATGTTCGCCTGCGAGCATTTCGGCGTCCTGCCGGACATCTTGACCATGGCCAAGGGGATCGCCGGGGGCATCCCCATGGGGGCCATCGGCATCGATCGCCGCGTGGGCGCCATCGAGAAGCTGTCCCACACGTCCACCTTCGGCGGGAACCCCCTGGCCTGCGCTGCCGCCGTGGCCGCCATGGATTTTCTCGTGGAGCAGGACCTCCCGCGGCAGGCGGCGGAGAAGGGGGCATACTTCTTCCAGCGACTGCGGGAGATCGGCAGCCCCCGCATCCGGGAGATCCGCGGCCTGGGCCTGATGATCGGCATCGAGCTGAAGGAGAAGGCCGGCGCGTTTTGCGCAGGCCATGATGCAGGAAGGCGTCCTGGTCCTCCTGGCCGGCTCGACCGTCCTCCGCTTCCTCCCGCCGCTGGTCATCACGCGCGAGGAGATCGACACGGTCGTCACCACCCTGGCCAGGGTGCTCGCCTCCTCGCCGAGAGCGACCGCCGAATGAGCCGAGCATCCTTGGTCTCCGCCTTCCGCCTTCCGGCTTCCGCCCTGCGGCTCATTCCTCATTCCGCATTCGCCATTCCGCATTCTCCTGAGCCATGGACCCCGTCGCACTGCTGCAGCGAATGGTCGAGATCCCGTCCCTCTCGGGCGAGGAGTCCCGGCTGGCCGGCTTCCTCGTCGAGACCATGCGCGACCTTGGATTCGACGCTCAGGTGGACGAGGCGGGGAATGCCGTCGGATGCCTGGGCGACGGGCCGACCGAGATCGTCCTCCTCGGCCACATGGATACCGTGCCGGGCGTGGTGCCGGTGCGCATCGCAGATGGGCAGCTCTACGGCCGGGGCAGCGTGGACGCCAAGGGGGCGTTAGCCACCTTCATCGCCGCCGCGGCCGCCGCCGGCCCGCTCCCCGGCAAGCGGATCATCATCGTGGGCGCCACTGAAGAGGAGGCGGCGAGTTCCAGGGGGGCGCGCCATGCGGGCCGCATCTACCGGCCGAGCGCCTGCGTGATCGGGGAACCCAGCGGAGCGCACGCCGTGACCCTGGGCTACAAGGGCCGACTCGTCTGCGCCTTCGACGCCGCGACGGGTGCGACCCATTCGGCCTCGAGGGAGGGGACCATCCTGGAAGCCGGCGTGGACTTCTGGAACCGGATCAAGCGATGGGCGGATGAGTGAGAACCGGGGCAAGAAGATGTTCGACAGCCTGGACCCCGCCCTCCGCGAGATCCGAAGCGAGCACGACGGTCTCACGGAGTCCATCGCCCTCCGATTCTCGATCCGGATCCCGCCGGGCCTCACCCCGGAGGCGGTCCAGGAGCAGGTCGAGCGCCTCTCGGCCGGACCCGGGCGCCTACGGTTCTGGGGGGCCGATCCGCCCTACCGGGCCGAGAAGAACACGCCGCTGGTCCGCGCCTTCCTCAAGGCCATTCGGGAGCAGGGGGCCAACCCCAGCTTCAAGGTCAAGAGCGGGACCTCGGACATGAACGTGGTCGGGCCCCTCTGGAGCTGCCCCATCGTGGCCTACGGGCCGGGCGATTCCAGCCTCGACCACACCCCCGACGAGCACCTCGACCTCGCGGAGTACCGCGCGGCCATCACCATCCTCAGCCGCGTCCTGACCCTGCTGTGAGCCTGAAAAGGGGGCAGCCCATGAAAGATCTCTTGATGTCGCGAGGGGCCCGCACCCTCCTGGACACCTGTGCGGCGGTGAAGCCGGGGGAGACTGTCCTCATCGTCACCGACATGGTGCAGTTCCCCATCGCCCGGGTCCTGGCGGCCGCGGCGGTGGAGCGGGGGGCCGAGACGATCCTCTCGGTGATGCAGCCCCGTGCGCGGGCCGGACAGGAGCCCCCCAAGCCGGTGGCCGAGGCGATGAAGCGCGCCGACGTGGTGCTCCTTCCGGTCAGTTTCTCCGTCACCCACACCCACGCCGTGAAGGACGCCGCCGCCGCGGGCGCCCGCATCCTCGCCCTCACGGAGTTCACCGAGGACATGATGATCCATGGCGGCCTGGAGGCGGACTTCAGCCAGCTCAAGCCCATTTGCCTGGGGGTGGCCGACAAGTTCGGGAAGGGGCGGCGGGCGCGCCTCACGACGCCGGCGGGCACGGATCTCAGCATGGACATCGCGGGGCGGCCCGGCAACGCCCTGTACTGCATCGTGGGCCCCGGCCAATTCTCGCCCGTTCCCAACGTGGAGGCCAACGTCTCCCCCCTCGAAGGGACGGCGCAGGGGCGGATCGTGGTGGACGCCAGCATCCCCTACCTGGGGATCGGGCTCATCGAGCAGCCGATCCAGGTGGAGGTGCAGAAGGGCTTCATCACGCGCATCGAAGGGGGACGGCAGGCCGAGGTCCTCCGCCGCGACCTGGAGAGCCACGGCGACCCGACCAGCTTCAACATCGCGGAGCTGGGCGTGGGGCTGAACCCGAAGTGCCGGATGATCGGGGTGATGCTGGAGGACGAAGGAGTCCTCGGCAGCGCCCACATCGGCGTGGGGACCAACATCACCCTGGGCGGGACCGTGAAGGCGCCTTGCCACTACGACCTGCTGGTCTGGAATCCCCGGATCGAGATCGACGGCGAGGTCGTGATCGACGGGACGGAGGTCCGCGTGTAGCAAGCCCGCCCGCTGCTCCTGACCCCAGCCCGATGATAATCTTGAACCGCCACGACGCCAAGGCCGCCAAGGAAGCTCGGATTCTCTCATTGAGTCGAGAGAAGCGACCTCCATGTGCCGGTGCGTTCGGAATCCGAAGGCCGTTGGTCCGAGCCGTTGGTCCCTTCTTGACGTCTTGGCGGTCGGGAATCTCGAAACTACTCGGGAGGTCAGTTCCTGCGGGAATTTCATGGCGGGGGCCTATCGGGACCTGAGGCCAAATTCAGCCCCTTACGCGGAAACCAAAGAAGCACGGTTGGCCATGAAGGGAGGTGGGCGGTTGCGCCCGCTGAAGCTATGCGGTAGAGTCGCCGTGACAATCGCGATGACCATGGGCCGGAGAGCGCACGTGACAAGCCCAGTTCAGACCAAGGAGGATGTTGTGCAGCGCCTGCGCGGGGCCAGGGAGCAACTGGTCGCGCTTGGCGTTTTCAGCATTGGTCTGTTCGGATCCTTTGTGACGGGACAGCAGACGGCGACGAGCGATGTCGACTTTCTCGTCGATTTCGCGCCGGGACAGCACTCGTTCGACAACTTCATGGAGCTATCGTTCCTCCTGGAGTCCCTGATGGGACGGAAGGTGGAGCTGCTGACGCGCGAATCTCTCAGCCCGCACATCGGGCCGTACATCCTCAGGGAGGTCGAGCGTGTCCCTGTCGCCACTTGAATATGTTCGCCATATCCTCGACGAGATCGACTTCATCCTGTCGCAGCTCCCGGGGCAAAACTACGCAACTTTCAGCCAGAATCCGACGCTGAAGCGAGCCTTTGTCCGCAGCTTGGAGGTCATCGGGGAGGCGGCGAAGAAGGTTCCACATGGGCGGTTATCAAAGCCATGCCCAGACGAAGATGCACGCGTCCGGGAACTAAGCGGACCCCAACCGCCGCGTGAACCAGCCTCTCAGCAGCGCCCACATCGGCGTGGGGGCGAACATCGCTCTGGGAAGGGCCGTGAAGGCGCCCTGCCACTACGACCTGCTGGTCTGGAATCCCCGGATCGAGATCGACGCCGAGGTCGTGATCAATGGGAAGGAGGTCCGGGTGTAGGGAACTCGCCCGCGGGGCTTGACCCCAGGTCAAGGATAATCTTGAACAGCCATGAGGGCAAGGCGGCCAAGGAAGCTGGGATTCTCTCATTGAATCGAGAGAAGTGAGCCTCACCTATCGGTGCCTTCGGAATCCGAGGGCCGTTCCTCCGAGACATTGGTCTCTTCTTGGCGCCTTGGCGGTTAGGAATTTCGGATCACGGTTGACAGGCCAAGGCGGTCAGGAGTAACCTCCGAGTCGTTGCCTCTCCCGGTGAGGATGGACGGAGGAGGCCCCATGGGATTGGCCAGGGACAGTCTTCCGGACCTGAATCGAGCTCGCGGCGTCGGCCCGCCTGCCGCTGCCGGCTCGGGTGCGGCTCTGTCCCCCTCCCGCCGGCATCGTGCCCGCGCCGCCTCGGCGACCCACAGATGTTCTCTCGCAGTCTGCCGCCAAATTCTCGTCCCGCGTTCCCGTCGTCCCCGCAACCACCATTCTCCTTCCTGTGCAAAATACTCGGACGCCGCACGTCGTCACCCGGATTGAGGCCGTCCCGAACGTATCTGGCGTCGCGCGTCAATGGGTTGCAGCGATCCTCGTAGAAGCGTCGCGACATCGTCTCGATGTCCGAAACTTGCGAAATCAGTAGCACTACGGAGGCAAGGTAAATGGCGAACGGTAAGGAAGAAGTGAACTGGTCGGCAGTCATCGCTCGCTGTCTCGCATACTTGTGTCTTAAGAACTCTCAACACGCTGACGGTTCCATTCTCGAGCAGGCGCGATTCCTTGAGAAGCTGGGGTTGCCTATCGAGGATTGCGCAGGTGTGATAGGTAGCACGAGCGCATCGCTCCGTGAAGTCTCGCGGCGAGCCAAGGCCAAGAAAGGAGCAAGAACAAGTGCGAAAGGCAAGGGTTGAGGAGAATCTCGAGGATCGGCCTAATCGCCTGACCGCTTTCGAATCGAAGCTGCTGAACCTCCTGGCGTTGTTGCTGGTGCACGAGCGCAAACAAGTTGAGCAGATCAGCTTCCTGAATCGTGCCGGCTTCCGTCCAGCAGAGATCGCCGCCTTGCTCGGCACCACCAGAAACACCGTCAGCGTGGCATTGTCCAACGAGAAGGTGGCCAAGAAGCGTAAGAAGACACTGAACACGAAGTAGGACCGCGCCATGGCCAAAATTAACCCGGCTCTTCTTGCGGCTATCATCGACAAGACTGGCCTTAGTCGCGCTCAAGTTTACGCACGGATCAAGCAGAACGTGAGCTCGACGTATCTTCCACGACACCTCGCCGCCATCAAGGTTGGTGCAGAGGTGGGAGTTACAATCAACAAATATGCTACGCCAGATGACCTGGCTCAACTTCGTCAAGCCGGTAGCCCTGTTCTGCCACCCACAGCCCCCGTGGCCACCCCTTCTCGGTTGGGCACTAGTCGTTCCAGGACAGCATCCAAGGCGGCAAAGCAGGCCGGGAAGAGCCCTCCGAACTCGGTCTTTGTTATACACGGTCGCGATCGCGCTTCAAAGGACGCGATGTTCGCATTTCTTCGAGCGCTTGGCGTGAAGCCGATCGAGTGGACGTCTGCGCTGTCGTTGAGCAAGAAAGCTGCGCCATACGTCGGCGAGATTCTGAATTCCGCGTTCTCGCACGCCCGCGCGATAGTGGTTCTCATGACTCCCGATGATCTTGCGCAGCTCCGCCCCGACCTTCTGTCGCCGTCAGACAAACCCTATGAGCGCACTCTAACTGGTCAGGCTCGGCCAAATGTGCTATTCGAAGCTGGAATGGCATTCGCCACACATGCAGATCGCACTGTTATTGTTCAGCTCGGCAATGTCCGCGAATTCAGTGACCTGGCGGGGCGTCACGTGGTCCGCATGTCGAACGACTACGACAAGCGCAACGAATTGGTCGTAAAGCTCAGAAACGCCGGTTGTGACGTCGATATAACGGGAACCGACTGGGTGGATGCAGGCGATTTCGTTGATCCTCTGTCGAGAGGACCATCGCCGGCGAGAAAGCGACGGAGGTCTAACAAATCAATCCAGCGGCTGCGGCAAGAAGCGCCGCGCCGCTGATCTCGATCGTTAGGCGGCACCGGAAGGAAGGGTAGTGCGGGCTCGAACTGACAATCGACCTGTCTACACTTTCGGCTATGTGGACGAAAGCGGTAGCTCCAGCCGCTGGTTTGTTTGCGGTTTGTTGATTCACGGGCAGCAAGTCAGCGGCATCGACGACGTTCGGCTCAACCAGCACATTCGATCGCTCAAGGTCGAGTCCGGTCTATCATCGCGCGCGGACGTGGGGTGGAAGAAAGTGCCCACGAAGCCGGGCAAGTACTTCGACTTCTACAAGCGCTGCATCGATGGCTTCTTCCGGCACCCGAAGCTCGCGTTTCACGCCATCGTCGTGGATACGCATCGCTACCCGCTGGATTCGAAGAGCCTCTTTCGCGGATCTCGCGACGTCGGAATGGACGCCTTTGCATTTCACCTCGTTCGGTCCGCGACCATCCGTCTGCTGGTCGGGGGGCGAACGCCTCTATCTCCGGTTCGATCAACGCAGTAGGCCAGAGGTCGCCGCCCTGAGTCACGTTTCTCGGCGCCTTCGGGCAGCCATGCCGTCAGGTGTCCGGGTTGGCCTCAGAAGCGTTGTTGGTAGCAGGCATCCGCTGCTTCACGTCACGGACCTTCTCCTGGGTGGCGTGACAGGCGCGCTGAACGCCAACGTCACGAGTGCCGGCAGGTTGGCTTTGCTTGATATGCTCACGAGGGCCTTGGGCAGGAGTCCTTGCGAGGCGACAGGCCCGAACGAGCACAAGTTCAGCATCTGGCTGTTCGAAGCGATGCCGGGTCGCCCAATAACGGGATCCAGCTCGACGGCACACAGGTCACCTGCGAAACTGGAACGCAACCCGCCGCAGCTGATCCCGAAACCGTGTGTGCCAGGCATGGCACAGAACGAGCGAGGGGAAAGTCCTCGCGCCAGGTTCTCGCGGAGCCGAAGGCGGGGAGAAGGGCGAGGGCGTCACCGCGAGGCTTCGGCGTGAGCAGTTCGACGGGGCTCACGGCCCTGAGCGTGCCGAAGGGCTCAGCCGAACGGTGGGGTCTGGAGGACGCCCAATCCAAACGCGCGGGGCGCCGCACCGCCTCGAACCGAAGGCCCGAACCGTGCCCCGGCAGGGGAGTGAGGGGGAGGAGCAGTCGCTTCGTGTCGAGCCGCGGGAGGGCATCCGACAGGCAGCTCACGCTGTCCCTGGGCCGTGCGGTCCACGGGGGTGAACCCGGGGCTGAGACATGGGGAGCAGACGCTCCGGCGGAAGAGCGTGCCTTCCACTTCCTCCGCCGAACCGCCGTGTACGTGGCCCGTACGCACGATAGTGTGACAGGGAAAGCGGGCGACCGCCTACCTATGTCGATTAGACCCTGGAACCAGGATTGATGCGTATGAAAAATGAATCTACTGAACGATGGCGGCGCGCCGACGAAAAGGTGCGAAAGAACCTGCCGCCGGGAGTGAAGCTCGTGCGGACGCTACGGGGACACGCGGACACGATCGGGCGAATCGCGTGGTCACCGGACGGGCGCATGCTGGCGTCGCCTTCCTTTGATAAGACAATCCGAATATGGAACGCATCAACAGGGGAGGAGTTGCGACAACTGAGCGGACATACCCAAAGGGTGGTCACCGTAGCATGGGCACCTGACGGGAAGCGGTTAGCTTCAGGCGGCGAGGAAGAACGCCTTCGCATCTGGAACGCTGAAACCGGGCAAATGATCTCGAAGCTTGTTCGAGCACATGAGCGTGCGGTTGTCAGCTTGGCGTGGTCGCCAGATGGCCGACAGCTCGCCTCCGGCGGTTGGGACGGGACTATCGGCATTTGGGACGGTTTGTCGGGCCGATTGCTTGATCGGTTTCGAACGAAGCATGAGCATGTAACCGGCGTGGCGTGGACACGCACTGGCGACACACTTGCTGCAATTGGGTACCGAGGCAACCCCACCGTATGGGATAGTCGCGATTGGCGCAACATTACGCCCGTATGGAAAGGAGGTGCCGATCCCAGAAAGCCAACTTACTCGCTAGTGTGGAGCACTGATGAAAGGCGTCTCTTCTGCGCCTCGGCTGACGACACGGTGATTGTATTCCGCATCTCAGAAGGACTGACGAGCCGTTT
>CAVQPC010000062.1:0-38492 GCA_963714585.1 uncultured Methylomirabilota bacterium
GGACATTTTGGCCCGTACCGATGCGCTCGAAAGCGTGCTGCTGAAACGGATAGGGATGGAGCCCACGGTCGGTGAGGAGCGTGCGGACTGCCCTCGCGAGGCTTCCTTCAGGCCTGTGCCGCTCCCAGCCAAAAAGCTCGCGGAGCTTCCGGTCAAGCTCGTCTTTAGGCACCGCGCCGCTCACGGTCGAGGATCGCCACGACGCTCCGGACGAAGCCCCCCACGTCAGTGGTCAGCGCCGGAAGCTGGGCGGCTACTGCCTCGACCCTCTCTATCGGAAGCGAGTGGTTGTACGCCTTCCCGCAGATAACGGAGATGCGTCGGGCGAGCTGGCGGAACTCGTCATCGGAGAGGCGCTCGAGCGGATAGATGTGGGACGGGTCGATGACAGCCGAGTCGCCCCAATGAGCAGCGTATTCGTCGAAGAAGCCGGGTGTGGCAGCGTAGACAAAGTAGCAGTTGCGGAGGTCGGGTCCCGCTCGAGCGATGCGCAGCAGGTTCAGGTAGGCCCGATCAACGTGCTGCGTGCGGTTCAGGGAAAGCACGGACTCCGCCTCGTCGAGGAAGATGCACAGGCCGCGGAACCCGAGCTGCCGCACGAGGCGCGTCACATCCTTCAGCGTCGCGAGGGCATTCTCGTCGGTGATCTCATAATCGATCTCCAGGGACCGCAGGTCGCGAAGAGACGTCCGCTTCCCGGACAGGTAGTCGAGCAGGAGGGTCTGACGGCTGTAGTTTGGGCGGATGGGGTTCACTCGCGCGCCTGCGTACTCGGCGAGGGCGGTCACGAAGTACGGCGCGAGCTGACGAATGTGGTTCTGCGCAACAGCCGGGCCGTCCCGCTGGACAATTTCCATCCACCGATCGAGCAGCCGCTGCAGACCCCGCTGGTCTCTCGAGCCGGCCGTGTGGATGCCATTGAGGATGGCCCCGTAGACCGCGAGCATGGAGTGCAACGGGCACGACCCCGGGCTGAGCGTGACGAAACTCACGGCGAAGTTCTGCTGGAATGCCGCTTCCGCCAGCAACCAGAGGCTGTGCGTCTTGCCTGCCCCGTAGGCGGCATCCAGGAACCGCACCCGGGGTGAGCCGCGGCCCACCTCCTGCAGGTCATTAGTGAGACGTCAACGCAGTGCGTTGCGGCCGACCGACAGGGCGCTTAGATCGCACTGCGGCACCGTTCCGTGGCGTAGTGCATTGATGATCTTGACAGCGTCGCGGCGGTCTAGTTTCTCGGCCGGGTCGCGTGGCGTTTCGCGGGGGATGCGCCGCCGGCCGAGTTCGTCGTAGAGCGCCCGGAGTTCCTGCGGCGTGACATGACACCCCCTCAGCAGGTCGGTGTCGAAGTACCCGCGCTCTGCAGCCCGTCCGCACGATTGCCTGTATATCAAATGGTCCCGCCATGTACGCCGGCCTCCCGGCCTAGTCCCTGCCCTCCTCGCTTGCCTCGCGATTCACCCGCTCCCTCTCGTGCTCAACAACCATCTCGTAGGTCTGCCGGAAGGCGAAACCTGGCCGTCGGGCACGCTCGCAGACGGAGGCGACGCTACGGACCAGCGTGGCGACGCGAGGGTCGTTACTGCGGACGTACCGGACCAGTGTCGCGAGATCGCCATCGGTGACCGCTGTAAACGGCTCGCCATGCGCCAAGACCGCAAAGTCGCGGATCTTCTTTGCCAGTTCAAGGTAGTCCGATTCGGAGAGGTCCGGCAGTTCGACGATGACCGAGTCGGGCGAGCGAGGGTCCATCAGCGAAAGGACGTTCTCTACCCTGCGCCGGAGCGCCGGGTAGGAGTAGACAGTAATTGGGTCACCGCGGCGCACCTGCCCTCCTGCCGGTGGCTCGAAAAACGTTGGTGTGCTGGCGAAGACGAAATAGAAACCCTGACTGTCCTGGTCGTTGTCGATGATCTGCCGGATATTCTCGTTAGCGATGCTGCCGCGGCTGCCCCGCGTCAGGCTGGAGATCGCCTCCGCCTCGTCCAGCATGATCACGAACCCGCTGTAGCCGATCAGCCGGAAGAACTGCGTGAGGGCGTGCAGGTACTCCTGGACGCTCCTTGAACGTCTTGGACGGCGTCTCCTCGCCGCGGAACCAGCGAAGCAACTCGGTGATCCGCCGTGGCGCCGGTGGGTCAGCATTGGCCGCCTGCACGAATTCGACGAGGTTCGTCCGCCGCTGCGGCATGGGCAGGTCTTCCAGTTCGGCGTACAGCGCATTGGGAGATCTTGCCCCGCTGCTCGTGCGCCCACTTGCGGAGGAGCTTCTCGAACCCGTTATTCCGGAAGTCCGCCGTCGCGACGTACTTGATGATGTGCTGAATGACGATCTCGAGCTTGTCGAAGGGCACATCGCGCTGGTTCAACTCGACGCGTGACACGACGAAGCCGCGCTCGAAGGCGAGGAGGCGGATCAGATCCAGGAAGTGAGATTTGCCGCGACCGAAGTCGGCGTTGACGAATTTGACGTCGCTGACGCCGAGATCTCGGATCTCGTCGAGCTTCTCGCGGAAGTAGTCCAGCAGCGGCTTGTAGCCGACGTGGATCGTCCCGACATACTCGTGCGGTGGCTTGCCGGTCTTCAGGGCCGCGATGACTCTTGCGGCAATCTCGCGGTTCACCGGCGGCGCGAACAAGTGCGAGTCCGCGAGCATGTCGCTCTACCTCCCTGGTTTCACGAACCCGTAGGTGGCGATATCTCCGCTGGGCAGGATGACCGAGAAGCCCTCTTCGGCCTGGCGAATCGAGGTGAAATCGAGCAGTGGGCCGGGGAGTTCCTGGCGCAGCTGCACTGCCACAAGCTTCGAGAGATCTGCCGAGAACTCGTCCCGGTAGTACGCCGACAGGCGTCCTCCTCTTTTCGCATTCTGGTCTGAACGGGCGCGCTCCGCCCGCAACTCGTGGAAGATGTCGGCGAGCCGCACGTAGCCGGTCGGGCTCGGCGAGCGGGCATGGAGCCGTTCGTACGTGGCGAGCAGGTGGTTCCGGAAAGCGACGGGCTCGAAGGGCCTTCCCCAGACGCGTCGGACCTCTCTTTCCAAGATCGGGCGGAGCTTCGACCACTCAAGCGATCGGCTGCTCCTGCTGCCCACCTTCGCACGGCCCTTCGTCTCGTCGATCGAGACCTCGACGAAGTGGGCGACTGCAAGGCGCGGGTATCGCCCCTGGCATGGCTGTCCTGCTTCGGCGCAGAAGGCCCGGATCGCGTGGTCCAGTTCTCCTGAGCGCGACATCTTCTGCCGCTGTAGGTCTGTACTGAGGTGTGTGAACAGTTGGTCTGCTTGTGGGTAGAGCGCGCGCAGACGCGTCGCGCCGGGGTCCTTGAGAAGCTGCTCAGTGGAGCTGCCGGCTTTTGACCATCCGACGCGAATGCGCTGGAGGAGCTTTCGGAGCTTTCTCCGCTCGGTAATGTCCTTGGTGATGGCCTCTTCGAGCGCGGTCAAGTCTCGCCCGACCAATTCGGATAGTGGGCTGCCCTCCGACTAGGAACTCACGGCGTCGGGCGTGGTGGGATGGACCGGCGTCATATCTTGCCTCACCGGATAGGAAGTTGAAAACCGGCGTCGGCGGGACGCCACGGGCCGGAGAGGACGAAACCGGCGCGACGGGGACGGCCGTACCGGCGCTGGAAATCGAACTGATCGGAGTTGAAAGGGACGCTACCACTGGCCGACGGGAGTGTCAAGGCGGAAGGGGGGTAATTTGTGTAGCTAACGGACACCACTGCCTCTGATCTTGCCACCGACACGCCGCATCGAGACGTGGTCCCAAGGCCCCTCCGCGAGATCTTTGCATCATGCCCTTTACTTTCCTCGTGTCAATGGTAAGGACAAGGCGATCAGTCCGACTTCGTGGATATTGCCATGCATCTCAGCGGAATCGCCGCGATGCCCGTCGCACCCCCAACCCAGTCCCTGACGGATTGCGATGGCCATTTTCGTTCTTCCGGAACGCGGCCAGGTGGACGAGCAGCTCTCTCTGCCCAGAGGCCACCCCCACCATGGCTCCGTAAGCCGCCTACCAGCCCAGCGATCACCCGGTGCAAAGCGATGGGCGGACGCACCCTGGGTGGTCGAGTGAGGATAGTTTAAATGACACTTCTGAAAAAAACCTGCTCTCGAAATAACCCATAAAGTGGCCGAACGGCCAAGCTTTCTAGGAGTCGCATTCTTCCCTATCCCTTCGGCCCCGCCACGACGTGGGTGGGGGCACCTTTCAGGAAGTTCTCGATGTTCTCGGCGGCCATGGCGAGGCCGGTCAGGGTGGAATCGGGGGTCATGCCGGCGCAGTGGGAGGCGAGGAGCACCTTGGGGAGCGCGGCCGGGCCGCTGCAAAGCGTTCCGGGGTCAACCGCTCCAAGGGGAAGCTCAGTGGTACCAGGTACTGCTTTGAGGCCATGCTGGTCGATGTGACGGCAACCATGCGTAGGGCGTCAACCCATCACGGTCCTGCGCGCCGGGGTGGCGCCGCCGCTCCATATTCCGTTTCGGCCCACGGTGGCACCTTTCGGCTTAGTGCAGTAAGTTCCGACAGGCCAGCCGTCTGGCGGCCCGGACGCCCGGGGAGCGGGAAGGAGTTGAGAATGGGACCGGAGGTGGTTCACGAACAGTTCGGGAAGCTGCTGAACGCCGGAAACCTGGAAGGCCTCTGCGCGCTGTACGAGCCGGGGGCCGTCATGATCGAGCGCGACGGGACGCTGCTGAAGAGTGTGCCCGCAATCCGCGCCCACCTTGCGGGCCTGCTCTCGATCAAGCCGACGCTCACGATTCAGCGCGTGCATACCATCGGGACAGACGATGTTGCAGTGCTCGTCTCCACGTGGGTCATTGCGGGGACGGGACGGCAATCCGATCGCGGACAGCGGCCGGACGTACGATATCATGCGACGGCACCCAGACGGCACATGGCGGGTCGTCGTGGACAATCCCTGGGGGAAGGTCCCGTAGGCGGATGCCCGAAAGGGCTGACCCGTGACACGTGAGACATCCGGGAAGCCTGCCTCCGCTGCGAGGACCGCCCATGCCTGAATCCTCGCCCATCGATCCGCGAACGCTCATCGGCCACGTGCACCTCAAGGTCGCCGACCTCGATCGTGCGCTGGCCTTCTATCATGGCGCGCTCGGCTTCGAGATCACGCAGCGCATGGGCCGATCGGCCGCGTTTCTCAGCGCCGGCGGCTACCATCATCATATCGCCTTGAACACGTGGGAGAGCCGTGGCGGGGCGCCGCCGCCGGCCGGCACGACGGGCCTCTACCACCTCGCGATCCGCTATCCCGATCGGTCGGCGCTGGCCGATGCACTGTGCCGGCTGCTGGCGGCGGGGGTAACGCTTGAGGGGGCAAGTGACCACGGCGTCAGCGAAGCGCTGTACCTCCGCGATCCGGACGACAACGGCGTGGAGTTGTACTGGGACCGCCCGCAGCATGAGTGGCCGCGGACGGCGGACGGGACGCTCGCCATGTACACGCGCCGCCTGGACCTGGACGCCCTGCTCGCGGCCGCGCCGTCCAGCCGCTGAGCGGCGGAGGTGATTCGACTCCCTGCGCGCCCTACTCCATCCACCGCAGCATCCGCCGTCCGAGCGTGGGCGTGGGCAGGGTGGTGGACCCGAGGCCAGGGGTTCGGCGCCGACAGAAGGGGCCACAGCCGGGGCCTCATGGGAGCGGGAATACT
Source organism: uncultured Methylomirabilota bacterium (assembly GCA_963714585.1). Classification (GTDB taxonomy): domain Bacteria; phylum Methylomirabilota; class Methylomirabilia; order Methylomirabilales; family 2-02-FULL-66-22; genus 2-02-FULL-66-22. The sequence continues at coordinate 5,676 of CAVQPC010000062.1, forward strand.
CCTCTCGTCGGCGGGACTACCCCTGCCAGATCCCGTCCATCGGGAGGCCCAGCCTCTCGCTCATCTTGTGCAGATCGTCCACGACGTGCTGGCGCAGGGGAATGCCGTTCGCGCTTCTCTCCCGGCAGGTGAGGTTCCCTCGCTCCCCTGGATACCGGATGTGCGCAGCGGCCTCCACCGTCGGCTCCGCGTGGAGCTTCTCGACCATCGCGTCCATGAGCTCCCGGAACTCACCTCCCGCCGGGAAGCCGTCGATACGCAGTGCACAGAAGGCGTGGCAGTGCTCGCCCTTCCTCCGCAACATGCTGCCTCCATCGCCGGACAGCAGCCCGCTCAGGATGTCCACCAAGAGCAAGAGGCCGAATCCCTTGTGCACCCCGTTCGCGGGGGTGCTGCCCAAGGGGAGGATGGCCCCTTCAACTGCGAAGTAGATGTGGGGGTCCGTAATCGGTCGGCCTTCCCTGTCGATCGCCCATCCTTCCGGCATCCGCTTCCCTTCCCACTCCAGCGCATGGAGCTTGTTGGCGATGGCCATGGTCGGGGCCATGTCGAGAACGAAGGGACCGCATTGCTTCCCCGGGGCGGCGAAGGCGAGCACATTGTTCCCGATGAGCCGGCCTTTGCCCCCCGGAGCCGCCACGGTCGAGCCGCCGGTTGAGGTATGGATGCCGATCATTCCCTGTTCTGCGGCCATGAGCACGTAATAGGCGCCCGCGCCCGAGTGCGTGCTGTTGCAGGCGGTGGCCCAGCCGGTCCCGTACTCCCGCGCCATGCGGATACACTCGCTCATGGCCCTGTGGCTCACGACGAAGCCCAGCCCCCTGTCGCCATCCACGGAGGCCGTGGTGGGGCTGCCGCACGCGACACGTATTGCCGGGGTCCGATTGATGCTCCCATCCTGGAGTCCCTTGATGTACCCGGACAGGTTCATGACCCCATGCGACTCGATGCCCCGCAGATCCGCGTTGAGGAGGATCCTGGCGGTCAGGTCGGCATCGCCGGGCGGGACTCCAACGCGCTCAAAGGCCAACGACACGAATCGTTCGAGCTTCTGAGGGTTCGCCAATCGCGGTGCATAGTTCGCCATTTTTCTCCTCGGGTCTCCAGCGCGGAATGTGTGGGAGGAGAAGGATATGGTGAAGCGACTGGCCTTCTCCCCTGCAGCCAGGGGCGGCTTTCCAGCGTCCGCCCACGCCCGGCAGCGCTATCGGCTCCATCTGGCGTAAGGCGCCCGCGCAGGACGCCGGCGCCGCCTGTCACTCAACCTGAATCCTGCGTGATGACGTTGCCAGCGAAGAGACGCGTGCTGTTTATTTTGCGTTATTTTGCGGGACGTTGTCTCCCAAGACTCCCACGCAGTTCCCGAGGACGCCCCCCGGACTTATCCCTTCGGTCCCGCCACGACGTGGGTGGGGGTGGCTCTCAGGAAGTTCTCGATGTTCTCTGCGGCCATGGCGAGGCCGATCAGGGTGGAATCGGGGGTCATGCCGGCGCAGTGGGAGGTGAGCAGCACGTTGGGGAGGGCGGTCAGCGGATGCCCGGTGGGCAAGGGCTCGGTCTCGAAGACGTCCAGGGCGGCACCGGCGATCTTCTTCTCGCGGAGCGACTCCACCAGGGCGGCCTCGTCGATCAGGGCGCCTCGCGCGGTGTTGATCACGTAGGCCGTGGGCGTGAGGAGCGCCAGGCGCTCGCGGCTCAGGAAATGGCGGGTCTCGGGCGTGGCCCGCAGATGCAGGGACACGATGTCCGAGGTCCGCAGGAGCTCCGGCAAGTCGATGTAGCGGAGGCCGAGGGCGTTGGCGAGCTTCGGGTCGGCGTGGAACGTCCAGGCCACCACGTCCATCTTCAGGCCTTTCGCCATGGCGGCGACCTCGCGGCCGATGAGCCCCGTGCCGAGGATCCCCAGGCGCTTCCCCCGAAGCTGCGGCACGAGGTTCCGCGGCCAGCCTCCCTGGCGCATGGCGGCGTCAGTTGGCGCGAGCTGTTTCACGATTGCAAGCATCAGGGCCAGGGTGTGCTCCGCCACCGCCACGGCATTGGCGCCCGGCGTGTTGGTCACGGTGATCCCGCGCGCTGCGGCTGCCTTCAGGTCCACGTTGTCGGTTCCCGTGCCCCAGATCGAGATCAGCTTGAGCTTCGGGCAGCGCGCCAGGACCTCGTCGGTGAACCGCGTCCGGCCGCGGATGTTCACCGCCACCTCGGCATCCTGCAAACGCTCCGCCAAGACTGCAGGGTCGGTGGCATCGGAATCGTACACCTGCACCTCGCCCAGCCTCCGCATTCGCTCGAGGGCGGGCGTGCCTGCCAGAACGGGCGGGTTGTCGTCGGGCACCACGATGCGCATGGCCATCTCCTTCCGGTGAGCGGGATGCGGAGTCGCGACGGTCTCCGAGGCGCCGAAGCCTGCCACAAGGCCCGCGGGGTGTCAATCCGATTTGCTCATCCCAGAATTCTCTCACCACCAAGGCACCAAGCCACCAAAGTAATGGCTTTCACAATTATGATCACGTTTCGGACCTCGTCACCCCGGCGAAAGCCGGGGTCCAGGGCCCCGCGATAGATCTGGATTCCGGCTTCCGCCGGAATGACGGAAGAGGATCGCGGCCTTGGAGTTTTGGTGGTGGAAGTTCTTTCGGAACAGGGACAGGTGTGTCGCGAGGTGCGGTATTCCTCTTGTGCGGGACAGGGCAGTGTGATACGAAGCGGCCTAGCGTCGTTCACTGAACCGCACGAGGGCGAAGATCCCGTCCAGAAAGGAGGCCCGCTATGCCGATCCGCACGCAGTCCCGCACGACGCACCGCACAGGTCGGAAGCCAGGGTACGGCTGGGTGCCGGATATCCCGGACCAGCGGGATTATCTCTACGGCGTCATCCGACGCATCCCGGCCCGGCTCCCGAAGCAGGTCGACCTCCGTCCGCTCTGCTCGGCCGTGGAGGATCAGGGAGCATTGGGAAGCTGCACCGCGAATGCCCTGGCCGGGGCGCTGGAGTTTCTGGAGAAGAAGGACAAGGTCCCCTACGTCGAGGTGAGCCGGCTCTTCGTCTATTACAACGAGCGGGTGATCGAGCACACCGTGTCATCCGATTCCGGGGCCATGCTCCGGGACGGGATCAAGACGCTGGCCAAGCAGGGCGTCTGCTCGGAGAAGCGCTGGCCGTACGTCATCTCCAAGTTCGCCGCGAAGCCCCCGGCCGCCTGCTTCACGGAGGCCCGGCAGCACCAGATCACCTCCTACCAGCGCCTCCTCACGCTCAACGAGATGCGGGCCTGCCTCGCCGAGGGTTTTCCCTTCGTGTTCGGATTCACCGTCTACGAGAGCTTCGAGTCGGCGGGGGTGGCGCGCACGGGGGTCGTGCAGATGCCCAAGCCTCGCGAGCAGGTCATGGGCGGCCACGCGGTCATGGCGGCGGGCTATGATGACGCGAAGAAGCGCCTCCTGGTCCGGAACTCGTGGGGGACGGGCTGGGGGATGAAAGGCTACTTCACCATGCCCTACGACTATGTGGCGGATCGCAACCTCTCCGACGACTTCTGGACGATCCGCCGCGGGGAGCAGATGTAGTCACGGCAATCAGGGCGAGCAGGCAATTGGGCAATCAGGCAACCAGGCAACTCGGAACACCGGATGGCCGAATTGCCAAGCTGCCTGATTGCCCCTGCCGCTAGCCGAGCTGCTCCACGAGATAGTTCTGGATGCCCATCTGCTGGATCTGGTCGAGCTGCGCCTCGATCCAGTCGATGTGATCCTCCTCATCCTTCAGAATGGATTCCAGCAGCTCGCGCGTGCCGTTGTCACCGACCTCCGCGGCGAGCTTGATCCCCTCGTTGTAGGCCCGGATGGCGCCGGCCTCGGCGGCCTGGTCGTTCTTGTGCTGGGCCTCGACGTCGCCGCCGATGTCGATCTTGTTCAGCTTGCTGACGGTCGGCGCTCCTTCGAGGAAGATGATCCGCCCGATCAGCTTTTCCGCATGCTTCATCTCATCGATGGCCCGCTTTTCGATGGCCTTGTGGAGCCGCTCGTACCCCCAGTTGCTGCACATCTCAGACTGGACCATGTACTGGTTGATGGCGGTCAGCTCGTCCGCCAGCAGGGCGTTCAACCGTTCGATGATTCTCCGGTCGCCTTTCATCCGATCCTCCTTTCCAGCGAGTGTGGGGGGCGAGAGGGGAAGTGGGATTACGCGTTTGCCTTGCCAGGCTCCGGGTGTGCCAGGTGCTCGATGTAGGCGGTAATCTGCTCCTGGGTCGGCTTGTCCACCCCCACGAACTCCATCCCCGTTCGATAGACCACCTGCCGCTCGCCCCCGGCCACGGTCACCCGGTGGCTGAGGAAGACCCGCACCGCCCGAGCCAGCACCTGCACCCGCTCGCCGTTCACCACGAAGGAGAGGCGGTAGATCTCGCCCGGACGAACGGGTTTGGTGTGCTCCACGAGGGCACCCGACAGGCTGATATCGATGAGGTCGACTTCTCGGAGCTGGAGTTGGCCCGGGGCCCGCTCCCGCAGGCGGATCCGGGCAGCCCGTCGCCGTTCGCTGGCGGCGGTCCGCGGGGGCGACGGAAGGCTGGTCGCCCGCGATTTGGACAGGGCGCGGCTGACAGCTAGGCGGAGCTCGTCAAAATCCACCGGCTTCCGGACGAAGTCGTCCGCCCCCTCCCGCAGGGCGCTGATGACGTGCTCGATGGTGGAGCTGACGGTGACCATGATGACCGGCAAGGCTGGGCGCCGGTCTTTGATCCGCTGCAGGACCTCCAGGCCATCCATGCCCGGCATGATGATGTCGAGCAGGACGAGGTCCACGGGCTCCGACCCGAGAAGGGAGAGGGCAGCGGCTCCGTCCTGAACGAGGAGGGGTCGCATCCCGAGGTGCTGCGTGACGAAGTCTCCCAGGATCGTCAGGAAGAACCGGTCGTCATCCACCACCAGGACCGTGTCCATGGCCCTCGCTTTCCCGGCTGCCACGCGGGAGATCGGTACGTGAAACCCGGACATGCTACCGCGTGGCCGGGGGACCTATCAAGTCCAAACCACCGCCCGGTCTGCCGGAAGAGACATCGACCGGCGCAGGGGGGGGAAGGGACACCAGTGCTAGGGCGACCGGGAAACGCGACTAGGGCACCAGGACGATCTTGCCGAACTGCGTGCCCTCGTCCATCCGCTGGTGGGCCGCGGCGGCCTCGCGCAGGGGAAAGACGCTGTCCACGATCGGCTTCAAGCGGCCCGCCTCATAGGCGCCGAGCATGGTGGCGAAATCCCGGGGGCTTCCCATCGTGGTGCCCAGGATGCCGAGTTGGTTCCAGAACACGGACCGGATGTCCACGTCAGTCGTCCGGCCCGTGGTCGCCCCGAAGGTGACGAGGCGGCCGCCGGGCCGAAGCGCCGCCAGCGCCTGGCCCCACGTCTCCTTCCCGAGGCTGTCGATGATGACGTCGGCGCCGCCGCCCGTCGCCTCGCGCACGGCCTGGTCCCACGCCGTGGTCCTGTAGTTGATCGTAACGTCCGCGCCCAATGCTCGCGCTCGCTCCAGCTTGGCGTTGCTCGAGGAGGTGGCGATGACCGACGCCCCCGCGAGCCTGGCGATCTGGACGGCGAAGGTGGCCACGCCGCCTCCCACCCCCAGGACCACCACGCGCTCGCCGGGTCGCACCTGGCCGCGCGTAACCACGGCGCGCCAGGCGGTGAGAGAGGCTAGCGGCATCGCTGCCGCCTCCTCGAAGGAGAGCGGGGTCGGCTTGGGGAAGACGTTCGCGGCGGGGACGACGATGGCCTCCGCATAGGTCCCGGGATCGGGCCCGCCCAGGATGCGGAAGGCGGGCGACGGGCGATCCTCGCGGTCGCCCCAATCCAGCGAGGGGTTGATCACCACGCTCGCCCCGACGGCCAGGTGCGTCACGCCCGCGCCAACTTCAGCCACGAGGCCGGCCCCGTCGGAGCCGAGGATCAGGGGGAGGCGATCCGAGAGCTGCATCCCCCGCCGGATCCATATGTCGCGGTGATTCAGGGCCGCCGCCTTGAGCTGGACGAGGACCTCGGCCGGGCCGGGCCGGGGTGTGGGCACCGTCTCAAAGCGCAGCTTGTCGGGATCGCCGGGCTCGTGCAGTCGAATGGCGTTCATGGGATTCCTCCTGGCGTGAAAATGCGCGACGGCCGGGACCCCGTGGCGGGGAGGGGGAGGGTTTCCACGAGATCCCGACCGTCGCGACCCGGGCAAGTACATACAAGAGAAGCAGGCCTCGCCCGCGATCGACAGGAGTGTACCCAGGCCGGCGGGGAATGCCAAGCGCGAGTTGATAAATGTATCGGGCAGTGAACAAGTCCTGCAGCCGCTCGGGAGCGGGCAGCGGGGAGAAAGTGCTGGACGAGTCCCCGCTTTACTGATATGCAAGGCAAGGCCGCGGACGGGCTGCGGCCGCATGGAGGAACCGGCATGGGAACCACCCTCTTCGATCTCAGCGGCAACGTGGCAGTGGTGACGGGGGGCGGCACAGGCTTGGGGAAGGGCATCGCGGCGGGCCTGGCCGAGGCCGGGGCGCGGGTCGTGCTGGCGGCCCGGCGGAAGAGTGTGGTGGAGGAGGCCGCGGCCGAGATCCGGGCGGTGGGCGGCTCGGCCGAGGGCGTGGCCCTGGACCTCACACGATTCGCGGAGCTGCCCGCCTTCTTCCAGGCCGTGAGCGAACGCTGCGGGGGTCTCGATATCCTGGTCAACAATGCCGGGACGAACCGCCGCAACTCCTGCCTGGAGTACACGGAGCGGGACTGGGACACGGTGATGGACATCAACCTGAAGGCCGTCTTCTTCGCCTGCCAGGCGGCGGCCCGCCTCATGAAGGAGCGGGGCGGCGGCAAGATCATCAATGTCGCCTCGCTGGCCAGTGCCGTCACCTCCCTCAACCAATCCGCCTACGCCCCGAGCAAGGGCGGTGTCCGGCAGCTCACGATGTCGCTCGCATTGGAGCTGGCGCCGTACCGGATCAACGTGAATGCCATCGGCCCGGGCTGGTTCCGCACCCCGCTCAATACCGACCTCTTCAGCAACCCCGCGTGGGCCCGCGGGGCCACCTCGCTCATCCCCTGGGGACGCACCGGCACGCCCGCGGACCTGGCAGGGGCGGCCATCTTCCTCGCATCGCGGGCCTCGGATTACGTCACGGGGCAGCTCCTCTACGTGGATGGCGGGATGCTGGCGGGCTACAAGGTCCCGCTCGTCGCGGACGGCGCGTGACGCGCCGTCGGGCAGCCGGGCAATTCAGCGGTCCGGCCGGCAGGCACTCAGAGCCGCTGGGTGCCGAGTCGCCCGATTGCCTCATGGCCGTGTTCCAAGGTTGCCGATGAAGCTCTACGACGTCACGCTGCCGATCGCTCCCGGCATGCCCGTCTATCCGGGCGATCCGGAGGTTGCGATCCGGCCATGGTCCAGCATCGCGGCGGGTGCGCCCGTCAACCTCTCGCACCTGTCCCTGGGCGCGCACACGGGGACGCACGTGGATGCGCCCCGGCACTTCCGGGCCGGGGCTCCCGGCGTGGACCGTCTCTCGCTGGCTGTGCTGATCGGGCCGGCCTGCGTCGTGGACCTGCGGGATGCGCGGGCGATCACGGCCGAGGACGTTCTCGGGCTGGAGCTACGCGGAACGGTGCGGCTCCTCTTCCAGACGCGAAACTCCGCCGCCTGGCGGGCGGGACAGTTCCCCGAGGATCCGGTGGCCCTCACGGGGGATGCCGCGCAGCTTTTGGTGCGAGAGGGGGTGAGACTGGTGGGCCTGGATAGCCCATCTGCCGATGCCCTGGGGGCGACCGACTTTCCGGCGCATCGGACGCTGCTCAATGCCGGGGTGATCATCCTGGAGGCGCTGGACCTCTCCGACGTCCCCGCGGGGGAGTACGAGCTCCTGTGCCTCCCCTTGAGAATCGTGGATGGGGATGGGGGGCCGGCGCGCGTCATCCTCCGGGAGCGGTCGAGCGGGAGCTGAGGCGTATGCGACGAACCAAGATCGTGTGTACCATCGGGCCGGCCACCCGGTCTCCCGAGATGCTCGCCGCGCTGCTGGAGGCGGGGATGGACGTCGCCCGCCTCAACTTCTCCCACGGGGTGCCGGAGGATCATGCGCAGGCGATCGACCTGCTCCGGGACCTCGCGGCCCGCCGGGGCCAGGCCGTGGCGATCCTCCAGGACCTGCAGGGCCCCAAGATCCGCCTGGGCACCTTTCAGGGCGGGCGGGCGCTGCTCCAGAAGGGGGCGGAGTTCGCCATCACGACGCGGCCGGTCCAGGGGACGGCCAGGCTGGCCGGCACGACGTACGAGCGCTTGGCGCAGGACGTGAAGCCGGGGGACCGCATCCTGGTGGCGGATGGCCTCATCGAGCTGACGGTCCTCGAAGTCGAGGGCGACACCGTGCGCTGCCGGGTGGTGACGGGAGGCGAGGTGGGCGACCACAAGGGGATGAATCTCCCCGGCGTCGCCGTGAGCACCGGCTCCCTCACGGCCAAGGACCGGGAAGACCTCCGCTTCGGGATCGCACACGGCGTGGACGCGGTGGCCGTCTCCTTCGTCCGGGGGCCCGCCGATGTGCTGGATGTCAAGAAGCTGATCAACGAGACCGGCGCCGACACGCCGGTGATCGCCAAGCTGGAGAAGCCAGAGGCGATTCAGCGCCTGGACGAGATCCTGGCGGTCTCGGATGGGGTCATGGTGGCCCGAGGGGACCTGGGCGTGGAGCTCCCCCTGGAGGAGGTCCCCGTAGTCCAGAAGGCCATCATCCGCCGGGCGCGGGAGCACGCCATCCCGGTGATCACCGCCACACAGATGCTGGAGTCCATGGTGGCCAATCCCCGGCCAACCCGAGCCGAGGCGTCGGACGTGGCCAATGCCATCTTCGACGGGACCGATGCCGTCATGCTCTCCGCGGAAACGGCCGCCGGGCAGCACCCCGTGGAGGCCGTGCGCGTCATGGCCCGCATCGCGACGGAGGCGGAGCAGGCCCTTCCCGAATACGCGGCCAAAGCCACGATCCAGCGCGCTTCGACCTTCCCGGACGTGATCAGCGAGGCCGCCTGCCGGGCGGCCAGCGAGGTCCGGGCCCGGGCCATCGTGGCCTTCACCCAGAGCGGCTTCACGGCGCGCCTCCTCGCCAAGTATCGGCCCGAGGTCCCCATCCTCGCCTTGTCCCCCTCCGAAGCCGTGCGCCGGCGACTCTGCTTCCACTGGGGCGTGGTGCCCAAGACGATCCGGTCGATCCAGCACACCGACGAGTTGGCGGAGGAGATCGAGGCTCTCCTGCTCCAGGAGGGCGCGGTGCAGGTGGGAGATGCCCTGGTCATCGTGGCCGGCGCTCCGTTGTGGGTGCGGGGGACCACGAACCTGATCCGGCTCCACCGGGTGGAGAGGCAAGGGTAGGCCTGCCAGGACAATGGGCCGTTTTGGCGTGACGGCCCGGGGGCGGATGGGTAAACTAAGCTGATCCCACACCCTGTGGCCGGCGCGAGAGAGGCATGGCAGGACTTTCAAACCGAATGGAGGCAAAGCGATCCGCGAAGCGGATCATCCTGTGGAGCTGTCTCGGAGGAGCCGCGACCCTCCTCGTGGCCGGCAGCCTGTATTTCTGCTTCTCCAATCACCCCGTCATTGTCCGGTACCGAGCGCTGGCGCAGTTTTACTCCAGCAAGAAAGAGGTCGCGGCATTTGTCAAGCGCTTCGGCCCCTATGCCCCCTTGGCCTTCATCGTCATCCAGGCTTTGCAGGTGGTGCTGGCCCCGATCCCCGGGGAAGCCACCGGAATCCTGGGGGGGTATCTGTTCGGGACAGGGCTGGGGTTTCTCTACTCGACGGTCGGCTTGACCCTGGGATCTGTCTTGGCCTTCGGCCTCGGGCGCTGGCTGGGCCTCCCTCTGGTCCACCGCCTGGTCTCGGAGGAGGTGTACCACAAGTTCGACTTCGTCTCCCGCACTGGCGCGGATCTCGTCACCCTGGCCTGCTTCCTCATACCTGGCTTCCCGAAAGATTACCTCTGCTTCCTCCTGGGGGTCAGCCCCATGCAGTTCGGGATGTTCCTGGTCATTTGCACATTTGGACGGATACCCGGGACCTGGCTCCTGTCCATGCAGGGGGCCAAGGTGCGGAGCGCCCAGTACACGGAGTTCGTCATCTACCTGCTGGTGGCGGCCTCGGCTGCCGTCCTGGCCTATATCTACCGCGAGGACGTCTTCCAGTGGATGCGGAGGCGGCACGCCGGGGAGTCGGGGAAGCCGGCGCCGAAGCCCTGAGTGGGATCGATGATCGAGCGGCGCGCCACGTTCATTTCTGCGGGCAAGCGATATTCGACCGAGGCCGACGCCTCTTTCCTGGAGCTGGCCCGGCAGGTCGGCCTCCACCTGCCCTCTCTCTGCGGCGGCCGCGGCAAGTGCGCCAAGTGCCGCTGCCATCCCCACGGTCCCGTGACCGAGCCGACGGCCCTGGAGCTGGAGATGCTGACGCCGGAGGAGCTTCAGGCCGGCATCCGCCTGGGCTGCCAGGCCCGTCCGCTGGGGGCCGTCGAGATCGCCATCGAAGAGGAGCGCCTGGACAAGGGGGACAGCGGGGAGATCACGGTGGCGCCGGAGCCCGGGATCCGGAAGGTGTACCTCGAGCTCGCGGCTCCCAGGCTGCACGACGATCTCTCGGACGTTGAGCGAGTGCAGGGGGCCCTCGGCCGCTCCGTGTGGTTCGGCCTGGAGGTGTTGCGGCGGCTGCCGAGCGCCATTCGGGAGCAGGAATTCCGTGCCACGGCCGCCCTCTGGAATCACGGCGAGGCCGGTGAAGAGCTCCTGGCTATCGAGCCCGGCGATCAGCGGGAAGCGGCCTACGGGATCGCCTTCGACATCGGGACGACGAGCGTGGTGGGCTACCTGCTCGACCTGTTCACGGGGCGGGAGATCGCCCGCTCCTCCCGTCTGAACGGCCAGCAGACCTGGGGGGCCGACGTCCTCTCGCGCGCCAGCCATGCCATGGAGAAGCCCCACGGCCTGGCGGATCTGCAGGACGCGATCCTCGGCACCCTCAACCAGATCATCGCCGACTGCTGCAGCGCGGTGGAGCCGCAGCAGGTGTATGCGGTCACGGTGGTCGGCAATCCCATCATGCATCACTTGGCCCTCGGGATCACCCCGGCCCCTATCGCCGTGAGCCCGTACGTGGCCGTCCTGCGCGAGGCTCGGAGCGTCCGCGCCACAGAGCTGGGCCTTGCCCTGCCTAACGCCTGGGTCTATTTCCTGCCGCTCATCGGGGCCTACGTGGGGGCGGATTCGCTCGCCGTCATCCTGGCCACGGGCCTGGACCAGTCCGAGGCCATCGGCCTGGCGGTGGACATCGGGACCAACGGCGAGATGGTCTTGGGATCCCGCGAGCATCTCCTGGCGTGCTCGGCGCCGGCCGGGCCCGCCTTCGAGGGAGCGGAGATCCGGCACGGCATGCGGGCCACGGCGGGGGCCATCGATCGGGTCCGGATCGGCGAGGATGTCCGGGTCTGGACGATCGGGGATGTGGCGCCCAAGGGGATCTGCGGCTCGGGCCTGATCGACGCCCTGGCGCAGATGCTCCGGCGGGCGATCGTGGAGCCGAGCGGCCGCCTGCTCCCGCGCCCGAACCTGGAGGGCCGGCTTCCGCCAAGGGTGCTGGAGCGCCTGGTGGGGGAGGGCTACACCTGGGAGTTCGTCCTCTCGTGGGATCCCTACGTCACCGTCACCCAGCAGGACGTGCGGCACCTCCAGCTCGCCAAGGCCACCATCCGCTGCGGGGTGCAGATCCTGATGGAGGAGATGGGGATCGAGCCCAACCGGATCGCGCGGGTCTCCCTGGCGGGGGCCTTCGGGAACTTCGTGGACAAGCAGAGTGCCCTGGGGATCGGCATGCTCCCGCCCGCCCTTCCGGCGGACCGCATCGTCGGCGTCGGGAATGCCGCGGGCCTGGGCTCGTGCATGGCCTTGCTGTCCCGATCCATCCGCAGCCGGGCGGAGGCCCTGGCGCGCCGGGTCGAGTATTTCGAGCTCTCCAAGCACCCCCGCTTCGAAGAGGTCTTCGCCGAGTCCATGCACTACGGGGAGAACGGCGGATTTCCCGCAGGCTGAGAGGCGCCCGAGGGGATGCGGACGAGGGCGGGCAGCGCACTGCCCGGCTGTCGCTCGCCCGAGAGGGGTCCGGACAAACGCCGCTAGATTGAGAAGAACAGGAAAAGGCCCAGGGCGATGACGGTCACTCCCGATCCGATGAGAATGAGGGGCACCGGGTTCCCACCCACGCTGAACAAGAACGGGAGGGCCGTCACCATGCACCCGCAGAGGGCGATGAGCAATGAGATGAGTCTCGGCATGCTGCCCTGCGTGGTGGCCTCTTTTTCTTTCGTGATGACTCGGTTCATGAGCGCTCCCTCCGCGCCTGCTTGAGCCCGTCCAGGGAATACTGCTGGCAACTTCACCAGAGAGTCTGCGACCTCACGCATCTTGTTCGCTCGGGATACGCCTCCCTTTTCCTGCGGCGGCGAGCGCCCCTTCGATCCGGGCGATCGTCCCGAGCAAGTCATCGAATGCCGGCATGACTGATTCCCACGTCCCTGAGGTCATGGCCGTCGTGATGGCTTGAATCAATGCCGCCTTCCGCAGGAGCAGCTCTTGGAGAATCTCCTCCTCGATCGGAATGGCACCCATCCCACATCCTCGCCGATTACCGCACGGTCACGGGAGGCGGCACCGAGGTGAAGTATCCCACGAGCCCGCCCCACAGGCGCAGGCACCAGTAGTCCGCCAGTCCCTCGTACTCATGGAGGACCTCCTTCGTGTCCATTCGATCCTTCCACCATCGGTCGGGATCGAAAGGATCGGATGGGACTGGGTGCATGAGCAGCCGCACCCCGGGCCCAAGGCCGGCACTCAGGATCTTCCTAGCCCGGGTGCTGTGACTCTTCGAGGTCACGACGATCAGGGTCCGGGCCGGATGCCTATTCAAGAATCGCGCCACCGCCCCCGCCTCGGCCCCCGTGCTGTCCGACCGCTCCGCGATGGTGAGGATGGCGTCCCGCGGCACCCGGAGGGCCTCCAGGATCTTGAGAGAGATCTCCTGGTCATCAGGAAACTGGATGCCGGCCCGCAAGAGATCATCCAACCCCCGGGGACGGGGGGGCGTCGTGAGCAGAATGGCGGGGGCCAGGCCCTCGTGATAGAGCTTCGCAGCCTCGGGGGCGCGGAGGTAGGGCTCACCCGAGAGAACCAGGACGAGATCGGCCTTGGTGAGCGGCTGCTTCGTCACGAGATAGCGTCCTGCGGCGGCGAGCAGGTAGGGGCCACCGACATAGAGGCCACCGGCCAGCATCAGCAGGACTAGGAAGAGCTTGAGGAGCCGCCAGGCCAGGCGCAGCATGCTGTGTCCAGGGGCGCGAGGTCAGAAGACGGCTCCGCCCCCTGCTTCCTCATTCCGGCAACAGCGGGAGGGCATGGAGGTGATGCTCCAGATCAAGAGCCCAGGCGGCAGTGGACGCCACCCGGCCCAACAACATATTCAGCCGCGCGGAGGTCTCTTGCAGAAGGATCCGGAGGACCTTGACCGCCAGCGGGGGGTGCTCCTCGAGAAGTTGCTCGAATTCCCGGCGCCCGACCTCGAAGATTTGGCTCCTCCCGACGCTGCGAACGGTAACGGGCGATGGGTCGTCGTTGAAGTAGGTGAGGAATCCCCCCACCTCTCCCGGCTGCAGGGTGAGGACCACGTTGGCCCGCTCTCCCCGGACGCGCTTCACGTACTGGAGCTCCCCCTGCAGGATCACGTACAGCACCCGCCGCTGCTTGCGGGTTCCCTCGGTCGCCAGCAGCTCGCCGTCACTGCACGCCCGCAGGGTGCCGACCGGCAGCAGGCGGCGCAGCTCCTCCGGGCTGAATTCCCGGAAGAAGGCCAATCTTCGCAGCCGGGCCACCTCGAGGCCACCTGCCGCCGGGCGGGGACTCATGCGCCAATGGTCATGACGATCAAGAGGATCCAGAGGACAAAGCTCACCACGGCCCAGCGGAGGCAGCGATTTATGCGATCGAACTTGGCGCGCTCGATGGCCATGGCGGCGTACAGTTCGTGGGCCATCTCCCGGAGCACCGCCTGATCGCTGAGGCTCTGGAGGCGGGCGAGATACTCATTCACCGGCAGGGCGAGCACATCCTGAAACCAGTACAGCCCGAGGTGGCGCGGGTCCGGCGTGGGAGACGCCAGGCGAGGGGCGATGGTCTTGAGTCCGTGGAACAGGGCGATCACCATCGTCGAGAGGAAGACCAGGAACAGCACAATGTACACGACGCGGAAGGCACCAAACCGTGCCTGGCCGCCCAGAATGAGCAGGATGCGATCTCCTCGGATGCCGAAGATCGAGAGGATGATGCCGAAAAAGAGGAAGATGAAGCTCGCCTTTTCATCCGAAAAGCGGATCATCCGCTGAGCGGTGTTGTAGGCGGACATGACGAACGTTAACCGAAGTGACAGGTCCTGAGAGGTTTCTCCTGTCAATCCGGCAGCCCCGGTTCCCTTCCGCATCCATACTCCTCTCCGTGGAAGGCGTTGGCGCGGTTCGTGCACTACCTGACTTCAGCGGGAGGGGTGCCTCCGCTCATTCCCATTCAGGGGAGGGAGCCATGAAGACGCGCGAGTATCTGGCCATCAAGCGGCGCATCGATGACTTCGAGTTGTCTGAGGCCCTGGTCCGAACCAAACTGATGCAGGAGGCCAGAGCGGGTGACCCGGACGCGTTGTTCATGCTCCGGGATCGGTACAGCCTGCGGCTCCCCTTGATCGAGGAGGCGTTCAGGCTCCAGATCCCGCCACGTCCGAGCAGCCGGAACTGAGACACGCTGCCGTCTCCGAAGGACCGCAGGAAAGTTATACCTCCACATGGGGACGGATGAGTATCCCCCGTCCCTGCCTGCCACGCCAGTCAAATCGTTCCAAGACCCGCTCTAGCGGTCAAATCGCTTAGGGACGATCTCCTCTTCACACCTTTCTCGCCGCCACCAGGCGCGTCGAGGCGATCCGGTAAAACCAGGGAAGGCACCCCACCGTCTTGTCAATCCGCTGGAGCACGGAAGATGCCGCCCGCCAGACCGTGCCCACGGCCTCAGGCAGGCCCATGAGAACCCGCTCGGGCAAGAGGCAGTGCAGGATGTTGACGCCCCGAACGCGGAAGACCTCGAGGCCGGCCTCACGGAGGATGCCGCGCAGCTCGCGATCGGTGAAAGTCTTGCACGGAATGTCTCGCCAGACACGAAGGTGTCCCATTCCGTGGGTGGCCCGTGCCCGCGCCCGCTCCACCGGGTTGTGGAGAAGCATGTCCAGCTCCCACTTCCCGTCCGCTTCGAACGACAGGATGCCGCCCGGACGCAGCACCCGTCCGATCTCGCCGAAGACCTGGCGGTAGCTGTCGTGGAGGTGTGAGATCACGTCCCCGTACGAGAAGATGGCGTCCACCGACCCGTCCTCGGCCGGCAGATGCTCGATGCTCTGCCGGAAGAAGCGGACGCTCGTCAGACCGGCTCGGGCGCAGCGTCCTTCCGCCTGACGGAGCGACTCGGCCGAGATGTCGACGCCCCAGACTTCCTGCGCGCGTGGCCCGAGCAGGATCGTCTGCTTTCCCGTGCCGCAGCCCAGATCCAAGACCCGCCGTGGACGCCGGCCGGCGAGGAGCCGGGCGATCTCCATCTCGTACAGGGGGTCACAGGCCACAAAGTAGAGGGTTCGGTCGTACGTGTCGCCCACGGTGTCGTAGAATCCGGCGACGCGCTGTTCATCCATTGGATGGCCGCTCTGCTCAGTGCTTGTCAGCGAGGAGCTGCCCTCCGGATGCAAGGTTGTGGGCCGGCTCGTCGTGGACGACGATGTGCACCGCTTCGGGTTTGACGTTGGTAGTCCGGACGATGGCGTCGGTGACGGCCTTCACCAGCTCGCGCTTCTGATCCAGGCTGCGACCTTCGCGCAGGACGATCGTGACGTACGGCATGTGGTCCTCCTTGTAGGACGGCCGCGCCGGGCGGCCGTCCGGCTCAGTCCGTGCAATCGCCCAGGGGATAGAGGAACCCGCAGTGGGGGCACGGCCCCTTGCAGCCGTGCGGCCGGTCCGGCACCGGATAGCCGCAGCGGATACAGCGCGGCGCCTCAGGGTGGTCCATGCTCTGCTTGCGCGCTCCCTCGGATGCCATCATCCCCCCACGTGCTCACCCTTCCGCTCCCCGGCGTTCTCCAGCGCCTCGGTCACCTTGGCCGCCAGCCCGGGGTACTGGCGGAGGAAGTACTCGGGCGCCTTCAGGTCGCGGAGAATGCGGCGGATCTTGCTGAGGTCGGTCATAGGCGGCCTCCGTCAAGGCCCTCGCGCTTCGGGTGGCCGGCGCACCCGCCCTCGGCGCGGGAATCCCTCACTCGATGCGATTGATGACGATGTCCGCATCCTGCGCGCCCACCGGGATCTTCCCGGGGTGCTCCCCCTCCATGTCGCCTGGCTGCGCCGGGCCGGCGCCACCGGCCACGCTCAGGCGGGCCACCATCGTCACCTCGCCCGTGAAGGGGGTGCCGGCCATCATCACATCCCCGGGGCCGATGCGGTAGCGCAGCGGGAAGTCCGGCTCGGCAATCCGTTTCACGGCGAAGGGGGAGCCCGCGCCCCGGCGGGCGATGATGAAGAGGACGTGCGCGGCACCGATGCGCCCTGCGATCTGCGGCGCCACGCTGATCCGGCCGCCGATCGTGGAACCGCGACCGGCAGCGGGGTCCGTCGTCCCACCGGATTCCACGGCGCCCAGCGTCCCCGGGGCCGTTCCCTGCGGGGAGCGGAGGCTGGCGATCAGGACGCCGATGATGATGGCCGCCAGGGCGGCCAGGCTGACGAGGGAGAGAATCGTGGTGCGAATGCCGCGAGGGCGCCGCGCCGCTCGACCCTCCAGCCGCGGCGACTTTGCGCCATCCTCGCGGGGAGAGCGTCGATCATTTCCTGCCATACCGAATGTCCGGTCCCGCTCGCCTCGAGCGCCCGAAGTGAAGGGAGCCCGGGCGTCCTTCCTCAGCGCAGCTTCAGGTACTGCGCCAGCGCCGCTTCCACGATCTGGGAGGGGCGGAGCCCCTCCCGCCGGGCCCGCTCGCGCAGGCCTCGGAGCATCTCGGCCGGGAGGGAGATCGTCGTCCGGCCCCGCGAGAGTTTCCCGGGGCCCGCGGCTACGTGCACCGCCTCGCTCTTCCGGAGCTGGGCCTGCAGTCTCGCCAGAGCAATGTCCTCGGCATCCAATGTCGCGACGACGTCGCGGGGTCGTTTGCCTCGCGACGGGCGTTCCGCGATCGTCCGATCTCTCCGCGCTGGTCGCCCCTTCTTCATGCAGCCCCCTCACCCAACGGTCTGCGCCCCGGAGAGGCCCTCGCGGCGTGTCTCGGCTGGAATACCTCGGCTCACCGGACGGCGGGGCGCTCCCCTGCCAGGTACTGCTGCCACGCCTTCTCCCGCTCGGCCAGGTAAGCCCGCTCCTCCAAGCTCAAGCCCACCGCATCGGGCACCGGGGCGGCGAACAGGAGGTAGAAGGGCTCCACCAGGCCGTACTGGAACAGGTTGCCCGTGAAATGCACGCCCAAGGCCAGCATGCGGAGCGGGTGCCCGAGGTACTCGGGATTCTCGGCGTTCGGCACCGCGGCCGTGTTCTGCTGTGCCACGGTCGTGGCGCATCCCGCCAGCAGGCCTACCAGCAGTACACCGATTGCCAGGGTCCGGAGGAACGGTGCGTTCATGCCAGTCTCCTTTCGCTGCTCGCTCTCGGCCCGCGGATGGATCCCGCCCCCTCGAGCCTGTCAGCGCCGGGCCCATACCCGGAGCGTGGCCAAGGCGTGCGTCACGATCGAGACGACCGCCGCCGCGGACGCCACCACTACAAAGTTGGCCGGCGCGGCCGTCCCTCGCATCAGTGAGAGCCAAATAGCCGCCGTCCACACCAGGAGCACAATCGACACTACCCCCAGAGCCATCACTACAATTCGCATGCCATCTCGCGCCGTTGGTGGGCGCACGGGCCAAGCCGTTCCCACCACCACGGGCACATCCGTCGGGGCAGGCCGGGCGGCCTCATTCGGCCCCGGCCTCGCCGCGGCACCCGGGCCCTCGTACAGGGGGCAGTCCTGCTGGTGACCCCAGTAGCCACAGGCGATGGTCCGTGGATCGGGGCTCTGCTCGCCCTCACGGACGAGGAGTCGGCAGGCCACGAAGATCGGGGGCCCCTCCCCCGAGGGATCCACGTACCGGTGCCAATCTGGCACCGTGTGCCGACACTGCATCCCAGCGACTCGTCAGCCCAGGCTGTCCAAGGCCTCGTCCAGGCTCCTGGCCAGACAGGTGAAGGTCGGTGTATCGCGGACGGTAAAACCTGTCGCCTCGGTCCCCCGCAGCTCCATGACCAGTTCCTGGAAATCCGCAGGGGAGTCTGTCTCAAAGGCCACCACGAACTCCTGGTCGTCCAGACCGAAGGAGTAGGTGGTGTTGAGCTTCACGGAGCGGTATTTTGTTCCCACCTGGATGTGCTCGTCCATCATGCCCTGACGGGCGGGCTGGCTCATCCGGTACCATGCCTTGCTCTTCACGAACGGGTAGACGAAAAGGTATTTCGCCTTGCCGGGGACGATGCGGGCACGGTCCGCCGGATGGTTCGGGTCCAGCTTATCCACGTAGATCGAGCGCTTCGTCATGGAGAGATAGGAGTAGGCGGGCGTCAGGTACAGCCCCAGACCTGTCGTCTGGAGCTTGGAGCTCATGCGCTGGAAGCTGTCCAGGTCGTAGGTGATCCGCCAGAGCATGAGGTCGGCATCCGCCCGGATGCCGACCAGGGTGTAGGGGAGCACGAGGACCTGCGAGGCGAACTCCTCCACCACCACCTTGAACTCTTTCTTGCCCCCCTCCCGCTCGGATGCCGGCAAACGGCGCCAGGCGAGGTCCACGCGGTAGAAGGCGAAGTTCACGTATTGCCTGGGGTCCGGGGGCGACCCGCTGCCTCTCGGCCCGTGCGTTGCTGGGTGAGTCATCCACACACCTCCCCAATCGTCCGCCCAGGGGGGCAGGAGACTTGCGAATGAGGTGATACCTTAATGGCTCCGCTGCCCTTCGTCAATGGCAATATGGATTCCGCCTGTGCGGCGGCTCCGGGAAGGTGCGGTTTCCCCCGATCTCGTCCGACTGGTTTGACAATCGGGGGCAAGTCCGGTACACGGCGAGAGACACTGCCCGGGTCCGAAAATTGCCCGAGCACCAAGGCAGTCCGCAGGCAAATTCGAATTTTCGAAATCCGGAGTGTTTCTTGTTGCCATGGTGGTGAAGATGTCTTGGCTTGAAAGGGGTTTGACAGCGAAATTCGTTCGAGTGGCCGAACTGGAAGAAATCCCGGAGGGCCGAGGCCAGGTGTTTCGGGTCCGGGGGCGGGACGTAGCGCTGATCCACGCGGCGGGCAAGGCCTTGGACCATCCCCTGACGGGCGTGCGCTGCTGCCGAGTAGAGGTCCAGCCGGACGTCGTGTGGATCGAGATTCCCAGAGCGATCGATTTTCCGCCGGTGCCAGCCTCGGAGGCTGGCGCGCCTGGACTGGATGCGAGGCTTGGCACAGCCTCGCTTCTGTGGTATAAGTCTGCCGCTGTTTCTCCCCGTTTGTTTTGCGGTTCCTATCGGTGATTTCGCCTCTTGTCCCCATCGTCTAGCCCGGCCTAGGACATCGGCCCTTCAAGCCGATAACGCGGGTTCGAATCCCGCTGGGGACACCACCTACGGCCGCAACCACAAGTGAAATAAAGGCTTGTTTCCGCTCCGCGGGTTCGAATCCCCTGAGGATACCACTTATATATACGCCAACCTCCAGACTAAGAGGAGGACAGAGGGCGGGCGCAAGAATCCTGGCCGAGGCCTCCCGGCACCAATCGGGCTACGCGCTGGTCGCTTCCACCTTGCTCTATGCTATCATATTGTGATAGCATTCTACCATGAACGTCAAGCACCGGCGGACGCTCAAGGCGCTCTTCACCGTCCCGACTCGCCGCAATGTCCGCTTCTCAGACATCGCAGCGTTGATCGTCGCCCTGGGGGGCGAGGTCCGGGAAGGCGCCGGATCGCGAGTGGTGTTTGAAGTGCAAGGGAGACGCGTCTACCTGCATCGGCCCCACCCGGGACACGAGGCGAAGAGGTATCAGGTGGAAGAGGTGCGCGAGTTCCTGCGCGCGCTGGAGATTCAGCCATGATGAATGCCATGACCCACAAAGGCTATACCGCTCGCGTCGAGTACGATCCACGGGACGAGATCTTCGTCGGTCGGGTCCTGGGGATCGAGGATCGCATCACGTTTCACGGGGCCACGGTCGCTACCCTGCGCCGCGAATTCCAGGCGGCCATCGATCACTACCTGGCCGACTGCGCGGCGCGAGGCCGGGCTCCGCAGAGACCCTATTCGGGGAAAATCCTGCTCCGCGTCGCCCCGGAAGTCCACGCCCGCGCCGCGATGACTGCCGAGGCGCAAGGCAAGAGCCTCAACCAGTGGGCGGCGGAGGTCCTGGCTCGCGCGAGTTGATCGGCGCCATGTGCGCGCAGCAGTGCATCCGCTGAACGCGCGGGAGCTGACGAGGCCGAATGGCAAACTCGGAGCAGGAGGCCCTGGAAGCGGAAGTGACGCGAGCGGAGGCGCGTCTCAGCGAACTCGAGCGCGAGTCTGCAGCGATACGAGTCCGCATAAAAGCGCTGCGGAACCAGCTATCGTCCCCGCCGCCCAACAGGCTCTATCAGATCCCCCCTCCTTCGCGCGCTGCCGTTCACGAGGTGAGTTCAGTCGACGAGCTGGCCCTCTTCCGTCAGCTCTTTCATGGCCGCGAGGACGTGTTCGCCCGGCTCTGGGTTAACTCCAAGAAGCAGACGAAAGGATACGCCCCCGCCTGCGCCAACGAGTGGGTCCGGGGCGTGTGCGAGAAGCCGCGCGTCAAGTGCGGCGAGTGCCCCAATCAGGCGTTCCTCAGTTACAACGAGCAGGCCATCCTTGGCCACCTCCAAGGCCGCAATGTCGTGGGCGTGTACCCGTTGCTTCCCGATGAAACCTGCTGGTTTCTGGCCGTGGACTTTGACGGAAAGGCTTGGCATGAGGACGTGGCGGCCTTCCTCGAGACCTGCGAGTCCGTGGGAGTCCCGCCCGCCCTGGAGCGCTCGCGGTCCGGTAACGGCGCCCACTGCTGGTTCTTCTTCGCTGCGCCAATCGCCGCGAGCACGGCCCGTAAACTCGGCTCCTTCCTTATCACCGAGACCATGGCGCGCCGGCACCAGCTCAACATGGCCTCCTACGACCGGCTCTTTCCGAATCAGGACACGATGCCGCGCGGCGGATTCGGCAACCTGATCGCGCTCCCTCTCCAGCACGAGGCCGGTCAGAAGGGGAACACCCTGTTCCTAGACCAGGAGTGGAAGCCGCACAGCGATCAGTGGGCCTACCTGGCCTCGGTCCGTCGACTCGAGGTCGCCACGGTGGAAACGCTCGTCGCAGAGGCCTCGCGACGTGGGCAAATCCTCGGGGTGCGAGGCGTCGGCTGGCCGGGGGACGAAGAAGAGTTCACGCCGTGGACCCGGCCGCCCTCGGGCCGATCTCGCCCCATCGTCATCACTGGCCCCCTTCCCCCGGAAGTCCACGCGGTCCTCGCCCAGCGCCTCTTCATCACCAAAGCCGGTTTGCCGCCCGCCCTGCTCAACCAGATCAAGCGCCTGGCGGCATTCCAGAATCCCGAGTTCTACAAGAAGCAACGCATGCGGCTCTCCACGGCTGGCACGCCGCGAGTCATCGCCTGCGCCGAGGAGTTCGCCGAGCATATCGCGATTCCCCGCGGCTGCCGCGAGGAGCTCGAGGCCTTGCTCCGGCAGCACCACGTGCACCTGATTGTGGACGATCAGCGCACCGGCGGGGCACCGCTCGACGTCTCATTCAAGGGTGCGCTCACCGCATTGCAGGCCGAGGCGGCCCACGCCCTCCTGATCCACGACATCGGGGTGTTCGTTGGTCCCCCAGGAATCGGCAAGACCGTCCTCGGGACCTACCTCGTGGCCCAGCGAAGGACGAACACGCTGGTGCTGGTGCACCGGCGGCCCCTCTTGGATCAGTGGGTGGTCCAGCTCGCGATGTTCCTCGGCATCGATGAGCGGGAGATCGGCACCCTCGCCAGCGGCAAACGGAAACTCACCGGCCGCCTCGATGTGGCCATGCTGCAGAGCCTGGTCCGAGGCGGCGCCGTGGACGATCAGGTGGCAACCTATGGGCAGATGATCGTGGACGAGTGCCACCACGTGCCGGCCTTCTCCTTCGAGCGGGTGCTCTCGGAGGCGCGGGCCCGTTACGTGATCGGGCTCACCGCCACCCCACAGCGTCGCGACGGGCACCACCCGATCCTGGAAATGCAGCTCGGTCCGATCCGCCACGCGGTTGAAGCCACGTATCAGGGAGTCGCCGCACCGTTTGCCTGCCGGCTGTTCGTCCGCGACACGGGATTTCGGCTCTCGCCCAACAAGGCGGATTCGCCCATCCAGACGATCTACCGGGAGCTGACCTCGGATACCAAGCGGAACGAGCTGATCCTGAACGACGTCATTCGCGCAGTGGCAGAGGGCCGCTCGCCCATCTTGCTCACCGAGCGGAAGGACCATCTGGAGTTCTTCGCAGAACGCCTCCAGGGTTTCGTGCGTCACCTCATCGTGCTTCAGGGCGGAATGACAGATAAGGAGCGCCGGACGCGCGGCGAACAGCTCGACGCCGTCCCAGGGGATGAGGAGCGGCTCGTGCTGGCCACCGGACGGTACATCGGCGAAGGATTCGACGATGCTCGGCTTGACACTCTCTTCCTTGCCCTCCCGATCTCGTGGAAGGGCACCCTCGTGCAATACACCGGACGGCTCCACCGGCCGCATCCGAAAAAGACTGAGGTCTGGATCTACGACTACGTCGACAGGGAAGTGCCGATGCTTCTGAAGATGTTCGAGAAGCGTCAGCGAGCCTACCGGGCCATCGGGTATGCAGAGGATAGAGCAATATAGCCAGCGGCTTACGCCGTCACCCGTCCCTGAAACCGAAGGAGCAGGCCGGCCGCTGAAGCGTGCTGATTCACGTATATATAAGTGGTATCCCCCTGGGGACACCCAGTAAATATACGCCCGTCCGCCACCTCGACCTTCGCATCCCCTTCACCGGAGAGGTGGCCCTTGCCGCCTAGCCGTTGCACAAAGGTGTTGATCTTGACCTGCTATTCGCGGGTAATCCATCGATCTGCTTGACAAAAGGGGAACGAAGAGTCAGGGGAAACCCCCCCGCAGTCTTCCCGTCTCCCGGGAGCGATGTAACCTGTGATACTGATTGCGAAGATCCCCAGAACGCACCTCTACAGTTTCGAGTGTCAACACCTTTGTGCAACGGCTAGAGATTCGTCCCGCTTGGGGAGCCAGCGAGGACTCGAACTGTCTTAGGTAGGTTCTAAAGCGCTTTTAGGAATTTCTTGGATTCCGGTAGTTCCTCGGAGACGGCCAGCCGGTTGACCGAGGAGGTCGTCACCCCCAAGAACCGGGCTACCTCCGCCCCCGAGTACCCCATGCCCTGCACGGCCACCTGGCAGAACACCCGCCTGGCCCGCACCACGCCGCGCCGCCGACTCCCCGATCGCAGCTCGCCTTCGGTCACGTCCTTTCCCGCGGTGATCTTCGTGGCCACGGCCGCCAAGTCCACGATCTTCCGAGACAGCCGCAAGGTCTCCCGCTCTCGGCGCGCCGCGTCCGCGCGCAACTGCTCGATGAACTCCCCGCTCCCCAGGATGCGTTCATCCGCGGCGACCTTCATTCCCTTCCGCCGCAGCGAGAGGACCTGCGCCCAGCCGCCCAGGCTCCGAATGAGCCCGCCGCCCACGAGCGCGGGCCGTCGCCCCTGGGCGATGCCCTCCCGCACGAAGGCTTCGTATCGCTCGACCGCCCGCCTCCGTTTCTGGCCGAAGCAGGCCAGGATCGTGGCGGTGTCCTGCCAGTCCCGCTCCACCGTGCCCATGAGCGCCGAATGGCCGGTCCAGGGATACCGGCGCAACTCGGCGAGCCGATTCACGAGCTCCCCCCGAACGGGATTCAGGTGGATGTACCGGGTCACCTCCAGCAGATAGGGGTCCTCTTCGCACACGATGGACTTGTAGCGGTTCTGGAACAGATGGCCGTAGCGCCGATGCCGGCGGTTGAAATTCACGACATACCCGGTCAGCAGCTTCTTCACACTCTGGGAGAGGGGGCGGTGGCCTGTGCGCACCAGGAGATGGAAGTGGTTCGGCATCAGGGCCCAGGCATAGACGACCCAACTCCGGTCCCGGCCCAGCGCGGCGAGCCGGGTCACGAAATCGTCGCGGTCTGCGTCGTCGGAGAATACCTTGGTCCGCTCGATGCCCCGGCCCATGACATGATGTAAGGCTCCGGGGGCATCCAACCGTGGCTGTCTCGGCATGCGCGGATGTTACGCCTTCTGGCCTGGCCCTGTCAATGTGCTTTAGAACCTACGTCCCCTATTATGAGGCTCGCCCGCTGTGAACAGGTGCTGGGCCTAGTCCTGCTCGGCTCCCCGGGCAGGACTCGAACAGGTCCCCCAAGGATTTTCCGGATCCACCTGCTTATACCCCAGCCCCCCGTGTTACCCCGATTGGGTGACGCCCTGCCCGGGCGTCTATGCAGTCCCTTGTCACCGGTGCCCATGCCACGAGGCACGTGGGAAGCGAACCCCTTGTAAACTCCGCGTCCCGAATCCGGCCCGCTTCCTGCACTCGCATCGAGACAGCCGGATAGGCGGAAACGGAGGATGTCATGCGAACCATCGTGCTGCTGCTCATCGCTGCTCTCGTTATGACCCCTGCCCTGGCCAATGCCGGAGGGTTTGGCGCAGACACCGGCGGGGCCGGAGCGGGCGGCCTGCTGCTCCTCGCCATCCCAGTGGTGGGCGTCGCGCTCCTTCTCATCGGACTCGCCTGGATCGCCAAGAAGGTGGGTGACGAGCAGTACATTGAATCGCAGCATTCCACGACCGGACCGGCCCCGGCGGTGGGAAGCGACCGATGAGACGAAGGCTGCCAGTCCGCCCGGTGAGCATCCGGGGGGCCGGAGTCAGGGCCGCAGACCCCACGGCGGCCGGGGAGGAGAGGGCTGGTTCCGTTTGAAGGTGACTTCGTAGAAAGGGCGTGTTACGAAATTGGCGCGGCTTCAAGAAAAGAGGGGGGATACAGATGCGGAGATGGCTGTTCACATCCACAGTTGTACTGTTCTCTCTGGTGAGTGCCGCCGCCTGTTCCTACACCGCGCCAAAGGCAGGCTCCCAAATCCTGGAGGACTACCCATTTCGTGAATCCCAGGGGCACCTTGCACTCGGCGTGAATCCCTTCGTCTCAGAAGAGCGGCTCAAGGAGACACTTTCTGGAGGGGAGGATTACTTGCGGAACAAGGTGCTTCCAATCCAGATCCTGCTTCGCAACGATGGACCGAACGAACAGCTTTTTCGCTTGGGGTCCGTTCAGCTTGTGTGGATCGACGGCTCCTCCCGAGTCCCATTGAATACGTCAGAGACCTACGAAACAGTCAGGGGCTCGATGGCGGCAGCAGCCATATTCGGCGGCGTCATTGGCGCATCGGCGATGGCTAGTCGAATGAGGACAAAATGAAGGACCTGGCAGCAGTTGCCCTGAGAGACGCCAGTGTCGCGCCTCAATCTGCGCTGGTCGGATTCGTCTTCTTCCCCCTCCAGAAAGAGAACAGATCACTGAACGGGGCCAAGTTGCGGTTACTCCTCCAGGATCTCACAGACCTCACGAACACAAGCTTCGAGATCGGGCTTAGAGGGGATCTTCCGAAGTAATTCCCTGGCGCAACACTGCCCATATTCGCCCTGCTTGGGGAGCCATTTTGATGCTAGGCTGAGCACTGTGTCCTGTGTGGTGTGGCCTCTCCCGTCGTCTCGGGGAACAGGCCCGAGGTTCGCATCACACGACGTTCGCATTGCACTTGACGGCGCCGCGGGCGTCGGAGTAGCATCCCTTTTCGAACTGGCGAGGATCCGCTCTGCGGAGGCAGCGGGCCAGTCATGCCGCTGGCTGGCTGCGGCCTGGTCGCTCAGCAAAGATCAGGAGGCCCCAGCATGAGAACCATTCTGCACGAGAAAAGACGGGACGTAGGTAGGATACGAAAGTTACAGCTTGATAGGCTACTCTGATGGCAGGGTCTTCTCGCTAGACCCACGAGGCCAGTGAGGCTCTCTCCGTTCCTCCGCAGTCCACGCCCGCTTGCACGAGCCCGGCGCCGTCACCGATAGATGGCCGGGCATCCTCTGTGATCACCCCGGAGACAACCACAACCAGCGCCAGGCCAGCCGGGGTAACGCGGGCATGGTGTGGGGCTCGCGCGTCGAGACCCATGCACTCCCGCAGACAACGCTGTCCCCTCACCGTCGATCAGACGGCATGGACAGCGTTGCAGCCTTGACTCGGCGAGGGGAAGCCGATAGCATGCGCGTGGCTGACTGGCCGGCAGGGGGTGCTATGGACGTCAACGTGGCCGAGGAGATCCAGCGCATCACCGCGCAACTCATCGAGAAGTACGCCCCGGAGCGGATCATCCTCTTCGGCAGCGCAGCCCGCGGCAATCTGCATCCCGACAGCGATGCCGATTTCCTGATCATCAAGCGGGACTGCCCACACTTGGGCGCCGATCGGATTCGCGAACTCCAGCGCCTGATCGACCGGAACATTCCGGTGGACTTCCTGGTCTACCGGCCCGAGGAGTTCGAGCACCGGCTGGCCCTGGGCGATCCCTTCCTGAAGGCGATCCTCCGCGAAGGCCAGATCCTCCATGGCTGAGCCCCAGCTCGTCCAGGAGTGGCTCGCCAAGGCGGCCGAGGACTTCGCCTTCGCGCGGGTGAACCTCGAGGAGGGGAAACCCTTTTATGCCCAGATCTGCTTCCACTTCCATCAGGCAGCCGAGAAGTACCTGAAGGCGTACATCGTCGGCCACGATCTCGATTTCCGAAAGCTCCACGACCTTCCCCTGCTCCTCAGCATCTGCGCCGTTCATGATCCGGCCGCGGACCGGCTGCGCGAGGCCTGCGAGTACCTGAGCGCGTTTTACGTGGAAACGCGGTACCCCGTGCACTGGCCGACTCATTTCTCCGGGGAGGAAGCCCAGCGGGCCCTGCAGGCCGCCGAGCTCATCAAGTCCTGGGTCGAAGCGCAGGTGCGGTCTGCTTGATCACTTGCTTCGCCAGCCGAGGTCTGGCGAAACGCTGGAAGCAATGCCCGACGTCATCCCGGGTATCGTCGGATCCACTCGGTCACACCTTCCGTCCCTCCCCAGCGGCAGCGCGGCGATCCGGCTCTTCTTGGCCCGGCACGCCCCTGTCAGGACCACCACGGGGAACAGGCTGAAGACTCTCCGGATGACTCCGGAGATATGACGATGAATCCACATTGCGGATAGTATGCAGTCGGATTGCAATAAGTACGACCAGAAGGCTTCGTTTGCATTGGTGCCCCCGCTTCGCAGGGGTCCGAGCCATATTCTTCAGAGAAGGCAGGTAACAAAGAGGAGGGGCATCGATGGCTGATGCATTGCGGGTGGCGATCGTGACCGGGGGCGTCGCGCGGGATTGGCCGGGCCATCGCCACTGCCCTGGCCCAGGCGGGCCTTCGCCTGGTCCTGAGCTATCGGGAGCGCGGGCAGCAAGCCAACAACTTGGTGGAATCGGTCCGGGCGGCAGCAGGCGAGGCCATCGCCGTCCAAGCGGATGTGGGGGAGACCGCGGAGGCCGACGCGCTGGTCCGTACCGCGGTCGAAAGGTTTGGCCAGGTTGATGTCCTGGTGAACAATGCCGGGGTGAACCTCCATGGCGTGCCCTTGGCGGCCGTGCGATGGGAGGACTGGGAGCGGATCCTCCGGGTCAACCTGAGCGGGCCCTTCCGACTCATGCAGGCGGTGCTTCCCCACATGCGGGAGCGCCGGTGCGGTCACATCGTCAACATCTCCTCCAATGTGAGCCAGCGGCTGCCCGCCGGCCTCGGCCCTTACACCGTGAGCAAGGTAGGCCTGGAAACCGTCACCCGGATCCTCGCCAAGGAAGAGGGACCGTACGGGATCCGGGTGAATGCCGTGGCGCCCGGACCTATCCGGACGGACATGCTCGGGGAGTCACTGGAGGTGATGGGACCGGAGCGGGCGGAGGCGTTCATCCGTTCGGTCCCCCTGGGCCGTGCGGGGGAGCCGGAGGAAATCGCGCGCGTCGTCGCCTTCCTGGTCTCCGACGCGGCGAGCTACATCACGGGCCAGGTCATCTACGTGAACGGGGGCGGCCCCGGAGGCTAGCCTGGCGTCGACGCCTCCCTCCTAGCCCAATACCAATCGGGGCAGCCACAGGACCAGCTCCGGGAACACCGTGATCAGGAGGAGTACTGCGATCAGCGGAATCAGGAACGGCGCCGTGGCCCGAGTCACCACCTCGAACGGGAGCTTGGCCACGCGCGCCATCACGAACAGGACGATCCCGATGGGTGGGGTCAGCGTCCCGATGATCAGGTTCAGGACCAATACGAGCCCGAAATGCACCGGGTCGATGCCTACGGCCTTGACCACCGGCAGGAGTACCGGAACCAGGATGACCATGGCCGCCAGGGTCTCCATGAAGCATCCCACGATCAGGAGGAAGACGTTGATGATCAGGAGCAGGATCAGGGGATTCTTGGTCGCCCCCAGCAGCAGGTTCCCCAACTGCTGGTTCACCTGGGCGCGGGCCATCACCCAGCCGAACAGGGACGCCGTCATGACCAGCACGAGCACGACCCCGTTCGTCTCCACCGTATCCAGGAAGAGCCGCGACAGGTCCCGCCAGCCGATCTCCCTGTAAACGATCGTACCCAGAACGAGCCCGTACGTGGCGGCGGCAAATGCCGCCTCGGTGGGCGTGAACATCCCGCCGAACATTCCGCCGAACAGAATCACCGGGGTCATCAAGGACAGGACGGCCCGGCGCGTCTTCGTCAGCGCGACAGAAAAGGTCGGGGCAGGCCGCAAGCCGAAGCCCCGGCGCTTGGCCATCCAGACGACCATGATCATCAACGACCCGCCCATCAGGATGCCCGGAATGACTCCGCCAAGGAAGAGCCGCCCGACAGAGACTTCCGCGATGACCCCGTAGATCAAGAGTGGAACGCTGGGCGGAATGATGGGACCGATCGTTGCCGCGGCCGCCGTGATGCCGGCGGCGAAGGGCCTGGGATATCCCCCCTCGGTCATGGCTTGAATCTCAATCGTCCCGAGGCCCGCAGCCTCCGCGACTGCCGACCCGCACATGCCCGCGAAGATCATGCTGGCGACGATGCAGACGTGCGCTAGTCCACCGCGGAACCGGCCGACCAGACACTCGGCAAAATCGAAGATGCGGCGGGTGATGCCTGCGGTATTCATCGCCATGCCGGTCAGCATGAAAAACGGCGCCGCCAGCAGAGGGAAGGAGTTGGCGGCGGCCGTCAGACGCTGGGGAATCGAGAGCAGGATTTCCCCATGGACCATCAAGTACACCGTGCAGGCCGTGCCAATGGCGAGAAAAATCGGCATCCCCAACACCATGAGGGGAAGCCACATCCAGATCACCGGGCCGCCGATCATGGTTGCACCTCCTTCACCGAGCCCCCACGCGGGATCCAGACGGCCTCAACAGTTTCCAGCATCATCAGCACGGCCGAGATGGGCACCACCACATAGATGAGGGACCAGGGGACCGGAATGGTGATGGCAATCAGCGTGTGCGAGCGCGCCGCGAGGACCGCCCCCTGGATCGCCAGCTCGATGAGAAACAGGAACGCTACGACGTGCCAGAAGACGGAGATCGCGCGCACCACCTTCGGGGGCAGCCAGTCGACAAACAACGTGATGGCGATGTGGTTCCCTCGGCGCAATGCTATTGGCGCCCCCAGATAGCAGACCCAGATGTAGAGATACCGGGACGCCTCCTCGCTCCAGACAAGAGGAGAGCCCAACACGTACCGGCAGGTGACCTGCAGGACCATGATCACGAAGATCACCGCAAGCAGGCCGATGCAGACCCAACAGACGCAACGATCCAGGGCGGCGGTCAGCCGCTGAAACGCGGCTGCCGCCCCCGGGCCGGGTGGACCTCACTCGCCCTGCCCATCTATTTTGTCTCCACGATCCGCTCGAACAGCCCCTTGCCCCACTTGGCCTCGAACATCTTGGGAAGCGTCTCGATCACGGGCTTCCGGAACGACTGAACGTCCGGCTGGATCACTTCCATCCCCGCCTTCTTGAACTTGTCCGCCAGCACCTGCTCGGCCGCCAGAGTTTCCTGGTTGTTCCAGGCAATCGCCTCGGCCACGGCGTCGCTGATGATCTGGCGATCGGCGGCGGGGATCCCCTGCCAGAACTTCTCGTTGATCACCACCAGCCGCGGGGTCAGGATATGGCTGGTGAGCACCAGGTACTTCTGCACCTCGAAGAACTTGCCCGAATCAATGGTGGGCAGTGGGTTCTCCTGGCCGTCCACCACGTTCTGCCGGAGCGCCAGGTACAGCTCACCGAAGGTCATCGGCGTCGGCTTGGCCCCCCAGGCCCGCGCCATGGCCAGGAAGACCTCGTTCTCGGGGACCCGCAGCTTGAGATCCTTCATGTCCGCCACGGTCCGCACGGCCTTGTTGGTGGTGGTGAGCTGCCGCACCCCGTAGTAGGTCGTGCCGAGGATCCGCATCCCGCGCTGCTGAATGAGCTGCTTGTTGAGGTCCTCACCGATGGGACCGGACATGACCTTGGCGAGATGTGCTGCATCCCGCCAGACGTAGGGCGACTCGATGACCGAGATGCTCGGCACAAACTGACCGAAATTCGCCGCCCCTTCGGTGACGATTTCCTGGGTGCCCAATCCCACCGCCTCGATCATGTCCTTGGAGCTGCCGAGCTGGCTGTTCGGATACGCTTGGATCTGCACTCGCCCCTGCGTGGCCTCGCTGACCCTCTTGGCGGCGCGCTCAATCATCTTTGACGCGACGTGCTCCGCCGCCTGCGTCTCCCCCCACCGAATGATGGTACCCGCCTCGACCGTCGCTGCCAGTGCGCACATCAGCCCAACGCTCGCCAGCACGCTCAGGCATCGCTTCATGACGACACCTCCTTGGGTTGAGCCACAGCTTCACCACCATTGCTCATGGCATGTCGTGCCCGGTCCCGGCTGCTCGCTTCTCCACCTCCTTCTCGGCACTCAGAGCAGCTTCAATTTCTTCAGATGCTTCCGGATCGCGTCCTGTTCGGCGGGACCAGGATCCAGAAGCGGCGCCCGCACCCCGCCGATCGGAATCCCCAGCTCTGCCAGGACGAACTTGTACCAGCCCAGGCGTGCGCCGTTCCCCAGGGCCTCTTGCATGGCGATGATGCGCTCCTGAGCCGCCTGCGCCTCCGCCAGACGGCCCGCCTTCCAGGCAGCATGGAGCTCCAGGTACAGCTCGGGGAATATTCCCGCACCTGATGACACGATGCCCACAGCGCCCTCCTGAAACGCGCTGAGGTCCTTCTCGTCGTTCCCGCATACCACGTCGAAGCCCGGCCCCATCGTCTTGACCAGGTCGGCGATCCGTCCGGGAAATCCGCTGCTGTCCTTGATGCCCGCCACGTTCGGGACGGCCCGGCGGATCTCATTGACCAGGGCGGGGGAGATCGTTCCGCGCATGGCTCGGGATGTTGTAGAGGTAGAGCGGCAAGGGCTCTGCGGCCTTCCCGACCGCCATGAAGTAGGCGAGCAGCTCCTCACGGGTCATGCTGTAGTAGGGGGGCGGAATCGCCGCCACCGCCGTGGCCTCGGCCTGCACGGCCTGGCGGGCCAACTGGACGGCCTGGGCGGTCGTGAGTGCCCCCACATGGGCCACCACGGGGACGCCGCGCGCGGCTTTCACCACTGCCTGCGTCAGCTCCCAGTGCTCGTCCGGGCTGAGATAGAGCCCCTCGCCCGTCGTGCCCGCGATGTAGAGGCCGTGGATGCCCCGCTCCACGAGCCAGGCCACGAGGCGGGATGTGGTCTCCGAGTCCACGCGCGACCCGCGCTCCCGCATCGGGGTCAGCAGCGCCGCCACAACACCGGCGAGACGTGGTTTCCCTTCTGCACGAGTGCTAGACATAGACCTCTGCCTCCATGCCGAGGATCTTGCAGATCCACGTGAGCTCCTCGACGTAGTCGCCGTAGACCCCGTGGATGTGGTTGGAGCTGTAGGTGGCAATGAAGCGCTCGGCCGGCACCTTGAGCCGGGTGAAGGCGTGCGGCCACTCTCCGGTGGTGGCCCGGACCTTCGCCTCCGCGACCGCCGGCGGCAGGGCCAGGAACTCGGCCGGCAGGATGGCCATCCAGTACTTGCCGTTCTTGCGGGTCAGCCGGCCCAGCGTGACCTCGCCCGGGGCGGCGATGTGATGGACGGCGGCGCCCCCCGCCGGGAAGTAGAAGATCTCGGGGAGGAGCTGCACCTTGGGAAGGTTCACCGTGGGATCGAAGGACTTGCCCGCGAAGTAGGTGGCGTGCTCGCCCGAGTTCACCAGGTCCCAGAAGTCCCCTTCGGCATCGTAGTGCCGCACGTCGGCGAAGAGGACCAGCATGCCGCCACTTCCTTGAAGAGCTGCATGCTGAGGGCCCCGTCGGCGTCCGCCTCGGTGGCGCAGACGATCGGCTCGTGTGGCCCCTCCATCGTCGGGGTCGTTCAAGAAGGCCTCGGCGAGGTCCATGGTGCAGAAGCTGTTGGTCAGCTCCGGC
>CAVQPC010000063.1:0-125483 GCA_963714585.1 uncultured Methylomirabilota bacterium
AGGCCTTCCAGCGCTTGCCCCGATTGACAATGATGTGCCTGGGCGTGCATGTCGTTTGCGACGCCAGTACCTATGTTCGGCTCTCGGGTGCGGATCTGGTTAATTGCGCGGGTACCGGTGTGCGTTGCATCATCCGACCGGTACGAGAATCAACGGGCCGTGATGTGGGAACCTCGATTCAAGAATTCGAGCTCGTGCTAACTATCCCTCGTCGACAACGATACCCGCGGGACTGGCGGCAAGGCGGTGGGCTCGCCCTCGGAGGTCCATCCAGGCGCGCTCAGTCCCCACGATGGCCGGTGGGTTACTAACGAACCAGCTCAGTGTATGCCGCGGTTGCATGGGTGTCGGTGAGACTGGCGACGTAGTCCTTGGCGAGAACTACGTTGTATAGAGACACGAGAAAATTGTCCCCCTCCTCTTTCAGCCCGGACCCGATCATGCGGTCAACCGCAAGGGAGAAACAATCCGCTTCGGGAAACCAATCACGTCACGGCTAACTAGCCCTCGATAGTGAGCCATGTACTTAGTTGTCTTCAGACGTTGGTGGCTACGACGGAACGCCTCGTCAACCAACTCAGGCCTCAACATGTAAAGGAGGAAGAGACGCGTGACTATCGCGCCGGCCTGCAGACTGGCCTGGATCACACGTCCGTCCCGGTGCAAGAGGCCCACCTGGAGCCGCGTCCACACCTCGCCGATCTCGGCCTGGATCGCTGGCGAGAACGCCACAGTGTAGTCCTCCGCCTTGCGAACGGCCTCAAGAGATCCTAGCCGGGAAAGCCGGTAGTCCGTGGCGACAAGGACATCCTCCATCAGGACACGAAGAAGGGCCCTTCGTTGCGACACGAACCGACCCAATAGAGTCTCATCGTCGGTCGGGCGCAGATCGATCGGGGGACGGTCGAACAACCTGCACGTCTTCAAGTGCTCCAGCGTTATAGCCCCGAGGCGGATCCCCTCCTCAAGGTCGGATATCAGGTAAGACAACTTGTCCGCAATCCGAACCGCCTGCGCTTCCAATGAACCTGACGTGTCGTCGGCGATGTCCTGGTGCTTTGAGCGCGCCAGCACCTCGGTCTGGCCTAGCGGATCCCCCCGACGGTAATACGTGTGCTTGAGGATGCACTCGATGGTTTGCGGGGTGAGGTTCAGTCCCGGGAACCCTCCTATGCCGGGTGAGACGTATGCATCCTCGAGCCAGCGGACCACGTCCGCTCCATGCTCATAGTGGTTGAAGCCCTTAAGTTGTGGTGCTACTTGATTAAGGATCTCATTGAGGGCGTATTCCCCGGCGTGTCCGAACGGCGGGTGACCGAGGTCGTGGGCCAGCGCTCCAGCCTCCGTGAGATCGGGATCCAAACCGAAAGCTCTAGCAATGGTCGCAGCAAGCTGCATCACCTCTACACTGTGGGTGAGCCGTCGTCGGAGCTGGTCATCACTCTCGACGGGAAACACCTGGGTCTTGTTGATTAACCGCTTCAGGGAGCGGGACCAGAGGATACGGTCTCGGTCCCGCTGAAACGCCAACCTGAAGTCGTCATCTTGGTGCCGGTGCTCTCGTTTTGAGGGCGCGGATCCGAGTTCGCTCAACAGGGCCCTGCGGAATTCATCCATCTCGGCCGGTGTCCGGCGCTGCGTCGCGCCCGGCTCGTCCTCCCCGAGCCCGAGGCTGTCCCGGATCTGGCGAACCGCGCGCTCGCCCTCGGGGGCGTCAAGGCCGGACAGAGAGCGTGCCGTCGTCTCAGGCGGCTCCCGACGGTCCCAGGCATCGAGGACCGAACGGGTGATGGATGCATCTCGTACCTTTGCCGCTGTGTGGTTGCTGCCCCAGGCCGCGATCTTCTCGATGTCGAAGGCCCGGGTGCTCACGGTTCGCTCAAATTCGGGAACCGGTGACGCCCACTCTGGGAGCTGTGGGTCCGCCCGTTCCTCATTTAGGAACACCCGCAGGTTCCGACGATCCCGGGCGAAGATTTCGACTGCCCCAGCAGAGGCCCGGAGGTCGATTGGAAGGGAAGGGGAGCCTTCACCCGCCCGCACCGTCAGCAGGTCGCCTTCGCGCCACGGCCTTCCCGTAAACAGCGGGACGTCCTGGTAGGCGGCCAACTCGAAGGAAGGGACCTCGTAGCGTACCGCCTGTGGCTCAAGGCTCACGACTCGGTATCTAGCGGCCAGAAGCTCGGCAAGGAGACTGGTCCGCTCATCGAGAACCCCTGGTCGGGTCAGCAATGGAGGCACTGCGCACACAATGAACCCAGAGTCTCGGATTAGCTGTCGGGCGCGCGATAGGAAGAGCCGGGTGAGCGAAGGATACCAGGGCGGGTCCAGAATGGCGACGGCATGCTGTCCCAGGAGATTGCTCGGAGGTTCCTCCCAAGCGTCGTATGTTTCCGCAGCCCATCCGTTCGCTCGGATGCCCCCTATTGCCTCCCTGACGCTAGCGACGACGTCCGGGTCGGCGTCGAGGATCGTGGTCCTTGTTTCATAGCAGAGCGCGTAGTGGTGACCAACGGTAGGAGCGCCGAGAAACACTGCCGATCCGTCCTCCGACAGCACGCGCGCCCTCGCGGACAAGGACTCCACCGAGTCCAGGCTGAACCACCACTGGCTCTTCATGGGGTCGGCGGCAGGAAGCCCCAGAGGCATCTCAGCTGCGTACCGCCGGGCTGCCTCGTGCCGTTCGCGCTGAGCGTGTTCTGCCTCTGGCTGTGCTGCCGGTTCTTTGAGGAGCCCGTCGAGGATCTCGTCCACCAAGCGGGGGTCGGCACCCAACACGCCACGCAGGAGATCGCGACCTCTCAACCCCGCGGCAAGCGCTCGCCGCAAGGCAGCTCGGACGTCCGAAACATAGCTGTCGTCACGCTCCTCCATCGGAAGCTCCCCTCAAGCAAGACGTACCTGTGGAATAAATGACGCCCCAGTCGAGCTGGGCGAGGGAACCGCGAAATCCAAACCGGCCGCCACGTCCGCTCTGTCGCCAGCGCCCAAGGCGGGAGTTGCTCCTGATCTGCGGATTCTGGCGGCGCGATTACTGACGCGTGCGTCCCATGTAGGGCGCTGGCATGCCAAACCACCTATTGGGGCTCACCGAACAGTGAGCGTTGTCCGACTATCCGTCGGCCATTCGGAGCCGGCAATTCGGTTTCTCCAATCCGGTCGATAGTCAACACTCGGCCGGCACGCAATGCAGCGATCGCGGTCTTAATATCGCCTAGCGCCCAACCCTTCATAAAGCGTATGGAGGAGAGGACCGCAAAATTACGGTCGATCTCGATGGAAAGCCATCGGCGACCCATCTCATCTGCAACCTGGCCGGTTGTGTTCGAGCCTGAGAAGATGTCCACAACCAAATCGTTGTGATCAGTCAGGAGCTTTATGAAAAATCGGGGAAGGTCCGGCGGGAATCTAGCCGGATGACTCTCGCAACCTAGTGCTTCGCAGGCAGTCAGGTAGAGTGAGTTGCTCTCTGTATTTGAGATTTGGAGCAAATTTGATGGAATCGCGCCTGGATTCCGTTTGCCGAACTTCGCGGCAATATCGTGGCCCGAGGGCCGGGCCTTGGGTGTGTAAAACCTCTCGGGATTCCGGAGGAGCGTCTGCATTCGTGCCGAGTACTCAACAAGAACTTTGGTGATATCCGCCTTCGGTTCATCCGTCTTGGAGAGCCACCACACCGTATTCACCGCATCTTTCACCCGAATCTTCCGCTTGTTCACCCACTCGATAGGTGACGGCAGCTTGGCCGGGTTATACCAGAAGAACTCCTCTGCAAGACGGTATCCAAGACGATCACAGAAATCGAGGAGCACCCGGAAGTTGTACAACGATCGAATTGGTCGCCCGCGCTGATATGCTCCGCCCAGATCCAGAACGAAGCTGCCGGTAGGTTTAAGAATGTCTAGGGCGGCCTGTCCGAATGTGCCCAGCCAATTTACGTATTCCTGCTGATCTTGGTTGCCGTAGCTCTTTTGTCGAAGCAGCGCAAAGGGAGGGCTGGTGACTATCAGGTCCACAGAGCCGGGAGGCAGTAGCTTCATCACAGCACGGCTGTCAGCCGCAAGTTGATGCCCAAGGGGCGTTCGGTACACCTCGAATTCAGGCGGTGGAGTCCACTTC
Organism: uncultured Methylomirabilota bacterium; assembly: GCA_963714585.1. GTDB lineage: Bacteria > Methylomirabilota > Methylomirabilia > Methylomirabilales > 2-02-FULL-66-22 > 2-02-FULL-66-22. The sequence goes on from CAVQPC010000063.1 coordinate 4,120, forward strand.
ATCCGTTCTGTCATTCTCGGGATACTCCGCGCCAGGGCATAGCTCCCAGCGACGAGCGATCCAGCTATCCACGAAGGACCAAAGCAAGGTGAGTGCGTAATGTAGTTCTGGGGCGGTCTCTTCTAGACCGACCAAAGATGCCACAACTTCGTCTCGAGGAAGATTGCCAAGAAGCCACACTGTCCAAGGGGATGCTCGCCTCGCCCTAACATTCTCCGTTAGGGCTGTGAGTGCATCGGGCGGAAGCGGAGCCTGCTGGCGCAGGGCCTCTGCACACCCAGCCGCAAGCGTCGGATCTAATTCATCCAATCCAGCAAGTAAGAATGGGATTGCCGGCCCACCGAGTAAAACGATTCCCTCGAGAGCTTCTTCACGTACGTTCGGGTCAACATCTGCGAACGCTCTTATCAGTTTCTGCGCAGCGGCGTCCGAATGACTCTGGCTCAAACACCATGCAGCGGCACTCCGCATGAAGTAAGGCCGCTGCTGGTTCACAAGAATTGCAGACAACAAGTCCAGGGATTCCGCTGTCCCTGCTTCGCCCAACGCGATTACGGCTTCAAGTTTCCGCTGATCGTCCGTGTCCGAAAGGAAAGGCTCAAATAGCGAGGTGGCAGACTCGGCCCTGACTGACACAAGGTACGTTAGCGCCTCAAGGCGGATGTACACGTCTTCTTCCGCATCGTCTGCTAGGCTTCGAATTTCTCCGTTATACCGCGCATCTCGTCTCAGCCGGGCCAGCTTCACGCCTGTGAACCGCTGGGTGCGCTCCCGTGAGGTAAGGAGTTGATTGATGTGGTCCGTGGGTAGTTCGGCGGGGCACCGGAGGTCGTTCCCGGAGATCGGCACCACGGTAGCAGAAAGAAGCTGATCCACGGCCACCGACTCCCCTGCGGCCACGAGAATGTTCTGATCCATCGGCACCTTCCATGTGTGCCGATGACCGTCGGTGGCCCGGACGACACTCACTCTCCGTCCGTTGACCTCCATGACTGTGCCTGCGCGCGGTGAAAACACGGCATCCCACATCAAGGTCACTTCAGAGCCTTCCGTAACACCCTTCCGCGCTGAGCGGTTGTACGGCGTTGCCCTGAAACTTTGGACCCGAAAGTAGCTGACCCATGTGTCGGCTCGCCACCGCACCCAGTTCCGTTGATGCCAGTATGACGCCTCGTTTCCGAGGCGGCCGTTGCCCCATATCAGCTCTTGCGTTGGACGGCATATTGGAAATGCCAGGACGTCATTGTCCACCAGCCCGAAGTCCCACGCCCGCTCCGCGTCGGTCAGGCTGTGCGACATTGCCAATCCCGCAGTCGTCTTGGCCCGGCTCTCGATACGCATCCCGCAGCGGAGGCAGACAAGGTCGGGGATTCGCACCCGCTTTCGCTTCACCTCCTTCCACAGCTTGGTGTCGAGCGAACCCCGTTCGAGTTCAAGAAAGTGATGGCCATACCGCCCTAGGTCAGTACAGACGCGGCGTGCGCCAATTGCGCCCACCGTAATGGTCCGGAAAAACGTCGCATCCGGCTTGAGGGCGAGACGGGCCATGTGCCTCTATACCCGGAAAGCGAGCAAGCGCCAAAGATGAGAACCGGCGAGAAACAAGAGTGAGCCAAACAGCGGCCGCGACGTTACCACCGGCAAACTGGCACAGTCAAGGGAGTATTAAGGGGACCCGGACGTTTCTTCCTCATCAAGGGAAATTCCTTCCGTCCATGAGGGTCGCCTAGGGAAGGCCCGGCACGTTAAACAAATTATACTCCGTAATTCTGGGGACACCTTACTCATCTCTTCGGCCCTACCCCTCGTTGGCCGGGGCTTCCTCGCAGAAGACCGTCGCCTGCCGCCGGTTCCCAGGCCGGGTGATGTGGCACGGACTGCCGGCCACCACCACCTGGGTGATGCACGATGTTCACAGCATCCCCCTGTGCCCGCTTATGAACTGCGTATGGCGTCCCCCAAATTCTGTTTCTCCGCTTGACAGCCCGGAAGCGACGCGCCTAGTATCCACCAACCAGGACACCTCTCGCACCCTGCGGGGGGGCACCACCATGTGGGGCTCCAGACCCGGGGGTCCGGATCGCGAGCGCGAAACGCCCCGACGGACCCCTCCCCGATCCGACCGCCGGCTCCTCCTGCGGCGGGTGGCTCCAAGCCACTGCCTGTTGCTTCTCGCCCAAATTCTGTCCCACCCCACCAGCCGCTGCATGGCCCGTCTGGCCCTGGTCGGCCTCGGCCTCCTGACAGGTTGCGCGATCATGGATCAACTGCGGTTCCCGCTCGACGCCACCGCTGGGCTGGAGGCCTCCTACCAGCTCGAGACCGCTCGCGAGGCGCTGCCTGCCTATCGCCGGATGGGCGAGGACTTGGAGCGGCGTGGGCAGTATGGTGAGGCGACGATCGCTTACAGGAGCGCGGCGACGTCGGCCAGGGCCCTCGGGCGCCTCCAGGACGCTTTGGTGTCGTCCCAGAAGGCCGTTGAAATGGCAGAGCGCTCCGGGAAAGCGCAGCTTCTGGCCGACCCCCTCATTAACCTAGGATGGTCACTCCAAGCGCTGAGCGCGCCAGAGAAGGCCATTCTTGCGTTCGAGAGGGGCACCGAGGTGGCGCGCCAAACCGGCAACACGTGGGCACTGGCATCCGGCCACTCCGGGCTGAGCAACACCTACCGCCACCTCGGTCATCTCGAAAAGGCAATCGAGCATGGACAAAAGGCCTCCGAGATCTTTGGTGATTTCCTCACCGCCAAGAGCAAAGAGTGGAGTTACGACCCGAAGCGACGGCGCTGGCTTCGGAACCTCGAAGTGCAATATTCAACGCACCAGTCCCAGTTGGGATGGAACCACGTCGCCTTGGCTCAATGGCCGCAGGCCCGAGATGCCTTCCAGAAGGAGCTGGCGATCGGCGAACGGATTCACGTGGCGCACCTCGTGGTTGAGTCCCGCCACGGGCTCGGGACCGTCGCCTTGCGCCAGCAGGATTTTCCAACGGCTGTCACCCTCCTTGAGGATGCTCTCCGCTCCTCCCCTCGGCCGGGAAAGCTCGTGGACATCCAGGATAAGCTCGGCCGGGCGTACCGGGGCTTGGGGCAACTGCCGGAAGCCGAGGCCGCTTTCCGGCAGGCGATGGCCCAGGCGGAAGACCTGCGCAGCCTCTTGCAGTCCGAGGAGCTTCGGGAGTCCTTCTTCGAGGACAAGGTCGGCATCTACGAGGGCCTCGTCCTCGTTCTCCTCGAGCAGGGAAAGGTCGCGGAGGCCTTCGACGTGAGCGAGCGGGCCCGCGCGCGGGCCTTCCTGGACCTCGTGGGAAATCGGGTGCTGCTCAGCCGGGGCCGGAGCCAGGCCTTGATTGCCGAGGAGCAGGCTCTCCGCCAGCGAATCCACGCCCTCCGGAGCCTGCCGGAAGACTCGCCCGCCCTCCGTCAGGAGCTGGACCTCGCGCGCGCCGCCTACCAAGCCTTCCTCCAGCGGGTCCGCCAAACGGATCGCGAGCAGGCCTCCCTCATGACGGTGGAGCCCCTCCGCCTCACCCAGGTCCAGGCGCTATTGCCCGAGGGCTCCGTGCTTCTGGAATACTTCGTGACCGGTCAGGGGAAGACGATCCTTTGGGCCGTGGACCGACACTCCGTCACCGTCACCTCGGTCCCCATCGGCCGACGGGGCGTGGGCAGGCGGGTCCAGGCGTTCCGGGACCTGATTGCCGCCCGGGATCGCCAGGCGGACCTGGAGCGGATGGCGCACGCGCTCTATGTAGACTTCGTCCAGCCAGGACTTCAGGGCCGCCAGCCCCAGGAGCTCCTCATCGTCCCGCACGATGCGCTCCACTACTTGCCGTTCCAGTCGCTGATGAGTGGCCCGGACCGCTACCTGCTTCAGGATGTCCCGCTCTACTACTACACCAGCGCCAGCTTGATGCAGTTCACCCGGGCGAAGGTCCAGGCCGAGGCGCCCAGTGCCCTCGCCGTGGGGAACCCGGACCTCGAGGACCCCACGCTCGCCCTCCGGTACGCCGAGCGGGAGGCCCGGACGGTCGCGGATCTGTTCGCGGACTCGACCCTCCTCACCCGCCAGGGGGCCACCAAGGCCAGCAGCCGCGAACTGAGCCCGCGCTACCGAATCCTCCACTTCGCCACGCATGCGGAGCTGGATGAGCGGGACCCTTTGGCTCGGCGCTCCTTTTGACCCCCAGCGGGAGCGATGACGGCCGGCTGGAGGTCCAGGAGGTCTTCGGGCTCACCCTCCAGGCGAACCTGGTCGTGCTGTCCGCCTGCGAGACCCACCTGGGGAAGCTCAAGAAGGGGGACGAGCTGACGGGGTTGACCCGGGCATTCATTTACGCCGGGACCCCCAGCATCATCACCACCCTCTGGCAGGTGAGCGACCGGTCGTCCTACGAGCTGATGCGGCTGTTCTATCAGAATCTGAAGGCAGGGCTGAACAAAGCGGAAGCGCTGCAGCAAGCGCAGATCGCCACACTGGAGCGCCACGCTCATCCCTACTACTGGGCGGCGTATCAACTGACGGGGGAACCACGGTGATCCGGGCAGGTGTGCGGGGGAGCCGCGGGGCAGGGGGGAAGCGAAGGTGAGTCGGATACTGGGAGGTGCTGCCAAGAAGGCTCTTGGAGTCTGCCTGGCCCTGGTCGGCCTCCTGACAGGTTGCGCGATCAAGGATCAACTGCGGTTCCCGCTCGACTACATTGACGGGCAGGAGGCCTCGTTCCGAATGGAAACCGCCCGCGAGGCCCTGCCGGCCTATCTTCGGATGGGGGCTTATTTCGAACGGTGGGGACAATTCGGTGACGCGGCCATTGCGTACTCGAGTGCCGTGAACTCCGCCAACACCCTCGGTCGCTTGCAGGACGCGCTGGACGCCAGCCAGAAGGCCGTGGCGATGGCCGAGCGGTCGGGCAACGCTGATCACCTGGCTGTCGCTCTCAGTCATCTCGGCTGGACACAGATTCGCCTGGGCGCTCTCAAAAAGGCGATCCCGCTGTTCGAGCGGTGCCGCGTTGCCGCCCGACGTGCAGACTCCTTCATGCCTGAGGCGTCGTGTCACCGCGGACTCAGCACGGTCTATCGATGGACTGGGGAAGGGAAGAAAGCGCTGGAGTATTCCAAGACGGCTGTGGAGATTGTGGACACCGGCATAAAACTCAAGAGCAGTCAGCGGAGCCGGCGCATGCTCGCGCACGTGGAACGAGTCTATGGGAACATGCTGGGGGGGCTCGGTTGGAGCCATATCGCCCTGCGCCAATTTGACGGCGCCCGCGCCGCCTTCCAGAGACAACTGGAGGTTGGAAACCGCCTGCGGATACCGCTCCTGGTTGCCGATGCCCACCAGGGGCTGGGGGCGGTCGCCTATCGTCAGCAGGAGTTCCCGACCGCCGTGGGGCACCTGGAGGAGGCGGTGCGAGTCTCCCCGCGGCCCGGCTTTGTCGCTGGCACCCAGGAATTGCTGGGCCGCGTCTATCGGGCGATGGGAAAGCCCGCGGAAGCAGAGGCTGCCCTCCGTACGGCCGTGGCAGACATCGAGGACTTGCGGGGGCTCCTCGAATCCGAAGCGCTGCGCGAGTCCTTCTTCGCGGCCAGGGTTGACGCGTATGAACTCCTCATGCTCACCCTGCTGGACCAGGGAAAGACCGGCGAGGCGTTCGACGTGAGCGAGCGAGCCCGGGCGCGGGCCTTCCTCGATCTCCTCGGGAACCGGGTGACCTTCACGCGCGGCCGGAACGAGGCGCTCATCGCCGAGGAGCGCAGCTTGCGGGAGCGGATCAGCGCCCTGCGAGCCATGCCCGAGGACTCCCCGGCCCTCCAAAAAGAGATGGCCTTGGCCCGCGAGGCCTACCAGGCCTTCCTCCAGCGGGTCCGCCGGGTGGACCGCGAGCAGGCGGCGCTCATGAGGGTGGAGCCCCTCACGCTGCCCCAGGTCCAGGCGCTCCTACCCGAGGGTTCGGTATTGCTCGAGTACTTCGTAACCGGGGAGGAAACGATTCTGTGGACCGTCGACCGCCCCACGGTGTCGGTGGTACGGCTGCCCTTCAGCCGTCAAGTGCTCGCCCAACGGGTGCAAGACTTCCGCGAAGTCATTGCCTCGCGGGGGCAATACGCCGAAACGCGGGCGATGGCCCAAGCCCTCTTCAATGATCTCGTCCGTCCGGCGCTCCAGGGCCGCACCCCGAAGGAAATCCTCATCGTCCCCCACGCGGTTCTGCACTACCTCCCGTTCCAGGCCCTGATGTCGGAGCCGGAGCGCTTCCTCATCCAAAACGCTCCGATCTACTACTACAGCAGCGCCAGCCTCATCCAGTTTACCCGGGCCAAACTCCAGGCCGAGGCGCCCAGTGCCCTCGCCGTGGGGAACCCGGACCTCGAGGACCCCACGCTTGCCCTCCGGTACGCCGAGCGGGAGGCCCGGACGGTCGCGGATCTGTTCGCGGACTCGACCCTCCTCACCCGCCAGGGGGCCACCAAGGCCAGCAGCCGCGAACTGAGCCCGCGCTACCGAATTCTCCATTTCGCCACGCATGCGGAGCTGAACGAGGAGGATCCCTTAGGCTCGGCGCTCCGCTTGACTCCCAGCGGGAGCGATGACGGCCGGCTGGAGGTCCAGGAGGTCTTCGGGCTCACCCTCCAGGCGAACCTGGTCGTGCTGTCCGCCTGCGAGACCCACCTGGGGAAGCTCAAGAAGGGGGACGAGCTGACGGGGTTGACCCGGGCGTTCATTTACGCCGGGACCCCCAGCATCATCACCACCCTCTGGCAGGTGAGCGACCGGGCGTCCTACGAGCTGATGCGGCTGTTCTACCGGAACCTGAAGGCAGGGCTGAACAAAGCGGAAGCGCTGCAGCAAGCGCAGATCGCCACAATGGAGCGCCACGCTGATCCCTACTACTGGGCGGCGTACATGCTCACGGGGGAGGGGCGGTGAAGGGTATTCGACAGTACGAGGGTTCGATCGCTCGATCGTCATCGTAGGGACCGACGAAGCTGCGTTCTCCCGTCTACGAGGTGCTGGGCCTCATCGCGGCTGCGATGGGCCCAGCGGGGAGGCTGCCATGGTGGCGCGATGGGGAATCATGCTGGTGGCCCTGGTTGTCCTCGTCCCGGTGCAGGGAATCGCCGGGCAAGTCGCAGATCCGGTCGCCATCCTGACCGAAATCAAGGCCAATCAGGGTGAGGTGCGGGTGAAGCTCGCCTCGGACGCAGACTGGAAGGCCCCCCTGCCCCTCCTGTCGCTCCGACCCAACGATCAACTTCGAGTGACGCAAAACGCCCAGGCGGTCCTCTTCTTTACCGGCGGCCAGGGGACCGTGATCATCTCTGCGGGGAATTCGCCGTACACGATCCAGACCCAGGCGGCCGCCCCGACCGGAAAGACCGCGGACCTCATCGCCGGCCTGGGTCGCCTGTTGACAGGGAAGAAGAAGGACCTGAGCTACGTCCCGCTCACCACGCGGAGCGTCCAACAGCCTCCCCTGCTCCTCTCGCCACGGGACGGAAAACTGATTGGGCCGCCCGTGTTCGAGTGGGGAGGCTCCGACCGTCTGCGCTACGCGGTGCGCCTGCTTGGACCGCAGGGCCCGGTGTGGGAGCAGGCCAACCTGCCCCGCGTCCCGCTGGCCTACCCCAGCAATGCGCCGCCCCTCACCCCCGGCGTGACCTACCAGTGGGAACTCGAGGCGCGGGGTTACCCACTACAGCGCGGGAGCTTTACGCTCCTGGCCCCCGAGCAGATCGTCGCCATTCGCGACACCCTGCGCACGCTGGAACCCGCGGCGCTCCCCGGCTATCCCAAGAACACCGTGAGCCTCATGCGTGCGGCCTTCCTCTTCGAGCAAGCGCTGTTCACCGAGGCGCGCCGCGAACTGGTCGCCGCCATCGCCGCGGACCCGGACGAGCCGACCTTGCACCTCTTGCTGGGTCAGATCTACGAGCGGATGGGCCTCATGGTGTTGGCCGCCGAGGAGTACGACGAGGCGCAGTTCCTGAGCCCGCGGTAGGGACAAGCACGGCTCGGAGCACCGGGAAATCGGAAGGTAAAGGCGAGTATCCGGCGCAGCGGCCGCGATTGTTGTCAGTAGAAAGATGGAGTGACCCGCATGGGCGCCGACCGGACCCCGAAGCCCACGGCGGCGTCGGTCCCGGCGGCCGACCTCGAAGATCAGGCTTCGGCGGGAGCGTCTCGACTGTACCAGCCGTAGTACCGCACGAGACCACAGGTGCACGTGACAGCCCCACGGCCTCTGACCGTTCACTCGCATCACGCCCGACGCGCTGAGAGCAGCCGAAGCAGATTCTCGTGCGTCACGAGCGCAGGGTCGGCGCTCGGCTCGAGGAACGGACGGACGTCGGCCACAGCCTGCCCCCAGGCCAGCCTGGCCAACCGCTTGCGGACAACGGCCGGCCACGTGTCTTCCGACAAGGGCTTGCTCTGCCAGCCCGTCTGCCGAAGGGCGTTGTTGAGCAGCGTCAGATTCGGTGACGGCCAGTCGGGATCGCTCAGATACCACAGGAGGTCGTAGAGGTCGCGGCCCTTGGTGTGGGGGCGCTGGAGGATCGCATGGAGCTTGCCCGCCAGGAGGGAGGCACGGTCGTGGTGCTGCAACTGCAGGACGACGTGCCGACGCACGACGGTCGTCTCCAGACCCGCGCCGGCCGGCGGATTGGTGTCCACCTCGAGCTTGACGGCGAGCACCTCGTCTCGGTGCGGCGACAACTCCAACTCATGAGGCAAGCCGACGAAACGCACGAACGCACTCTGCACGACCTTTCGATCGCTGATCTTGAACTCGAGCGCGTACCCCTCGGCGGCGAACTCTGTCCGGATGGCGAGGAGATACCGGCGCAGATCGTACCCCGCCTGGGCGCGCTCTAGGGCGAAGTCCAAGTCCTCCGAAAACCGCGGGACGGCATACAGAAACCGCAGCGCCGTGCCACCGTGGAAGGCCAGCGGGATCATGGCGCCGACACGCTGGAGGCAACCCAGGATGCGAGCCTGCAGGTATTCTCGGACCGCGTTGTGCGCCTGGACTGGTGAGAGGGCGGCTCGCGCCAGGGCGCGCAAGGTTTCTTTCATAGCGTCTGATACTCTTGCGCCTCGGCGCGGGCCAGGTCGGCAACCAGAGCCGCTGCACGCCGCAGCTTGGGATGGCCAAGGGATTCGGCCATGCTCGCCAAGCCGACCACGTTCAGGCGATCCAGGTTCTGGAGGCGCAGTTCCCGCACGTACTCGGGCGCGTCTCCCCTGGGATGCAGGTGGATAAGGTCGAGTAGCGCCTTCTCCGGCATCGCGAGAAAGGCTTGTTGCCCGCCGCCGAGGTCCGCGAGGCAGTATCCGACGAACAGCGCCGTCGCGATATGGCGATACTGAAACGTGCCCGCCGGGGTCTGCCAGCGGGCGGGCCGCCTGGTCGTGACGCTGGTCGTCACTGGAACGCCCTCCGGAATCAGGCCATGAAATGCCAGCGCTGACTGGCAACTGACGTAAGAGCCGCGTACGAGGCGGTTGGCAACCACGAATGGATGGGGCTTCACCTTCCGGAAAGGGGGGGCCAGCGCGTACACTCCGCGGCGGAATTGCTGGATGCGCCCTGCCGTCACCCAGCGCGACAGTTGCCGACGCACGTCTCGGATATCTACATCGCCGGCCAACAGCAAGCCGGTTTCAAAGAGTGGCTCATCCGCCACCAGCTCGACCAGACGCCTGAATTCCATGCCGATAAGATACCACTAATGGAAATATAGTGCAACGAATTGTCCAGAATCAAGGAATGTACGCCCTTCGGATAGCTGAGCCCCGACCCAGCAACCGGAGGCCCCAGGGGCATGGGCGAGCGTGGATGTCAGGGCGGTACGCGACTCTCGGCTCGCAGGTCTAGGACCGCTGGATCCGCCAGATGCCGACGCAGACCAGGGCGGCGCCGAGATACTGGGCGAGGGCCAGGGACTCGCCGAAGAAGAGCCAACCCAGGCAGGCGGCCGTCACCACCTCCCAGGTGGCGATGACGCTGGCCTGGCTCGCCGGCAGGTCGCGGAGGCCGAGGGTATAGAGGGCGTACCCGCCGAGGCTGGGGATCAGGGCCAGGCCCAGGATCCAGAGCCACGCGGCGAGCGGGTAGGAGGCGGCGGCCATGAGTCGCGGCCCGCTCCCGAGCGCCAGGAAGACGCCCCCCACGGCGAAGCCGTAGAGTACGACGGTCCATGGGGTGTAGCGCGCCATGGCGCGTTTGCCCAGGATGGTGTAGGCGGCCATGCTGAGCCCCGTCGCCAAGCCGAAAAGGATCCCGCGCAGGTTGAGGCGGACGAGATCCGCCTGGTACACCTGCGCCACCAAAGCGGAGCCGGCGAGGGTGAGCGCGATGGCGCCAAGCTTTGCTCCGGTCAGGCGCTCTCCCAGGAAGAGCGCGGAGAACAGGGCCACGAAGGCAGGGTAGGTGTACAGGAGGGTGATGGCGACGGCCAGGGCAATGAGCTTGACGGCGGAGAAGTAGGTCCAGAAATTCAGGGTCACGCCCAGCAGGCCGTAGAGGGCGAAGAAGGGCACGTCCCGCGGGCGGACGCGCAGAAGGTCCGGCCGAAATGCGGCGAGGAAGCAGGCCAGTGCCGCGGCACCGATCAGGGCGCGCCAGGTGACGACGGTCATGGGATCGCCTTCATACCGATAGACGGCCCGACCCCAGGCACCCAACGATCCCAGCAGCGTGGCTCCGATCAGCACGCTGATGACGGCGCGAGTATCCTTCACGACATTCCCAACGGAAGATTCGAAAGCCTTCGGCCGCGTGCGGCGCCCCAGGTCGTCACCCCGGCGGAAGCCGGGGTCCAGAATCCTCGACACACTGGATTCCGGCTTCCGCCGGAATGACGACGGAGGAACAGGCCTCCTCGGCGGAATCGGCTGGGCTGAACGCTTACGGTTGGTCGAGGGTCCGCATGTTCGGCTGTTCGGGAACGGTCGAACCGCCGAACCGCCGTACAGCCGAACGCATTTCCTGCCTATCCGCCCAGGTAGGCGCTTTTCACCTTGGAGTCGGACGCCAACTCGGCAGCGGACCCGCTCAGGGTGATCAGCCCGGTCTCCAGGACGTAGCCGCGCGTTGCCACGGACAGGGCCATCCGGGCGTTCTGCTCCACCAGGAGGATCGTGGCCCCCTGCTGGTGCAGCTCCCGGATGGTCTGAAAGGTCTGCTCGACCAGGATCGGCATCAGGCCCAGAGACACCTCATCCAGCAGGAGCAAGCGCGGCCGGCTCACCAGGGACCGGGCGATGGCGAGCATCTGCTGCTCGCCACCTGACAAGGTCTTCCCGCGCTGCCCGGCCCGGCCCCGAAGCTTCGGGAAGAGGGCATACGCCCGATCCAGCGCCTCGGCGAGCTCTCGTGGGCCGGGGAGCGAGTACGCCCCGAGCCGGAGGTTCTCCTCCACCGTGAGGTCGGGGAGAATTCGCCGCCCTTCGGGCACCAGGCTGATCCCGCGCCGCGCCCGGAGGTGAGCCGGCTCGGCGGTGATGTCGATCCCCTCGAAAAGGATCCGGCCGGCCCGCGGGCGCGAGAGGCCCATCACGGCCCGCAGCGTCGTGCTCTTGCCCGCCCCGTTGGCCCCGATGATGGTGACGAGGTCCCCGGCCTGCACGGTGAAGCTCACCCCGCGGACGGCGGCAGACTCGCCGTAGGCCACCTCGAGATTACGCACTTCCAGCATGGCTCACGTGGGGAAGTGGATTGGTGAATTGGTCACGTGGTGGAATGGTCAGAACGGCCATACCTGATCCCTGCCTCCACCAGTCCACCGACCTTAAACGCCGCCCTTCCCAAGGTACGCCTCGATCACCTGGGGATGCCGCTGGATGGCTGCGGGGTCGCCCTCGGCGATCATCGTGCCGTGGTCCAGGACGACCAGCCGCTGGCACACCCCCATCACAATGGGCATGTTGTGCTCGATCAAGATCACCGTCTTCCCCTCCCGGTTCACACTGCGGATGAGCTCCAGGAGCTGCTGGGATTCCTCGTGCCGGAGGCCTCCGGATGGCTCGTCCAGGAGCAGGAGGGCAGGGGCCAACGCCAACGCCCGGGCGATCTCCAGGCGCTTCTTGTGGCCGAGGGGAAGCGTTCCGGCCGGTCGATCGAATCCGCCCGATAGCCCTACGCGCCGGAGAAGCGCTTCCGCCGCCTGGCAATTCGCCGGCGTGCGATAGGCGCCGGTGGCGGTCCGCAGGCGAGGATAGGAGCGGTGCCCGTACCCGACGAGGACGTTCTCGGTGAGCGACAGCGCAGGGAACGGCCGCACGATCTGGAAGGTGCGCCCGATCCCGTGGCGGGCGATCTCGAAAGGCCGCTTCCCCTGGATGGCCTCATGGCGGAAGCGGATCGTCCCGCGGCTCGGTGTGAGCATGCCGGTGATGCAGTTGAAGAGGGTCGTCTTGCCGGCCCCGTTCGGTCCAATGACGCCGAGGATCTCCCCCTCGCGCACGTCGAAGGTGACGTCCTGCAGGGCGGTGACCCCGTCGAACTCCTTGGTCAGGCGCTCGATCTCCAGGAGGGCCATCACGTCCTCGCGCAATTGAAAATCCAAAACCGACAACTGAGAACCGACAACGGGACCCGCAGAGCCATCGTTGTCAGTTGTCAGTTTTCAATTTTCCATTGGCGCTGCGCTGCGGCGCAGCGCCTGCCAGCCGCGCACGAGGAGGCTGCGCTCTCCCAGGATCCCATCCGGCTGGAAGCGCATCAAGAGCAGCAGGAGAATGCCGTACAGGAGCGTGCGATACTCCATGGCGGGCCGGAAGACCTCGGGCAGCGCGCCCAGGATGATGGCACCCACGATGGGCCCGCGCAGCGTCCCGATCCCTCCGAAGACGACCATGGAGAGTATGACGATGGACTGGCCGAAGTTGAAGTTGACGGGCATGATGAACGTGAGAAAGTGCGCGTACAGGCTTCCGGCGAGGCCGGCCCCGGCGCTTCCCAGGGCAAAGGCCAAGACCTTGGAACGGACCACGTCGATGCCCATGGCGCCGGCCGCCTCCTCGTCCTCCCGGATCGCGGCCCACGCGAGGCCGATCCATGACCGCACCAGCCAGCGGTCTACGGCAGTGACGGCGAGGATCACTCCCATCACCAGCACGAGAAACCCGGGCTTGCCGATCTCCCGTCCGAGAAGGCTTGGAGGGTTGATCCCGCCGATGCCCATGCCCGCACCAAAGAAGGGGATGTACTGGAAGACCGCCTCGACCACGAAGTTGATGCCCATCGTGGTGATCGCCAGGAAATCCTCCCGGACCCGCAGGCACGGAATGGCCAGGACCGCACCCACCACCCCCGCGATGAGGCCGGCGGCGAGGAAGGCGGGCCAGAAGCCGAACCCTGCCTTCGTGTAGAGCAAGGCCGAGGCGTACGCGCCGATCCCCATGAAGGCGGCATGTCCCAAGGAGATCTGGCCCGCACGGCCCGTGATCATGTTCAGGCTCAGCGCCAGAATCACGTAGATGCCGATGGTGATGAGGACGGTGACGAGATACCCGCTTAACATGGGCACTTGGTGGCAATAGCCCCGGAAAAGAAGACTTCAAATTTCACCGCAGATTTCGCAGATGACGCAGATTTCACGCGGATAGGACCTCCGGAGAAGTCTGTGAAATCTGCGTAATCTGTGGTTTCCATTCGTCCGCCCCTAGCCCTTTCCCAGCAGGCCGTGGGGCCGGAACATCAGGACCAGGATCATGGCCACGAAGGCCAGGGCGTCCCGGGGGAAGGGGATCGCCAGGACCCCGATCAACAGGGTCTCCGCCAGACCGATCAGGAACGAGGCCAGGACGCTTCCCGGGATGTTCCCCAGGCCACCCAGGACGACGATGGCCAGGCACTTGTAGGCGGGGATGCTGCCCATGGTCGGCCACACCTGGTTGTCGTAGACCCCGATGAGGACGCCGGCCGCGCCCGCCAGGGCCGAGCCGATGAGAAAGTTCAGCGTCACCACCGCGCGGGTGTTCACGCCGAAGCTGGAGGTGGTATCCGCGTCCATGGCCGTGGCGCGCATGGCCAGGCCCACCCTGGAGCGGGACAGCAACAGCCAGAGCAGACCCAGGAGCGCCAGGGTCACGGCGAGGATCAGGGTCTGCGGGGGGCTGAGATGCACCGGCCCCAGCCTCAGTCGACCGAACTGGATCTCCGCGTCGTACGCCAGGGCATAGGGCCCAGCCACGATCCGGAAGGCCTCCTCCGTGGCGATGAAGAGTCCGATGCTTCCGATCAGCGGGATGATCCTGGGAAGGTGGAGGAGTGGCGTGTACAGGAGGCGCTCGATCAGCACCCCCGCCACCCCGCAGGCGGCCATGGCGACCAGCAGGCTCAACCAGAAGCTTCCCGTGGCGTGGAACGTCCAGAGTCCCACGTAGGCACCCAGGGCATACACGCTGGCGTGGGCGACGTGGAGCACGCGCAGCACCCCGTACACCATGGTGAGGCCCAGGGTGGTCAGGGCGTATACGGCGCCCGTCGCGATGCCATTGGCGATCTGCTGCCAGATCATAACGGGAAAACCCGAAACCGCAGATTTCGCAGATGACGCAGAGGCTATTTCAGGTAGGGTCGTTCAGGGGATCTGCGGAATCTGCGCAATCTGTGGTTCCACGTTTGCCTGTTGTCGGGTCAGAACGCACGAAGGCGGGGGGCTGAGGTGCTCGGCCCCCCGCCTCGCTGTCCCTGTCGCTTCGTTATTGGACCGGGGGGGTGATGACCTCGGGATTGCTCACCACGCCGTGGCGGCGGAACTTCCCGTTCCTCACGATCTGGAACTGGACCGGCTTCACCACCTCGCCCTTGACGAAGCGGCTGAGCTTGCCCGTGAGGCCGTTGTAGTCCTTGGTCTCCAGCAGGGCCTTGATGATCGCCTTGTGATCGGTCGACCCGGCACGTCCGATGGCGTTGACCAGGATCATGAACGCGTCGTAGCTCGAGGCCCCGACCATGTCCGGGTCGATCTTGTAGGCCGCCTTGTAGCTCTTCAGGTAGTTCTGCACGACCGGTCGGGGATCGTCGCGGTCGAGGTTCGTGGCGATGATGACCCCCTCGGCGTCCTTCCCCGCCAACTCAATGAACTTCGGCGAGTCGAAGCCCTCCTCCGCGAGGATCTGGGCCTTGAGTTCCAACTCCTTGGCCTGCCGGACGATCAGGGCTGCCACGTCATAGTACCCGGCAGCGAAGAGGAGGTCGGGCTTGGCCTCCTTGATGCGCGTGAGGAACGGGCGGAAGTCCTTCTCGCCGGGGTACTTGTAGATCTGCTTCTCCACCACCTTGGCGCCCAGCTTCTCGGCCCGCTTGATGAACCCGGCGGAGATCTCGTGGCCGAAGTCGTTGTCCATGTAAATGACGGCCGGGCGTCTTGCTCTTGAGGACCTTGACGGCATACTCGCCGGCCGCGCCACCCTCGACCTCGCCCAGGTAGCCGTTCCGGAAATTGGATTCGCCGGACTTCGTGACGTCCGGGTGGACGGCGTAGCCCGCCACCATGGGGACGCCGGCCTTGGCGAAGATGGGAGCCGTCACCCGGGTCGGCCCACTGTACGAGCCGCTGACCACGCCGGCCACCTGGTCCTTCTCGATCAGCTTGCTGGCGATTGCCACGGCCTCCTGGGGATTGAGGCGGTCGTCGTACACGATCAGCTCCACCTTCTTGCCCATGATCCCGCCGGCCGCGTTGACCTCCTTCACGGCCAACTCGACCGACTGCTTGGCGCTGGCGCCGTCGGCAGCGACGGGCCCGGTGATGCGGGGCGAAGAAGCCGATCTTGATGGTCTCCTGGGCGGCGGCAGGTCCCGCCAGGAGGAGTCCGATCGCGGCCAGGGCAAGTAGGGCGCCCCCAATCCTCCGAACCGTCCGATCCATGAGTCAGCCCTCCTTTTGTCCTTACCCGGTCAAGACATGCCATGCAATTCGCCAGAGCACCGATAGCCCACGTCAAGACGCGCCATTAGGCCACGGGTCATGCCCGCTCGTCAAGGGGTGAACCTGCCAGCAGCCGGCCCGGGGGATCACCGCGGTTATCAGGCCAGCGAGCCGACCGCCGCCTCGACCTCCGCGAGGAGACTCCCATCCTCCAGCAGGGGCAGCAGCCGGTCGAGGTCGTATCGCAGGACGCGATCCTGCGTGAGGTGCGGCACGTGCCGGCGGATCGCCTCGTAGGCCACCAGGGCGCCGCGGCCCGGCGTGAGCGGGCGCAGGAAATCCAGCCCCTGCGCGGCACAGAGGAACTCCAGGCTCAGCACGTGGGCGAGGATCTCGGTGATCCGCGCGGCTTTCATGGCGGCGAGCCAGCCCATGCTGACGAAGTCTTCCTTATTGCCCGAGGTCGGGATGGAGTGCACCGAGGCGGGCGCGGCCAGGACCCGGGCCTCGGCGGTGAGGGCAGCGGCCGAGATCTGGGCCACCATGAAGCCCGAGTTGAGCCCGCTGGATTGCACCAGGAAGGGCGGCAGCTCGCTCAACTGGGGATTCACCAGCCGCTCGATCCGGCGCTCGATGAAGCCGCACAAACCGGCCAGGGCGACGGCCAGGGCGTCCAGCGCCAGCGCCACCGGGTGGCCGTGGAAGTTTCCCCCGGCCAGGACATCGCCGGCATCGGGGAAGATCAGCGGGTTGTCGGTGGCGGCGTTCAGTTCCCGACTGTGGACCGCCCCGGCGAAGGCCAGGACCTCGCGGATGCCGCCGTGCACTTGGGGGATGCAGCGGAGCGTGTAGCTGTCCTGGATCTTCCCGCAGTCTCGGTGGGAGAGGTTGATCTCGGAGGCCTGGAGGACGCGGCGGAGGTTGTCCGCCGTGGCGATCTGCCCGGGGTGCGGGCGCACGGCCTGCAGGCGCGCATCGAAGGGCACGAACGACCCCCGCAGGGCCTCCAGTGTCATGGCGCCCGCCACGTCGGCGAGCGTGACCAGCCGCCCGGCCCGGCGGAGCGCGAGCGCGCCGATCCCGGTCATCCCGCAGGTGCCGTTGATCAGGGCCAGGCCCTCCTTGGCGGCCAGGGTGGTGGGGGCGAGGCCGGCCCGCCGCAGCGCCTCGGCGCCGGGGAGGCGCTCGCCCTGGTACCGCGCCTCGCCCTCGCCGATCAGCACCAGGGCAAGGTGCGCGAGGGGGGCCAGGTCGCCGCTCGCCCCGACCGATCCCCTCTCGGGAATGATGGGATGCACCCCGCGGTTCAGCAGCGCACAGAGCAGTTCGACCAGTTCCGGGCGGACGCCCGAATGCCCCTTGGCCAGCACGTTCGCCCGCAGGAGGAGGGTGGCGCGCGTCTCCGCCTCGCCGATCGGCTCCCCGATGCCGACCGCGTGGCTGCGCAGGAGGTTTCGCTGCAGCGCCTCACGATCCGCTGCGCCCACGAACACGTCGCTCAGCGGGCCGAAGCCGGTGCTCACGCCGTAGACGGGCTTCTCGGCAGCCAGCGCGGCCTCGATGACGCGGCGGGCGGCCGCGATCTTCGGGCGGGCGGCCGGGTCCAGGGCCACGGCCTCGCCGTGCCGGGCGACCCGCTCGAGAGCCTCCAGGGTGAGGTGCTCGCCATCCAGCAGGACAGGGGACATGTCGCCTTCCTCCAGGCGGTGCGACGGGGGCAATCCGGCGGGGCTTCCGTGGTGAGGAACCGAGACCTTGGACGCGAGGTCGCGATCGTGCCGGACGTCTTTCCCATGACCGGCGGGAGAGCCGGCAGGCACTCGGCGATCCCCAGCCGTCGCCCTCGCCTCAGCCGACCGATCCGCCGGTCTCCACGCGAGGCGGAGGATACCACCGGGCGCCCGGATGCGGCAAGCATCCAGACAGAATGTCTTCTAGACCATCGGGCGCATGCATTGCGTTGTCCGGGGTCAAGAGGGGAACGGGCGGCTCCGATCCGGGGGTGAGAGAACCTGGCTTCGGTTCGCCTTAGCGGTCTATACTAAGACGTAGAGATTGTGACGGGTTGCGCGCGCAAGGCTAGGGGGTGAGTCCGGCAGGAGGGTCAGGCGTGGACCCAGACAACGACGAGGCTGTCTGGAGGGGGGAGCCCGCAGGAGGTGCGGAGGGTTCCGCCCCCATCTTGGACCGCAAGCTTCAACTGATCGAGGTGTGCGTCTTCCTCTCTCTCATTGTGCCTTCCCTGGTCCTCTCCCTGTTTGCTGTGCGGCAAGGGAACCCCCCTTTCGTCCTCGTGGCGGCAGCGGCGATTCTCCGGGATATCGCCCTGCTGGCCCTGATCCTCTTTTTCCTCTGGCGAAACGGGGAGCCGCTCCGTCGAATCGGCCTGGGCCCTGCGGGCGGCTGGCGCGAAGCAGTCCTGGGCCTGGTGCTCTACGCTCCATTCTTCTTTGGCGTCGCCCTGCTGGGGGCCGCCGTGCGGGCAGCCGGCTTCTCGGCACCGACCTCGATTCCCAGCTTCTTGACACCGAAGGATCCGGTGCAGTTTCTGCTGGGTGTCATCCTCGTGGTCGTGGTGGCGCTGGTCGAAGAGACCATCTTCCGCGGGTATCTCATCCTGCGCCTCCGAGCCGTGACCGGCAGTACGGGAGCGGCCGTCCTGCTTTCCTCGCTGATCTTCGCGATTGGCCACGGGTATGAAGGCTCGGCGGGCATCGTGGTTGTCTTCTCCATGGGGGCGATCTTCGGCCTGATCTACGTCTGGCGCCGGAGCCTGACCGCCCCCATGGTGATGCATTTCCTCCAGGACTTCATCGGCATCATCCTCCTCCCCTTGTTCGGGCTGCACTGACAGGCGCCACGGGTTCCCGGCGCACGAGAACCGCGACGCACACCTCCTGTTTTCTCGTTGACGGCAGGCCACCCTTCCGCCATGCTGAGCGTCTCCGCACGGGGGCCTGTGCCGTTGTGCTCGTACCCAACTGGCCCGGGACGCGTTCCCTCCTCTTGGGGGACTCAGGTATGCCCATGAATCGCCGGCCTCCCAATGGGGAGCAACCCCACGCCGGGGGGCTCCGACGAGCCCTGGCCGCCGCGTGCCACTATTGCCCGCTGTGCGAATATGGGCGGCGCCATCCGGACACCTGGGTCGGCAGGGTCCTGCATCACCCGTGGCACGCCGCTCACTGCCCGTTATGGCGCGCGGAACAGGCGCTTTACAAACGCTGAGCCGTGGTGCCCGGCGGTGAGTCCTCGCCAGGAGTTCCCGCGCCTCGCCATTCCGCGCCGGGTCTCTGCCCGGCCCACCCGGACGGGAGTGAACATGCTGGTGTGGACGGAGTACGCGAAGCTGCTGGCGGCCTTGCTGGCCATCATGAACCCCACGGGCGCCATTCCCATCTTCCTGGGCCTGACGGAACACCAGACGCGGGAGGAGCGGCGTCGCTGCGGACTGGCGGCCTCTGCCTCGGCTGCCTTGATCCTCCTGGTGTTTCTCGCGGTCGGGGAGCCATTGCTGGCGGTTTTCGGCATCGGGATCCCGTCGTTCCGTGTGGCCTCCGGCATCCTCATCCTCCTGGTGGCCCTCTCCATGATGCAGATGCGCGCCCAGGAGGCGACCCCGCTTCTGGCGGAGGTCCGCGGGGAGTCCGGCCGGGGTTCGGTGGCCGTGGTGCCCCTGGCGATTCCTGTCCTGGCGGGACCGGGAGCCATCAGCACGGTCATCGTCTACGCGCACCGGGGCAGTTCGCCGGCCCACTACCTGGCCGTGGCTGGGGCCATCGTCACGGTGGCCGCGGTCGTCCTGGCCGCCTTGCGCCTGGCGCCCGCCATCGCGTCCCTGTTGGGGCCCACCGGCATGAACGTGGTCACGCGGATCATGGGCCTGATCCTGGCGGCCATCGGGGTGGAGTTCATCGCCGGCGGCCTGTCGGTCCTCCTACCGGGGCTGCTCCGATGAGAGGCCTCCGGGACTGGAGCGGGCGCCGTGCGGGTAGGAGGGGGGCATGGCGCGAAGACGGGTAGGCATCCTCATTTTTCCCGAGGTCGAGATCCTTGACTTCTGCGGCCCCTATGAGGTTTTCTCGGCCGCCCGACTGCACGAGGGCCGCCGCCGGGAGGAGCCCTCGCCCTTCGAGGTCCTGCTGGTGGCAGGGGCGGCGGATCCCGTGCGGGCGAGGCCCTCCCGTTCGACCGTTCCATTCCCTATGGATCTCCAAGGCCCCATCGCGGATTCGCCTGCCTTCCAGGTTGCTGCGGGATAGCGGGCGTGGTATGTTCCGGCCCGCTTATTCTACGGCCGGGGGGAATCATGCGGGGGAGAAGGAGGTCTGCCGCGAATGAAGATCCTGCAGTGCGTCCCCAATTTCAGCGAAGGCCGGGACCCGAACTTCCTGAAGGAGTTGGAGGCGGTCCTCAAGCAGTTCCCGGTGAAGGTCCTGGACCTCTCCATGGACAAAGACCATAACCGCGCCGACTCGACGTTTCTGGGTGCCCCGGACGCCGTCGAGGCCTGCGCCATGGCCGTCGCCTCGCGCGCGGTCGAGCTGATCGACATGCGGACTCACAAGGGGAGCCACCCCCGCATGGGGGCCGTGGACGTGGTCCCCTTCATTCCCATTCGAGGCATGACCATGGCCGAGGCGGTGGAGATCGCCCGGCGGTTCGGTCGAGCCTTCGCCGAGCGCCACCGCATCCCGGTCTTCTTTTACGAGGAGGCCTGTAGCAGCGAGGGGCGGCGGAATCTCGCGGACATCCGGAGGGGCGAATACGAGGGAATGGCGCAGAAGCTCCAGGAGTCCGCCTGGACGGTGGACGCCGGCCCTCAGGTGCGAAGTGAAAAGTCGGGCGTCACGGCGGTGGGGGCGCGGATGCCGCTCATCGCGTTCAACGTGAACCTGCAGACCAATGACCTGGAGGTGGCCAAGCGGATCGCCAACGCCGTCCGGCACATCGGGGGCGGGCTCCGCTACGTCAAGGCCATGGGCCTCCGACTCGAGGACAAGGGCATCGTCCAGGTCTCCATGAACCTCGTCAACTACCAGAAGACGCCCATCCACCGGGCGGTGGAGTTGATCAAGGCGGAGGCCGCCCGCTACGGTGTGCTGGTCAAGGAATGCGAGCTGGTGGGCATGATGCCCATCGAGGCGCTGGAAGGGGTGGCGAGCTACTACCTGCAGATCCCCGGCTTCAGCGCCAAGCAGATCATCGAGTACCACCTGATTCCCGAGTAGAGCGAAAAGATCTTTGGCTTAACCGCAGATGACGCAGATTTCACAGACATTCACAAACGAGACCATTCCGGAAAAATCTGCGCAATCTGCGAAATCTGTGGTTTCGGTTGGGGTCTTTGGGGCTGCCAAGACTCGACACGGACCAGAGGGGAAGCAGATGAGTTTCCACGAGATGACGGTGGCGAAGTTCAGCGAGATGCTCGCCTCCGGCGATCCCACGCCGGGCGGCGGGTGTGCCTCAGCCCTGGCCGGCAGCCTGGCAGCCGGTCTCGCAGCCATGGTGGCGCGCACGACGGCCAAGAGCAAGAAATTTGCCGAGCGGGCCACCGACATGCAGGGAATCGCAGAGGAGGCGGATCGCCTGCGCGGCACGCTGCTTGCGCTGGTGGACGAGGACGCCCGGGCCTTCGACGGCGTCATGGTGGCTTTTCGGATGCCCAGGGAGACCTCCGAACAGCAGGCGGTGCGCGCCCAGGCGATTCAGCAGGCCTACAAGGCGGCCGTTGGGCCGCCCGTGCAGATCTGTGACCGGGCCCTTCGGGTGCTGGAACTGGCTCAGGCCGTGGCGGAGCGGGGTACCCCCAGCGCGGCTTCGGATGCCGGCGTGGGGGCCCTGCTGGCCGCGACGGCCCTGGAGGGTGCGGCCCTGAATGTCTGGATCAACCTGGGCTCGATCACGGATGAGTCATTTCGGGCAGCTTTAGGGGAGCGCATCCGCGCCGCCCAGGCGCGAGGGCAGGCGCTCCGCGAGCAGGTGCTGGAGGCCGTGCGGAAGAACTTGAAATGAGCGTGTCCTCTTCCTCGTCTTGACCACGATCGGCGCCTCCGGGCCGCGCCTGCCTTGCCTGTGCATTCCCTGACACCCGATCTTTTCCGGCTGTAGTGGTGGCGCAATTTCGGATCGACGAGTATAGTGGCCTCGGAGCGAGGAGGCGGGAGGCATGCGTCATCTGATCATCGGGACGGCCGGCCACATCGACCACGGCAAGACCACGCTGGTCAAGGCCCTGACCGGGATCGACACCGACCGCTTGAAAGAGGAGAAAGAGCGGGGGATCTCCATCGAGCTGGGCTTCGCCTCCCTCACGCTTCCCGACGGGACCCAGGCCGGGATCGTGGATGTGCCAGGGCACGAGCGATTCGTCAAGACCATGCTGGCCGGCGTGGGGGGGATCGACCTCGTCATCCTGGTGATCGCCGCGGACGAAGGGGTCATGCCCCAGACGCGGGAGCACCTGCACATCTGCGAGTTGCTGCAGGTTCAGCGCGGGCTCGTGGCCTTGACCAAAGCGGACCTGGTGGACGCCGAGTGGCTGGAGATGGTGCAGGTGGACGTCCGCGACATCCTGAAGGGGACGTTCCTGGAGGGAAGCCCGATTGTTCCGTGCTCCGCCACCAGCGGACAGGGGCTCCCCGAGCTCCTGCAGGCGATCCAGGCGCAGGCGTCCGCCGCCGAGCCCAAACGGACCGAGGGCATTCTCCGCCTGCCCATCGACCGCGTCTTCAGCATCAAGGGGTTCGGCACGGTGGTCACCGGAACGCTGTGGGCCGGACGGCTGGCCCCCGCTGAAGAGGTGACGATTCTGCCGAAGGACCTCCGGTCTCGCGTGCGCCGGCTCCAGGTCCATGGACACACGGTGGAAGAGGTGGTGGCGGGACAGCGGGTGGCGATGAACCTTCCCGGCCTGGAGGTCGGCGAGATCGAGCGAGGGAACGTCCTGTGCCGGCCGGGGACGCTCCGGCCCTCGGAGGCCTTCGATGCGACACTCTCGCTCCTGTCCGATGCGCCCCGACCCCTGGCTAACCGGGCGCGGGTCCGCTATCACCTGGGGACCAGCGAGATCCTGGCCCGCATCGTCCTCCTGGATCGCGACGAGCTGCACCCCGGGGAGCAGGCCTACGTCCATATCCGCTTGGAGTCTCCGTCCACTGCCCTGCCCAGGGACCGGTACGTCATTCGGAGCTACTCGCCCGCGCTGACCGTGGGCGGGGGGAGCATTCTCGACCCCAATCCACCCCGCGAGCGACGACCGCGGGCGAAGATGCTGGAGCACCTCCACATTCTGGAGCAGGGCCGGCCCACGGAGCGGGTCGCGCGGCATCTTCTGGCGGCGGGATTCGTCCCGGTGACGAGCGAGGAGCTCCGCGCGCGATCCGGCCTGGATGCGTCCCAGGTGGACGAGAGCTTGCAAGAGCTGGAGGGGAAAGGGATCGCAGTCCCGCTGAGCGCCAAAGGGGACTCCGGCGTGCTGCATGCGGAGCGGGTTGCGCAGCTAGAAAAAGAGACGCACGACCTCCTCGCCGACTTTCATGCACGGGAACCGCTGAAGGACGGCCTCGGCAAGGAGGAGCTCCGCAAGAAGCTCCCGGCTCAACTTCCTGCTGCGGCCTTCGGCTGGCTGCTCGCTCGGCTTGCGGAGCGCCGACGGATCGCGGTGGAGCGCGACAAAGTCCGGCTTGCCGAGCACCGCCCCACACTCACGGCCGCAGAGGAAGGGCTCAAGGCGAAAATCGAGGGGACGTTTCGTGCCGCCGGCTTCCAGCCACCGGCGCCCGAGGCGGTCCTCGCGGGGCTCCAGGCCGACCGGAAAATCGCCCAGCCGGTCTTCCGGAGACTCGTGGATGACGGCATCCTGGTCAAGCTGAGCGAGGACATCTTTCTGCACCGGGAGAGCTACAAGAAGCTGCGGGAGCGCGCCCTGGAACACTTCCAGGCGCAGCCGAGCATCAACGTGGGAACGATGAAGGACCTCTTCGGCATCTCTCGCAAGTACGCCATTCCCTTCTTGGAGCACCTGGACATGGTGCACATCACCCGCCGGCAGGGCGATGAGCGCGTCCCGTACAAGTGAGCGGCGGCGCCGTGGAGCGGGGGGGAGCGTCCGTGCGGCCTCAAGCCAATGGCTCACGGCTGTCTTTCACATTGACTTTTCCCGGGTCCTCTTGGATGCTAGGCACGAAGTGGCGGCCCGGAGAGGCTCATCCCTGTTGCGGAGAGCGGTTCTGAGGGGGACTGCTGACGGCTGAAGGCCCACAAGCCGAGAAGGAAGAGCGCCATGTTTGGACTCGGGTTGCCGGAACTCCTCGTGATCCTGGTGATCATCCTCCTGATATTCGGCGCGAACCGGCTGGGGGATGTGGGGAGTGGCCTCGGCAAAGCGATCCGCGGATTCAAGGACTCGTTGGCTGGCAAGGATGCCATCGACATAACGCCGAAGAAGGACCAGGACAAGAAATCGGACAAGGACAAGAGCTGAGAGGCGAAGACGCCCGCCCGCTCGCCTGGCGCACCGCCGCCCGCCCGTCTCGCCGGTTCTCTGGTTCCCCGTCCCTGGCCTACGGTCTATCGTCCCTTCCTGCTTCTTAAGTCCGCCCACGCCGGAACTCCTCCGAGGGATGTGGCCTGCGTCGCAGCTCGAAGGATTGCCTCGGCGAGGACATCGGCTGCAACCAGGCCGACGCGGTTCAGGTCTGCCGACACCTCGCCCGTCGCAAGCCCGACCACCAGATCGCCGTCCAGGGTCGTATGCACGGGACTGATGGTACGGACGAGGCCCTGCTGGGCCATCTGCGCCAGCTTGGTCGCTTGCACCTTCGTCAGGCGGGCGTTCGTGGCGACCACGGCCAGCGTCGTATTTTCCCCGTTCGAGCTTCCTCGGGTCGTCCCTTCCCGCATGGCGCGGGCGGTGTCCAGGAAGCGGTCACTGTCCGGTGCGTCTCTGGCACCAGCCACCACGGCCCCGGATCGAGGGTCGCGGATATCCCCGAAGGCATTCACCGCCGCCAGCGCGGCAACGCGAAGCCCGCCGGGAAGCTCTTTCCCGGCTGTGCCCACGCCGGATTTCATGGCGTGCGTGATCCCCAGCAGCTTCCCGACGGTGGCGCCGGTGCCGGCTCCCACCGAGCCCTCGGGGATCGTGCCGTCCGTCGCCACCTCGCACGCCTGGTACGCCATCCGGGGGTCCGGTCGGGCCGTGGCGCTGCCAATGCGCAGGTCAAAGAGGATGGCGGTGGGGACGATGGGGACGCGAGTGACCTGGACGTCGAATCCGACACCCCGCTCCTCGAGGTACTGCATCACGCCGGCTGCGGCATCCAGGCCGAAAGCGGAACCGCCGGCCAGCAGGACCGCATGGACGTGCGGCACAAGGTGGAGGGGAGAGAGAGCATCAAGCTCCCGTGTGCCGGAGGCGGACCCCCGGATGTCCACCCCACCCACTGTTCCCTCGGGACAGAGGATCACGGTACATCCGGTGCAGCCGACCCCATCCGTCGCATGGCCGACCCGAATTCCCTGGATGTCGGTAAGCATGTCGCCCCCCTTTGTCAATGTACTCCATGATACTGAACTCTCTTGCGGCACACAATGGGGCCGAGGGTCCAGCCATCCAGTGGGTGTAGATGGGGATTCCCGGATGGGTTCCTGGCGGAATTTTGATTGTGTTCTGCTCGTTTCTCGTGATACCGTCCCGTCCGATTAGAAGAAGCGATGTTCTGAGCGAGGGAGAGGCATGCCCGAGCGGCGGGATGAGTCGCGCGTCGAGGTCGAGATTGAGGTCCACTACCGGACCGCGCAAGAGTTTCTGGCGGCCTACAGCCGGAATATCAGCGGGGGAGGGATTTTCATTCGGACCCAACAGCCGCTGTCGCTGAACCAGAGCGTCCTTCTACGCTTCACCCTTCCTGGGATCGCCCATCACTTCCAGCTGCATGGGGTGGTGGTGTGGGCGAATCCGGTTTCCATGCGTAGCTCCTTTCCCGCCGGGATGGGCATAAAATTTCTGAACGTCGAGCCGAAAGAGCAGCAGTTGATTACTGAATTCCTCAAGCAGGCGAAAGGGCCCATGCCTGCAATTGGAGACAAAGGCAAGTCGTAACAAAGTCGGGACGACGACCCTCCGCTTCGGCGGCGAGCGTTGGCTGCCGCCGGTCTTGTTCGTCTGCCCAGCGGTGCGTGGAGGCGGAGTGGGCCTGGTGGCCCTCCTGGTCTTCAAGTCCAAAAGTGAGGCCGGAGCTAACTTCTCGAAAAATCTGAGAATGGCTCCGGCATTCGTGTCAATGGGCACATAGGAAAGCGTCCCAGGTCTCTCTGGCCTCCCATGTTTCCCAGGCCTTTCAACTTCCGTGCACAAGGCGAGCACAAGAGATTTCGGAAAACTGACTCGACACCTGCGATAAGCGAGCAGGCGACGGTAATCCGAGAGTGGTATAGAACCACTGTGGCAACCCCCTAAGGGCCTCATCCGCGAGCGCGGCGGGGGCCAGTTCTTCGCGGGAGGCGTGGACGATTCCCAGGACGATCAGGGCGTGGCCGATGCCGCCTGGTATTCGGCAAGCAGCGTCCCCATCAGCGCTTTGACGGACACGATCTCCGTTGCTCGATGGGCGTTCTCGCCGGCGAAGGCGAAGCCGTGATCCATCCTGCCGCGCTGGGCGTTGATGAGGGCCAAGGCGATGCAGTAGGGGCTGTTGAGGTAATCGCAGGTCACGATGCAGTGGTAGGGGCAGGTGAACGGTATCCGCTTGCCGGCATCCACGTCCGCGAGGAATTGGTTCCGGATCGCCCGACCCGGCATCCCCACCGGGCTTCGGATGATGACGAGGTCCTCGGGAGTGGCGCGGAGATACGCCTCCTTGAAGGCGGGCGAGGCGTCGCATTCGTGGGTCGTCACGAAGCGCGTCGCCATCTGGACGCCGGCGGCGCCGAGCTGCAGGAACCGATGCATGTCCGCCCCGGTGTAGATTCCCCCGCCCGGGACGACCGGGATGGGGCGCCGCGCTGTCGCCTCGAAGGGCCTGATCTCCGCGAGGACCTGCACGAGGAGTCGCTCCAGCGCGTAGGCTGGGTCAGCGAGCTGCTCCGGCTTGAATCCCAGGTGGCCGCCCGCCCGCGGCCCCTCGACGACAACGGCGTCTGGCGGATAGTCGTACCGCTCGATCCACCGTTTGGCGATGATCTTGGCCGCCCGCCCGGAGGAGACGATCGGCACGAATT
Source organism: uncultured Methylomirabilota bacterium (assembly GCA_963714585.1). Taxonomy (GTDB): domain Bacteria; phylum Methylomirabilota; class Methylomirabilia; order Methylomirabilales; family 2-02-FULL-66-22; genus 2-02-FULL-66-22. The sequence goes on from CAVQPC010000063.1 coordinate 31,229, forward strand.
TCGTGCGGTCGCCTCCCCGGCGGTAGTGGGGAAGATCGAGAGGCAAGCCGGCCCCCGAGAAGATGATGTCGATGCCCTCGTCGAGCGCCGTCTTCACGAGCTCCCCGAAATTCGTCAAGGCCACCATGATGTTGACGCCGAGGATACCCTTGGATAGCTCCCGCGCGCGCCGGATCTCCTTGCGGAGTGCCCGAAGATTGGCGGCTCCAAAATTCTGGAACAGGTCCGGCTCGATCATCCCGATCCCGGCGCAGGCGATCACCCCCACCCCACCCTCGTTGGCCACCGCAGCGGCTAGCCCGGACAGCGAGACCCCTACCCCCATCCCGCCCTGGATGATGGGCGGCGACGCGGTCAGGTCCCCGATGCGGAGCGGCGGGGGCGGAGGAGAGGGCATCGGAGCATCCTTTCTGTTCTGTGGCCAAGCCGTTCATGCTGCTGGCCGCGGTTCCGGTTACACAGCCACGTTTCGCGTTAGGGCTGCAGCCCTGCGGGCCCCGCGGTGAGGAACTCCTCGATGCTCAGCGGGGTGGCCCTCACAGGAGGCTGCTGGGAGGACGACGGGAGATTCTCGCACAACTCAGCATACACCTAATTGCCGGGAAAGTCGCCGCGTAACGAAACTGTGCATCTTCGGCCTGAAGAGCAGAGCCTTTGCCTCTTCCAGAGAACGGTGCTTGCCCTTTGGCAGGCGAGGACCCCCTCGCCCACTTGGCTCGCCTTCGACGAGAGCTTCCCCCCCGAAGAGCGGGTGCTCTCCGAGGCGCGGGCCGGCTCCGACCGCTAGCGCCAATGGGTTCACCGATACCATGCCGCCCAGCACCTGCGGCAAGCGGCGTGAGCGACCGGACGAATCGGGGGCCACGCGATGGACGCGATCGGCCTCCCGCCGCGCGCCCGCAGGGGCCGCAGGATTGCGTTCCCTGGGGTGAACTTTCATCCCGCGTTGTACACCGGCTGGAACTCCTGAACCAACGGACTCTGCCGGGCGCTGCGACTCGCGGCAGCGACCAACTCGTAGGCGAAGTGGGTAGGGCGTTGTTGGGCACGGCAGACATTGTCGTCGCCCAAGCGGGCCAGGAGCTGTCCGCAGATATTATCGGACTCGCCGATGCCGACCCATTTGCCACGCGCAAGTATCGCAAAGACGCCAGACTTCATTGGCGCGAATATGAGGACCGATTCGAGATCGTAGTCGAACCGCTCTGACCCCTGCCACGGCATCGTCGGTCACGCGCTCCCTGACCCCCCACACTGCCTCCGTCCATCGGCCCGCGAGCCGGGGGCTCTTTTATGCGCGCGGGTGGCTTTCCGATCCTGGTTGCGGGTCAGGCGGAACTCCTGGATCAGCGCGTCCCTTCTCGCGACCCGGCGCGCCGCGGGGACTAACTCGAAGGCGAAGTGAGTTGGCCGGTGCAGTCGGAAGTCAGGATCGTTCCCGCGGCAGAGCCGCCGGAGGCTGGCCCCGATATCCGCCGACTCTCCGACGGAGATCCACTTATGGACGGCGAACACTACGTAGACCCCCGACTGAGCCGGGGCCCATCGAGTGATCATGGACAAGCGGTACTCGAACCTCCCTTTCCCTGCCCAAGACATCACGCCTCCCATCCCCCCCGCCTCCGTGCTATTCGGCCCCGCGCCCTCTGGGTAGCCTTCCTCCGCGCGGACCTTCTTGTACCACGCGCAGATGGGGGGGCAGGCCCCGCAGGACTTTCACCTGATTCAGCGCCTCCGTGAGGGCGGCGTTCAGTCGCCGCTCCCGCGCGAGGTCTCTGCGGATCTGCCAGATCGTAAGCGGCGCGGGGAACCTTGCTGTCCTTGCAGACCTCGGCCCAGGTGGAGCCAGCGCCGTGAGGCGGGTGCCGCGCCGTGTCAGGCCGCATACCACAGCACTGCAAGGAAGTGACAGGCGGTTCCGGCGAGCACAAACAGGTGCCAGACAAAGTGGCTGTAACGGACGCGCTCCATCGCGAAGAACGCCACTCCCGTCGTATACGCGAGTCCGCCAGCCAGCAACCACAGCAGCCCCGGGAGCGGCATGTGCAGCCACAAAGGGCGTGCCGCGATAAGGACGAGCCAGCCCATGACGAGGTAGAGGCCCGTCGAAAGGATGGGGGAGCGTATCCCATCGACCGCCTTCAGGACCACGCCAGCAGCCGCCAACCCCCAGACGAGACTGAACAGCGTCCACCCCAAGGCGCCGTGGAGCACGCCGAGTGTGAAGGGGGTGTAGGTCCCGGCGATCAGAAGGAAGATCGCGCTGTGGTCGAGCACCTGGAGGACCCGCTTGGCCCGGTTCCGCGGCAACGCATGGTACAGCGTGGAGGTGAGGTAGAGCAACGCGACCGTGGCCGCAAAGACGCTCGCCCCGACGATGCCCGCCCCCGCCGGACCGCGCCGCCGAGGAGCACGGGGAGGGCACCCAGTGCCACCAGCAGGCCAACCCCGTGGCTGACGCTGTTCGCGATGTCCTCCCCGAACGACTGCGGGCGTTGCCGCCCAGCGCGCGCTTCGACCATGGTTTCCACGCGATCCTGTTAACCGGCGGCTCACTCCGCGCCCGGTCCAGCCCAGAGGAATGCTGGTCAGCGGGGCTCTGTATCGCTTACGGGACGGGGACTGGGCGTTCGAGTGACTCGAGGATCAGCGCGTTGCAGGAGAGCAGGGTTCGTGAGGACGGCGGTCTCGATCCACACGTCCGAGCCGATCCGCGCCCAGGCGCCCCGAACCTCAATCACCTGGAATTGGCGGAAGGCGCGGCAGAAGGGGATCCCGGAGGGGTCCTCGATACTCGCTGGACGAAAGACTATCTTACTGCACAGAATTGCATCAGGCGCACTCGGATTCTTCCAGAAGATCTGGTAAGGCCGGACGCCGGACGCCGCCGGGGCAGAAATGGGTAGGGCAAGGACGGCGACAAAAATGATGGCCGGGGCCCACCACATGGCTGTTCTCCGTATCCGCTGGCGTGTCTGCGACCGCCGGTCCATCGGACTCGCCGGTATCGACGTCACTCTCGGGTCTGGATGCGAGTACCCGATAGTGGAAGCTATAGCGCGGCCGTCTGCGCAGGCAAGCTTCAGACCAGCAGTTTCCTGCGAGGGACAAAGGGTCCGACAAAGCCCGAGGCGGAGGCCAGCCTGCCCCGTCTCGGGCCGGGTCTCGACCTTAGCTCGCCGCTGGCTCCGGATGCTGCCTGCTCTTCGCCTCGAGCTCCTTCCGCCCTTTCTCGGCGTTCCGGTATTCACCGGTCATGGTCACAACGGCCGTTTGGAGTGACCGCACCTTGACGTACCAGACCGCCCCGCCTCCGGCAACGAGCCCAATGAGGATTCCCAACCAGAAATTGATGTCCATAGCCTGCTCCTTTCATCCGCTCGCCCGTGGGTGCAACGGTACGGGACCTACATGCCCGCCCCGTCTGTTTTCAAATATGGATGCAATAACAGATCCACCCACGTTCTTGAGCGGCCGACGGGCTCACAGCGCTGCTGAATCGAATAGTTGAATTGAACCAGTGGCGAAGAACAAGGGGATGGGCAGACTGAAAACCCACGACCCTTCGGAGAGGCTCCAAAATATCGGATGGCCTGGCGCCCAGACCGGCTGGCGCATCCGGGGCCGCGCCTTGCGTCTCCCCTCGATTGGGGTTAGAGTTGGCAGGTGACCGACACTAACATCCAGGGTGGACCAATCAATGGGGGCAGGCCCGAGGTCCTCTCAGGGCTTCAAGTGGGGAGTAAGCGGTGAGGCGCCCGCTGCTGCGGACGGAGCCGAGAGGGGAGAGGAGAAGGGGACAGACAAATGGAGAAGACGCTAATACTGAAGCAGGTCGAGGCCGTGATCGTTAAGAGGCGGGAGGGCGAGCGAATCGTCCTGTTCGGGCTCACGGAAGATGGGAGAGTGTATGAGTACGGTGACCAAGGGCAGGTGTGGAGACCGGTGCCGATGAAAGTGGAAGAATGAGACTCGGCGGGACTCAATGGAGCGAATGCACTAGGCTGCCTCCGGAGGGCCCAAAGAGCGTCGCGGCATGACGCCGTGGTCTTTGCGGATCATGGGGTACTAGGCGGAGAGGCAGATCGCAATTCGGATGTCGGACGGACATCAGATGATCTCCCGGAGGCAGAGAATTCACCTGGCGCAGCAGGCGATCCCATCTTCGGGAGCTATCGGCTGCCCCAGACGAATGGCGATGCTAGTTGTTCCGAGGGTTATCCGGCATGCGATCGACGTGCGTGCGGATGAGGGTCAGGAAGGGATCGCGGAGCGTGTGCAGATACGCAAGCGCCTGCGGGTTATTCTGGAACTCGATAAATGGGTGGAGGACAAACCTGATGGCGCCGTGGCCAATCTGGGCGCCGACGATGCCGATGGGATGCCCGCCGGCGTGAATGAGGGAGTTGAGCCTGCCAAGGGGGTCGTCGTCTACAGGAAAGACGAACTGGGTGGAGTCATTGCGCACGACGGCGATCGCGGCCAGGGTGAGGCCGGCAGCATGCGCCCGCAACTCGGCGATGAGTGCGGGAGTCGACCGGGGAATGTGTGTCACGCTGCCGTCAGCCGGCATGTTTCTCCTCGGGGACCTCTTGCGCGGACCGGTTAATGCGTCAGCATAGCACGCTAAGGCAGGATCACCTACGAACGAATCACGCCGTCGTAGAGTGGGTCTTCCCGCCGAATGAAAACGAGGGCACACCCGGAGAGGATGCTCTCTGGGCCTTCGGTGGCACGTGGAGAATTGTCTCTGGCGGATCTGGTTCGGACTCGGATCGCCCTCTGGGTCGACGTTCCGCGGTTCCAGCATGCGGTCTCGGGCGGCCCTGGTTGCGGAATGGTTTTTGTGGTTCAGAGGCAGGCCACTCCGGCGCTCCCCGCTGATCGTCGTCCCCCATCCGACCTGTCGGAGCTGCTCCGATATTTCGTGCGATCCCCGCCGGTACCTCCCCTGCTGCCTCATACCAGCATCACCCCGAACTGCGCGATTCGATAGGGCGGCAACCCCACCGGCCACTCGGAGAGCGGGGCGGACCCGTACTTGCAAGCATCCTGTGGAAGAGGTGTGCATAGGGCAGAGTAGGAAGAAGGGCGGAGCAAGGGAAGGTACCACGAACATGGGGCGGTGCGAAGGGCGCCACCGCAGCCGACTCATCAGACCTAGGGCCCGGTGCGTCGGGGGCCAACGCGGCAGCCGGTGGATCGGCGGGAATCCGGGCCTGACCGCGCGAGGAGCGACGCCCTGACCGAGCACCGCGGGGCCCGGCCGGGCAGGCGAACCGCAGGCGAGGAGAAGGGTGGGGTGACCCAATGAGGGAGATGATCTCGGCTCGAGCACGGGAGCAGTCGTCGGAGGGTTTCGGGAAGGAAGATCGAGGCCGGAGAAGCCGAAGCAGTTTGATGCTATTTCTGATCGAATCATGGGACTGACGGAGGAGGAGACCAATGGATCAGGATAGAGGAGATCGAGGAGGGAGCGGCGTGGGACAGAAGGGGAAGGTAAGTTTCGGCCAAAGGTGGAATGACCTCCGCCCAACCAAAACGGTGGTCGGCTGGTCGTGGGTGGGTGCGGCTGTGCTCACCATGATTATCGGCTTCGCGTGGGGCGGATGGGTGACGGGGGGGACGGCCCTGAAACTGGCGGATGATGCGGTCGTCAAGCGCCTGGCGCCAATGTGCGTCGTCCAGTTTAACCGGGATCCGGGGAAAGACCAGAAGCTCACAGAAATGAAAGCAGCCGGGTCTTGGCAAGCGAGTGACTACGTCGAAAAACAGGGATGGGCGACAATGGCCGGTGAGGGGAAACCCGATACTGCCGTTGCCTCTGAGTGTGCCAGGCTGCTCTTGCTGGCCAGCAAGTAGAGCATCTTCTCACCGCAAGTCTGGTATGGCCGCAGCGCTCACAAGGCTGTGGCGCGCAGGAGGTCCGTCCAGAACGTGTTCAGTCTTGCCGCCTCGGCGGGCGAGTCCCGATCAGCGGCCCGAGGACCTGGAGGGCGCGTGGGGCGGTAGCGCCTCGCAGGTGACGTCCAACGCGCGGTAGGCCTCCACATGGGCGCTCTCCCAGCCTGGGCAGTGCTCTTGAACCCAGCCGAAGGTAGTGGTGCGCGAATAATCCTTCCGGTCTCCGTTTATCCTGCTAACCGCAAGCCAGTGCGATCTGCAAACGGCTCATCGGGACCTTACGCCGGGAGTGCCTGGACTTCCTGTTGCAGCTCAGCGATGAGCATCTGCGACGGCGCTTGAAGGAGTGGATCCACCACTCCAACGGGCGCCGACCGCACACCAGTCGTGGGCCGGGCGTCCCCGAGCCGCCTCCCGGTCTCCCCCTGCCTCCACTCGTCGGGCATCGGTTTCCGCCCAAGTCCCGTGTCCTGGCGCGATCGACTCTGGATGGCTGGCAGCACGAATCCCAGCCAGAGAAGATAGCGGCGTGAAGCGAGCGATTCTTCTTGGGCATTACAGCGCGTGGACGCCACAACCAGATTCTGGTAACATGTAAACAAGTCCGGAATCCGATGGGACCTGGCCGCGGATACTCGGCGTCCTCAGAACGCGCCGAGGAGAGCGTGCTCGCTTGGCGTACAGCCAGTTGCGCCTGGAAGGTGTTGGTGCTTGGGTTGGTCACCTTACTCTTGAGAGCGGTGCCCTGAGCGAGACGCCGCGATGACCCGGGCGGAAGAGGCCTCGCGGGCGGAACTGGAGGAGCGGCTGCGGTTTGAGGCGCTCCTCGCGGACCTGTCCGCCCGCTTCGTCCACGTGCCGGCCGAGCAGGTGGACCGGCTGATCGAGGAGGCCCAGCGGCGCATCGTCGAGGCGCTGGGGCTGGACCGCAGCACCCTCTTGCAGCGGGCGGAGGCGGCGGAGGACCTGGTCATCACGCACGCCTGGGCCGTGCCGGACTTCGCGGCCCAGCCCGGGCTCTTTGCGAGCCGGGACTTCCCGTGGGTGCATCAGACGCTGCTCCGGGGGGGGACCGTGCGCTTCGCCAAGCTGGAGGAGCTGCCCCCCGAGGCCAAGCGCGACCGGGACTCCTTCCGCACCATCCACCAGAAGTCCAACCTGATCTTCCCGCTGGCCGCGACCGGGCGCGTCGTCGGGGCGCTCTCCTTCGGCACGCTCCGGACCGAGCGCGAGTGGCCGGACGGGCTGGTGCAGCGCCTGCAGCTCCTGGCGGACATCGTCGCCAATGCCCTGGCGCGCCAGCAAAGCGAGCAGGCGCTCCGGCGCGCCCTGGCCGACGTCACGCGCCTGAAGCAGCAGCTCGAGGCCGAGAACGCCTACCTGCGCGAGGCGGCCGAGGTCCAGCCCCGCGACATTATCGGCCACTCGCCGGCGCTGCAGCGGGTGGTGTCCCAGGCGGACCGCGTCGCCCCGACCGAGACCGCCGTCCTGCTGCTGGGGGAGACCGGCACCGGCAAGGGGCTGCTCGCGCAGCTCATCCACCGCCGGAGCAAGCGAAAGGACCGCGCAATGGTCACCCTCAACTGCGCGGCGCTCCCCCCGACCCTGATCGAGGCCGAGCTGTTCGGCCGGGAGAAGGGCGCCTACACGGGGGCCCTGACCCGCCAGGCCGGGCGATTCGAGCTGGCCCACGGGTCGACCATCTTCCTCGACGAGATCGCGGAGGTGCCGCTGGAGCTCCAGGTCAAGCTGCTGCGGGTCCTGGAGAACGGGCAATTGGAGCGGATCGGGAGCACCAAGACCCTCACGGTGGATGTCCGCGTGATCGCCGCGACCAACCGGGACCTCGCCCAGCGGGTCGCGGACGGGACGTTCCGCGAGGACCTCTACTACCGCCTGAATGTCTTCCCCATCGCCGTGCCGCCGCTCCGGGAGCGCGCGGAGGACATTCCGCTGCTCGTCTGGACCTTCGCCAAGCAGTTCGGCCAGGCGCTCGGCAAGCCCGTGGAGCGCATTCCGCAGGCGACGATGGAGGCGCTCCGGCACTACGCCTGGCCGGGCAACATCCGGGAGCTGCGGAATGTGATCGAGCGGGCCGCGATCTTGAGCGACAGCTCGACCCTCCAGGTGCCGGTGGGGTCGGCCGCCGCCCCGGTCCTCGGCGCGCCGCCAACCCTCGCCGCCACCGAGCGCACGCAGATCGTGGCCGCGCTGGAGCAGACCGGCTGGCACATCCGCGGCCCGGCCGGGGCCGCCACGCTGCTCGGCCTCAAGCCCACCACCCTCGAGTCCCGCATCAAGAAGCTCGGCCTCGAGCGCCCCCACTGAGCGTCGGGCCCCGCCTCCAGGATCTCGGAGCCTCTCCGAGATCTCGGGCGGTTCTCGCCAGCCCGGCCGCTGAAAGTTCACCCTGGCGTCCGATCCAACCATGCGATTCGGCAGCGTCGAGACCTCTTCACGCCACTCCGAGAGCAAGCTGGATCTGTCTTTGCATAAGATGAATGGGGCGCACCGAGAGGACGAGGACGACCCTGGCGGCAAGCTCAACGCTGATTCGACACATCGAGAAGGAGGCCGCATCATGCCCGCCAAACAATTGCTCTCCGACGAAGAGGCGCGCCGGGTCATCCAGCGCGACCTGGACAAGCGGACCCGCGCCGTGAAGGCCAGCTTCAAGGGGCGGAACGCCGGGCTGGACGAGAAGGCCGGTGCACCCACCAGCCCGAATGATGGCGTAGCGGTGCGGAAGATGGCACCGCCACGTCGGCGATATTGGCCGAGTCCGAACTCTCAGCGCGCTCCAAGCCGGCCACAGGCAAGCAAGGGATCGCCCAAGTAACGACGATCTCGACACGCGGGGTACCGCACAGAATCAGCTTTACGAGGAAGGCGGAGGCGACGGATGGCCTCTCATGGACGTGCCAGTCGGGCCCGGTTCGCCCAAGGGTAGCCTGCCGTGCGCCCGCGGGAGAGGGCCGTTGGCGCGTCGGAGCCGGGAAACGAGGACCCTGGCGGTGGGTCTTCAAGCACGATCGCATGGTGGCAGCCGGGCGATCGCAGGAGGAACGGCGATGTGGAAATGGCTAGGCCTCATGATGCTGACCATGGTGGTGGCGATGACCCTCGGCTGCTCCCAGCAGCCCTCCGGACCGCAAGTGGTGATCGAGGACAAGACCTACACGGTGACGCCGGCCTCGGTGACGGTGAAGGCCGGGATCGTCACGGGTGAGGTCACGGAGATGAAGGTCACGGAGCGGGTCGACAAGGGCTCCGGCACCGTCGTCTCTCCGGCGAAGCTCACGGGGAAGCTCAAGCTGACGAATAGCTCCAAGGATCAGACCGTCCGCCTTATTACCGGGAAGATCCAGTACATCGACGCGCAGGGGCAGCCCATCAAGGTCAGTGAGGCACAGACCGAACCGACCATCAAGCTCGCCACGTACGGCGCCGAGACGCTCGATCCCGGGAAGGAGGCGACCCAATCCCTCGACGTGGACTTCCCCGCCGAGGCCCTGAAGGCGAAGAAGCTGAAGGAGATCCGCCTCGAACTCGCGTATATCCCGACCCCGTACAAGGAGGAGAGCGTCAACTTCACCGTGGTGATCAGCGGCCAGTAAGCCTAGAAGGCTCTGCGTCCGGGGCGGTGGGCGTGGTGAGGCGGGGGCTCGGGAGCAAAGGCTGGTCCGCCCCGGTCCTGGACGGACTCGGCCCGAAAGACCTCGGCTTGAGCGCGGAGAACGCCGCCTCGGCTGCCGCCGCGGGGCCCGGATCGGAGGGGTGGTCCCTCACGCCTCAGCGGGTCGGCTGGTGGCGCGGTGGCCCGCCCTCTGGGGGGTCACGGGAGGACGGAGGAATGCCTACCTACGAGTATCAATGCCGCTCCTGTGGGCGTCGGTTCGACGCCTTCCAGAGCATCACGGCGTCTCCGCTCACGCGGTGCCCGCGCTGCAGGAAGAAGGTGGACCGCCTGATCAGCGCGGGCGCCGGGCTCCTCTTCAAGGGGTCGGGCTTCTACACTACGGACCATCGCTCGAAACCCTACCAGGAGGCGGCCAAGAAAGATCAGGCGGGGAGCGGCAGGGCTCCCCTCGCGGCGCAGGCCCCCGCGAAAGGTGGCACAGGCCAGAAGATGGAGGCAGGACATGGACAGGATACGTGAGACCGAACCGAGCGGCGGCCTCGGCACCGCCGTCATTCCGAGGGAGGCGGACCCCCTCGAGGGCCTGAGGCAGACCGCGCCCTCCCCCTGCCGGTGGCCCACGCTGGCGATCACCGACTTGGCGATGGGCGACGTCGACGCCGCCCTGGCGGCCGATCCCCTCTTCCATCTTTGCCCCGACGGGCACCATGGCAGGGTCGAGGTGCGCTACTGGTACTTCCACCCGTTGAACTTCTCCTGCTGGCACTGCTCCGAAGGCGGCGGCGTCCGCGTGGTGGAGCCCGAGACCGTGGTCTGCCGGCACCGGATGGCGCATCGGACCGAACACCTCGTCCTGGAGGGATAGGGCGCCATGGACAAGAAGCACATCGCCTCTCTCTGGTACTTTCTGGCCGTGTTTCTCCTCCTGACGGCGCTGCAGGACTACGTCTTTGCCCCGCACGTCGACACCCTCAACTATGGCGAGTTCAAGACCCTGGTGGAGAAGGGGAAGATCAGCGACGTGGCGATCGGCGCGAAGATCATCACGGGGCGCCTGAACCGGGACGGGCTCGCGGGGCTGCTCCCCAAGGCCCGCATCGACGCCTTGACCAAGTCCGGGACGGGCGAGGAGCCCTTCATGACGGTCCGGGTGGACGATCCCGCACTCGTCCACGACCTGCAGCAGGCCAACGTGAACTTCCGCGGAGAGGTGACGAGCACCTGGCTCCCGACGCTGCTGAGCTGGCTGCTCCCCATGGGGCTCTTCTTCCTCATCTGGCAGTACGCCATGAAGAAGATGGGTGGCGGCGGCCTGGGCGGGCTCATGGCCATCGGGAAGAGCAAAGCCAAGGTCTACGTCCAGAAGGACACGGGGGTGACCTTCGGCGACGTCGCCGGGATCGACGAGGCCAAGGCCGAACTGGTCGAAGTCGTCGAGTTCCTGAAGACGCCGGAGCGCTTCCAGCGGCTGGGCGGGAAGATCCCGAAGGGGGTCCTGCTGGTCGGCGTCCCCGGGACGGGCAAGACCCTGCTGGCGAAGGCCGTGGCGGGCGAGGCCAAGGTGCCGTTCTTCAGCCTGAGCGGCTCGGACTTCGTCGAGATGTTCGTGGGGGTCGGCGCCGCGCGGGTCCGGGATCTGTTCGCCCAGGCGGTACAGCATGCGCCGAGCATCATCTTCATCGATGAACTGGATGCCCTGGGCAAGGCCCGGGGGATGAACCCCCTGGGCGGCCACGACGAGCGGGAGCAGACGCTCAACCAGCTCCTCGTGGAAATGGACGGGTTCGACACCAACAACGGCGTCATCATCATGGCGGCCACGAACCGGCCGGAGATCCTCGATCCGGCCCTGCTCCGGCCCGGCCGCTTCGACCGCCAGGTGCTGGTGGACCGGCCGGATCGTAAGGGGCGCGAGGCCATCCTCCGGGTCCACGCCAAGGGGGTGACGGTGGCCCCGGAGGTCGATCTGGCCGCCCTCGCCGCCCAGACCTCCGGCTTCGTGGGCGCGGATCTGGCGAACATCGTGAACGAGGCCGCCCTCCTGGCCGCCCGCCAGGGGAAGGCGGCGGTCGGGCGGGCCGACTTCGAGGAGGCCATCGACCGGGTGGTCGCCGGGCTGAAGAAGACCCGGGTGATGAGCGCGAAGGAGCGGGAGATCGTGGCCACCCACGAGGCCGGGCACGCGGTGGCGGCGGCATGTCTGCCCGGGACCGACCCGGTGGCGAAGATCTCGATCGTCGCGCGGGGGATCGCGGCCTTGGGCTACACGCAGCAGCTCCCGACGGAGGACCGGTACCTGATGACCCGCTCCGAGCTGTTCAACCGGTTGTGCGTCCTCCTGGGCGGCCGGACCGCGGAGGAGCTCGTCTGTGGCGATGTCTCGACCGGCGCCCAGAACGACCTCCAGCGGGCCACCGATCTCGTCCGGCACATGGTGGCCCAGTACGGAATGAGCGAGAAGGTCGGCCTGATGACCTTCGACGACGATGGCCGGCCGGGCCTCCTCCCGGGCCTGGCCCCGCCGCGGGAGCACAGTGAGGAGACGGCGCGGCTCCTCGACGCCGAGGCCAGCCGCATCCTGGTCGAGGCGCACCTGAAGGTCGGCGCCCTCCTCACGGACCAGCGGAGCCTCCTCGAGCAGCTCGCGCGCCGCCTGCTGGAGAAGGAGGTGGTGGACGGGGAGGAACTGCAAACCCTGCTGGCCGGCGCGAAGCCATCCGGAGAGGGCGGCCGGGAGCGGGAGGCGTGAAGCGGGCAGCCACATCTGGAGGGGGAAAGCCGACACCTGACGGGAGGACTCCCGTGCCGCGTGCATCGATGACACCGCACAACCGTCCTCGAGTCGTGATCGTCGGCGCCGGATTCGCGGGCCTGCGGACGGCGCAGGTCCTCGCGAAGACACCGGTCGAGGTGGTACTCCTCGACCGCGAGAACTACCACACCTTTCTCCCGCTCCTCTACCAGGTGGCGGCAGCCGAGCTCGAACCCGAGGATATTGCCTACCCGGCGCGGCGCATCCTGTGGAAGCTGCCCCATGTGCAGTTTGCCCTGGCCGAGGTTCGGAAGGTCGATTTCGGGCAACGGCTTGTGGAGACAGCGGGCTCGCCCATTCCCTACGACTACCTCATCCTCGCCACCGGGAGCGTCTCCCACTTCTTCGGCGTGCCGGGGGCGGCCGAACACGCCTTTCCCCTGAAGACCGTGGAGGAGGGGATTGCCCTTCGCAATCACCTCCTCTGTTGCTTCGAGCGGGCGGTGCACGAGCCCGATCCCACCCTGCGCCACCGCCTGCTCACCTTCACCATCGTGGGCGGGGGGCCTACGGGGGTGGAGTTCGCGGGGGCCCTGGTCGAGCTCATCCGCGGCCCGCTGCCGAGGGACTATGCGGCCCTGGATTTTCGGGAAGTTCGCGTGGTCCTCGTGGAGGCCCAGGACGGTCTCCTCTCCGGGCTCCCCGAAAGGCTGCGCAGCTATGCCCTGTCCCGCCTCAGCCGAATGGGCATCGAGGTGCGCCTGCGAACCCACGTACGGCGGGTCACCCCCGAGGCCGCGGAACTCCACGATGGGACGGCCCTCGCCACGGAGACCGTGGCCTGGACCGCCGGCGTTCAAGGTGATCCGTCAGCTCGGGCCTGGAGTCTGCCGGTCACCCGCACTGGCCGGGTCGCCGTCCTCCCCACCCTGCAGGTGCCCGACCATCCGGAGGTGTATGTCATCGGCGATCTGGCCTCCGTGGAGGAGGGAGGGCACCCGCTCCCGATGATCGCTCCAGTCGCGATTCAACAGGCCGAGCATGCGGCCCGAAACCTCGGTCGTCAGGTGGCGGGGCAGGACCCCCTGCCCTTCCGCTTTCGCGATCCGGGCGCCATGGTGACCCTGGGGCGCAACGCCGGAGTGGTTCGCCTGGGCGATCGGACCTTTACCGGCTTCGTCGCCTGGGTTCTCTGGCTCGTCGTGCACGTGCTCAAGCTCGTCGGGTTCCGCAATCGTCTCTTCGTGCTGATCAACTGGGCCTGGGATTACCTCTTCTACGAGCGGGCCGTGCGCCTCATCTTGCCTCGCAGTGTGATGCGGGTCTCCGGACCGGCACGGTGTGTCGTCGGCCAGGCAGCCAGCCAGGACCCAGAGCGATGAGGACAGACCAGCGGGGTTGGCCGTGCGGGTGAACCAGCCCAGGAATGGCCTGGCGCTGCGACTCGGGGACGCGTCCAGAGAGAAGAGGGGGATCTGGTGTTCGGCCGGGTGCCCGCAAGAGGTCCGGACGCCGAGGCTTGGAAAGAAATTCGTCTCGTGCAGGAAAGGCCAGCTTTCCACGGACGGGGAGGTCGAGAGTGGCCATGCTCATTTCCACCCTCCGAATCGTGACGGCACCCCAGTCTCGGGCCGAGGTGGTCCGGACGCTCGCCGCCCAGTTGGAGCCGACGCGTGTGCTACCGGGCTGCCGCAAGTGTGACCTCTACCAAGACGTCGAAAACCCAGAAGCCATTACCCTGGTTGAGGAGTGGGAATCGCAGGCCGATCTGGTCCTCCGCTTACGCTCCGAGGATTATCGCGCCGTCCTGGCGGCGATCGAGCTGTCGCAAGAGCAACCCGTGATTCACTTCGACACGGTCACCAGACGCACAGGCAGCGGGCTGCAACGCTGGCGCATGCCAAGGCGAAGAAGGAACTCCTGATCCTCATCAGAGCCACTGAACCCCTCGTTGCGGCGGACTTGCGTCGCCCGCTGCCGGCCTCGAACTGTTGGGCGCAGCTCCCACCAGAGGGATGAAGGATGAGCCAACAGCCCCTGCCCTTTTGGAGCATCTCGGCGACCGAGATGCTGCAGCAACTTCACACGACAAAGGACGGATTGACGGCCGATGAAGCCAGACAGCGGCTCGCCCGCTATGGCGCAAATCTCCTGAAGCCCAAAAAGCGGTCGGATGTGTTTACGCTCCTCCTCGCTCAATTCAAGAGTCCGATCATCCTCATCCTTTTCTTTGCCACAGGATTGTCCTTTTCGTTACGTGATCCGGTTGATGCATTCATTATTCTGACAATTGTCCTCGTCAGCGGCCTGCTCGGGTTTTGGCAGGAGCGCGGTGCAACGAACGCCGTGGAGAAGCTGCTCGCCATCGTGCAGATCAAGGCGGCGGTGCTTCGCGATGGCAGCCCCAAAGAAATTCCAGTCGAAGAGATTGTGCCCGGAGATATCGTCATCCTGAACGCCGGCGATATCGTCCCCGGAGACTGTCTGGTTCAGGAATCCAAAGATCTCTTTGTCGATGAAGCAACGCTGACGGGTGAAACCTTCCCTGTAGAGAAATCGGTTGGCGGTGCTGCCGGCAGAGACACCGCTGGGTCAGCGGACAAACGCGCTCTGGATGGGAACCCATGTGGTAAGCGGCAGCGCAAAGGCGCTGGTCGTCCGCACCGGCAAGGAAACCGAGTTCGGCAAGGTGTCCGAGCGGCTCAAACTCAGGCCGCAGGAAACGGAATTCGAACACGGCATCCGGCGATTCGGCTATTTCCTCATGGAAGTGACGCTGGTGCTGGTGATCGCCATCTTTGCCATCAACGTCTATCTGGCGCGTCCGGTCCTGGACTCCTTTCTCTTCTCCCTGGCACTCGCGGTCGGGCTCACCCCGCAACTGCTGCCGGCGATTATCAGCATCAACCTTGCCCACGGCGCCAAACGGATGGCGCAAGAGAAGGTGATCGTCAAGCGGCTCGCTTCGATTGAGAACTTCGGCAGCATGAACGTGATCTGCTCCGATAAGACCGGCACCCTGACCGAAGGGATCGTGCACGTGCAATCCGCCCTGGATGTGGAAGGCGCTCCGAGCGAGAAGGTCCTTCTCTACGCGTATCTCAATGCCTTTTACGAGACGGGCTTTACGAACCCGATCGATGAAGCCATCCGCACCCATCGCCAGTTTGACCTGTCCGGCTACCAGAAGCAGGACGAAATCCCGTACGATTTTCTTCGCAAGCGATTGAGTATCCTGGTTTCACATGAGGATACGCATCTGATGGTGACCAAAGGTGCGCTGCCGAATGTGCTCGCCGTCTGTTCATCGGCGGAAACTGGCGGAGGGACGCATCGTCGATATCGCCACGGTGCGGGAACGGATCCAGCAGCACTTTGAGGAGTTCAGCAGCAAGGGCTTTCGGACGCTGGGCGTTGCCTACAAGAACATGGGCTCGGTGTCGCGCATCAGCAAAGACCACGAAGCCGGCATGACGTTTTTGGGATTCCTCGTTCTCTTTGATCCGCCCAAGCCCAATATCATCGAGACCATTGCCAGCCTGAAGAATCTCGGCGTTTCGCTGAAGATCATCACGGGCGACAACCACCTGGTCGCGGCCAACGTCAGTCAACAGATGGGATTATCGAATACAAGAATCCTCACCGGGCCGGACCTCCGCCAGATGAGCGATGGCGCGCTGCTCAATCAGGTGGCTGACGTGGATGTCTTCGCCGAAATCGAACCCAATCAGAAAGAGCGCATCATCCTTGCTCTCCGGAAGGCCGGCAATGTCGTGGGGTATATGGGCGACGGCATCAATGATGCCTCGGCGCTCCATGCCGCCGATGTCGGCATTTCCGTCGAGAGCGCCGTGGATGTCGCCAAGGATGCGGCTGATATCGTCTTGCTCGAAAAGGATCTGGCGCGTTCTGGTGCAGGGTGTGCGTGAAGGGAGGACGACCTTTGCCAACACGCTGAAGTATGTGTTCATGGCGACCAGCGCCAATTTCGGAAACATGTTCAGCATGGCCGGAGCATCTCTCTTTCTGCCGTTTCTCCCGTTGCTGCCCAAGCAGATTTTGCTCACCAATCTCATGACCGATTTCCCGGAGATGACGATCGCGACCGACAGCGTGGATAACGAAATGGTCGACTATCCTCGGCGCTGGGACATTAAGGCCATTCGCAAGTTCATGATTACCTTCGGCCTGGTGAGTTCGGTGTTTGACTATCTCACCTTTGGCGTCCTGCTGTTCATCCTGCATGCGACGCCGGATCAATTCAGGACCGGCTGGTTTCTGGAGTCCGTCGTCTCGGCGTCGTTGATTGTGCTCGTCATTCGAAGCCGGAAACCGTTCTTCAAGAGTCGACCGTCGGAAATATCTGTTCATGGCAACGCTCTTCGTTGTCCTCGTGACGGTGATCTTACCCTTCACCCCGCTCGGGTCGGTCTTTGGCTTTCGCCAGTTGCCGATTTCCTTTTTCGTGCTCATCGGGGGAGTCATCGTCGCATACATTGTCACGGCGGAAGTGGCGAAGAGGATGTTTTACCGAAAGGTGAGGTTGTGAAGGGGACCCGCAGGGTCGATCGCGATGGGACTCGGAGGGTATCTCGCCGCGAAGAGCGATGCCGAACACTACCACAAACGGGCTGAAAGAGGGTGCGGCGCAGGTCATGAGCAATTGTGAGAGGGCCTTGGAGGCGTCGGCCCGCGATGAACTGGGCATCGCCCCTACGGAGTTGGGCGAGTCAGTGCGGGAAGCGGTGATCACTTCGTTCGTCCTGTTCTCGTTGAGCGCTTGGAAAATGCATGGGACAAGGCGTCCGAGCCGAGGACGCCTGAGAGAGGATGGACATGCGCTGCCGACACCTGGGGATTCGCTACACGATGGTGCTGATGGCGGGCCAGCCCCCTGCCGTGGGAAAGGAGGGCTGGTGGATCCATCGGATGCCCGCGGCGGCCCTGGCGCATTCCCACTGGCGGCCCGACGCCGACGTGGTCGAGACGACCGGGGCGATCACGGTGACCGTGGAGCTGGCGGGGGTGGATGAGGAGGCCGTGGCCGTTCTCCTCTTCGAGGATGTCCTAGTGGTCGAGGGCCGGCGCGAGTTGCCCCGGTGCGAGGGGGACGGGGTGTACCACGTGGCAGCCATCCGGCAGGGGCCGTTCCGGATCGAGGTGCCACTCCCGGTGCGGATAGACCCGAAGGGGGTCGTCGCGCGCTACGAACGTGGCCTCGTGTGGGTCCGACTGCCCAAGGCGAACGGAGGAGACGTGTCATGAGCCCAGAGAACTCGGATCCCCAGACGAGCAGTCCTGCGATCCCGGATACGCTCCCGGTGCTGCCCCTGCGGGGGACCGTGATCTTCCCCATGGCGGTGGTGCCGCTGGCCGTCGGCCGGCCGGAGTCCGTGAAGGTGGTGGACGACGTGATGCGCGGCGGCCGCCTCGTGGCGCTGGTCGCCCAGCGCACGGAGACGGCAGGTTCGGCAGATCCCGACAATCTGTATCGGGTGGGAACAGCGGGGATCATCCACCAGCTCGCCCGTATGCCCGACGGTAGCCTGCGGCTCATGGTGCAGGGGATCGAGCGGATCCGACTGCTGGAGTTCCTGCAGACGGCGCCCTACCTCGTAGTGCGCGTTGCGCCAGCGCCGGACACCCGCGAGACCACCGCGGAGAGCACAGAGACGGCGGCACTGCGCCGCGCGGCAGTGGATCTGTTTCGGCGGTTGGTTGGCCTGGCTGGCGATCTGCCGGACGAGGTCGCGATGGCCGCCGAGAACCTGACCGATCCGCGCCAGGTGGCGTATCTCATCGCGACGGTGGCGCCGCTGGAGCCGGATGTACGCCAGGAGATCCTGGAGCTCGATCCGGTGGAAGCGAAGCTGCGCCGGCTGGTGGACCTGCTCCAGCGCGAGCTGGCCGTCCGAGAGCTGGGCCAGAAGATCACCACGGAGACCCAGGAGCGGCTCTCGAAAGCCCAGCGCGAGTTCTACCTGCGGGAACAGCTGCGGTCCATCCAGACGGAGCTGGGCGAGAAAGGGGAAGCCGACGCGACCGATGAGACCGCCGAGCTGCGTCGCCAGATCGAGGCAGCGCACCTACCTGAGGAGGCCCGGACCGAGGCCGAAAGGGAACTCCGTCGCCTGGCCGGGATGGCGGCCACCTCGCCGGAGTACGGGCTCACGCGGTCCTATCTCGAGTGGATGGCGAGCCTGCCCTGGACCACGCTGACCGGGGGCGAGATTGACGTGGCCCGGACCCAGCGGGTGCTCGACGAGGATCACTATGACCTGGAGAAGGTGAAGGAGCGCATCCTGGAGCGCTTGGCGGTCAAGAAGTTGCGCCACGACCGCCACGCCGACGCAGGCCCAGCGGGCCCGCGTGACACCGGTGGGGACGCGCCGCCCCCACCCGGGATGGCCCCCGGTGCGGCCCCCGCCCGGGAACCCATCTTGTGCTTCGTCGGTCCCCCGGGCGTCGGCAAGACCAGCCTCGGCCAGAGCATCGCCCGGGCCCTGGGGTGCCAGTTCGTCCGGATGGCCCTGGGCGGGCTGCGCGACGAGGCGGAGGTGCGCGGGCACCGCCGCACCTACATCGGCGCGATGCCGGGGCGGATCATCCAGACGCTGCGCCGCGCGGGCACGCGGAACCCGGTCTTCATGCTGGACGAGATCGACAAGGTCGGGAGCGATTGGCGGGGGGATCCGTCGTCGGCCCTGCTGGAGGTGCTGGATCCGGCGCAGAACAATACCTTCGTGGATACCTATCTCGGCGTGCCATTCGATCTGTCGCAGGTCCTGTTCATCGCCACGGCGAACACCCTGGAGACCATCCCCTCCGCACTACGGGATCGGCTGGAGGTGCTCACGCTCAGCGGATACACGGACGACGAAAAGGTGCGGATCGCGCAACAGTACCTGATCCCGAAGGCACGAGTCGCGCATGGGCTGGCGCCGGAGGAGCTGGTCTTCGACGACGCGGCGCTGCGGCAGATGATCCGCGCGTACACCCGTGAGGCGGGTGTGCGAAGCCTGGACCGCGAGATCGGGGCTGTGGCCCGCAAGCTGGCCCGGCGATTGGTGGAGGGGCGCGTGGGGTGGGGGCAGATAGTCGCCGCCTCCCTGGAGGAGTATCTGGGCCGGCCGCGGTTCTTCGATGAGGTCGCCGAACGGACCAGCCAGTCCGGGGTGGCGACGGGTCTGGCCTGGACCCCCGCCGGGGGGGAGGTCCTCTTCGTCGAGGCCACCATGCTGGCGAGCCAGGAGGAGCACCTCGTGCTGACAGGGATGCTGGGTGACGTCATGCGGGAGAGCGCGCAGGCGGCGCTGTCGTACGTCCGGTCGAATGCCGCGCGGTTGGGGATTGCGCCCACCACCTTCGACGGGAAGACGATCCACGTCCACGTGCCGGCGGGCGCCATCCCGAAGGATGGGCCGTCGGCCGGCGTGACGATCATGACCGCCATCGCCTCGCTGGCCACCGGTCGGCTGGTCCGAGGAGATGTCGCCATGACCGGGGAGATCACGCTGCGGGGCAAGGTCCTGCCCGTCGGCGGCATCAAGGAAAAGGTGCTGGCCGCCCATCGGGCCGGAATCGCTTCCCTGATCCTGCCGCAGCTCAACCAGCGCGACGTGGAGGATGTCCCGGCGGAGTTGCGCGGGACGCTGACGTTCACATTCGTGACCATGGCCATGGAGGTCCTGGAGCGAGCCCTGCTCCCCCTGGGCGAGAAGGGGTCGGCACCGCGGACCGGGGATCTCCGATCGGAGGGTGCGGTCGACCGACTCGCTGCCCAGCGCCTGCAAGAGCCCGAGCGGCACCCGGGACTTTGAGACGAGAGGAACGGTCGTCCACTGCTCTGAGGGTGAGGGGGGACGCATCCTGACGGAGAGGCAGCCGATTCAAAGGATGAGGTACACACGGTTCACGTGAGCGTCCAAGACCTGACTGGGTTCAGGCCGTTCCGTTGGTGATCGCCATCGACGGCTGTCTCTCTTGGCGACACGAAAATTCGAAAGCTCGCAGGCACCTTTGAGGGAAGGAGAGCCGAGATGGCCAAAGCGGTGGGTGCCGCCATCCAGGCGGCGGTGCTGGCGGGCGAGATGAAGGATGTGGTGCTGTTGGACGTGACGCCGCTGTCCCTGGGGGTGGAGACCCTGGGGGGCCTGCTGACAAAGCTGGTGGAGCGGAACACCACCATCCCGGTGCGGCGGAGCCAGACCTTCTCCACGGCGGACGACAACCAGACCGCCGTGGACATCCACGTGCTGCAGGGCGAGCGGGAGCTGGCGCGGGATAACCGCACGCTGGGCCAGTTCCGTTTGGAGGGGATCCCGCCGGCTGCCCGGGGAGGCCCGCAGATCGAAGTGGCCTTCGACATTGACGCCAACGGGATCGTCAACGTATCCGCCAAGGACCTCGGCACCGGGAAGGTGCAGCAGATCACGGTGACGGGGACCGCCCAGATGGGGAAGGAAGAGATCGAGCGGTTGCTCCGTGAGGCCGAGGCGCATGCCGCTGAGGACCGCAAGGGACGGGAGGAGGCAGAGACCCGCAACGCCGCCGACGCCCTGGCGTACCAGGTGGGGCAACGCCTGCGCGATGCCGGGGACCAGGTACCCGTGCACGAGAAGGCCCGCCTCGACCAACTGGTGGGCGAGCTCCAGCGCGCGCTGAAGGCGGGGGCGGATCTCGCGCGGATCCGGACCCTCGCCGATGACCTGCGTCAAGCGGCCACGGCGCTGGATACGGCCCGTGGGCGCCCCCAGAACACGACACCACAAGGCGGGAACGATGTCGTAGATGCAGACTTTCGTGAGGTGGCCTGAGGCCGCGATCCAGGTCAACCCAGCGGGCCTGCCGGAGGATCATCATGGCGGACGCTCCTCTCATCCCCAGAGCCACGGATATGGACATTCCCGCCCTGGAGCAGCGCGTCGCGGAGTTGGAGCGGGCGCGAGCCGACGAGCATCAGAGCCGATTGCGGGCGCTGGCAGACCTCGAGAATTACCGCCGGCGGACCGAACGGGAGGCCGGGGGCGCCCGCCGGGCGGGCCAGCGCGAGGTCCTGCTGCCGCTCCTGGACGTGCGTGACAACCTGGAGCGCGCGCTGGCGGCCGGGTCCACCGACCCCGCCTTCCTGCGGGGGGTCGAGGCGATCGCGGAGCAGCTCCGGCGGGTTCTGACGAGCCTCGGCGCGGTCCCCATCCCCGGCGTCGGGACGCTTTTCGATCCGCGGCTCCACGAGGCGGTGGGGACGGTTCCAGCCATTGACCACCCGCCGGATACTGTCGTAACGGAGATCCGACGAGGATTCCTTCTGGACGGGGAGGTCCTCCGGCCGGCCCAGGTCGTGGTGGCCCAGTCGACCCCGGAGGACGAACAGCGAGGGGTCCACCTGTCGCACGGGGTGCGCCGTGGGGCGCTGGAGGGGTAAGGAGCCGCCATGCCGGTCGAGTTTCGCGACTACTACGAGGTGCTCGGCGTGTCCCGAGGCGCCTCACCAGATGCCATCAAGGCAGCCTACCGCCGGCTGGCCCGGAAGCACCATCCGGACCTGCATCACGGCAAGGCGCGGCCGCAGGCGGAGGAGGCGTTCAAGGCGATCAACGAGGCGCATGCGGTGCTGTCCGACCCGGACAAGCGGGCCCGCTACGACCAGCTCGGCCCGAACGGGAGGGCGGGGGGCGATTTCACACGGCCCCCGGAGGGGTCGCCTGACGGACGGGGTGAATACAGAGACCTGGGCGGCGGGAATGGCGCCGCCTACAGCGACTTCTTTGCCAGTCTCTTCGGTCGCCCGCGGGGCCAACGTCGCGCGCGCCAACCGGTCGCGGGTCGCGACATCGAGACCGACCTGAGCCTGGAGCTGGAGGAGGCCTCCCGGGGTGGTCGCCGGTCCGTGACGGTCGAAGGCTCGGAGGACTGTCAGATCTGCGGCGGGACCGGCGTCGCGGAGGACCGGGTCTGCCAGACCTGTGGCGGGCAAGGAGAGATCGGGAAACCACGGACGCTGGAAGTGCAGATTCCCCCCGGCGCACGAGGAGGCACGCGGCTCCGCCTGGCCGGTCAGGGGGAGCCGGGGAGAAACGGCGGCCCGGCTGGGGACCTGTACCTCGTGGTGCGGGTGCGGCCCCACCGCCTGTACCGCGTCTCCGGCGACGACCTCGAAATCGACCTGCCGGTGTATCCCTGGGAGGCAGCCGTGGGGACGGAGGTGGAGGTGCCGACGCTGGAGGGTCCGGTCGCGCTCAAGGTGTCCCCCGGCGCCCCGGCTGGTCAGCGGTTGCGGCTACGCGGGAAGGGGTTGGCCCGACGAGACGGGAGCCGGGGTGACCTGTACGCGCGCCTCCGCCTCGTCTTGCCGGCGACGCTCACGGAGGAGCAACGCCGCCTGCTCGAACAGGTCGGCCGGCTGACCCCGGACAACCCTCGCCGGTGGCAGTGACTGGCGCGGCGGGTGCGGGAACGTGGGAGAAGAGGAGGAGGTTGATGGCGTGGAATGAGGCCGAGATTCGGATTCACATCGCGGCGATCGTGGAGGACGAGACGGACGACCTCACGGCAGAGGACCTCGCCCTGCGCTGCGGCCTGCCTCCGGCCGGGCTGAAAACCTACACCCGGGTTGGCGTGGTGCAGTGCAATGCCTCGACTGGGCGCTTTCCCGTCCTGGCCGTGGGTCGCCTCCGCAAAGCGATCCGCCTGCGTCGCGATCTCGGAGTGGACCTGGTTGCCGTGGGCATCGTGCTGGACCTCGTGGGCCGGCTGGAGGCAATGGAGGTGGAGATCGAGCGCCTCCGGGCGGAGCTCAGCCGCGCTCCGGAGGCGCCGCCGGCACTCCCGGCCGAAGAGGACGGCATGGTGCGCCGCTGACGGCCGCTACCCCGCCGGGGACGGAGCGCTCGACATGCAACGGCACGAGGAGGAAGACCGAGGATGGACCCAAATCAGATGACCGAAAAGAGCCGGGAGGCGCTGCAGCAGGCGCAAACGTTGGCGACGCGGCATCACCATCAGCAGGTGGACAATGAGCACCTGCTGCTGGCGCTCCTGGAGCAGGAGGACGGCGCGGTCGCCCGGATCCTCCAGCGCGCCGGGGGCGACCTCGCGGCGATGCGCACGCGGGCGACCCAGGCCCTGGCGCGCCTGCCGCAGGTGAGCGGGAGTGGGCGGACGCCTGGGCAAGTGTATATCACGCCGCGCCTGGATGAGACCCTGGCCGCTGCGGAGACGGAAGCCCAGCACCTCAAAGACGAGTACGTGAGCGTCGAGCACCTGTTGCTCGCCCTGGCCGACGAGGCGCGCGGCGGGGCTGCGCCCCAGCTCCTGCGCGAGGCCGGGCTCAGCCGGGAGCGTCTGCTCGCGGCCATGGCCGAGGTCCGGGGCCATCAGCGGGTGACCAGCCCCACTCCCGAGGGGACGTATGAGGCGCTCACGCGCTACGGGCGGGACGAGACGCAACTGGCGGAGCAGGGGAAGTTGGATCCGGTGATCGGCCGGGATGAGGAGATCCGTCGGGTCATCCAGGTGCTCTCGCGACGGACCAAGAATAACCCCGTCCTCATCGGGGAGCCCGGGGTCGGCAAGACCGCCATCGTGGAGGGCTTGGCCCAACGGATCGTCCGGGGGGATGTCCCGGAGGGGTTGAAGGGGAAGCGCATCGTGGCCCTGGACATGGGGGCGCTCCTGGCCGGGGCCAAGTACCGCGGCGAATTCGAGGAGCGGCTCAAGGCGGTCCTCAAAGAGGTGCAGGAATCCGCAGGACGGATCATCCTGTTCATTGACGAGCTGCACACGGTGGTGGGCGCCGGGGCGGCCGAAGGGGCCGTGGATGCCGGGAACCTCTTGAAGCCGATGCTGGCCCGGGGGGAACTCCACTGCATCGGCGCGACCACCCTCAAGGAATACCGCCAGCATGTGGAGAAGGACGCCGCGTTGGAGCGCCGCTTCCAGCCGGTGCTGGTGGACCAGCCCTCGGTGGAAGACACCATCTCCATCCTGCGGGGCCTCCGGGAGCGGTATGAGGTGCACCACGGGGTCCGGATCAAGGATGCCGCCCTGGTGGCTGCCGCCGTCCTCTCCAACCGGTACATCTCGGATCGCTTCCTCCCCGACAAGGCCATCGACCTGGTGGATGAGGCGGCGGCTCGCCTGCGGACGGAGATCGACAGCATGCCCTCCGAGCTGGACGAGTTGACCCGGCGGCTCCTGCAGCGCGAAATCGAGCGGGAGGCGCTCAAGACGGAGACCGATGCGGCCTCGCGCGAGCGGCTGGACAAGCTGGAACAGGAACTCGCGGACCTGAAAGCCCGCGCCGATGCCCTGCGGGTGCAGTGGCAGGTGGAAAAAGAGGGCATCGGGCGGCTGGGGGCGCTGCGAGAGCAGATCGAGGCCGTGAAGCGCGAGATCGAGCCGGCGGAGCGCGCCTACGACCTGAACCGTGTGGCGGAACTGCGCTACGGCCGGCTGGCCGACCTGGAGCGCCGCCTCCAGAATGAGGAGGCGGGCCTCGCCCAGCGGCAGGGCGGGCGCCGGCTGTTGAAGGAGGAAGTGGACGAGGAAGACATCGCCACGGTGGTCAGTCGGTGGACCGGAATCCCCGTGACCAAGCTGCTCGAGGGGGAGATGCAAAAGCTTGCCCACCTGGACGAGGCCCTGCATGCGCGGGTGATCGGGCAAGATGAGGCGGTGCAGGCCGTGGCCGACGCGGTCGTCCGGGCGAGGGCCGGGGTCAAGGATCCCCATCGCCCCATCGGCAGCTTCATCTTCCTGGGGCCCACGGGCGTCGGCAAGACCGAGCTGGCCCGAGCGCTCGCCCAGACCCTCTTCGACGATGAGACCAACATGGTGCGGATCGACATGTCCGAGTACATGGAGAGACACACGGTGGCCCGGCTGATCGGGGCCCCACCGGGGTACGTGGGGTTTGACGAAGGGGGGCAGCTCACGGAGGCCGTCCGGCGCAAGCCCTTCTCCGTCCTCCTCTTCGACGAGATCGAGAAGGCGCATGCCGACGTCTTCAACATCCTCTTGCAGATCTTGGACGACGGACGCTTGACCGACTCGCACGGCCGGACGGTCAACTTCAAGAACACCGTGGTGATCATGACCTCCAATCTCGGCGGCTCGCTGATCCTGGAAGCCCGCCTCAGCACCGAGCGAGACTACGAGCGGATGCGGGACCAGGTCCTGGAACTCGTGCGGCGGCACTTCCGGCCGGAGTTCCTGAACCGGGTGGACGAAATCGTGGTCTTCCGTCCGCTCACCGAGACAGAGATCCGGCAGATCGTGGAGATCCAGCTCGACCGATTGCAGGCGCGATTGGCGGAGCGCCACCTCACGCTCACCTGCACCGACGCGGCCAAGGCGTATCTGGCCCGCGTGGGCTACGACCCGGCGTTTGGGGCACGGCCCCTGAAGCGGGCCATGCAACGGGAACTCGAAACCCCGCTGGCCCGACGGATCGTGCAGGGTGAGGTCCGGGACGGGATGCATGTGCTCGTGGATGTGGTCTCCGATGGCCTGGTGTTCAAGGCGGCAGAGGCGACGGTGGCTGCCTGAGAAAAAGGAAATCACGAAAATGGAAACGACAAACATCAGCCCGGTAGCCAAATCCGCAGCGACAGCCAATGATGAGCCTGCAACGCCTCCGAGGGATCGTCATTTGAAATTTCGAGCCCTCCTGCAGCGACGCAGCCTGTGGCTGATTGGCGCACTCCTCGTCGCCAGTGCAGGCGCGTTCGGGTATCACTGGGCGTTTGGCAAAGCCAAGGTCCTCTACGCCACCGCTGCCGTCGAACGCGGCGATATAGAAAGCACGGTCGTGGCGGCGGGCATCGTGCAGCCCATCAAGTATGTCGATGTCGGCGCTCAGACCTCCGGCAAGCTTAAATCGCTGAAGGTCAAGCGCGGCGATCAGGTGAAAGAGAACCAGTTGCTCGCGGAAATTGATCCGGTTCTGGCGGACACAGCGCTCACGTCGGCCAACGCGACGCTCGAAAACATGACCTCACAGCGCTCTGTGAAACAGGCGCAACTTGTGCTCGCCAAAGCGCAGCGGGCCCGCAACGACGAACTCTTTGCGGAACGGAGCTAATCTCCGCCAACGACCGTGACATCACCCGGGCCAATTACGATGTCGCTTTCGCCGACGTCGCTTCGCTCTCGGCGCAGATGAAGCAAGCTACGGCGGCGGTAGACACCGCCAAAGCCAATCTGGGTTATACCAAAATCACGGCGCCGATGGCCGGCGAAGTCGTTTCCATCAGCCTTCTGGAAGGGCAAACACTCAACGCGAATCAGCAGGCACCGAATATCCTGCGGATTGCCGACATCAGCACCGTGACGGTCTGGGCGCAAGTCTCGGAAGCGGACATTGTCCGCGTCAAGCCCGGCCAGGACGTCTATTTCACCGTCCTTGGCGAGCCCCGGCGCTGGAACGGCAAGATCAGGCAAATCCTCCCCACCCCGGAACTCATCAACAACGTGGTGTTCTACGACGTGCTGTTCGATATTCCGAATCCGGAGCGTGAACTGAAGATTCAGATGACGGCGCAGGTCTTCATCGTGTTGGCACAGGCGAAGGGCGTTTTGCTGATACCGACCGCCGCCATCGGCAATGCCAGCGAAGGCGCGGAAATCAAGGTGCAGGTGCTGAAAGCCGATGGCAGCGTCGAGCTGCGCGCGATCAAGATCGGCATCAAGAGCGAAATCTCAGCGGAGGTCACGGACGGTCTCAAGGAGAAGGAACAGGTCGTGATCGGGGAAATCACGGCACAGGGCAATACGAAAAGCGCGCTGAGCGCTCGGAAGGGCCCTTGATGTCGTCACCACTGCTCGAATTGAATGCGGTCAGCCGCACCTATACGTCGGGCGGCGAGCCGCTGACCGTGCTCACAGAAGTCAGCCTGGCGATTCAGAGCGGCGAATTCGTCGCCATTATGGGCGCATCCGGCTCGGGCAAGTCCACGCTCATGAACATCATCGGCTGTCTCGACAAGCCGTCGAGCGGCACCTATTGCATCCGCGGCGTCGACGTCGCCAGTCTCAACGGCGATGCGCTGGCCGCACTGCGGCGCGATACCTTTGGCTTCATCTTCCAGCGCTACAACCTGATGTCCGATCTGAGTGCCGTCGAAAACGCGGAAGTTCCAGCCGTGTACCGCGGCATGGCGAAAACTCAGCGAGAGGCGCACGCCAGTGACTTGTTGCGGGAACTCGGACTGGGCGACCGGCTGCAACACCATCCCAACCAGCTCTCCGGCGGCCAGCAACAGCGCGTCAGCATCGCCCGCGCGCTCATGAACGGCGGGCCGGTGATCCTGGCCGATGAACCGACGGGAGCGCTGGACAGCCAGGGCGGCAAGGAGGTCATGGCCATTCTGGAGAAGCTGCACGGGCAAGGGCACACGATCATTGTGGTGACCCACGACAGCGACATCGCCGCTTACGCGCACCGCATCGTTCGCATTACCGATGGGCGTATCACATCCGACGAGCAGCAGCAGAAAGGGGAGGCAGGTAATCAGGCGCAGACCGGCGAAACGGGAAAGGATGCCAAGCCGGGTGTGGCGGTCCTCGGCGAATCTCTGAAGATGGCGTTGCGTTCGCTGCTGCACAATCGGATGCGGACCGCGCTGACCATGCTGGGGATCATCATCGGCGTCGCCTCGGTGGTCGCGCTGATGGCGATCGGCAACGGCGCGAAGCAGGACGTCCTTGAGCGCATCCAGGCCATGGGCACCGACCTGTTGACGATTATGCGCGGACCGCCCGCCGTTCGCGCCTCAGCCGGAATCGTGACCAGTTTCCTGCCTGAAGATCTGCCATCCATCGGCAGTGTGCCGGGTGTCGCCATGGCGGTTCCGGAAACGAACTTGTCTTCACTGCTGCGCTTTGGCGACCAGGACTTGATGGTCACGGCGGTCGGAACCGGCGAAGACTTTCCGCAGGTGCACGATTGGCCGCCGCAGTCCGGCGTGTTCTTCTCGGCGGAACACGTGAAGCGCTATGCCCAGGTCGTCGCGCTCGGCCAGACCGTAGCAAAGAACCTGTTCCCCAATGACACGAATCCGCTGGGCCAGTATGTGCTCATCGGCAGCGCGCCTTTCCTGGTCATTGGCGTGTTGAGCAGCAAAGGCTTGACCCCACGGGGAGACGATATGGATAACTCCGTCTGGCTGCCCTACACGACGGCCGGAGCGCGCATCTTTGGACAACGCTTTTTCAATAATATCGTCGTGAGAGTGAAGCCGGGCGCGGACATGAGCGTGGTGCAAGCTGAACTCCATACGCTGCTGATGAAACGCCATCGGCAAGGAAGACTTTAACATCCGGAACATGGCCGATACCATCGCCACGGCCAATGAAACGCAGAACACGCTCACCTATCTGCTGGCGGCGATTGCCGTGATCTCGCTCGTTGTCGGCGGCATTGGCGTGATGAACATCATGCTGGTCTCGGTCACCGAACGGACACGCGAAATCGGCATCCGCATGGCGATTGGCGCGCGCAGCTTCGACGTGTTGTTTCAATTTCTTACCGAGGCCGTGATGGTCTGCTTTATCGGCGGCCTGGCGGGTGTCGTCGTCGGCATTGGCGGCGGTTTATCTACCTCCGCGATTGCAGGCTGGCGCGTGATTTTCACGGTTGCACCGATCGTCATTGCCTTCGCGTGTGCTTTTCTGACGGGTATCATATTTGGCTATCTTCCGGCCAGAAAAGCCGCACAACTCGACCCCATCGAGGCGCTGGCTCGGGAGTAGAAACGCCATGCGTCCTCCGGGCCCACGTGAGGCCCAGGTCTCAAAACTTACTTATTCCCAGGAAGCTCCAACCCGCAAGATCAGCGCGACGCGATGGGAGACCCCCATGCCCCAGACACCCCATATCGAACGCCACTTCACCGGCACCGAAACCGTCCGGGACATTGTCATTGGCATGTCGGATGGCCTGACGGTCCCGTTTGCCCTTGCGGCGGGCCTGTCGGGCGCGGTTGACACCACGCGGATCATCGTGACGGCGGGGTTGGCCGAGATCGCCGCAGGGTCGATCGCGATGGGACTCGGAGGGTATCTTGCCGCGAAAAGCGATGCCGAACACTACCAGGCAGAACGGAACCGAGAGGAAATGGAGGTCACGGAGAAACCGGAGGCCGAAGCCGCGGAGGTCGCCGACGTGCTGACGACCTATGGCATGACGGCGGACGAGACCACGCCGGTGGTGGACGCGATGCGGCAGCGCCCCACGGCCTGGGTCGACTTCATGATGCGGTTCGAGTTGGGGCTTGAGACGCCGGATCCGAAACGCGCGCTGCGCAGCGCGGTGACGATTGCTGGTGCGTACGTTGCCGGCGGGTTCATTCCTCTCGGGCCGTACATCCTCTTGCCGAAGGCCTCAACGGCGCTGGTGGCGTCCGTGGCCATCACGCTGCTCGCCCTCGCCGTGTTCGGATATGTAAAGGGGCGCTTCACGGGAGCGCCCCCGGTCCGGAGCGCCATTCAGACGGTGCTCATCGGCGGGGTGGCGGCTGGAGCGGCCTTCCTGATCGCCCGAGCGATCTCGTGAGTCGTGTGCTGAACTCCACGCAGAGTCCAGCGGAGGCCGGGTCCCGCTGCCGGCGGGGGGGTCGAATGGGCACCCGGCGCACGGCCCTCATTGTGGGAGCGACCTTCCCGGTGGGTACGCAGGTCTCGGGGACCATCCAACAGCTCTTCGCGGACTACAACTCCCCGGTCACGACGGGGCAGCTCATCGCCCGCTCGCAGGAAGACCGGGATACGGCCCAGGCCGCCAACGATACGGCCGGCGCGGATCTCGAGGCCAGCCAGGCGAGTGCGCGCCGCCCAGGTGGGGGTGTCAGCGGATTCCGGCCGCCAACAGGTCTGGATCCTCCAGGGGGAGCAGCCGGTCCTGCGCTGGGTGCAAACAGGCCTCAGCGATGGCGAGCGCACCGAGGTCGTCGTGGGCCTCCAGGCCGGCGACAGAGTCATCGTCGGTCCGGCGGCGCCTGCACGAGCAGGAGCCGGAACGTCGAGTGGTCCGCGTCTCGGTTCCCGATGAGGTGCACCTCGGATAGAGCCACATGGTGAAGGCTGGCGGGCTCCAGCCTGTTTGCCAGCCTGCCGGATGGCCGGATACTTGACTCCGGCTCTTCATCCTCTCCTGCCACAGCCCAACCCTCGATTCCGATTAGTTCCTCAACCGCAATGGGAAGAGCAACGCCCTCGAGTCCCGCATCCAGACGCTCGGGCTCCCGCGCCCCCGCTGCGTGCCGCCTCCCCTCCGACCCGTCGGAGCCGCTCCGATATCTCGGGCGTTTCCCGTCGGCTCAGCGCCGGGGCAGTTACCGCGGCATCACCCCCAACCACTCGTCCATACAGGCCAGATGCCTTGTCGAGGCAACGGAAGAGTTGTGTGGATCTGGCTTTGCATAGTTCAGTCATAGGCGGAGGAATGGGAATCCCGGGCCGATCCGAGCTTCCGCATACGCCCTGAGGATTACCGCGCTGTCCTGGCGGCGATCCCGCGGCATCGATTCGTTCTGCCGTCGGGTGGCCGTTCAGGCAATGGAGGATGCAATGAAGCGACACATGCTCGCGGTGATGGTGCTTGGGCTTCTCGTGGCGGTCGGCGCGATCGCGTGCGACAAGGGGCCGATGCAACGGACAGGCGCGAAACTCGACCGCGCCACGGATCAAGACAAACTGATCGGCAAGGGTCCCCTCGAGAAGGCGGGCAAGAGCATCGACGAGGCCCTCAAGAAGTAAGCGGCCGGTCCGCCACGAAGCGAAGCGCGCATCGATCCCGCTGATCCACGTCAGGGACTGCCCGATGCCCCTCACCCAGGTCACGGTCGGCATCCTAGACGACCCGCAGAACGGTATCGAACTCTTGCGGAGCTCACCAGCCTCGAGTCCCGCATCCAGAAGCTCGGCCGCCAGCGCCCCCGCTGAGCGCCCTCCCCATCCGACCTGTCGGAGCCTCTCCGAGATTTCGTGCATTTGCCCCCGGTGTCTCCTCAGAGTTTTCACCGCAGCATCCCCTCCAAGCAATTGTTTCAACAGGGTGGGGACCTCGTCAGGCCCCCCGAAGAGCGGTGTGGATCCGGCTTTGCATAGTCCATGTGGAAGAGATGTGTGCAGAGTAGCGGGACGAGGGGCGGGGCAAGGGAACGCGGCACGAGCCCGGGAGGATCGGCATCGGCCGATCCCTTGCAAAGTTCGCCACGGGGCGGGAGGAGGCTGTCATGGGAACGATTCTGATCATCGTGTTGGTGCTGTTACTTGTCGGGGCGTTCCCGACCTGGTCGCACAGCAGGAACTGGGGGTACTTCCCGAGCGGGGGGTTGGGCCTGGTCCTCCTGATCCTCCTTATCCTGGTCTTGACCGGGCGTCTCTGAGGGCCAAGCGCGCGGGAGCCGGCATGGTGAACGGGACCGGCCGGCGCGACGCATCATTGCATCTGACATGCTCACGGTTGTCGGGAGGGACGCTGCGCCACGCGAGGAGCGAGGTCCTGACCGAGCGAGGGCGGGGCTAGGCCGGGCTTACGAGCAGCCCATGAGGAGGACCACCATGCGAACCAGTGACGGGTTTATCCTGGGAGTGATCACGGGCGCCGCCATCGTCTGGTTCTGGCGGAGGGAGATCGAGGACTATGCGCGGGACAAGACGCGCGGGGTGCGCACGAAGGCAGCGGAGGGCATCCGAGCGGTAGAGGAGGGCACTGGGAAGGTGCTCGACCGCGGCGGGGACGCCTTGCGGCGCGCCGAGGATTTCTTGCAGGACACGAAGGAGCACGTCAGCGAGGCGCTCCAAAGCGGGCAGGACGCGATTCGCCCCGCCCCGTCCGCCCGAGAAGCCTAACCTGGGATGGCGGACGTAGCACGCTCGTTCCGAACATCTTCGCGGATAGTTGATGCGGGATTCAACTGAACGGCAAGTGTCCAGACACATTGCGCGGCGATGCAGTCGAACAGGCAGAGGAGGATCAGGAAATGCATGCCAGGGGGATCGTCGGGCTCCTACTGGCGCTCGGCGTGCTGACAGCCGTGGCGCCCACCGCACAGGCGGCTGACGCGCCGATCCCGGAACAGGCCGCGGTCGACCAAACGCCGCCACGACTGAGCTATGTCGATGGGCAGGTGTCGTTCTGGCGTCCCGGCGCCCAGGATTGGGCGCAGGCCCAAGTCAATACGCCCCTCGCTCCGGGGGACCAGCTCTCGACCGGGTCCCCGGGCAATCTGGAGTTCCAGATCGGCGTCCGTGCCTTCGTACGCGGGTGGGTGAACACCCAGATCGGCCTGGAGAATCAAGAGCCGGATTTCCTCCAGTTCAAAGTGACGGCGGGTTCCGCCGCCTTTGACCTGCGCACACTCGAGCCCGGGCAGATGGTGGAGGTGGACACGCCGAACGCGGCCTTCACCATCGAGGATCCAGGCTACTACCGGGTGGGGGTCGCCGGTGAGCGCACCTCGTTCATCACGCGCCGAGCCGGCCGGGCCACCCTCATCCCGGCCAGCGGGGAGGCGGTCGTTATCGCGCCGAGCGAGGAGGTGGTCATCGAGGGCACGGCGAGCCCGCAAGTCGCCTCCTACGTCGCACCGAAGTTCGATGACTGGGACAAGTGGAACTACGCGCGCACGCATGCGCTCCTGGACGCGGTGAGCGCCCGCTACGTCTCCCCCGGCACGTACGGGGTGAGCGATCTCGACCGCTATGGGAGTTGGCGGGTCGTGCCCGACGTACGGCTCCGTCTGGGTCCCGACCGCGGTGCAGCCCGGCTGGGTGCCGTACAGCACGGGATCGTGGACGCAGGATCCGTCCTACGGCTGGACCTGGGTGGACACCGCCCCGTGGGGCTGGGCGCCCTATCACTACGGCCGCTGGGTCTCCGTGGGCGGTTTCTGGGCCTGGGCGCCGGGGCCGGTGGTGGCGAGGCCGGTCTACGCGCCCGCCCTCGTGGCCTTCTTCGGTGGGCCCAGCGTGCGCGTCGGCATCAGCATCGGCGGCCCCGTCGTGGGCTGGGTGGCACTCGGGTGGGGCGAGCCGCTCGTGCCCTGGTGGGGGCGGGAGGGGTTCATCCACAGGCCGTCGTGGAACGGCTGGGGCGGTCCGCGCGTCGTGAACAACACGGTCATCACCAACACGACCGTGGTGAACGTGCAGAACATCAATGTCTATCGCAACAGCAGCGTGCAGAACGCCGTGGTGGTGGTCAACGAGAATCGCTTCGGCCGCGGTCCCATCACGTCGGCGCGCGTCGCCCAGGTGGATGCGAAGAGCCTCCAACTGATTCACACCGCGCCCCAGGTCGCCGCGACGCCCGCGAGCTTCGTGCCCACGGCGACCCGCGGCATCCGGCCTCCCGAGGAGAGTCTGAAGCGGCCGGTGGTCGCCACGCGCCCGCCACACCGACAGGAGGAGTCGGCGTCCGGGGCACAGCGGACCATGGGGCCGGCGGGGGTCCCCGCGCCGGCGCCGCGCCTCGTCTCGGTGCCTCAGCAGCGCGAACCCGCCTCGGTCCTGCCCCGTCCGCCCCTCGGGCAGAGCAAGGCCGAGCGCCCCACGGCCGATCTCACTCGGCCGCCTTCGCCTCCGAGGATTGGCGGCCCGCAGCAGCCTAAGAAGGGCGCGGAGAGCGTGCCGCCCGTCACCCGCCAGGCCCCACCGCAACCGGGACGCGCCCCCCAGGTGGCCAGCCCGTCGCCGGCCGCGCCCAAGCCCCCGGCCCCTGGCGCGACAGCACCTCCGCCGTGCGACCCGTCGTCCCGAGGCGCCCCAGGGGGCCAGCCCGTCGCCCGCAGCCCCTGCGCCCCCGGCCGCTGCGCGTGCAGCCGCCTGCTCCACCTCAGAAGCAAGGCGGCCCGCAGCAGCCTAAGAAGGGCGCGGAGAGCGTGCCGCCCGTCACCCGCCAGGCCCCACCGCAACCGGGACGCGCCCCACAGGTGGCCAGCCCGTCGCCGGCCGCGCCCAAGCCCCCGGCCCCTGGCGCGACAGCACCTCCGCCGTTCGACCCGTCGTGTCGAGGCGGCGACCCCGCCGGCACGTCCGCTGCCGGGCGAGCCCGCCAATCGCCTCGCGCCGAATCGGGCCGAAAAGAGCCCGCCACAGCCTGTGGAGCGTAAGGGGTCCCCGGACAAGGCCGGTCAGCGCAGTGCGCCCGAGGACACCCCGCGGGAGCGCGCCGGCGGACGGTAGCTTGCCGATCGCATTGTTCAACGCGGGTGGGTGGGGGGTGAGGGAAGCGTCGAGACATCGCACTCAGGATGCGCAGCAATCCCTTGGGACCTCCAACGCAGGCTCTCCGATCATACGGCGGCGATCCAGGCGCAGTGCCGGGACACGCGGGGAGGACCCTGACTGCGGAGAGGAGATGTGAGATGAGACGAGCGATTTTCCTTGCAAGCCTCCTCAGTGTCGTGGCAGTGGGCCTCTGGCAGCCGGGACTGGCCCGGGCGGGGAGCCTCCGCATCGGGATGCAGATCGACAGCGTGCGCCTCGGGATCCATATCGGCAGTCCGCCGCCGCTGGTGGTGGTGCCGGGGACCCCTGTCTATCAGGCTCCAAGCCTGCCCTACAACTACTTTGTCTATCGGAAGCATTACTACCTGTTCCATGAGGGGATGTGGCTGTCCGCGAGGCACCACGATGGGCCGTGGACGGTCATTGCCGTGGAGCGGGTGCCGCGGCCCATCCTCGGCGTTCCCGTGGACTACTACAGGAACAGGCCGGATCACTGGAAGCAGCACGGGCCGCCGCCCTGGGCTGAAGCGAAGGGCCGGGACAAGGACAGAGGATACGAAAGGGAGAAGGGACGCGGCGACGGGAAAGGCCACGGGAAGGACAAGCAGTAGAAGGGGGACCTCAACTGGCGAGTGGTGCGGCTGGTGCTGACGCCCAAGCGTGAGCAGTGGCTGCAGGCGGCGTATCGACGGCATGCATTGAAGACGGTCGTCACGGCGCGGCATGTCATGGGGCTTCGCGCCGCCGCGTTTCTGACGGCGGGCAACGCGCGCGTGCCGTTCTGGAAGTTCGTCGTGGCCGACGTGGGCGCCGCCGCACTCGGTGTCCCGTTCCTGTTCGGGTTGGCCGACTTCTTCACGGATGAGATCACAGCCATCGTGGCCGATGTGCACCGGGTGGAGCGCTGGCTTGCTCTCGCTGGCCTGTTGGCGCTCGCGGCGGTACTGGTCCTCGGCGTGTGGCGATGGAAACGGCATCTCGGGACGGAACGACTTGAGGGGGAACGGACCGAGGGGCATGCGCCGCGACCGTGGGGGCCCCGCGCGGTGCGTCCCCTTGAAGACACGCTCGCGCTCGGATTCGGACATGCATGGGATGGGGAGCCCGTTCACGGCAGAATTCCCGAACGCAACGGTGAAGACGCGCAGCGATGAGACACCGGCATACTGAACGACCATTCGCCTCTTCACTGAATGGCAGGCCATGCTGAAGCCAAAACCGCCCGCTCCCGAATTGCGCGAGCAGCGATCTCCTTACTGGTGGTTCCGCTGGGTCCCTGCCGTTGTGGTCATCGTTCTCCTCCTCGACCTTCTCTATGTGGTCGGCAGACTTGCCCTCGTGCCGGTTCTGGCATCGTTCGCGCTGGCCTATCTGGTCTACCCGATCGTCTATCAGATAGAGAAGCGCGGCCTGTCGCGTCCGGTCGCCGCACTGGCCGCACTGCTGATCGTCACGCTCGTCGTGGCCGGCTTTCTTTTCTTCATCATTCCGCGCCTTTGGGAGCAATTTATCGCGGTGGGTACGAGCCTGATGGGGTATTTCACGCCGGAGAATGCCCTGTGGCAGCGAACCCTGTTGCGGTGGTATTCGCCCGGGCTCGAACGTGTCGCGGGCGACCAAATCGAGCGATTCATTCGCGATCCGTCTGGGGTCCTCGGCTCTCCCAGCACATGGTTTGCGGGTGGCCTGTCCGACTTTTTTCACTCCGCCGCCGCTTCGGTCGATCTGTTGCTGGTTCCCTTCTTCGTCTATTACATTCTCGTGGACTTCGGCGCGTGGCGAGATTCTCTTGAAGACTTCATCCCTCCGCGCTTTCGCGATCCGTTCGGGCGCCTTTTCGATGAAGTTGGGAGAATCCTTGAGGCGTACGTTCGCGGGCAGCTATTGATTTCGATGCTGATGGGCGTGCTGTACGCCATCGGATTCGTGCTGCTCCAGGTTCCGGCGGGAGCCGGCATCGCGATCCTGGCCGGATTCCTGAACACCATTCCGTATATCGGCACAGCCTTTGGAATAATCCTCGCAACAAGTTTCACGATGGCCGCTGGGGCCGGGTTCTGGAGAGTCGGAGGAGTTATCGGAGTGTTCGTCGCCGTGCAGATGATCGAAGGGTATTTCCTCACGCCTCGCATTCTAGGCGGCCGAATGAGCCTGCATCCGATGGCGGTGCTTCTCGGCATGTTGATTGGAGGCAAGCTCTTCGGCTTTCTCGGAATCATCCTGGCCGTGCCCGCGATCGCGGTGGCCAAAGTCTTCCTGATGTTCTTGATGGAGCTGTACAAGCAATCCTACTTCTATCACGCCGGAGACATCACGGTGCACGAGACCCCGAGCGAACTTCTGAAAGAACGATTTGCGGATGCGGCCGACACGGTGTTGACCGAGCAGGTGAAGGCCGAAACGGGCGACGAGCTTCTCGCGCCGGGCGTGAATGAAGATGATCCGATCGCGCGCACGGGGCTCAGCCAACGACCTGAGCGCATACGAAACGGGGCCGAATAGAGATGGAGCGGCATTCTCGTCGCGGCCAGCGCGCGGTGCGTGAGCCGAGCGAAACGGGCGCGGCGCGCGAAAAGTTGCGATGGGTCGCGGCCGAAGAAGGAGGAGATGTCGAATGTGCACAGCAATTCGTCTGAGCGCTTGCTCTGTCTGCATCATCCTTGGACTGGCGTCTTGGGGGTTCGATGCCACGGCGGCCGAGCCCTCTGCGTCTTGTCGAGACCTCGCTGCGCGTTTCGCGAGCAGCCGGACGCAACTCGGTGTCGGGTCCCTTGCCAGGCTGGGGATCTGCGTCACAACCGAGCTCGGAGAGGTCGTGGGCACCACAGAACCTTCGACGGCACCCCCAGGAGGGTCTGCCCCTCCACCTCCCCCGGCGGAAATTCTGCCTTCCCCAGCAAGCGGCGGGGGCACAGGGTCTCCGTTGACACGTCGATTCGGTGAATGGCCGCTATCGGCAGAGTGGATGGAGGATTGGCCCTCGCCAAATCCGTGGTGAGGGTGATGGTCCAGCCTCGCGCCATAAGGCTCGTCGTGCGGCATCCAGGCTGGACAGTGTATGACGGGACATCAGTTGTCGGTTTGCACAACCCCCGGGGAAATATATAATGAGGCCAACATCGGTGGAGGTGCAGGCATGGCAGGTTCGCCCCCTGTCTCGATATGCCGTATTGAATTGGGGCACAGAAAGCAGCTCAAGAAATTCATCAAGTTCTCGTGGAAAATCTACAGAGATGATCCCAACTGGGTCCCACCCCTGATCTTCGACCAGCTTCAATTCTTCACCCCTGGAAAGAATCCCTACTTTTCTCATTCGAAAGCCCAGCTCTTCATGGCCTTTCGGGGCGAAGAGCCGGTCGGAAGAATCTCAGCCCATGAGAACAATCAGCACATTCAGCTCCACAAAGACGGAGCTGGATTCTTCGGCTTCTTCGAATGTGTCAATGACCAAACGGTCGCCAATGCGCTGTTCGATGCAGCCTCGAGCTGGCTGAGGGAGCGCGGGCTCAAGATCATGAGGGGGCCCGTGAGCTTTTCCGTGAATCATGAAGTCGGATTGCTCATCGATGCCTTCGACGAGCCGCCCCTCATCCGGATGACCTATAATCCCCCGTACTATGCCGGCCTGATCGAAGGATACGGTTTGCAGAAGATCCAGGACCTGTACGCCTATGCAATGTTCGAGAGTGAGGAGCTTCCGAAGAGGTTCCGCGGCATTGCCGATCTCGTTCTTGAGGACCCCAAGCTCGTCGTCCGTAGGATGGATGTGAGAGATTTCAAGAATGAAGTGGAAAGGATAAAGAAGATATACGCGGAGGCGTGGTCCGAGAACTGGGGCGCCGTGCCTCTGACGGATGAAGAGTTCGATCGAATCGTCGGCGAGTTCAAATTGATTTTCGACAGGGATCTGTCCTTCATCGCCGAGTACGACGGCGAACCGGCCGGTTTGTCTCTGGTGCTTCCCGATATGAACCAGGCCCTGAAGAAGGCGGGCGGCCGGCTGTTCCCCTTGGGTTTGCTGAAGATCCTCTGGCATCGGCGGAAGATCAACTCCTGGCGCGTGCCCGTCATGGGGGTCCTGGAAGAACACCGCATGAAAGGCATCGAGGCCGTCTTCTGCTGCCGTACGTACGATGCCGCGAAGAAAAAAAAGAACTACCGGAAGTGCGAGCTGTCTTGGGTTCTCGAGAGCAATACGGCAGCCAATGCCGGACTGAAAAAATTGGGCGCCCGGAGGTCAAAAACCTACAGGATTTATGAGAAGCAGCTTTAGCGGGAAGAAGGCGGCAAGGACCCGGGGTACCCCACGACCCCTGCCCGCGGCCACGGCCGTCTCCAAGAGGATGGCGTGCCTCGCCACAGCGAGTGCCAGTCTGTGATGTGCTATCGTGCCGCCAGAACACGAAAGAAGCGGCCCGCTGTCTACTCCGGGAGAGCGACTCCAGGGCGGTCCGGCGCTCAGGAGCAGGTCGGGTGCCTCAGCGACGGTGGAAGGCGCGAGTGAGAAAAAGGATCTTCTTCATTTGCGGTTCGATGAATCAGACAACCCAAATGCACCAGATCTCCGCCCACCTCCCCGAGTACGATCACTCCTTCTCACCCTACTACTGCGACGGCCCTGTCGAGATTCTTCGAAGACTCGGGTTGATCGAGTTCACGATCGCGGGGAACAAGCTTGCGGGACGCTGCCGGAAGCTATCTGCAGACTCATGGCCTCCCCATCGACTACCAGGGGAAGAATCGGACCGTACGACCTGGTGGTTACCTGCTCGGACCTGTTCCTTCCGAAGAACATTCGAGACAACAGGATCGTGCTGGTTCAGGAGGGGATGACGGACCCGGAATCCATTATGTTTCATCTCGTCAAGCGCCTCCGATTTCTTCCTCTCTGGCTGGCGGGGACATCGACGACCGGTCTCAGCGATGCCTACCAAGCTTTCTGCGTCGCGAGCGAGGGGTATCGCGACTTCTTCATCCGGAAAGGCGTGCGCCCCGAGAAGATCGTGGTCACGGGAATACCCAATTTCGATGACTGCCGGCGATACTGCAGCAACGATTTTCCCTACAGGAACTATGTGCTGGCCTGTACGTCGCCGCTGAGGGAGATATTCCGGAGCGAGGATCGCAAGGCCTTCATCCGAAAAGCTGTTGAGATCGCCGGCCAGCGGCGGCTTATCTTCAAGCTTCACCCGAACGAAAATGTCGAGCGCGCCACCCGGGAAATCCGCCGGCACGCGCCGGGAGCCATGGTGTTCCCGACTGGGAGCGCGGAAGAGATGATCGCGAACTGCGATGTCCTGATCACTCGAGTTTCGTCGACTGCCTTAGTCGGCCTTGCGCTCGGTAAGGAGACCTACTCGGACTTCGACATGGACGAATTGCGCCGGCTGACGCCGGTTCAGAACCGCTCGGCGGCCTTCAACATCGCGAATGTCTGCCGCCGGCTTCTCGAAGCGGCTCCGCTCTAGCTCTCAGTTACTCTCGGCGCTGCTCCAGGGGGATGCTCCGAACCCCTCTGCCACCTCGAGTGCGCGCGGCCGCGTGCGAGGCGCAACAGCGTCGAGGCGAAGGCCCGTCGCGCCGGCGCCCGCGGCGGTTGTGACAAGCTCGGTCAGCGACGCCAACGGTCGTGCGGGGAGGACCGCGACGAGCGTGACGGCGTTATCCGCCATCGTCATCCATTCTCGCGAGCCGGCCGGCGCTTGGAGGTCGCTCCGCGCCGCCCCTGCCCGGTGCCGCCGTGATCTTGGACGAACGCGCGCACCGCGCTCGTCCACACGCCCTGCGCGCGCAGGATCAGCTCGACGCACTCGCGGACGGCGCCGGCGCCCCCCTGCGCGCGCGTGACAATGTCCACCATCGCCCGCACCTCCGGCACCGCGTTGGCCGGAGCCACCGCGAGGCCGACACGCTCGAGGGCGGGGATGTCGAGGAGGTCGTCGCCCATGAACGCGATCTCGTCGAGCTCGACGCCGAGCTTCACGCGCAGCTCCTCGACCGTCTCCGCCTTGCGGCGCGAGCCGAGCACGATCTCTTCGACGCCGAGCTTGGCGCCGCGCTGCTGGGCGATCACGCTCTTCTCGCCGGTCACGATGGCGACCTTGATCCCCGCCCGGCGGGCCAAGGCCACGCCCATGCCGTCGTGCGTGTGGAACGACTTCAGCTCGTCGCCATGCTCGTTGAGGATCATGCGGCCGTCGGTCAGCACGCCGTCCACGTCGAGCACGAGGAGCCGCACGCGCCGCGCCCGCGCCCGTACGTCGCGCCGTCGCGTCATACGCCGCTCACTCGAGGAGCCCCTCGATGATGGTGGTGTCCGCCGGAATGTCCACGCGGGCGCGTCGGCCCGTCACCTCGGCGAGTCGCGCGGGGGCGAGTCCCGTGCCGGGAGCCTTGGTGGTCAGCATGGCGCCGGTGATCACGGCGCCGCGCGGGATGGCCACCGCGGTCACGAGCGAGCGGTGGTGCTTCGCGCGGTTCTTCCACTCCCCTGCCGTCACCCGCTTGTCGCGGCCGCCGAGGGCGGCCGACACCGTCCGGATGCCGGCCACGACGCGCGCAAGCTCCGCGGGCTCGAGCGAGGCGGCGTGGTCGGGACCGCGCAGCGCCTTGTCCTTGGTGAAGTGCTTCTCGATGACGCACGCGCCGAGGGCGACCGCGGCGTACAGCGTGATCTCGTCGGGCTCGTGCGCGGAGTAGCCGACCGGACAGCCGAAGCGCTCGCGGTAGGTGGTGAGGACGTTCAGGTGCAGCTCCTCGGCCTTCGCCGGATACGACGACGTGCACTGCAGGAGCACGAGCTCGTCGTGGTGGCGCCGGATGGTGGCCACCGCCGCATCGACCTCGTCCAGGTCCGCCATCCCCGTGGAAAGGAGGATCGGTCGGCGCTTGCGCGCGACGTGATCGAGGAGAGGAAGGTTGGTGAGGCAGTGCGAGGCGATCTTCACGGCAGGACACTCGAGCCGCTCGACGAGGTCGGCGCTCACTTCGTCGAATGGGGTCACGAGCAGCACGACGCCACGCTCGCGGCACTGCGCGCGCAGCGCCTCGTAGTCGGTGGCCGTGAGCTCCAGTGCGCGCTTGTGGTCGCCGTATGTCGCGCCGAAGCTGTTCCGTCCGGGGTACGGCGCGTCGAGCGCGTCCCGCGTGAAGCAGCGATCGACCTCGCGCTTCTGGAACTTGACGGCGTCGGCGCCGACGCCCGCGGCGAGGTCGATCAACTCGAGGGCGAGGCCGAGGTCGCCGTTGTGGTTGAGGCCGATCTCGGCGATGACGAACACCGGCTCCCCCGCCCCCAGCCAGCGATCGCCCACGCGCACGCGCCGCCTGTTCGTCTCAGCAGCCACGAAGCGCCTCCGCCACGAAGAGCGCCGCGCCGATGGCGCCAGCCTGCGTCCCCAGCGCTGCGGGGACGATGCGCACCGCCTCGGCGGCGGGGGTCCACGCGGATGCGCGCACGGCTGCCCGCAGCGGATCGAGCAGGGCCGCGCCGGCGGCGGCCACGCCGCCGCCGACGGCGATCGCCTCGGGGTTCAGGACGTTCACGAGAACGGTGAGGGCCGCGCCGAGCGCTGCCACCGCCGCGGCGACCACTCGGGCGCACGCGGGATCACCGGCGGCGGCCGCACCGAAGACCTCGCGCGCCGTGATGTCCTCGACGCGACCGTTCACGCACGCCAGCAGCGCGGCCGCCTCGCCGCGCGTGGCGAGCCCTCGGGCGCGCGCGGCCACGGCGCGGCCGGACGCGACGGTTTCCAGGCAGCCGCGCCGGCCGCAGCCGCACAGCTCGCCGTCGGCGACGACGGGCACATGCCCGATCTCTCCGGCGGCGTCGGTGGCGCCGCGGTACAGCCGGCCGTCGAGGACAACGGCGGCGCCGATGCCCGTGCCGACCGTCACGCACACGAAGCTCCCCGCCCCGGCGCCAGCGCCGCGGCGCGACTCGCCGAAGGCGGCCATGCGCACATCGTGTTCCAGCGCCACCGGCGTCTCCAGCACCTCGGCGGCGAGCGCTGCCACCGGCACGTCGCGCCACCCGGGAAGATTCGGCGCGAAACGCAGCAGGCCGCGAGCGGAGTCGACCCTGCCCGGGACGGCCATGCCCACGCCGCCCAGGTGGCGCGGCTCGACGCCCGCGCCGGCGGCGACGGCCCGCGCCGCGGTCGCCACGGTCTTCACGGCCACGGCGGCGGGAACGCCCCGCGGGGTCGTGTCCTCCACCGCGGCCGTCACACGCCCATCGCCGTCGAGGAGGATCACCTCGAACGTCGTGCCGCCGACGTCGACCCCGAGGACCGGGCGGCCGGGCGCGATCATCGGTGCGCCCGCCCGTTCGACGAGGATCCGCTCCGCCAGCCAGAGGTCGAAGGCCGAGTGCACGTCCACGAGCGCGTCCACGTCATCCTGCTCGACGAGCGACACGCGCGGCCCAATGCGCTCGCCGCCGCGCACGATGACGGCCCGGGTGGCATACACCGAGCCGGTCTCGCGCCAGCGCGGGCGGCGCACCTGTCGCGGCTCGTAGCCGGGATCGAGGCGGACGATGCGGTCGCCTTCGCGGCTCCAGAAGTAGCCGTGGTCACGCACAACGGTGAAGGCGGTGTCCACGTCGGGATCGTCGAGGCGCGCCACGACCTCGTCCACGAGACCGGGCGCGCGCAGAGGTGAGGTGGCCTCGAGCAGCACGACGACGTCCACGCGCATGCCCGCCTCGCTCTCCAGCCATGCCAGCGCGTGCTGCAGGACGACCTCGGTGGTGGCGTGATCGTTGGCGAGAGCGGCCGGGCGCATGAACGGCACCTCGGCGCCCCACGCGCGCGCGACCTCGGCGATCTCCACGTCGTCGGTGGACACGAAGGTGCGGTCCACCCGCTTGGCGGCGCGGGCGTCGAGCACGGTGTGCGCGAGCAGCGGCTTGCCGTCGAGAGGGAGGATGTGCTTCCTGGGCAGGCCCTTGGAGCCGCCGCGGGCGGGGATGACAGCGACCACGCTCATGGGGCGACGGGCGCGCCTGCCTCGGCCCCCGCCGACGGCTGCGCGGGAACCCGCTCCCACACGTAGCTCGCCGTTTCGGAGCAGCCCCGGCACGGGATCGTCTCATCGAGACGGCCCTCGCGCTGCACCTCGCGCATCGCCTGCATGCGTGCGCCTCGCCAGATGGCGGCCAGCGGCTCGCGGGTGGCGTCGCCGATCACCCACTGCTTGCTCCAGTCGAGGCAGCAGGGCACGACCTTGGCGTCGCTCGACACCACCATCCGTTGCCACGGCTGCGGACACCGCCGCCGCGACACCGCCCGCTGATCGCCCACGGCCATGTGCCCCCCCTGGCCGCGGTCGGTCACGTTGTTGATGCGGATGTCGTCCACCCACGGCTTCCACTGCGCGATGTAGCGGTCAACCTGGTCCATGTTCGCGCGGGTGCGCACCATCTGGACCCGGATGAACGGCTTCACGCCGCCGTGCTCCGCGCGGATGCGATGGAAGGTGTGGATGTTCTCGACGAGGCGGTCGTAGTCGAGACCGAGGCGGATGCGCTCGATCGTCTCCTTGTCGGCGCCGTCGACGGAGAAGATGACGCGGTCGAGGCCGGCGTCGAGGAGATCCCGAATCTTCCGTTCGGTGTACGGGATCCCGTTGGTGGTGAACTGGACCTCAGGGATCCCCTTTCCCTTCGCATAGCGAACCATCTCGACGAGCCCCGTGTGGAGCGCGGGCTCACCGCGAAAGGTGAACTTCACCGAGTACGTGCCGTGTGCAGCCGCCTCGTCGATGAGCCGCCGGGTGAGGTCCATGTCGATCATCCGCTTGTCGGCGGCCCCGTTGAACCCCGTGGGGCACATCACGCACTTGAGGTTGCACGCCTCCGTCGGCTCGATGTCGAGGTTGACCGGGAAGCGGCCGACGTAGTCCACCCGGGAGGCATAGTTCCAGCGCAGGCGGTACAAGAGGAAGCGTGGGTCGGCCTTCCGCTTCAGCAACTCGCGGAGGCGGTAGTAGTGACGCTGGAGCCTGTTGACCTCTCGATACTTCGCCATCATCGTCTCCACCGCCTGCGGCCCGCCGTCATCGTATGGAGCGTAGGAGACATAACGGCCCTACCGCTTATCCGGTTGACTCCGAATG
Organism: uncultured Methylomirabilota bacterium; assembly: GCA_963714585.1. GTDB lineage: Bacteria > Methylomirabilota > Methylomirabilia > Methylomirabilales > 2-02-FULL-66-22 > 2-02-FULL-66-22. Next base: position 75,880 of record CAVQPC010000063.1, read on the forward strand.
ACCCCAGGCGTCGGTGAGCAGCCGTTCCTGCGAGTAGCCTCCCCGCGCTCCGGTCATCCTATCCTCCCAGCATCCCGCCACTGACCGCCGCTACAACCTTCGCGCTGGCTAGCCTGGCCGCGTAATACCGGCAGAAGTATAGCAGGGCCTGGCACCGGATGTCCTCATCAATAATTCAGGGTCCGGTCCAGCACGTGCCGGACCTGTCGCTCGTCCTCGATCAGGAAGACGGCGGCCTTCCGGCACCACGGCGGAACCGCCCGGGGCGATGAACGCGAAGGTGGTGGCGACGGCCGGCCCATGGGAGGAGTCCATCGAGTAGTTCACGATCGCCAGGTAGGTTTTGACCTGATCCGATACCTGACCGGCGCGCTTCAGCAATAACTGTTGCGAACAGGTGCGGTGGAATGATACAGAATTACCTTTAGGGGTCGCGCCGGCTCGCCCATCGCTCCGGGCGCGTCACGCCCGCGGGAACCCGCGGGCCGGGCGGAGGGAGAAACCCGCGCCGCAGGCAGGATTGTCAATCGACATGAGTACGGACGGTCGGTCCGATGACACGCGCCGCGTAGTCGTGACCGGTATGGGTGTCGTGACCCCCATCGGGGAGACCCCTGCCGAGTTCAGCGCCTCACTCCGGGCGGGCCGTTCCGGCATCACGCGCTGGAAGCACATGGACGAACGGACCCTGTCCAAAATCGGTGGCGACATGGGCGACTTCGACCTCGATGCGCACTTCGAGCGGGTCGGGACGCTATACCCATCTGACCTGATCGAACGCGCGCACAAGGTTCTGCGCGCCACGCCCCTGACCGGGCGACTGGACTGCGCCGCGGCCTTGCAGGCCTATATCGACGCCGGCTTGCACGATGCAAGGCTCGATCCCGAGCGTGTGGGGCACGTGGCAGGCGGCAACAACCTGAACAACAACTACCTCGTGCAGAACGTGCGGGTGTTTGACCAGGACCCCGAGTCCATCGATCCCCTCTTGGGATTGGTGCTCTGGGACACCGACGTGCTTGCCAAGGTCGGGCAACTGTTGACCGTCAAGGGCCCCAACTACATGGTCGGCAATGCCTGTGCGAGCGGCAACGTGGCGCTCCTGTGCGCGATCGACCTGCTGCGCGCGGGCCGCGCGGACGCCGTGGTGGTCTCGGCCGCCACCCAGGAATTGGATCCGGTCGTGCTGCAGAGTTGGGCGCTGATGGATGCAGTCGTGTGGCGGTCTTTCGCTGACGATCCGACCCGCGCCAGCCGGCCCTTCGACGCACGGCGCCAGGGGTTCGTGCCCGGCGAGGGCGCCGGGGCGGTCATCCTGGAGACCCTCGCCGGCGCGCGGGCGCGCGGCGCGCGGATCCATGCCGAGCTTCTGGGCGGCGTGTCGACCTGTGATGCCACGCGGTCCCCCAAGCCGGTCGTGGAAGGTCAGGTGCGGGTCATGCGCGGCGCGCTGCGCGATGCGGGCGTCACGCCGGAGCAGGTCAACTACATCAATGCCCATGGCGCTTCGACGATGGTCGCAGATGCCGTCGAGGTCGAGGCGATCAAGCAGCTCTTCGGCGATCATGCCTACCGCATCCCGATCAACGCGACCAAGTCTATGCTCGGGCACTGCCTGACGGCGGCGGCTCTCGTTGAGTTGGTGGCCGTGCTCGTGCAGATGGAGGACGGCTACCTGCACCCGACCATCAACCTCGACGAGCCGGAGCTGGGATTTGACCTGGACTTCGTGCCCCATGTGGCACGCCCGTACGACATCGAGATCGCGGTTTCGAATGCGTTCGGGTTCGGCGGGCTGAACGCCTGCGTGGTCGTGGGCCGGGCCCCATAGGGGCGTGCGTGCAGGCGTACGCGACGCCCGGCGAGACATGCGGCGTGCTCCGCGAGGTGCCGGAGGAGTCCTGGGAGCCGACCTTTATCTGGGGCTCTCGCAGAGGTCCGTTTGCGGAGATGTTGAGTCTCAGTGTCCCATAGAGGCAAAATGTCGATCCATGACGAAAGAAGCTGAACACGCAATCGAAGTCGAGACACTGACGAAGCGTTACGGGGATTTCCTGGCGGTCAACGACGTCTCATTCAACGTCAGGAAAGGCGGAGTGTTCGCGTTCCTGGGCCCGAACGGCGCCGGCAAGACCACCACCGTCGAGATCATCGAGACAATCCGCACGCCCACGTCGGGAAGAGTGAGCCTGCTCGGGATGGACGTCACGAAGAGGAAGCGCGACATCGTCCCCCGCATCGGCGTCCTCCCGCAGGGGTTCAGCTCGTTCGACAGGATAACGGTCAGGGAGACCATCCAGTACTACTCGCGGCTTTTCTGCTGCAGGAACACCGATGTCGACGGGCTGATAGAGCTCGCGAACCTCAAGGCCAAGAGCAAAGAGCAGTTCAAGAATCTCTCTGGGGGCTTGAAGCAGCGCCTCGGCATCGCGATTGCGCTCGTGAACGACCCCGAGGTCGTGTTCCTCGACGAGCCGACGACAGGGCTCGACCCCCGCGCACGGCGCGAAGTGTGGGAAGTCCTGCTGGGCCTGAAGAAGAAGGGGAAGACGGTCTTTCTCACCACGCACTACATGGAGGAAGCGGAGCTCCTTGCAGACACGGTCGCCATAATCTCGAAGGGGAAGATCGTCGCGATGGGCTCTCCCGACGAGCTCATAGAACGCAACGCGAATTACCTGGTCCTCACGCTAAAGGTCCTCGATGAAAACGTTTGTGAAATCGTCCAGAAGATGGGCTTCGCGCCGGTCCAGCACGAAAACCACAAGAACATCAGGGTCAGGGTGGAGCACACAGGCGACGTCCAGAAGATACTGAACGCCATCACGGACGCCGGGGTGTCGCTCCTCAGCTTGGACGTTCGCAAGCCCAACCTCGAAGAGGTCTTCCTGAAGCTCACCGGCGAGGCGCTCCGCGAAGGCCCCGTCGAGAGGGTGCCGGAATGAGCCCGCGTGTCATCGGTGCAAATCTCGTCGTGAGCATCAAGAGCTTCTCCCGCGAGAAGTCCGCGATGTTCTTCACGATTGCGTTCCCGATAATCCTGATACTCGTGTTCGGCACGATATTCCTGAACCAGGACAACCTGAGCTTCGCCCTGTACGTGCAGGACCTCGATCAGACGAAATCGTCCGCACAGCTCGTCAAGATGCTCGAGCGGAGCGGGAGGTTCAGGATAACCATGGTCGACCCTGCCATCAACGCCACCCAGTACGCCAAGGACAACAAGCTGAACCTCATCCTCGTGATCCCCAGGGGCTACGAGAGCGCGCTCGTGCGGAGGGTGACGTTCCGTGACCCCAGCGCGTCCGTGACGGTCACGTCCATCTACGACTCGAGTTCGACCTCGACAGTCACGAAGATGCAGGTGCTTCAGTCCCTGCTCGGGGTGGTGAACCAGGGGCTGTCCGGGTCGCTGCCGTTCATCAGGTCGACCGAGACATCGATCCTCACCAAGAAGTACCGATTCATCGAGTTCTTCGTCCCCGGCATCATCGCGATGTCGGTGATGACGTCGAGCCTGTCCGGCGCGGTGAACGTGAACGCCCAGCTCCGGCAGAAGGGCGTCATCAGGAAGCTATCCACCACGCCCATCACCCGTACCGACTGGATACTGTCGAACATCCTGTACCAGTTCATCCTCGCGGTCATGTCCACGATTGCGATACTGCTGGTGAGCTACGCCGTGTTCAACGTGAGCCTGCAGATCAACGCCTGGCTCCCGGTGTTCATTGTGCTGGAGGTCTTCGCGTTCGCCGGAATCGGGATGATGCTCACCCGCGTCGCGAAGGAGGCGGAGAGCGCGGTGGCGGCGGCAAACGTCATCATGTTCCCGATGATGTTCCTCTCGGGGAGCTTCTTCCCCATCGAGATGATGCCGGGCTTCCTGCAGACGTTCGCTCGGATACTGCCCCTGTACTACGTGAACGAGGGGCTCCGGGCCTCCATGGTATTTGTGGACAACATGACCGCGCTGCGGTACTCCGCGGTTATCGGGGTGTTCGCAACCGTGGTCTTCATCGCGGGCATACTGACCACCAAATGGGAAGAGGGCAAGTGATAGCAGAGTGCCCGAGATCCTGCCGGGGAACCTCCACCTCCTCAGCGTGGGGCGATGCCGCCTGCGGACCGATCAACGGCTTGCCCGCCTCTAGCAGGCTGCTGAAAAAGGCCCATCTGCGGCGTTGGCACGCTGGGGCACTCGCTGCGGCGTACCGGAAGTACGCCTCACTCGGCCCTGCGCGCGCCGCCTTGCATCTGGACCTTTTTGAGCAGCCTGGGCGAAAGCGGGTTTTCCAGCATGCTGTTAAGCGGCTTTTTCGCGACCTGAGGCTGGAACCGCAACCGCTCCTTCAGGTGTCCGCGTGATGGCCGGGTGGTCCGGCAGGCGCCGATGCGGCTGGATGAGCCCAGAATCCCTTCCGCCCTGATGGGCCCATTGGCTTGACGAAGGGGGAAAGACGCGTGACCACTGATCAACCGCAGGCTGCCGGTGCCGCCGCGGCCGAACGGTGGCAGATGCGGGTGGAGCATCCCGCGGAGGGGACGGTACTGGTCCGGCTCTCGGGGAGATGGAAGATGGAGGACCGGCTGCCGGCCGTGAGCGAGGTGCAGCGGCAGATCGAAACGGGGCGGGCCGTTCAGCGCATCGTCTTCGACACGCAGGGCGTGACGGCGTGGGACACGGGGCTCCTCGCCTTCGTCTCGAAGCTGCGCGAGTGGGGCTCCGCCGACGGCATCGAGCCGGACCTGACCGGGCTGCCGGAGGGCATCCAACGGCTCCTGCGCCTGGCGGCCGTCGTGCAGCCTCGGAAGACCGGGCGAAGCGACACCCGCCTGCCCTGGCTCGCCCGCGTGGGGACGACCGGCCTTGCCGCGTGGGCGGGGGCCGTCGCGATGCTCACGTTCATCGGCGAGGTGTTCCTCGCCGTCCTGGCCCTGCTCCGCGGGAAGGCGCGTGTGCGCGGCTCCGACCTGGCCGTCCATATTCAGGATTGCGGCGCCAGTGCGCTGCCCATCGTGACGCTCATCAGTTTCCTCGTGGGGCTGATCCTGGCCTTCGTGGGCGCCGTCCAGCTCCGGCAGTTCGGCGCGCAGATCTACGTGGCGGACCTGGTGGGCATCGCCATGGCGCGGGAGATGGGCGCCATGATGACGGCCATCATCATGGCCGGGCGCAGCGGGGCCGCGTTCGCGGCCCAGATCGGTAGCATGCAGGCGAACGAGGAGGTCGACGCGCTGACGACCATGGGGCTGTCGCCCATGGAGTTCCTCGTTCTGCCGCGGATGGTCGCGCTGGTGCTGATGATGCCCCTGCTCACGCTGTACGCCGACCTGCTGGGCATCCTGGGCGGTGGGTTCGTCGGCATCACCATGCTGGGGCTGTCGCCCACGCAATACTTCTACGAGACGCAGAGCTTCTTGAACCTCACCGACTTCAGCATGGGGCTGATCAAGGGCGTGGTGTTCGGGGTGCTGGTGGCCCTCGCCGGCTGCCTGCGCGGCATGCAGTGCGGCCGCTCCTCCGCTGCGGTGGGGATGGCGGTCATGTCCGCCGTGGTGACGGGCATCGTGTTCATCATCTTTTCGGACGCGATCCTGACGGTCGTCTACAATGCCCTCGGCCTCTAAGACCACTCCCCCGGGCGGCGGGGGGCCGGAGGTGCCCCGCATTGCGGTCACCGATCTCACCCTGGCGTACGGCAGCTCCGTGATCCAGCGCGACCTGACCTTCGCCGTCCGGCGGGGGGAGATCTTCATCATCATGGGCGGAAGCGGCTGTGGCAAGAGCACCCTGCTCCGGGGCCTGATCGGCCTGCTCCCGCCCGCCCGGGGCGACGTGCTCTACGATGGCCGGAGTTTCTGCACGGCGGGTCCCGAGGAGCGCGAGCGCATGATGCGCCGGTTCGGTGTGCTGTACCAGAAAGGCGCGCTGTGGACCTCGATGACCCTGGCCGAGAACGTTGCCCTCCCCCTCCAGGAGTTCACCGACCTGACGGCGGCACAGATCCGTGAGGTTGTGGCCCTCAAGCTGGCCCTGGTGGGCCTCGCCGGCTTCGAGGATTTCGACCCGTCCGAGCTCAGCGGGGGCATGCAGAAGCGAGCGGGGCTGGCTCGCGCCATGGCCCTGGATCCGGACATTCTGTTCTTCGACGAGCCGTCGGCCGGCCTCGATCCCATCAGCTCGAAACTGCTGGACGACCTGATCCTCGAGTTGCGCGACAGCCTCGGGGCCACGGTGGTGGCGGTCTCACACGAGCTGCCCAGCATCTTCGCCATCGGGGACAACGCGGTGTTCCTCGACGGGGAAACCGGCACGATGATCGCGCAGGGCAACCCGCGGGCCCTGCTCGCCGAATCCGCGGACCCCAAGGTGCGCGAGTTCCTCACCCGAGGGGAAGCGGGGGTTCCAGCCCGATGAGCCGCGCAGGAGGTCTGCCATGAGCAAGCGTGCAAGCCCGACCATCATCGGCGCCTTCGTCGTGGGTGCGGTGGCGCTCCTGGTCGTCGGTCTGGTGGTGTTCGGGAGCATGAACCTCTTCCGGCGGCCCGTCACCTACGTCATGTTCTTCGACTCCACCGTCAGCGGTCTGAGCGTCGGTGCCGACGTCGAGTTCCGGGGCGTCAAGCTCGGCCAGGTGTCCCGCATCGAGTCGCGGTGGGGCACCGAGTGGATCGCCGTGTACGTCCGGCTCGACCTGCGGACGATCCGGGGCATGCGGGGGCACGACGTGCAGCAGGTGGAGGAGATGCTCAGCAAGGCGATTCAAGAGCAAGGCCTCCGGGCCCAGCTCCGATGGCAAAACTTCATCACGGGTCAGCTCTTCGTGGGGCTCGACCTCTTCCCTAAGACCCCCATCAAGCTGGTCGGTCTCGACAAGTCCGTGCCCGAGATCCCCATCGTCCCCACCACGCTTCAGTTGTTCACCGAGCAGGCCGAGAAACTTGTGGCTACGCTCCAGAACTTGCCGCTGGAGAAGCTGGTCCGGTCGTCGGCCGAGGTGGTGGAGGGGGTCAAGACGGTGGTTCAGTCGCCGGAACTGCAGACGTCCGTGCGATCGGCCGCCGCATTCCTGACCGAAGCTGAGAAGCTTGCCCGCCGCTTGGGCGAAGACGCCGGTCCGGTGATGGCCTCGTTCAAGGACACCTCGGATGCCGCCCGCGTCGCCGTCACGGACGTGTCCCAGGACGCCCGCCGGCTGCTGGGGCGGGTGGAGGTCGAGGTCGCCACCCTGAACGCACTGATGGGGGATGTCCAGCGGCTGGTCGTGAAGACGGAGGGGGAGATTCGGTCCGTGGCCTCTTCCGTGAAGAGCACGTCTGAGGAGGCGCGGGCGACCCTGGAGAAGGCGCGGGCCACGCTCGGCACCATCGACGGCACGGCGGACGGGGACTCGCGCCTCGGATCCCAGCTCGTCCAGACACTCCAGGACCTGGGGGCGGCCTCCCAGTCGCTGCGGGCCCTGACCGACTATCTGGAGCGGCACCCCGAGGCCCTGCTCCAGGGCAAAGGGCGGCCCGGAGGGAACTGATGCGCACCCACGACCTTTGCCTGCGCGCTCTGCTGTTGGGGGCCATCCTGGTCTGGGGGGGCGGCTGCCTGGGAGGCGCCAGTGCCCCCACCAGGTTCTACACGTTAGTTCCCATGGCTGTACCGCCGACCGAGGCGAACCCGATCACCGCCGAGCGGGGTCCCGCCATCGGTGTGGGGCCGGTGGCGCTGCCGGGCTACCTCGATCGCCGCGAGATCGTGACCCGCCGCGGACGCGATGAGATCGAGCTCGGCGAGTTCGATCTCTGGTCGGAGCAGTTGAAGGACGGCGCGACCCGCGTCCTGGGCGAGGACCTGGCCATCCTGCTGCGAACGGATCGCGTCGCCCTCCTCTCGTGGCGGGGGTCCCACCCGGTGCAGTACCAGGTTGCCGTGGAGGTGGCGCGCTTCGAGGGGGCGGCGGGTGCGGACGTCACGCTGGAGGCGCGCTGGCGCATCCTGGGCGGCGACGGGAAGGAACTGGTTCTGCGGCGCTCGACGGTCACCGAGGTCGTGGGCGCGCCGGGCTACGGCGCACTGGTGGCGGCCATGAGCCGCGCGCTCGGAGCGCTGAGCCGGGACATCGCGACGGCCATCAGGGACCTGCCCCAATAGGCGGCCGCCCACGCGGCAGCTTAGCATGTTCCCGATGATGTTCCTCTCGGAGAGCTTCTCCCCCCTCGAGATGATGCCGGGCTTCCTGCAGAGGTTCGCTGGGATACTGCCGCGGTACGACGTGAACGAGGGGCTCCGGATTCCCTGAACATCGTGGCGCTTCTGGGAGCGCACCTGATGGGATAGAAAGGAAAGAAGAACATGCTTCTCAATATAGGAGACAAGAAAACCAGGTTTCTCTTGTCGTTAGCCAAGACCCCCCTGCTTTTTTACCCGCACTACAAGTATCATCTTCCGCTGCCAACCGTGCTGATGATCGAAAATACGAATCACTGCAACGCAGAGTGTGTCATGTGCCCTCGCGACACGCTATCAAGGAAGCGTGGCTTCATGGATTTTGGATTATTCGAGAAGATCATGAAAGAGGTGTCCAGCGTGAGGCGCAAACCCGTCACGCATTTGCACGGGTTTGGAGAGCCGCTGTTGGATAAATTGCTCGCCGAGAGAATCCAGCTTGGAAAAACTTGCGGAATAAAGCATACGTATATCGTGACGAACGCATCATTGCTTTTTCCTGAGACATCGAGGAAGATTATCGGCGCGGGATTGGACAAGATGAAGATCAGTTTTTATGGTACTGACGAAGAATCGTATAGCACCACCATGAAAAGGTTGAATTTCAAGGTGACGTTCCAGAACATTAGGGAGTTTTTGAGGATTCGGAAAGGCATGAAGAGGGGAAACCCGCGGCTGATCCTTCAATATCTTCCGAATGAAGCAAACCATGCCAAGACGGAGGAATTCAAGGCTCTGTGGAGCTCTTTGATTGATACAAAGGTCGGTGATTGTTTGAACCTCAGCACTTTGCATAACTATGGAGGCGGGAGAGCCTATAACCACCTGGGGAAGAAGATCGTGTCGGTCTGTTATTTCCCTTGGACATCCATGTCAGTGCTCTGGGATGGCAGGGTCGTTACCTGTTGTATGGATTCGAATGGTGTTCAGGTCCTGGGAGATCTCAACTCCCAGAGTATTCAGGAAGTGTGGAATGGACCGGTGCTATCCGGCGTCAGAGATAACTTGAGAAAGCTCGACTACAGTAATTATCCAGTCTGTCTCTCCTGCGATTGGGTACGGAGGCGTTAAAGGGTACACCCAGCGGGCCGAGCAGTCCGGCGCGCGACGCTGCACAACCTCCAGGATTTCCCAGAGGGCGCTCGCATGAGCCGACGTGTCGTTGTGACCGGCGCAACCGGGTTCATCGGCCGGCATGTGTCACGACACCTCGTCGCGAGCGGTGCCGATGTGCGAGCGGTAGTACGACCGGAGTCGACCCAGATGGCGCCGGCCGGTGTCGCGACGGTGCGCACGCCGCTCGAGCCCTCGGCGCTCGAAGCGGCGTTCAGGGGAGCGGATGTCGTCGTGCATCTGGCAGGCGTCACCAGCGCCGTGCGCCCGCGGACGTACACGGACGTGAATGTCGAAGGAGCGCGGGCGGTCGCGACCGCCGCCCGCCAGGCGGGTGCCCGGCTGATTCACATTTCGAGCCTCGCCGCGGCGGGTCCGGCGCCGGCCGGCGCCCCACGCCACGAGGACGATCCACCGGACCCGATCACGCCGTACGGTCGCAGCAAGCTCGCCGGCGAGGGGGTCGTCGCGAGCACGTCAGGGCTGCGATGGACGATCCTGCGGCCGGCCGTCGTGTATGGACCGGGCGATCGCGCCCTGTTGCCGATCTTTCGCCTGGCGGAGCGCGGAGTCCTCCCGCTTGTCGGACGTCCGGGTGCCGCCTACACGTTCGTTCACGTCAGCGATCTGGTGCGGGCGATCGATGCAGCCATCGACAGGCGCAGGGATGGCGAGATCTTCTTCGTGGGGCACCCGCTGCCCGCCACAGCGGCGGAGCTGCTCGAACACATTCGAAGCGTCGTGGGCCGGCGGGCACTCGTGATTCGCGTCCCGCAGCCGGTTGTCCGGGCGGCGGCCGTCCTCTGCGACATGGCCGGGCGAATCGCGGGCCGAAGCGTGCCGCTCAACCGCTCGCGCTTCGCAGAACTCTCGGCCGAAGGGTTCGTCTGTCGGGTCGATCGACTGCACGAGCGGCTGGGTGTCGCGGCCGCGATCGATCTGGCGGACGGGCTGGCGGAAACGGCGGCGTGGTATCGGGATGTGGGGTGGCTGAAGCCGTCTGCCCGCTAAGTTCGGGCGGCGCGCGCGACGCCGAGTTCGGCGCCGACCCGAGCGAAGATGTCGAGCGCGCGCGTCAAGTGCTCGGGCGTATATGCGGCCGAACAGCTCGCGCGCAGCACGCACGCGTCCTTCGGACAGCCGGGCGGCACGATGAGGTTCACGTACAAGCCCGCCGCCAGCAGTTGCTGCCAGAGCGCGATCGTGCGCTCTTCATCACCGGTGAGAATGGGCACAATCGGCGACTCGGTCGATCCAATCGCGTACCCGAGCTGCTCAAGCCCATTCCGCAGACAGCGGATGTTCGTCCACAACTGTTGGCGCAGTTCGGGGTGCCGCCGGATCACGCGCGCGGCAGCGCGGACGCCGGCGATATTGGACGGCGATCCCGACGCCGTGAAGACGTACGCCCGCGCCAGAAAGTGCAACGCGCGGAGCTCCGCGTGATCCGACACGCACACCCCGCCGATCCCGGCCAGCGACTTCGAGAACGTGGCGACGACGAAATCGACCTGCTCGAGCACGCCCTGCGCTTCGGCGCAGCCCAGCCCGCTCGGTCCGAACGTGCCGAGCGAGTGCGCCTCGTCGACGACGAGATAGGCGCCGTGGGCCCGGCAGAGTTCGACGAGCTCCTTGAGCGGAGCGACATCGCCACGAATCGAGTACAGCCCCTCGACCACGACGAGCCGATTGCGCTGCCCCCGCGGCAGTCGTTCGAGCTTTGTGCGAAGGCTCTCGGGCGAGTTGTGGCGAAAGGCGATGACCTGCGAAGCCGTCTGGCGCGTCGCATCGTAAATGCTGGCGTGACTGTCGCCGTCGATCAGGATGACATCAGCCGGCCCGCAGAGGCCACCGATGACCGAGAGGTTGGCCTGATAGCCGGTGCTGAAGATCATCGCGTGGCGCTTGCCGAACCATTCCGCGAAATCGCGCTCCAGCTCCTCGTGGATCGCCAGCGTCCCGTTGGCCGCCCGCGAGCCGGTGGTTCCGGTGCCGTACTGAGCGAGCGCCTCGCGGGCCGCCTCGACGACCTCGGGGTGCAGCGTCAACCCGAGATAATTGTTCGAGCCGAACATCAGCGTCGGGCGGCCGTCGACAACGACTTCACAGGCGTCGAGGACACGTTCGATCACGGTCGCGCCGGGAATCGACGCGCCCGGCGCAAACATGGCACGCCGCCTCTCGATGGTCCGCAGCTTGTCGAGCAAATCCATGGGTTCTCCGCTCACGCGCGCACCCCTCCTTGATCCACGCCGACTCCGACGAGCTCACCGCGCTCGTATCGCGCTTTGATCGCCGCGCGCTGCACCTTGCCGCTCGTCGTGCGCGCCACCGTTCCATTCCGCACCAGCACCACCTCGTCGACCGAGAGCCCACACAGGTCGCCGATGCGACGTCGAATCGCGTCGCTGAGGATGTCTGATGCCACCGTTCCGCTCGGCTCGGCAACGATGACCACGCGGTCGGGCCCGCCGTGGCGCGGCGCGCCGAAGGCGACGATGCGGCCGCGCCGGACGCCGGCCAGGTCCTCCACGCCCCATTCCAGATCCTGCGGATAGTACTTGCGTCCGTTGACGATGATGATGTCCTTCACACGCCCGCAGACGAACAGCTCTCCGTCCGAGACATACCCAAGGTCGCCGGTGTACAGCCAGCCGTTCCGGAGTGTCGCCGCCGTGAGCTCGTCCTGCTTGTAGTAGCTCAGCATGACCGACGGTCCCGCCAGCGTGATCTCGCCGACGTGCCGCTCGGGCAGTTCGCGTCCGTGCTGGTCGACGATGCGGAGGCGGTGCCCGGGGAACGGCCGGCCGCAGCTCACGAGCATCGCGGCCGAACCGGCGGTCCCGTTGTTCGGGGCCGCGGGACGCCGTTCGGTCAAATCGTCTGCGGGCATCTGCTCGACCCGCGGACGACGCCCGCGCGGCGCAAGCGTCGCAGCCAGGACGTGCTCGGCGAGCCCGTAGCTCGGAAGAAAGCTGGTCTCGCGGAAGCCGACCGGGGCGAACTTTTCGGCGAACGCCGCGAGCGTCGGCGCGTGAATCGGCTCGCCGCCGCAACCGGCGACTCGCCAGCAGGACAGATCCAGCCCATCGAGATCGCGATCCTTCACCCGACGCACGCACAAGGCATACGCAAAATTGGGGGCGAAGCTGATCGTGGCGCGATGGCGCGAGATGGCGCGCAGCCATTCCGCCGGACGCTTGCCGAACGCCTGCGGCGTCAGCAGCACCGCGGGCCGACCGCAATACAGGGGTCCCAGTGCCATCCCGATGAGCCCCATATCGTGGTAGAGCGGCAGCCAGCTCAGGGCCGAATCGGTGGCCGAGGAGCCGAGCCCGGCAGGCCCGTTGATCGCGTCGATGTTGGCCGAAAGGCTCCGGTGGGTGAGCACGACGCCCCTCGGGACTGCCGTCGATCCCGAGGTGAACTGCACGAGCGCGATATCGTCGAGCAATACCGTGTGATCCGGCTCGAGCGGTGGCGCGTCAAGCGTTTCCCGCGACAGCACCACGTCGATGCTGGGGCAGCTCGCGCGCATGTCGTCGAACTGCTGACGCAGGGCACTGCTCGTGATGACGGCGCGCGCGCCCGCCAGGCGGATGATCCGCGCGGTTGCTTCCCGATACGCCGACGGGTTGCTGGCCGCCACGGGCGGGTACAGGGATGCGGGAATGATTCCCGCCAGGGATGCGCCACACAGCGTCGTCAAGAACTGTTCGGCGTCGCCGATGACCAGCGTCGCAAGATCGCCGGGCCGCAACCCCGCCTCGCGCAGCGCGCGAGCAACGCGGAGCGACGCCAACCGCAGGTCGGCGAACGAGCGCCGCGTCTCGATGCCATCGGCGACGAAGACGCAACTCTCATCGGTCCGCGCAGCGTCGGCAAGTGCTTCAGGCAGCGTACGCAAAGCCGTCATCAGGCGTTCGCCCGGCCATCGACGAGCGCAGCCACCTGCGCCACAACCTGTGCGACGGTGGGCGTCGAGGGCAGATCGTTGAGCGGAATAGAAACGTCGAAGCGATCCTCAAGCTCCGCGATCACCTCGAGGACCCGCAACGAATCGAACCCCAGGTCGACGACGAGGTCACTCTCGAGCGTCGGCTGGATGGGCCGACGGCTCACGGTTTTGAGAACCGCGATGACCCCTGCTTCAATCTGCGCGGGCACCGGCTGTGGCATGGATGGGATCGCGTGAGAATAGCCTCAACGGACCGAACGCCTCTCGCCCATTCGGACGATAGCAACGCAACGTTATTATGTCACAATCGCGGGCAGGAGGATACGGAAACCATGAGCGTCGATGTCAGTCCCGCCACAGTCGGTGATACGATTTGCGTTTCGCGAGCGTCGTGTGTCCGGTCCCGCAGGCCGAGCTGCCGCCGGGGGACCGGCCCACCGGACGCTGGAAGCATGCCGCACGGCCGCAGATCATGTCAAGGGCAAACTGCGTTCAGGCCGGTTCTAGAGACCGCCGCGACACGGCGCAGGGGACGGAATGCTCAGGCGGAGGCCGGACCAACACCGACCAGGAAGTCCGCCCCAAGGCCAGGCGAAAGAGTCCAGTCTTACCCTTCGGGATCTTTGCGAGAGAGCGTTCGCAGCGCGCGGAGAGGGCGCTTGACTGGCCAGGGGCCAGGAGTTAGAATCTCGCGACTCCAGCAGTGGCCGCCACGTAGAGGGCGACAGTGGGCTGTGGCGTCTTCGCTCGCCAAGCGTTCGAATGTGATTCCCTGGCTGCTCCAGTTGAACAGCAGTTGCAGTATGGACGGCGCAACCTGACGCTCCATGCCCGTCCCGGGCGACCATGCGGCCTTGCCAATGGGATTGGCCGCGATGCGAGAAAGGAACGATGTTGGGCTCCCTCACCGGGAAAATTGCCCTAGTCACCGGTGGCTCCCGTGGGATCGGCCGGGCCATCGCGCACAAGCTCGCGGCCGCCGGCTGTGACGTGACCGTCAACTATTACAACAGCCATGACCAGGCGGAGGCCCTCTGCGCGGAGATCCGGGCGATGGGGCGGCAGGCCTGGGCGATCCAAGGAAACGTCGGAAATCCAGAGAGCGTGGAGGAGATTCTCGCCGAATTTCGCCAGCACTTCGACCGCCTCGACATCCTGGTGAGCAATGCGGCCACCGGCGTGCTCAAGCCCGCGCTGGAGATGTCGCTCAAGCACTGGCGCTGGTGCCTGGAGACCAACGCCCTGGCGTTGACCCTGCTGGCCCAGCACGCCGTCCCGCTCATGCCCGCGGGTGGCCGGATCATCGCCATGTCCAGCCTGGGCGCCACGCGGGCGATCCCCGGCTACGGTTTCGTGGGGGCGTCCAAGGCGGCGTTGGAGTCCCTGGTGCGCACCTTGGCTCAGGAGTTGGGGCCGCGGGGCATCCTGGTGAACGCGGTGAGCGCGGGGGTCGTGGATACCGAGGCCCTGCGTTTCTTCCCCAACCGGGAATCCTTGCTGTCCTCGTTCGCGGAGCGCACGCCGGCTGGGCCGGTCCTCACCGCGCAGGATGTGGCGGGGGCGGTGTACCTCCTCTGCCTGCCGGAGGCCGCGATGGTGACCGGCCACACGCTGGTCGTGGACGGCGGCTTCTGCATCTCAGGCTGAGGTGCTGGGTGGTCATGGATTCCGGACTGGCCGGCAAGGTGGTCATCGTGACGGGGGGGAGCCGCGGCATCGGGCGGGCCATCGTCGAGCTCTTCTCGGCGGAGGGAGCGGACGTGACCTTTCTTTTCCGCGAGAACACCACGGCCGCCGCCGAGGTAGTCGCCGCCGGGCGCGCCGCCGGGCGTCAGATCACGGCCGAGCAGGTGGATGTCCGCGATTCCCAGGGGTGCGCTGCGGCCGTGGAGCGGGTCGCGGAGCGCGGCGGCCGCATCGACGTTCTCGTCAACAACGCCGGGCTGGTCCGCGACAACCTCCTGGGGTTGCTCGAGGATGACGACGTGCGGGCGGTGCTCGACACGAACATCGGGGGGATCTTCAACCTGACCCGCGCGGTGGTGCCCGACATGATCGCCCGCCGCGCCGGCAAGATCATCAACGTCAGTTCGGTGGCGGGCGAAAAGGGAGGCCGCGGGCAAACCAATTACGCCGCCAGCAAGGGAGCAATCAACGCCTTCACCCGCGCCCTTGCGGTCGAGTTGGCGCCACGCCGGATTACGGTCAATGCCGTGGCCCCAGGCGTCATCGAAACCGACATGTCGCAGGCCATCCGGGAGCGCGCCGGTGAGGAGGTCAGGTCTCGCATCCTGCTGCGGCGGTTCGGCACGGCGGCGGAGGTCGCTTACGCCGTCTGGTTTCTCGCCTCCCGGTTTGCCGATTACATCACCGGCGAGGTCCTCCACGTCGATGGCGGCTTCAAGATGGAGTGAACAGGGATGATACCAGTGGAAATCACCAAGGATGAGATCTTGGCGGTCTATCCGAAGGTCGCCCAAACAATGGCGGACGCGCTGGGGTGCGATGTCGAGACGGTCGCACTCAACGTGCCACTCATCGAAGGCCTGGGGGCGGAATCGATCGATTTCCTGGACATCGCCTTCCGCCTCGAACGAGCCTTCAAGGTGAAGATCCCCCGCGGCAAGATCGTCGAAGACGCGCGGGGAGACCTCCTGGAGGCCGAGTTCGAGCGCAAGGGCTACCTGACCGAGGTGGGCCTGGAGCGGCTTAGGGACTACCTGAGCGAGGTCCCGGCTGACTGCTTCCGCTCGCCGATGAAGGTGGCGGACATCCCGAGGCTCTTCACCCCGGAGACGTTTTGCAAGGTCGTGGTGCGCGCGCTTCGGGCCGTGCAGTGCGAGGGTTCACGGGGTCGCGGGGTGGGGACGGGAGCGCCGAAAACCGATGGCTGACCGCTTCAGCGCATTCTCCTTTGTGGATCGGATCACGGCGCTGGAAGCGGGAAGGCGGGCCCGGGGACGCTTCGCCATCCCCGGTGGGCTGCCCAATTTCCCCCCCTGTCTCGTCATCGAGGCGATCGGACAACTGGCCGCCTGGGTCGCCATGGCCCAGTCCGAGTTCCGAGGGCGACCGGTGGCAGCTCTGTCCAGGGAGATGCGGATCCTCGGCGAGGCGGCGCCAGGGGACATCCTCGACCTCGGTGTGGAGATCGAGAGTTGCGATCCGGACGCCGTCGCCTACGGAGGGTGGGCGCGTGTCGCTGACACGCCAGTTCTGGAATTGTGCCGGTGCCTGGGGCCGATGCTGCCCCTGGAGGACTTCGATGCGCTCGAGGCGGTGCGGGGAGATTTCGAGACGCTCTGCGGGCCGGGCGCACGGTCCGGCCGCTTCCGGGGTGTCGAGGAGCTGGATCTCACGTTGATCGATCGCGTCCCTGGCCAGCGGCTGCGCGCCGCCATGCACGTCCCCGTATCCGCGCCCTTCTTCGCCGACCACTTCCCGCGGCGCCCCGTCTTGCCGGCCACGCTCCTGGTCGACGCCCAGATCCGGCTGGCGGTGCGGCTCGCGGGGGAGACGCTGCCTCCAGGCCAACGGCTCCGGCCCGCCCGCGTGGCCGATGTGAAGATGCGCTCGTTCATTCTCCCCGGTCATGCGGTGGAGATCGAAACCGGGATGCGGTCGGCAGCGGACGGGGCGGCCGAACTGACCCTCGCCGCGATGGTGGATGGGAAACGGGTCGCCACCGGGCGGGTGGAGATCGTCTCGCGGGGGCCAGGATGACGGGAAGACAGCGCCGGGTCGCCGTCACCGGGTTGGGCCTCGTGACCCCGGTCGGGAACGACGTCGCCGCCACCTGGCACGCCCTCCTGGCGGGCCGCAGCGGTGTGGCGCCGATCACCCTTTTCGACGCCAGCGGCTTTCCGGTGCACATTGCCGCCGAGGTGAAAGAGTTCGACCCCTGCCACGCGATCGAAGACCAAGCACTCCTCAAGTTCGCCAGCCGCTCCCACGCTTTTGCCCTCGCCGCGGCCGAGGAGGCTATGCGCGATGCCGGCATCCGGCCGGAGAGTGGCGACGGATCGCGCTGGGGGTGCGTGGTGGGGAGCGGCAAGATGGGCCTGGATTTCGCCGAGCTCGGAGAGGTGCACCGCCGCTGTGCCCCCGACGGCCACTTCCACCCGGATCGACTGCTGACCGACGGCTTCGCGACGGATCCTCTGGCCTTCTGCCGCAGCCAAACCTGCGCGGGGCTGGCCGTCTTGCTCCGCCGGTTCGGGATTCGCGGCTACGCCACCTCGGTCCACACGGCCTGTGCGTCGGGGAGCCAGGCTGTCGGGATAGCGCATGAAGCTGATCCGGCGCGGCACCGCCGACTACGTCCTGGCCGGGGGCTTCGACTCCATGATCACCCCGATCGGCCTGGCGGCATTTTGTCTCCTGGGCGCCCTGTCACCGGACAACGAGACGCCCGAGCGTGCCAGCCGCCCCTTCGACGCCACCCGCAACGGCTTCGTCCTGGGCGAGGGTGCCGGCTTCCTCGTCCTCGAAGCGTGGGACGCGGCCCGCCGGCGCGGGGCGCGGATCTATGCCGAACTGGCCGGCGACGGCAACTCCCTCAGCAGCTATCGCATCACCGATTCCCATCCGTCCGGCGATGGGCCGATCCAGGCGATGCGCCAGGCACTCGCGGATGCCGGTGCCCGGCCGGAAGACGTGGATTACCTGAACGCCCACGGCACCTCCACGACCATGAACGACCGGAGCGAGTGTGCCGCCGTCCGGGCGGTCTTCGGCCCCCAGGCCGGACAGATCGCCGTGAGTTCGACCAAGAGTCTCATGGGACACCTTATCGCCGCTGCCGGAGCGGTTGAGGCTGCGGTCTGCGCCCTGGCGATTCATCACGGCGTCCTGCCGGTGAACGCGAACCTGGCGGAGCCGGACCCGGAGTGCGACCTTGACTTCGTGTGCGGCCAGCCCCGGGTGCGGCGGATCCGGGTCGCCATCTCCAACTCCTTCGGCTTCGGCGGCTCGAATAGCTGCCTGGTCCTGAGGAATCCGGAGGAGGTCGAAGGATGAGCGCCCGGGTGGTCGTGGCCGGGAGCGGCGCCATCTGCGCCGCCGGCAAGTCTCCGGAGGAGATCTGGGAGGCGGTGCGGACCGGCCGATCCGCCATTCGGCCCATCCGGCAGTGGGACGCCTCGGGCTGGCCGACGTCCCTCGCAGGGGAGATCCCCGAATTGGAACCGCGCGCCCTGGTGGAGGACCGCAAGGTCCGCAAATTGCTCCAGCGCACGGACCTCCTCGGGCTGTACGTGGCCGGTCGGGCCTCGACGATGCGGGACTCGTCGCATACCGCGGCACCCTGGCACCCGAGGACGCCGCGGCATTCAACGACCGCACCGGTGTCTATGTCGGCGCGGGAGGTGGCGGCTACCAGAACCAGTACGAGTTCTTTCCGCTGTTCACCGCAGCCAACGGAGATCTCGGGACGTTCGGCCGTGAACTCGTCGCTACCGTGGATCCCATGTGGCTCTTGCGGTCGCTGCCCAACAACGTCCTGTGCCACATCGGCATTCGTTACGGTTTGAAGGGGCCAAATGCCTGCGTGGTAAACCACGGCGTGAGCGGCTCCTTGGCCGTTGTCGCCGCCGCCGACGCGGTCCGTGCCGGAGAGGCCGACCGCGCCCTGGCAGTTGGGCACGACGCGCCCATCGAGCCCGAGATGGTTCTCGACTATCATCAGCTCGGACTCCTCAGTGCGGACGGACTGCGGCCCTTCGACGCCCGGCGCAGTGGCAGTCTGCTGGGCGAAGGGGCTGCGGCGCTGGTCCTCGAGACGGAAACCGCTGCGGCTGCGCGCCACGCCAGGGTCCTCGGCGAGTTTCTCGGCAGCGGCTGCACCACCGAGGCGGAAGGGCTGCTGGCCATCCGCGCCGACGGCGACGGGCTCGCGCGGGCGATCGCCCTGGCGCTGGACGACGCTGGGATTCGCCCGGCCGAGGTCGGGATGATTGTGGCGCACGGAAGCGGCACCCCGCAATCGGACGCCTCGGAGGCCGCGGCCATCCGCCGGGTGTTCGGGACCACGGCCCCGCCCGTCACCGCGTTCAAGTGGGCCTTCGGGGATCCGCTTGCCGCCTCCGGTATCCTGGATGCTGTGATGGCCTTGGTCGCCCTGCGCCGCGGCGTGGTTCCCGGCGTGGCGACCCTGCGCGAACTGGATCCCGAACTCGGGAATCTACCGGTGTCCGCCGAGCCGCAGGCGCCCCGCAGTGATGTGGCGCTTGTCCTGAACCGGGGCTTCGGCGGATCCAACACGGCGCTCCTCCTCCGAGCCGCAGCCAGCGAAGCTGTGGACCGCAATGAATCCCTCCCGTCTTCCGCGTGTTCCCCGAGCCTCCCCTGAGCGAGATCAGAAAACTCTTGCAGACGGCCGCCGAGGTTTTGTAGAATTTGGCAGCGGGGAGGGGAGGGCGAAGGGGCCGGGCGACGGCCCCCTTCCCGAGGTCTCCCTGGATCCCAGGGCCGGGGAGAGCCGTCGTCTTGAGGACGCGGGACGGGCCACGCCGCGGCCCCGGGGGAGGGCAGCGGGGGCTGGACACCGGGGGCGGGAGCGACGCCGCGATGACCCGGGCGGAAGAGGCCTCGCGGGCGGAACTGGAGGAGCGGCTGCGGTTTGAGGCGCTCCTCGCGGACCTGTCCGCCCGCTTCGTCCACGTGCCGGCCGAGCAGGTGGACCGGCTGATCGAGGAGGCCCAGCGGCGCATCGTCGAGGCGCTGGGGCTGGACCGCAGCACCCTCTTGCAGCGGGCGGAGGCGGCGGAGGACCTGGTCATCACGCACGCCTGGGCCGTGCCGGACTTCGCGGCCCAGCCCGGGCTCTTTGCGAGCCGGGACTTCCCGTGGGTGCATCAGACGCTGCTCCGGGGGGGGACCGTGCGCTTCGCCAAGCTGGAGGAGCTCCCCCCCGAGGCCAAGCGCGACCGGGACTCCTTCCGCACCATCCACCAGAAGTCCAACCTGATCTTCCCGCTGGCCGCGACCGGGCGCGTCGTCGGGGCGCTCTCCTTCGGCACGCTCCGGACCGAGCGCGAGTGGCCGGACGGGCTGGTGCAGCGCCTGCAGCTCCTGGCGGACATCGTCGCCAATGCCCTGGCGCGCCAGCAAAGCGAGCAGGCGCTCCGGCGCGCCCTGGCCGACGTCACGCGCCTGAAGCAGCAGCTCGAGGCCGAGAACGCCTACCTGCGCGAGGCGGCCGAGGTCCAGCCCCGCGACATTATCGGCCACTCGCCGGCGCTGCAGCGGGTGGTGTCCCAGGCGGACCGCGTCGCCCCGACCGAGACCGCCGTCCTGCTGCTGGGGGAGACCGGCACCGGCAAGGGGCTGCTCGCGCAGCTCATCCACCGCCGGAGCAAGCGAAAGGACCGCGCAATGGTCACCCTCAACTGCGCGGCGCTCCCCCCGACCCTGATCGAGGCCGAGCTGTTCGGCCGGGAGAAGGGCGCCTACACGGGGGCCCTGACCCGCCAGGCCGGGCGGTTCGAGCTGGCCCACGGGTCGACCATCTTCCTCGACGAGATCGCGGAGGTGCCGCTGGAGCTCCAGGTCAAGCTGCTGCGGGTCCTGGAGAACGGGCAATTGGAGCGGATCGGGAGCACCAAGACCCTCACGGTGGATGTCCGCGTGATCGCCGCGACCAACCGGGACCTCGCCCAGCGGGTCGCGGACGGGACGTTCCGCGAGGACCTCTACTACCGCCTGAATGTCTTCCCCATCGCCGTGCCGCCGCTCCGGGAGCGCGCGGAGGACATCCCGCTGCTCGTCTGGACCTTCGCCAAGCAGTTCGGCCAGGCGCTCGGCAAGCCCGTGGAGCGCATTCCGCAGGCGACGATGGAGGCGCTCCGGCACTACGCCTGGCCGGGCAACATCCGGGAGCTGCGGAATGTGATCGAGCGGGCCGCGATCTTGAGCGACAGCTCGACCCTCCAGGTGCCGGTGGGGTCGGCCGCCGCCCCGGTCCTCGGCGCGCCGCCAACCCTCGCCGCCACCGAGCGCACGCAGATCGTGGCCGCGCTGGAGCAGACCGGCTGGCACATCCGCGGCCCGGCCGGGGCCGCCACGCTGCTCGGCCTCAAGCCCACCACCCTCGAGTCCCGCATCAAGAAGCTCGGCCTCGAGCGCCCCCACTGAGCGTCGG
Source organism: uncultured Methylomirabilota bacterium (assembly GCA_963714585.1). Classification (GTDB taxonomy): domain Bacteria; phylum Methylomirabilota; class Methylomirabilia; order Methylomirabilales; family 2-02-FULL-66-22; genus 2-02-FULL-66-22. Next base: position 97,309 of record CAVQPC010000063.1, read on the forward strand.
GCCCCGCCTCCAGGATCTCGGAGCCTCTCCGAGATCTCGGGCGGTTCTCGCCGGTGCCTCCCCCGATGTTCTACCGCCGCTTCCCATTCAACCCCTCGCTTCGACAGGGCGAAATCGTCGTCGCGTCAACTGCCGAACTAGATGGATCTGTTGTTGCCTCCTCTCTGGAAAGGGCGGGAAGGACACGCAATTTCGCTCGAAGGGCACTCCGAGCGAACGAGGTCGAGGATGGCCATGGTCATTTCCACCCTGCGAATTGTGACGGTGCCCCGCGCCGACACGGCCGCGGCCCTCACGGCGAACGCTCAAGACGGCCAAGCAAGGGGGTGAACGGAATGGCGAAACGAATGCTCCTTCTGCTCTTGCTGATACTGTCGGTCGGACTCGGCGGGTGCTACTGGCACGATGGCGGTCGGGAGGAATACCGGCCCGGGGACTATCGCCAGGGGGACAATGGGTCCGGGTATCACCGGCAGGGGGCGAACACGCCTGGATACGAGTACGGCGAGCGTCGATAATGTGATCAGGGGCGGCGCGGGGCGCTTTCCTTTGCCGCCCTCATTTCTTCCCCAGCGATGCCTTCCCTGAATCGCGCCTTCCATCTCGGATCCCTTACCCGCACTCCCAGCTTCCGCCAGACAGCCCGCGGCACGCCCGTCTGCACGTTCGATCTCCAGGTCGATGTGGCAGAACGCGAGAACGCGTGCGTGATTCGCATCGTGGTCTGGGGCAAGCAGGCGGAACCCAGCGCCCGGCATCTCGGGGCCGGGAGAGTGGTCTTCATCGCAGGCCATCTGCGCCAGCGGGAATACGTGACCGGCGAGGGCGAGAAGCGCCGGATGCTGGAGGTAGTCTCCGAGCGGATTGCGTTCTTGCCGGAGCCAGCCGGTCACGTTCGGGAGATCGCACGCGTATTCATCGATCCACCGGCGATCCTGCCGGATGCTGATCCCCCGTCGCAGCTGCCCGAGAGCGATCCACCATCACCGGACGAGTAATCGATCCCGTCACACGGGAGGGCAGCCTGGAGTGCGGAGAGGCCCCATTCTGTCAGTCAGGCCGCAAGAGCAACCTGCCCGGCGAAGGGGAGGCGGAGATCGAGGTGGCGGAGAGGTGTATATTTACGTGGTGTCCCCAGGGGGAATTTTCTCAAAGGATATACCCTGGGATGGCCGGCGGCTGCTTGAATTGACCATTCGCCTGAGGGGGCGGTAGCTGCGTGAGGGTGCTTACCCGGTCTCCCGGCAAGCCGGATCGGTACCCTACGCAGGGAAACCTTCGCTTCGAGAAGGCCCGACGGAGCCTATGCGGACCACGGCGTTCCTGGGGGGCTGTCGGGCCGGAGAATCAATGGCGGGTCCCCAGCGTTACTTGACACCATGTGCCCCTCGATGTGATACTCTCACTCGGTTCCGCGAGTCTCCCGGCTCGCGGGGCCCGTCGCCTCCCCGTGCGACGTCGCCCAACGATGAGTTCGCCAGAGGGTGGCCCTCATCGTTCCGGGCGTGGGTGGCATGCGTGCCAGCTACTACGCAGGTAGCTACTGACTCGATTCTCCCTCTACGTGTCGCAGCACCAATACGACACAGGCTGTCATCCCCGTCTGACTGTGCCCCAGGGAGGACCGCACATGGCGAGACACCGGAAGCCGTCTGAGCGCGACGCCTCCTTGGCGAGGTGCCCGACCGGGATTAGCGGGCTCGACGAGATCACGGAGGGGGGCCTCCCCCGGGGCCGCCCGACCCTCGTCTGCGGCGCGGCCGGTTGCGGCAAGACCCTCCTCGCCATGGAGTTCTTGGTCCGCGGCATCACGCGAGTACCAGCGAGCCCGGCGTCTTCCTCTCCTTCGAGGAGACGGCCGAGGAGCTGGCCAGTAACGTCGCCTCCCTCGGCTTCCACCTCCCGGTCCTCGTCCAGCAGGGCCAGCTCACCCTCGACTACGTCCGCGTCGAGCGGAGCGAGATCGAGGAGACGGGCGAGTACGACCTGGAGGGCCTCTTCGTCCGGCTGGGAGCCGCCATCGACGGCATCAGGCGCAAGCGCGTCGTGCTCGACACCATCGAGGCGCTCTTCGCCGGCCTCCCCAACGAGGCGATCCTTCGGGCCGAGCTCCGCCGCCTCTTCCGCTGGCTCAAGGACAAGCAGGTCACCGCGATCATCACCGGCGAACAGGGAGAGGGACACCTCACCCGCCACGGCCTGGAGGAGTACGTCAGCGACTGCGTCATCTTCCTGGATCACCGGGTGCAAAACCAGGTGGCCACCCGGCGCCTCCGGATCGTGAAGTACCGCGGCTCCAAGCACGGGACCAACGAGTACCCCACCCTCATCGACGAGCACGGCCTGTCGGTCCTCCCCATCAGCTCCCTGGGCCTCACCTACCCGGTCAGTACGGAGCGGATCTCCACCGGCATCCCCCGCCTGGACGCCATGCTGGGCGGCAAGGGCTACTACCGGGGAAGCAGCATCTTCGTGTCCGGCACCGCGGGCACCGGCAAGACGAGCCTCGCCACGGCCTTCCTCGACCGGGTCTGCCGCCAGGGCGGCCGGGCCTGTACTGCTCCTTCGAGGAGTCCCCGGCCCAGATCATCCGCAACATGCGCTCCATCGGGTATGACCTGGACAAATGGCGGAAGGCCGGCCGGCTCCAGTTCCACTCCGCCCGCCCATCGCTCTACGGGCTGGAGATGCATCTCGCCTCCCTCCACAAGCTGGTCCATGAGTTCAAGCCCCTCGCGGTGGCCCTGGATCCGATCACGAACATGATGAGCATAGGGGAATCCGCCGAGGTCAAGGCGATGCTGACGCGGCTCATCGATTTCCTGAAGAACCAGGGGATCACCAGCCTCTTCACCAGCCTGACCGGGGGCGGCCACGACCTGGACCAGGGCGAGGTCGGCATCTCCTCCCTGATGGACACTTGGCTCATGGTCCGGATGCTGGAGACCAACGGGGAGCGGAACCGGCTCCTCTACGTGCTGAAGTCCCGGGGCATGGCCCACAGTAACCAGATGCGGGAGTTCCTCCTCACCGACGGGGGGATCCAGCTCCGGGATGTCTATGTCGGCCCGGGGGCGGTCCTCACCGGCTCGGCCCGCCTGACGCAAGAGGCCCGGGACAAGGCCGACGGCCTGGCCGAGCAGGTGGCGGCCGCACGCCGGGAGCGGGAACTGGTCCAGGAGCAGGCGAGCCTGAAAGCCCAGGCCGCGGCGCTCCTGGCGCGGGTGGGCCGCATCAAGGAGGAGCTGCAGACGTCCCAGCAGCAGGCCCGGCGCCGGGGGGAGGCCGCAAGCGCCGACCAGGGCGCCTTGGCCCGCGCCCGCCAGGCGGACTGAGGCGTAGAAAGGATCGTCATGACGACCACCAAGACCAGCCCAAAGCCGCTCAAGACAGCGCCCGCCAAGGCCCGCCGCACCCCAACGACCTGGGACCTGCGGCTGTACGTGGCCGGGAAGACCTCCCGGGCCATTCAGGCCTTCGCGAACCTCACGCGGATCTGCGAGGAGCACCTGGCCGGTAAGTACCGCATCGAGGTGATCGACCTCCTGAAGTCGCCCCAACTGGCCAAGGGCGACCAGATCGTGGCCGTCCCCACCCTGGTGCGGAAGCTGCCAGAGCCGGTGCGCAAGATCATCGGGGACCTCTCCAACACGGAGAAGGTCCTGGTGGGCCTCGACCTGCGGCCGCGGCCCTAACCGGGGGGCGTTCCATGCGAAAGAAAGAGGATGCCACGGCCGCCTTGGCCCGCGCGGCCAAGGCGCAGGCGAAGGCCCACTATCTGCTCAAGCTCTACGTCGCCGGCGTGACTCCGAGGTCTTCTGGCGCCATCCGGTCGATCACGGACCTCTGCGAGACGCACCTCCAAGGGCGGTACGCGCTGGAGATCATCGACATCTACCAGCAACCTACGCTGGCCGCAGGCGAGCAGATTATCGCCGCGCCCACCCTGATCAAGAAGCTCCCGCTCCCGCTCCGGCGACTGATCGGAGACATGGCCAACCAGGACAAGATCCTCGTCGGCCTGGATCTGAGGCCCATGCCATGACCGGAAAGCGCAACATCCCGACCCGCCTCGCCGCCCTCCAGGAGGAGAACCAGGAGCTGCGCCGCCGGCTCGAGGAAGCCGAGGAGACGCTCCGGGCCATCCGGGAAGGTGAGGTGGATGCCGTCGTGGTGACCGGAAGTCGGGGCACACAGATCTTTTCCCTGAGCGGCGCCGAAAGTGTGTACCGCCTGATCGTCGAGACGATGCAGGAGGCGACCCTGACGGTGGCCCCCGAGGGCCTGATCCTGTGGTGCAACCCGCAGTTTGCGAATCTCCTCCAGAGCCCCGCCGGCCAGATCCTCGGGAAGCCCCTACAAATGTTCGTCAATCCGGACCAGCATCCCAGGATCGACGCCCTGCTGGAACAGATCCGCGACGCCCCGGTACGCGAGCGCGTCGTCTTCCGGGCCGCGGACGGCACGCCCGTCCCGGCCTACGTGGATGCGAACCGACTCTTACAACCGGAGGGGACGATTATCTGCTTGGTGGTGAGCAATCTCACCGAGATGGAATCGGCCACCGACATCGCCCGACGACTCCAACAAGAGATAGCCGAGCGCGAACGATCCGAACACGCGTAGCGCGCGAGCGAGGAGCGGTTCCGCCCTGTGATTCCCGACAACTCGTAATCATCGTCCCGGTTGATCTTTTCGACCGTCTGCATCAAGCTGCCCTGTGGTGCGAAAATAATCCTTCCGGTCTCCGTTTATCCTGAAGGGAGACTGGTATCCCGAGAGAGACGCCGCGATGACCCGTGCAAAGGGCCGCCCTCCCGGCGCAGGGGCGCCACTCGCCCCACGGACACCCCCCATGCCTGAGCGCCCGGAGCAGTGGCCCGAAGCCGCTGCGTTGCGCCGCCGCGCGGAAGCGCGCCTGCGCTCGACGGCGTCGCAGGCCAGCGCGCCCTCGACCGAGGCAGACACCCAGCGGCTCCTCCACGAGCTCCAGGTCCACCAGGTGGAGCTGGAGCTGCAGAACGAGGAGCTCCGGCACGCACGCGAGGCCGTCGAGGCGGGGCTGGCCCGGTACACCGCGCTCTACGACTTTGCCCCGGTGGGGTATCTGACCCTCGACCGGGCGGGGGCCATCCGCTCCGTGAACCTCACCGGCGCCACCCTCCTGGGGCTCGGGCGCGCGGCGGTAGTGGGGACCGCCTTCAGTCGGTTCCTCCCGGCGGACGCCCGCCCCGCCTTCGAGGACGTCCTCGGGACCGCGTTCAACAGCCCGGACAAACACGCCGTCTGCGAGGTTCCCCTGAGGACGACCGCGGGGCCCATGCGGTTCGTGCGCATCGAGGCCACCGCGGCGGAGGCAGGCGACGAGTTCCGCGTCGTGCTGGTGGACATCACGGACCGCCAGCGGCTGGGGTTCGAGGCGCTCCTCGCGGATCTCTCGGCCCGCTTCGTCCACGTGCCGGCCGACCAGGTGGACCGGCTGATCGAGGAGGCCCAGCGGCGCATCGTCGAGGCGCTCGGGCTGGACCGCAGCACCCTCCTGCAGCGGGCGGAGGGGGAGGAGGACCTCGTCATCACCCACGCCTGGGCCGTGCCGGACTTCGCGCCGAAGCCCGGGCTCTTTGCCAGCCGGGACTTCCCCTGGGTGCACCAGACGCTGCTGCGGGGCGGGACCGTGCGCTTCGCGACGCTGGAGGAGCTGCCCGCAGAGGCCAAGCGCGACCAGGAGTCCTTCCGCACAATCCACCAGAAGTCCAATGTGATCTTTCCACTGGCCGCCACCGGGCGCGTCTTCGGGGCGCTCTCCTTCGGCACGCTCCGGGCCGAGCGCGAGTGGCCGGACGTGCTGGTGCAGCGGCTGCAGCTCCTGGCGGACATCTTCGCCAATGCCCTGGCGCGCCAGCAGAGCGAGCGGGCGCTCCGGCGCGCCCTGGACGACGTCACGCGCCTGAAGCACCAGCTCGAAGCCGAGGACGCCTATCTGCGCGAGGCGGCCCAGGCGCAGCCGACCGACATCGTGGGCCACTCGCCGGCCCTGAAACGCGTGTTGTCCCAGGTGGACCACGTCGCGCCCACCGACGCCTCCGTGCTGCTGCTCGGCGAGACGGGCACCGGCAAGGGGCTCCTCGCCCACCTCCTCCATCGCCGGAGCCAGCGCCAGGACCGGACGATGGTGACGCTCAACTGCGCGGCGCTTCCCCCGACCTTGATCGAGGCCGAGCTGTTCGGCCGGGAGAAGGGCGCCTACACGGGGGCCCTGACCCGACAGGCCGGGCGGTTCGAGCTGGCGGACGGCTCGACCATCTTCCTCGACGAGATCGCCGAGCTGCCGCTGGAGCTGCAGGTCAAGCTCCTGCGGGTCCTGGAGAATGGGCAGTTGGAGCGGATCGGGAGCACCAAGACGCTCACGGTCGATGTCCGCGTGATCGCCGCGACCAACCGCGATCTCGCCGCCCTGGTCGCCCACGGGCGGTTCCGCGAGGATCTCTACTACCGCCTGAATGTCTTCCCGATCGCCGTGCCGCCGCTCCGGGAGCGCGCGGAGGACATCCCGCTGCTCGTCTGGACCTTCGCCAAGCAATTCGGCCAGGCGCTCGGCAAGCCCGTGGAGCGCATTCCGCAGGCGACGATGGCGGCGCTCCGGCACTACGCCTGGCCGGGCAACATCCGGGAACTGCGGAATGTGATCGAGCGCGCGGTCATCCTCAGCGAGAGCTCGACCCTCCAGGTGCCGGTGGGGTCGGCCGCCGCACCGGGCCTCGGCGCGCCCGCCGACCCTCGCCGCCGCCGAGCGCACGCAGATCCTGGCCGCGCTGGAGCAGACCGGCTGGCGCATCCGCGGCCCGGCCGGGGCCGCCACGCTGCTCGGCCTCAAGCCCACCACCCTCGAGTCCCGCATCAAGAAGCTCGGCCTCCAGCGCCCCCGCTGAGCGTCGGGCCCCGCCTCCAGTATCTCGGAGCCTCTCCGAGATCTCGGGCGTTTCTCGCCGGTGCCTCCGCGGAGATTGCGGTGTCGCAGCACACTAGCAGCGGGGGCAAGCGTTCGTCCTCAGCAATATCGGTGACCTGCGCCGGGCACAAGGACGCTACGCCGACGCGCTGTCATTCTACGAGCGGGCGCTCGAAATCGCGGACCGGCTGGGGACGCCCGAGCGCGAGAGCTACCGCCGACTGCGGGATCAGATGCGCTCGCCGTCGCGCTCGCCGTCGTAAACCCCCTACGCCTGTCTCCGGTCGTCGATGGTCTCCCTCACGAGAGGGGGGCAGTATGAAACCCACAAGCCGTATCGGTATCGCCCCGATCGTTCTCGGCGTGCCCGCCTTCTTCTCGTCGACCTGCATCCCGCACACTGGATCTTCCACCTTGCTCGTCCCCTCCCGATGACGGGAACAGCGCCGGGGCGCGAGCTCCCGCGCGCCCCGGGGGACCGGGACGGCGGGCGGCGGGGCCCCACGCCCCCCGGACGCAAAGCCGCTCCCCCCGGGGGGGATCGGTCTCCCCCTTGTCCGCGACCCCGCCGCGCGTGCCCGCCCGGTCCGGCCGGGCTGGCCCGCTCAGCCGCCCGTGTTGCGCTACTCGCGCCAGTAGCGGGGTTCCCCATAGTGGTCGTACAGTTGCGTCTCGTAGGCGCGCTCCACCGGCCGGGCGGGATCGTACTCGGGACTGGTCTGTGATCTGCGCGCGCGTGACGGTCACGTGCACCTTCGACTCGGCCCAGTCCACCCGCTCGATCCAGGCGGGCGCCACCAACACCTTCTTGCCGGCCCACCAGTTGGTGGTGTCCACGAGCATGTAGCGGATCGCCCAGGAGTGGTCGTCCACGAGAAAGTCTTCCACGTGGCCGATGTCGCCGTCCGTCGCCTGGATGTGGTAGCCGGTCACCGCGCGCGCGCTCCGCAGGTGCGGGTCCTCCCGCTCCTTGGCCTCCCAGTTCCAGCGCCGCTCGCGCTCGAGGTCCGCGGCACTCAGGGCCGGCCCGGACCCGAGATAGGGATAGGGATACGCGCCCCAGAGATAGGCCCCCGCCCAGTACGGGGTGTAGCCATAGTAGCCATAGTAGGTGGTCTCGTGCTGCCGCGAGACCGGCTTTTCCGTGTCGATATCTGGACTCTTCTCCACCTGGGCCTTCGTCAGCGCGGCCGTGATGCGCTGGTGCGCCCAGTCCATCGCGCGGAAGGCGATCGGCGAGAGGAGCACCTTCCGTCCCGAAAGCCACCCCCCGTGTCGACCACGACGTAGCGCACCGTGTAGCTCACATCGTCGAAATAGCACTCTTTGACCGTGCCGATGTCCCCATCGGTGGCCCCGATCGTGAACCCGTGGAGATCCTTCATGTTTCGTCGATGACCTCCGGGCGGTGCGCCATGATCCTATCGAGCGGCAGCACTCGCGACCGCCCGACGGAGAGCGGTCGGGAATGCTGGGCCGTTGCCGTCGCGGGTCCCCCTAGCGAATCCGGATCGGCAAGTCGAAGAAGAGGCTGATGCCCGGCGACGGGGGCGGGGCATAGACGACCGGCGGCGGGGCATAGACGACCGGCGGCGCCGGGTAGTAGCCATAGGGTTGATACCCGCGCCGGGCGGGCTGACGCGCATGCCGGGCGGGTTGATGCGCACGCTGGTAGGGTTGATACGCACGTTGGTCGCGCTCCTGTGGCCCAGAGCGCCTATTGTTATCTGCGCTGAGCGCCGGCCCCATGGATATCCCCACCATCACCGAGGCGGCAATAAGCGCCAGCACGATCTTGCCCACGATCGAGCGACCCTGCGGGGCTCGTGGTGTCGATAGACTCATGATCCTCCTCCGTTCTGAGGGCGATTCCTCGCGCACGGGCGGGGGCCCTATTTTGTTGACGGGGCCGGACTCGCGCTCGGGTTGCTCTTGGCCTTCTTCTTCGCCGCCGTGCGGCTGCGACCGTGACCGCGGAAGAGGGTATCCGCCTGGGCCTTCTGCGCGTCCGACATGCTGGCATAGAGCGCCTCGAAGGCGGGGACGAATTTCTTGAGGCCATCGGCATGGGCCGCGGCGATCTCGCTATAGGAGGTGAGATCCTCGACCGCGGTCATGGTCTTGGCCTTGGCGGCCCGAGCCTTCGTGAGCGCCTCCATCGTTTGCGCATTGTCCCGCATCACCTGGGTGACGTTCTTCCAGAGCTCTTCCTGGGCCGGGGTGATTTTGAGCGTGGCATGCAGCATGGTGACGCGGGCCTCGACACGGTCGGCTCGCGACGCTTTCGCCGCGCGCGCCGGGGCTGGCGCCGAGGTCGCCTGTGCCAGCATGACCTGCGCCGGGCGCGTCCCCGCCGTGGGGGCGTGGGCGAGGTCGCCCGTGGCCGCGCGCGCCGGGCTGGCGAGCGCGAGCGTGGCGAGGAGCGCCGCCGCCGCGACCGTGCGGGCCGCTGGACCCGTGAACTGCGTGGCAATGCGTTTCATCTTCTGTCTCCTTCTGCGCTGGGGGGTGACGCCCCAGCGAAATCACGGTGAAATTTCCCCGGCCTACGCTTTCTCCCCCTTGCCCGTGGCCGTCCGAGCAAGCGGCCTCTCACGTCGGACTTGGCTTGACGCTGGTGCCTCCGTTGGGACGCTGGGCATTCCGGGTAGTAGCCACCCGCCCTTCGGCATCCGTGCGCGCCGCACCCTGCGGGGGTCCGCGCCCTCCGCGACACGTGGGGTGGCCACTCGGCTGGATCCCCCTCACTACGGTTTCCATGGCCCACCTCACTCCGAAGCGTTCACCCCATCTCCGACGCACCGACTCGCGAGATGGCCGCGCCTTTCCCGGCCCGCTACGCCGTCCCCCCGCCCGTCGCCGGCCGCGCGGGCGGCCGCTCGCTGCGGAGGTAGTCGGCACCGCCCTCCCCCGTGACCGAGATGTCCTCCGCGCCGGTCCGCTCCAGGATTTCCTTCGCGCGCTTTGTCCAGTCCGCATTGTCCGAATGCACGGAGAGGAGGATGCCGCCCTCTTTCACCCGAACCTCATAGCGCTTGGCCGCGTGTTCGGGAATCCCCATGCCAATCAGCGCCCCCGTGATCCCGCCGACGGCCCCGCCCGCGCCGACCCCCGCCAGGGCCGCCATGATCGGACCGGCGGCGATGACGGGACCCAACCCGGGGATCGCCAGCGCGCCAATGCCCACCAACCATCCCAAGGCCCCGCCCAGCACCGCCCCCGTGCCGGCCCCGACGGCCGCGCCCGCCGGCGCCCGGGTGCCTTTGTCGTGGGCGAAGTGCTTGGAGCCGGCTTTGTCCGGAAACAGGACGGAGATATCCGTGTTCCGAAATCCGGCCTCCTTCAAGACGTCAACGGCGTTCTCCACGCTGGCGTAATTGGCGTACACGCCCAACACCGCGATTTTCTCTGCCATGGTGCCACCTCCTTCTGGTCTAATGATCGCTTTTCCCAGCGTCCCGCGGCGCTACGCACCACGCTTCCCCCTTGACTATGCAAAGCCAGGTCTATCCCACGCTTCGGGGGGCGCGGCGAGGTCTCCGCCCTGTCTATCGGAACAGAGTGCTGCTGCCAAATAGCCCGATCAGGCCGATGATGATCAAGTAAAGTGCGACGATATAGTTCAGCAGGCGCGGAATGACAAGAATGAGAACGCCGGCGATCAGCGAGACCAACGGAGCAAGAATTGTATGACTTATATGGATGTTCATGGCGATACCCTTTCTTGAAAGGAGGGGACAAACCGGCACGCCCCAGTTCGCCGCTTCAATTCTTGCCGGCGCCACCGTCTGAGAACGGCAGGGCTCTCCTGGAGTCCGCGGCTCCACTCAGTAACGTCCCAGCGGCAGCGTGCGCAGCAACTCGATGAGGCACAGCAGGGCCACCGCGACCCAGAGCGGCACCTTGTCCCGCTGGAGCACATGGACGACAAGGCAGACGGACGCCGCAATGGCCAAGAACATCAGGATCGTGATGATTGACATGGGCTCCACTCCATCAGCCACAGGAGACGGTGGATCGCGCCTGCGTCAGCGTTCTCCTGTCAGTGCAGTGACACACACTTTCCCTCGGGTTCAACTCGATCCCATCGAGGTCAGCGCAACCCGCCGACCAGGTACAAGACCACCACCACGAGCAGGACCGTCCCGACGATCCCCAGGCCCCCGCCGGTCCCCCATCGGGAATACCCGTAATAGCCGCCGCCTCCGCCGAACAACAGCACCAGCAGAATAATGAGCAGTAGCATCGAACGTCTCCTTTCCGCGTGTGAACCGGCTGTCCGTTGTGACTTCCCGGCACCCCCCGCTGTGCTGGGGAAGATGCAAAGACAGTTCCACCTCACGCGTCACGTGTCTCGACGTGGTCTCCGCCCAGTGAAAACGCCTGGTTGGACGGGATGCGGCGGCGAACTCTCCACGGATGGACCGGCCGGAACCGCCCGAAATTTCGGAACGACTCCAATATCTCGTGCGTTTTCTCGTCTGTTCCTCCTCTGAGATTCAGGACAGCATCGCATCCAACTCCCCGATTCAAGAGGACGGAGCGCTCGTCGGGCCACCCGGCGAGCGGGCTGGATCTGGCTTTGCATACTCCAGGGAGCACCGGGGGGACGCGGAGCAGCGGGAATCAGGCCGGGCGAGGGCACGCCGCACGAGCCCGGGACACGGGGCACCATCGGTCCACTACCACAGAGCACCGCCAACACGCGGATGGCTGCGAGCCATTCTGAAGGGAGGGATGTCACATGGGCTCGATCGTTTACTTGGTCGGCGCGGTCGTCATCATTGTCTTCGCGCTGAAGATGATGGGCGTCTATTAGGGAGCGGGCCGGTCAAGAGCGTCCCCGATTCACAAGCGTGGACAATTCGAGTCGGGCCACGGCGAGGACGGCGGACGCTCGCGGAGAACCAACAGCCGCCAGGTTCCGCCGAGGGGAAGCACCGTGGAGAAAGCGGAGGAGTCCGGGCAGCGCCCCAGGGATCACCAGGGCACGAGGGTGTCGTTGGCCCGGACGTCGTTCGGCACGGCCTGGGAAGGGCAGCGCAGGCGCCGGGTTTCTCATTCACCAATGCTTGTTGAAGGAGGACACACACATGACACGGGTAATGATGATTGCATTCTTGATGCTGAGTCTTGGGGGGATCGCGACCCCCGGTCTCGCCGCCCAGGGGACGGTCAGCGGCCAGGTGGCCTCCGCAGAGCGCACGGTCAAGGACGCCGGCGCGACCGCCACGCGGGAGGTCACGGACTCCTGGCTCACCCTCCAGACCAAGTTGGCCTTGCTCGCGGACGAACGGGTCAGCAGCGGGGACGTCCACGTCACGACCCAGAGGGGCGTGATCACGCTCCGCGGGAAGGTGGACAGTGAGGCCGAGCAGCAGGCCGCCGGGGAGATCGCGGGAACCATCGAGGGCGCACGGGAAGTGAGCAATCAGTTGACGGTGGTGCCGCAGGCGGAACGAAAGGCGGCCGACCGGCAGGACCAGCAGATCGTGAAGGACGTCAAGAGGGGGATCAAGAATGATGCCCGCCTGAAGAAGGCCCGCATCCATGTGCGTGCAGACGAGGGGATCGTCACGCTCACGGGGAAGGCCCCATCGCTTGAGACGAGCGTGCGCGCCTCCGAGACGGCCCGCCGGGTTCCCGGCGTGCGCGCCGTGCGGAACGAGCTTACGTTGTAGCGCCTGGGAGAATGACCCCTGGGGCACCGGCCTCCGCCGTCCACCCGGACGGCGGAGCGCCGCCTGATCCCCGGGTGAGGGTCGTGCCGCCGTACCATCGTCGTGTGTGTTGCGGGTCCTCTTCCGCCGAAGGCGACTCGGGTCCGAGGCGGTACCTTCGAATGTCGTTTGCCGGTGAAGAATGCATCGCAAGGAACGCCCAAGAGAAGTGCCGATGAGCGAAACTCCCGTCCGACCGCGACGGCTGGCGAAACCCTCGGCGGATAGTTCGAAAACGGGTGCAACCCTCCGAAAGAGAGCGCTCGGTGTGGTCGGTCTCTTCGTAGTGGGCGCCTTGGGCTTGGTCGGGGCCTGGTGGTCCTATCCGCTGCTGGACCTTCGCAAAGAGCATCTTCCGGCAGTCCACCTTTACGCCGGAAGCGAAGAAATCGCGGCTCTCCAGGGGACCGCTCGGCGCTCTCAGGTCTGGGTACCCCTGGGCGAGATTCCGCAGCCGGTTGTACATGCCGTCCTGGCGGCGGAGGATCGGCGGTTCTTTCATCATCCGGGGATCGACGTGCGGGCCGTGCTGCGCGCCACCGTGACGAACCTGCGGCGGGGCGGGGTTCGCCAGGGGGGGAGCACGATCACGCAGCAGCTCGCCCGGATGCTCTTCTTCAGCAACGACCGGACATGGGGGCGAAAGCTCCGGGAGTCCGGCGCCGCCCTCATGCTCGAGACCCAGTACTCCAAGCGCCAGATTCTGGAAGCCTATCTGAATGCCGTGTATATGGGGCATGACGGGGATGTCGCCATCTATGGCGTCGGAGCAGCTTCTCGACACTTCCTGGGCAAAGACCTGGCGGAGGTGCGCCTCGACGAAGCCGCCTTGCTGGCCGCGGCGATTCAAGCCCCCAACCGGACCTTCCTCGGCCACTTCCCTCGCGCCGTCCAGGCGCGACGCAACAGGATCCTGCAGGCCATGCGGGACCTGGGCACGGCCGGCGAGACCGCCGTTCGCGAGGCCATGGTCCGTCCGCTCCCCCGCCCGCCGGCCGGCAGCGCAGGTCAGGCGGGCTACTTCGTCGACCTGGCCCGCGAAGAGATCGCCCGCCGGATGTCGCTCCCGGCGTCGGGCGAGGTCCGCATCGCTACCACCCTGGACCCCTTGCTCCAGCGTGCCGCCGAACGCGCGGTCCGGGAGGGTCTCGAACGGATCGAACGAGGGGAGTCTGGCCTCGAGCGGGGGCGTCTGCAGGCCGCCCTCGTGGCCATCCAGCCGGCCTCCGGAGCGATCCGCGCCCTGGTGGGCGGCCGGGGGTACCGCGAGAGTCCGTTCAACCGCGCGACGCGGGCCGCTCGCCAGCCTGGGTCGCTCTTCAAGCCCTTTGTGTATCTGGCGGCCTTCGAGGCTGAGCGGGCGGGTCGTGGCGCCGCGCCTCACGCCGGCCTCGCTGGTTCTCGATGATCCGATCGCGATTCCGGTCGGCTCCAGTACCTGGTTGCCGCAGAACTTCGACCATCGGTTCCGCGGGCCGGTGACGGTCCGCACCGCGCTCGAGGCATCGCTCAACGTCCCGGCGGTCCGTGTGGCGCAGGACGTGGGCCTCGAGGAAGTGGTGCAGATGGCCCAAGCCCTCGGGATCGCGCGACCCCTGGCTGCGGTGCCCTCCCTGGCCCTGGGAACCTCAGAGGTGACGCTGCTCGAAATCACCGCGGCGTATGCCACCCTGGCCAATGGAGGTGTTCGGGCCGTTCCCACCACGCTGGCCGCCGAGTCGGCCCCCCAGGGGGCGCTGGCCGTTGAGCCGATCCCCCCGCCGGTGCGGGTGGTCTCCGCGGAGTCGGTTTTTCTGATTAACCACTTGCTGGGCGGGGTGATGCGTCACGGCACGGGCCGCGCCAGCGTGCGCTGGGGGCTCAGCGACGTCTCGGCAGGAAAGACGGGGAGCACGGGCAGTCTTCGGGACGCCTGGTTCGTTGGCTATACGCCGGACCTAGTGGTGGGGGTGTGGGTGGGCCTGGACGACGACAGCCCCGTGGGCCTCACAGGCGCCCAGGCCGCGCTGCCGATCTGGGCCGCTGTGATGCAGGCCGCCGTGCGGCGGTCGCCCCCCGGGGAGTTCACGCCGCCCCCCGGCATCGTGATGGCTTCGGTGGATTCCGTTACAGGACGGATGGCCTCCGTCGGGTGCGGCGGCGGGCCGATGATCGAAGAGGCGTTCCGGGCCGGGAGCGAGCCCGCAGTCTCCGATTGTGACGGATCACCCGAGGGAGACCCCGCGGAATCTGTTGCCGGGGGATTCCAGGGCTTGATCCCTTGAGGGTCCCTGGAGCAGCCGGGGCATACGCCGGGTAAAAGGCGCGGGCCAGAAGTCGACAAGAGTCTCATCGTGACATAGAATACACCGGTTCGCGCGCGAGGTGTGCGACCGCCCAGGCTCCGGTCGCCGGAGGCCGCAGTCGTACTCGATGGCATGACTGCAGAGAAGACGCACGTCACGAACACCAAGCGCACAGCCTCCAAGCAAAGGGTTCCGGATGCGCCGATCGTGCGCGTTCCCGCCTTTCGTGGCGCTCGCGGTTGTAACACTCGTGACGACTGCCTGTATGCGGTTTGCCCCGAACTATCCGACAACCCACCTGGCTTCCCAGCGGCCCGACCTGCCCGTCCCGACCGGCTACGAGTACCGGAAAACGGCTTCCCCTGCAACCCTGGAGCGTCAGAGCATCTCTGCCGACGGACAGCACGAGACCTACGCCCTCACGCTGCCTTCGGTGGGAGACGACGGACAAAGGCAGCTTCTCGTCACCGCGCAGTACCTGAAGACGAAGACGCCGGGCAAGAAGAAGCTGGTCATCGTGGTCCCGATCTACGGGAGTATCACTTTCGCATCCAAAATGATGGCGCGGCAGTTGGCCGAATGGCAGAAGCAAGACACGAACGTGCTCTTGATTCAGGATGCAAACGAAATCTTCGACGGAGATGTCGAGCGAGCCCCGATCATGACCACGGAAGCAGAGCTGCTCCAGGGAGTGCAGCGGTGCGTGACACGCTTCCGACACGCCGTGATCGCCATCCGGCGGTTGATCGACTGGGCGGAAACGGTGGATGAGATCGACGCGGCGCGCATCGGGGTTGTCGGCTTCTCGATCGGGGCCTCCGTCGCCAACGTCGCGATGGGGGTCGATGCGCGGATCGCCGCCGGAGCCTTCGTGCTTCCCTCGACGAAGCTGCACGAGATCTTTGCCTACGGCCGCGTGCCCCGCTGGCAAGAGTCGATCGATCGGGTCCGCGCGAACTTGAAGCTCACTCCCGGCGAGCTCGCGCGGAAAGTCGAGCCGATCCTCCGGTCCATCGACCCGATTTACTTCTCGAAATCCATCGACCCGACCAGGGTGCTGCTCATCGAGGCGGCGCAGGACAGTTTCGTGCCCGCACAGGCGCGGAAACTCCACTGGGAGGCCCTCGGGAGACCCCAGCTTATCCGCATCGATTACGACCACAAGGTCGCCCTCCTGCTGTCGATGACCTTCCTCAGCCGAAACTTCACCGAACGGGCCATCATCACATTCTTCGATGAACACCTCTAGTTTCCCGCTTCCGTCGATACTTACGCGCCACCCTTTTGGCGCGTGTCCCCCGCACGGATCTCCGCCGCCCGCTCGAGGGGGAGCGCCAGCACGCAGAGCTTCACGTGGCAGACGATCCGGTGGGCGGTCCAGTGGTAGATCGGCGCCCCCCACTGACCGGTGCCTCCCCCCTCCGATCTATCGGAGTCCCTCCGATATATCGTGGATTTCCAGCCTGCACATCGGCTGAGATTCCCACGCAGCAAGCAGAGCTAACCACTTATTTCCACAGGACAGACGCCGCGTCACTCCCACGCCGAGAACGGTGTGGACCTGTCCTTGCAAATTGTCCGTGGAAGACTTGCTCAATGCAGGGAGGGAATATTGGCGGGGCACTGGAACGCGGTGCGAACGCGCGCGGCTGGGTCCTGTCCGATAGGCCACGAGAAGCGCGGAGGGAGAGAGACGGCTGGTGCGCCGAGGGATGGCCGGGGAGCTTCGCCCCTCCGGCGACGTTACCCCAGACCGGACCCGAAGAGATCGTGACAACAGACAAGCACAGAGTGCCGGAGATGGACCAGTCGAAAACCAAGGAGGCGAAAGGAGGGCGATTCAGAATCGACGTGCAGTGACATGTCCCGCGACCACGCTGGGGCGAGAAAGGAGGTCTCGGCCGCGGAGAGGTCCCAGGATGATGGCCTTCCGGCCCAGTTGTCCGGCTTGAGAGGATTGGCTGCGGTGAACATGCGGTACGAAATTCAATCAGCCTTGAAAGGAGGGAAGCTATGAAGCCGCACTTCGGAGTGCTGAAAACGCTGCCTTCGATGGCTGTCCTTGTTCTCCTGAGCTTCCTTGTCGGGTGTGCGGGGTTGCAGTACAACCCAACGAAGAATGGGAGATTCATGTTCTATCCAAGGGAATTCCCCGCCGCAGAGAGAGCCGTGGAGGCGGCAAGACAGGCGGGTAAGGACCGGGAATGCCCCGACGCGTTTCGAGCAGCAGAGAAGAAGCTGAACGATGCGTACGCGACGTACGACGCGTGCCATACCAAAGAGGGAATCGCCATGGCCATTGAGGCGGCAAACATGGCGAATGCGCCTTGCCCGCAGAAAGCTGCGGCTCCTCCGCCGCCTGCGCCCAGCGTGTCTCTCTCGGCAAACCCGGCCACGATCCAGCAGGGCCAGTGCACGAACCTGGCGTGGTCGTCGACGAATGCCACCAGCGCCTCGATCGCCCCCGGAGTCGGCAGCGTGGATCCCAACGGGTCCCGGCAGATCTGCCCCGGGAGCACGACGGATTATATGATCACCGCGACAGGCGCGGGCGGATCCCAGACGGCAGCGGCGACAGTCACCGTGAATCCCCCGCCGCCGCCTGTGGCCGCTGTGACCCCGCCGCCACCCCCGGCGCCCATCGTGACCCCGCCGCCTCCGCCTGCCCCGGCTGCCGCTCCCAGGGTGATCGACCGGCTGACCATTCATGTCAATTTCGACTTCGACAAGTCGGTGATTCGGAAGCCGGACATTGCCGAGCTGCAGAAGGCCGTCGATTTTGTCAAGAAGTATCCGGATCATCAGATTTCCATCGAAGGCCATACGGACTGGATCGGCACCGACAAATACAACCAGGCCCTTTCCGAGCGGAGAGCCGCGGCCGTGAAAGCCTACCTCGTGAAGGCGGGCGTGGCTGACGACCAACATATCAAGACCGTAGGGTATGGGGAATCCAGACCCATAGCGGATAATAAAACGAAGCAGGGCAGGTTCGAGAACAGGCGGGTTGAGATCCTTATCCTGTCCGAATAGGGATCTGTGCTTTATGACACGCACGGGCACGGCAGATCCCCGACGAGAGGAGTGCCGTGCCCGTTTCCTCGGGTGGCTCCGTCGAAGATGAGGGTGAGGGAACAACCGGCCGCGCACGGAGGGATGACCATGAAGACAGTGGGCCCGATAATGCGGTCGCTCTTGGTGCTGTTGGTGATGGCGGTGATCGCCGGCTGTGCGGGGACCCGAACGACCGAAAGCACGGGGCAGTACGTGGATGATTCCACCATCACGGCGAAGGTGAAGGCCGCGATTTTCGACGATCCGGCCCTGAAGGTGTTTGACATCAGCGTGGAGACCTTCAAGGGTGCCGTCCAGTTGAGCGGCTTCGTAAATTCGGCGGAGATCCGGAGCCGAGCGGGCGTGGTGGCCAGCCGCGTCAGCGGCGTGAAGTCCGTCAAGAATAGTCTCATCGTCAAGTAGGATGCTCTCCCGCAGCGTGCGGCTGCGCGGGCTCCAATCCCCGGAGCCCGCGCAGCCGCAATCGATGATGTGAATGTGTCAATGTTTCTCTCTTCTTGTTCATCCTCGCCTCGGCATTCGTGTCCCCGCAAGGAAGTGGGTTCGCGCAGAGTGGAGACGAGCGCACCCAGGGTGCCGCCCATTACCGGATGACCCTCGACATCGGCCCGGTGCCGACGATGCTGAGGCCCGACCAGGTGTCCAGCGCCACAGAGGGCGAGGCGCCGCTCTCAATGCCAGGCATGCTGATCCCCAAGATGGCGATGACCCATCAGGGACGACCGGTGAACCGCCATATTGAAGTGACCGCCCTCCTGGCGCTTTCCCCCGGGGGCTCCGCTTGAAATGACCACGGCGGAAATGAGCCACGAAACGAAGGCTTTCCATGCTCGGAAGAGCTATGAGGGAGTTGCCCATGAGGCGCAAGAGTTGGCTCGCTGACTGTGGGAGGAGGATAAGGCAGCGCCTGCGAATCCCGGTGACGCTCTGCATGCTCGCGCTGGGACTCTCGTTCCTGCCGCCACCTCCAGACGTCTTTGCGGCTGCCGTCGATGACTCCTTTGTTGCGGGATATGCGACTGCTGTGCTGGAGCGGGAATTCAATGCGCGTGCCCCGTCCCTGCGCGTAACGGAGGGCCTCATCACCGTGACAGCGGAGGACCTCGCCGGCGCCGATCGCGGGGAGGTTCTGCGCAGACTCTCGAGCATCCGGGGTGTCCTCCGGGTGGTGGTCCTGAGCGCCGACCCGGCGTCACCGGACCCGGCCTCCACAATCGTCCTGCAACCCCCGGCCGCCGATCGGGGCCCGGGCAACGTCGGGCCCACGTCGGACCCCTTGCCGGTCGGCTGGCTTCCTGAGGGCCACCTTTTCAGCCCACTCCTCGCCGATCCCAGGTGGCCCCATTTTTCTGCCAGCTACCAGTATTACCCGAACGACAAGAACGTCAGAAGCGTTGCCGCAGTCAGCTTCGGGGAAACCATTCCCCTCTACAGGATGGCCGCGCCGATGATGGGAAAGGTGGAGCTGGGCCTCCAGGCAGGGGTGTTTGCGATATTCGATCTGGAGACCAAGTCGAGGGACCTCGTCAATGCCGACTATTTTGTGGCCGCCCTGGCCGCCTATCGGACGGGGAAAGTCTCGGCGCTCGCGCGCCTCTTTCACCAGAGCTCGCACCTGGGGGACGAGTATCTCCTGCGGACCCGGGTCGAGCGCGTCAACCTCAGCTACGAGGGTGTGGATCTCAAATTGTCGTACGATTTTCCTCTTGGGTTCCGCCTGTACGGAGGGGGCAGGGTGCTGTTCGATCAAGAGCCGTCAGACCTGAAGCCGTGGGCCACCCAAGCGGGCGTGGAGTTCAGGAGCCCACGGACCTTCTGGGGGGGTCGGATCAGACCGGTCGCCGCCCTCGATGTGCAGAACCACCAGGAGAATGGGTGGCGAGCAGATGTATCTGCGCGAGCGGGCATTCAGTTCGAGAGCCTGCGGGTGCTGGGCCGGAATCTCCAGTTGCTGGTGCACTACTTCAATGGGCATTCCCCCAATGGCCAATTCTACAAGCAGAAGATCGAGTATGTCGGCCTCGGGGTGCATTTCCATTTCTGAACAAGCCGTTTCCCACGCATTGGTTGAGCCAGTGGAGACTGGTTGTCCCGATGCCCTCGACTCGCACGCGCTGATGTCTCGGAGGAGAGGCGACGTGGTATCCGCGCAGAGACGAGAGATTCTGAGGGGGGACTCCCGCAGCCTGATCCCCTTCTCCGGAAAATGGCAGCTAGCAAAAGGGGTTTCTCTCGGGTCCCGCATTATTCATGAAGACTCCCCACAACCGCCGCAGGTTGGAGCAGCAGCGGGACGCCCTGCTCGCCGAGCTGCGGGGGCTGGGTAACCTCATGCGCGGCAGCATCGGCGAGGTCGGCGTCACGTGCGGCCGGCCGGACTGCGCGTGCGCGCAGGGCGTCAAGCACCGCAAGGTCCACCTCTCGGTGAACCTCCACGGCCGGACCCGGAGCTGCTACCTGGGGCGCGAGCGCGAGGCCCTGGTGGCCCCCCTGCTCACCGAGTACGAGCGGGCGTGGCGCCTGATCAATGATCTGACGGCGATGAACCTCGCCCTGCTCCGGGGCACCCACCCGGGCGGGCCCGTGCGGAGGCGCGCGTCCCGATGAGCCAGGGACTCCTCCCGTACATCGTGGAAGCGGTCGCCGCCGGGGACGCCGTGACCGGCCGCGCCGGGTTGCTCGCTGCCCGCGCCCGGCTCGCGCTCTTCGCGCAGGCGCTCCCGGCGAGTTGAGCCGCCGCCTGCCCCGTCGTCCCTCTCAGCGCCCGCCTCCGCGGTCCCGGCTCCCATCTGTCCTCGACTCGGTCCTCCGCCTCCCCGGCGTCCAGTCGATGGCGTCGGCGCGGCCTCATGAGTCCTCGCCGCCACCTGTCCGGTCCCGGTGTGGGCTTCGCGAGAGCCTGACAGGGTTCGCGGGCATCCGCGCCGGCCCTGCCCGGGGCAGCAAGAATCTTGCCGCCGGATTAGGGTCACTACCTTTCGCCTGGCCAGTTCTCGCTGGATGCGGTATATTCAAGCTGCCCAGGTGTGGGCAGGCCCAGCGCGGACCTCGTGACGTGCCGTGGGCCGTGCGGCCAAACAGCAAGTGCGTATCCGTCAGCCAGGCGACCTGCTCCGTCCTCGGAGGGAATGCCGATGAAAAAAGCGATCGTGCTGCTCGCGGTATGTCTCGTGCTCGTTGGGACGATGCTTCCGAGCCCTGCCTGGGCGGGAGGGAGGTGGCACGGCGGGCACTCTGGGGGCCGCGGCGGGTGGTGGTGGCCCGGGGCCATCATCGGTGGCCTGGCGCTCGGCGCCGCCGCCATCGTGACGGCGCCATTCTGGGCGCTGTCCGCAGCGCCGGCGTATTCCCCACCTGTGGCGTATGCGCCGCCCGTAGCCTACGCCCCGCCGCCCGCGTATTCAGTCCCGCCGATGTACGCCCCGCCACCGACGTATGCGTCGCCGCCGCCGACCTACCAGCCAGCACCGAGCTACGCGCCGCCCCAGGCGGCCACGGTCCAGCGGGAGGTCGTCTATTCAAACGGTCGGTACGTGCTCTACGGCGACGGAGTACGCCAACCGTGGCAGTGGGTCTGGGTGCCGTCGCGCCGCCGCCGCCGCCTCCGCCACCCCCACCCCAATAGACGTCGGGTGGCCGAGCGGCGCTGCAAGGTTCGCGAACACGCAGAGCAGTAAGAGGGGACGCCCCACAGTTGTTTAAGTAACGCCCACCGACGGTGCGAGCCGTTCGCTCCGCCGCCTGGCCATCCCCGGGAAGACGAGACGAGCCGAAACGCAAGTACCCTTGGTAGGGTCGAGGACTGGCGCGGTACCTGTGCTCCGCAAGAATTCAAACTCCGTCCTCACGGTGCACCCGTACTCTCCGCTGCGGAGCACCAGGAAGGGGCACCACCTCGAATGGGGGCGGCGCCCACCGCGAGGTGTTCCGGTTCCCGGACCGCCGGGGGCCCACCGGCCGGTCTGCCTGCCGTGCCGGCAGGCGCACGCACCCTCCCGAGAGGGTGGGAGGGAGCGGGGGGCGCCCCGCTGCCACAGGGGGGACCGGCGCGAGCCGCAGGAGAAAACTCTTGCAGACGGCCGCCGAGGTTTTGTAGAATTTGGCAGCGGGGCGGGGAGGGCGAAGGGGCCGGGCGACGGCCCCCTTCCCGAGGTCTCCCTGGATCCCAGGGCCGGGGAGAGCCGTCGTCTTGAGGACGCGGGACGGGCCACGCCGCGGCCCCGGGGGAGGGCAGCGGGGGCTGGACACCGGGGGCGGGAGCGACGCCGCGATGACCCGGGCGGAAGAGGCCTCGCGGGCGGAACTGGAGGAGCGGCTGCGGTTTGAGGCGCTCCTCGCGGACCTGTCCGCCCGCTTCGTCCACGTGCCGGCCGAGCAGGTGGACCGGCTGATCGAGGAGGCCCAGCGGCGCATCGGCGAGGCGCTGGGGCTGGACCGCAGCACCCTCTTGCAGCGGGCGGAGGCGGCGGAGGACCTGGTCATCACGCACGCCTGGGCCGTGCCGGACTTCGCGGCCCAGCCCGGGCTCTTTGCGAGCCGGGACTTCCCGTGGGTGCATCAGACGCTGCTCCGGGGGGGGACCGTGCGCTTCGCCAAGCTGGAGGAGCTGCCCCCCGAGGCCAAGCGCGACCGGGACTCCTTCCGCACCATCCACCAGAAGTCCAACCTGATCTTCCCGCTGGCCGCGACCGGGCGCGTCGTCGGGGCGCTCTCCTTCGGCACGCTCCGGACCGAGCGCGAGTGGCCGGACGGGCTGGTGCAGCGCCTGCAGCTCCTGGCGGACATCGTCGCCAATGCCCTGGCGCGCCAGCAAAGCGAGCAGGCGCTCCGGCGCGCCCTGGCCGACGTCACGCGCCTGAAGCAGCAGCTCGAGGCCGAGAACGCCTACCTGCGCGAGGCGGCCGAGGTCCAGCCCCGCGACATTATCGGCCACTCGCCGGCGCTGCAGCGGGTGGTGTCCCAGGCGGACCGCGTCGCCCCGACCGAGACCGCCGTCCTGCTGCTGGGGGAGACCGGCACCGGCAAGGGGCTGCTCGCGCAGCTCATCCACCGCCGGAGCAAGCGAAAGGACCGCGCAATGGTCACCCTCAACTGCGCGGCGCTCCCCCCGACCCTGATCGAGGCCGAGCTGTTCGGCCGGGAGAAGGGCGCCTACACGGGGGCCCTGACCCGCCAGGCCGGGCGATTCGAGCTGGCCCACGGGTCGACCATCTTCCTCGACGAGATCGCGGAGGTGCCGCTGGAGCTCCAGGTCAAGCTGCTGCGGGTCCTGGAGAACGGGCAATTGGAGCGGATCGGGAGCACCAAGACCCTCACGGTGGATGTCCGCGTGATCGCCGCGACCAACCGGGACCTCGCCCAGCGGGTCGCGGACGGGACGTTCCGCGAGGACCTCTACTACCGCCTGAATGTCTTCCCCATCGCCGTGCCGCCGCTCCGGGAGCGCGCGGAGGACATTCCGCTGCTCGTCTGGACCTTCGCCAAGCAGTTCGGCCAGGCGCTCGGCAAGCCCGTGGAGCGCATTCCGCAGGCGACGATGGAGGCGCTCCGGCACTACGCCTGGCCGGGCAACATCCGGGAGCTGCGGAATGTGATCGAGCGGGCCGCGATCTTGAGCGACAGCTCGACCCTCCAGGTGCCGGTGGGGTCGGCCGCCGCCCCGGTCCTCGGCGCGCCGCCAACCCTCGCCGCCACCGAGCGCACGCAGATCGTGGCCGCGCTGGAGCAGACCGGCTGGCACATCCGCGGCCCGGCCGGGGCCGCCACGCTGCTCGGCCTCAAGCCCACCACCCTCGAGTCCCGCATCAAGAAGCTCGGCCTCGAGCGCCCCCGCTGAGCACCCTCCCCCTCCGACCGGTCGGAGCCTCTCCGAGAGTTCGGGCGGTTCCCCACGATGTCTCCTCTGAGATTGCGGTGTCGCAGCACAGCCAACCCCTTGAATTACCAGGCCTGACACCTCGTCTGGCCCACCGAGGAGCGGGGTGGATCTGGCTTTGCATGCTTCATAGGAAGGACACGCAATTCCGCCTGACAGGCACTCCGAGCGAAAGGGGTCGAGAATGGCTATGGTCATTTCCACCATGCGAATCCTCACGGCGCTCCAGGCCCGGGCCGAGGTCGTACGGACGCTCACCGCCCAGCTCGGTTCGACGTGCGTGCAACCGGGCTGCCGCAAGTGTGACCTCTACCAAGACGTTGAAAACCCAGAAGCCATTACACTGGTGGAGGAGTGGGAATCGCCGGGCGATCTGAGCCTCCGCTTACGCTCCGAGGATTACCGCGCCGTCCTGGCGGCGGTCGAGCTGTCGCAAGAGCAACCCGAGATTTACTTCGACACGGTCATCAGACGCGGGGGCTTGGAGGTCGTCGTTGCGGCGAGGGCGTAGAAGGATGACGGCGCGATAGCGAAGCCTGTGTCCTTCCGCGGTCAGCCACCGGGCGGAAGGAGGATGCCATGGGAACCATTCTGCTCATCGTGTTGGTGCTGTTCTTTATCGGGGCGCTCCCGACCTGGCGACACAGTAGCAACTGGGGTTACTTCCCGAGCGGGGGGCTAGGCCTGGTCCTCCTGATCCTTCTTGTCCTGGTCCTGACCGGACGCTTCTGAAGATGAAGCCCGCGGGGTGGTAGAGGCTCCACCCCAGCGTGCTGAGCGGACTGGAGGGGCCGGTGCGTCGGAACCCAACACGCTGGCCGGGGGACGAAGAGGACCAGGGGCCTGACCGCACAGAGAGCGAAACCCTGCCCGAGTCAAACCGCATGACACTTACACGTGGAGGACTGCCATGCGAACCTATGAGGCGTTTATCCTGGGAGCGATCATAGGTGCAATTGTCGTCTGGCTCTGGGGGCAGGAGATCAAGGGCTACGTGCGGGAGCAGACGCGCGGGGTGCGCACGAAGGCGGCGGAGGGCATCCGAGCGGTCGAGGAGGGCACCGGGAAGGTGCTCGACCGCGGCGGGGAGGTCCTGCGGCACGCCGAGGACGTCTTGCAGGACACGAAGGAGCACGTCAGTGAGGCGCTCCAAAAGGGGCAGGAAGCGATTCGCCCGGCACCAACCACCGGAGCAGCATAACCAGGGGTGTCGGAAGGGACGCTCTCGCAATTGTGGCTGAACTTCCCGTCATGAGTCGGTCTTCGAAGATGCTCGGACGTTTCACGGGAGGAGGTGAACTCAATGCTGTTCCTGATTGTCCTGAGCGTCCTTCTTCTGGCCGTTGCGATCTTCGCTCTCGAGAACGCCCAAGCGGTTACGGTCCGGTTCCTCTACTGGCAGCTCCAATCCTCCGTGGCCGTCGTCACCCTCGCCGCCACGGCGGCCGGCGTGCTGATCGCCGGACTGGTCGGGTTGGTGAGCCGCCTGCGGCGCTGGAACCGCGGCCGGGCCGTGACGGGTGCGCCGCGCCTGGCGCCGCTTCCCTCTGAGCGCCGGTCGTCGGCCGGCCCCTCCTCCGCCGGGGAAGATGTGCACAGGACGGAGGGATTGAGACTGAGTTGGTCCGTGGATGCGACATACGCCCGACCTCGGTTGCCCGGCCGGGACGGAGGATGCATACGATGGGCACGATTGTGGAGTATTCCGACCAGAAGCCACCCGTGAATCGCTATCCTCGCCGGATCATCTCCCCGTCGCGGTCGGGCCCCTGTTGCTTCTCCGACATGGAGGTGCTTGGGACGCCCCAGGAGGAGATAAGCCCGCATGCTGCCACGCATCGTCTCAGAGTGGATCGAGCCCTTCAGCGAAGCTCGTTTCCGCAAACCGGCTGATTGGGCCAAGCACTTGCGGCCCGCCGCCTCGGCCGCGTGGATGGCGCCGGCAACCGGAGCCCTCGATACGGCAATCCAGCGGGCGCAGACGGCGTTGCTCCGCCAGCAGAACCCAGATGACGGCTTCTGGTGCGGGGATCTCCAGGGAGGGGACACGACGGTCGAATGCGACACCATCATGCTCTGGCACTTCCTCGGCCAGGGGGACTCGCCGAAAGTGCCCGCCCTGGTGCGGACCATCCTGGCGGCCCGGTTGCCGGAGGGTGGGTGGTCGGTTTACCCGAATGGTCCCGCCGACCTCTCGACTACCGTCAAGGCGTACTGGGCGCTGAAGTTCGCCGGCTTCTCGCCGGACCACCCTGTGCTCGCTGCCGCCCGCTCGCGCATCGACGCCTTGGGCGGGATTCATCGGGTCAAGACCTACCTCAAGTTCTACCTGGCGCTGTTTGGACTCTACGACTGGGAAGGGGTGGCCTCGCTGCCGCCGGAGCTGATGCTCTTCCCCAATTGGTTCCCCCTCAACGTCTATACCATGTCGGCCTGGACCCGCGCCATCGTCATCCCCTTGTCGATCATTTGGGCGTGCCACCCGAAGGTCGGGTGCCCGCCGCACGCGCGGTTGGACGAGCTGTTCCCCGACGAGCGCCGCCACATCCCGGTTCGCGAGACGATGCCGGCCGATGGTCTCGTCTCGTGGAGCAGGCTCTTCTCGGGATGTGACACCATCCTGAAACGACTCGAAGAACGCCGCGGCTCGACCTGGCTGCGAAACTGGGGCCTGCGCCTGGCGGAGAATTGGATCCTGGAACGCCTGCGGGACTCCGATGGGCTCGGCGCCATTTTCCCGGGCCTGATCAACACCATCATGGCGCTGACGTGCCTCGGCTACTCCCCGGCCGACCCGCTGCTCCGGGAGCAACTGGACCATCTCGAGGCGCTGGAGCGGCCCGCTCCCGGGGGGCTCCTCCGAATCGAGCCATGCCGGTCCCCGACCTGGGACACGGCGCTCGCCATGCTCAGCCTTGCGAAATCCGGCCTCCCCCGCACCCATCCGGCGCTCTCCTGCGCTGCACGCTGGTTGCTCGCGCAAGAGATCCGTCGCCCAGGAGACTGGTGTGTCAAGAACCCGGCCGGTCCCGTCGGCGGCTGGGCCTTCCAGTTCCACAACGCCTTCTATCCCGATGTCGACGACACGGCCATGGTGATGCTGGCCCTCCGCCAGGCGGACCTCAATGACGAAGAGACAATTGCGCGTGAGCGGGCCTGCCTGCGAGGCCTCCACTGGCTGCTCTCCATGCAGTCCCGCAACGGCGGATGGGGCGCCTTCGACAAGGATAATACGCGCGCCGTCCTTTCTCGAATCCCCTTCGCCGACCACAATGCGATCATCGACCCGCCCACGCCGGACATCACGGGACGCGTGCTGGAGTTCCTCGGGTCCGTCGGCTATGACACGTCGTTCCCGTGCGTCATCACTGCGGTGGAGTTCCTCCACCGGACGCAGGAGCCCGACGGCTCGTGGGCCGGCCGCTGGGGTGTGAACTACCTCTATGGCACGTGGCAGGTCCTGCGCGGGCTGCGGGCGATTGGGTACGAGATGCACGCCCCCTGGGTCCGAAAAGCCGCCGAGTGGCTCACTGCGGTTCAGCTCCCGAATGGCGGCTGGGGCGAGACGTGCGCCACCTATGAGGATCCCTCGCTCAAGGGGCAGGGACCGGCGACGCCCGCCCAAACCGCCTGGGCGCTGATGGGGCTGATGGCGGCAGGCCGAGGAGAGACACCGGCCGTCGTACGGGGGGTCAGCTATCTCCTCACGACCCAGCAGGCGAACGGGACCTGGGAAGAGACGGCGTGCACAGGCACCGGCTTCCCTGGTGTGTTTTATCTGACATACGGGCTGTATCGCGACTACTTTCCTGTCATGGCGCTTGGGCTCTTCCAGCGGCTCGTGGTCGCACCACAGGTGGCAGCGGGGACGCGGATTTGATGCCTGGGTATCCATGTGGCTCAAGGCCCCCCTCGAGACCGGTGGGGTGATTGAATGCTGCGGCTTGCCGCGAGTTCGTCCTACCGGCGGAAGCCGGTATCCAGAAAGCCCGACTGGATTCCGTGTCAAGCACGGAATGACGGACTAGAACAGAAGCCGATACCCCGCGGGTTGCCGAGGGGTAGTTCATTGCCGCGGCACCTGCTTCCCCCATCCGCCGCTCAATTGACGCGGTGGGGCAGTCGCGCAGCCGCCACCGACTCACGCTCCCAGAAGGAGTCTAAGATGAGCAGGAAGAAAGTAGTCTTCGTGGAGCCCGCCTCGACTCATCTCCACGTGTACAGTCGGCTCACCATCCCGCGCCTGGGGTCGGTGCTGGACGGATATTTAC
>CAVQPC010000064.1:0-106125 GCA_963714585.1 uncultured Methylomirabilota bacterium
GCTGCTGCTCAACCGTCGTCTTGCTAGCATCGGTTATTGCGAAAACGTCTTTGGGCATCGTCCTGGCCCTGGCGCTGAACCAAATCACGTGGCTCCGGAATTTCCTCCGTGGCATCCTCCTGTTGCCCTGGGTCATCCCCACGGCCTTGAGCTGCCTGGTCTGGCTCTGGATGTTCAACGACATGTTCGGCGTCCTTAACTACATCCTCCGCGCGACCGGGATCAGCCAGGAGGGATTTTTGTGGCTGGCCTCGCCGAATCTGGCCCTCTTCTCCGTCATCCTTGTCAACGTGTGGCGCGGGACGCCCTTCTTCGGCATCGCCGTGTTGGGCGGCCTCCAGACCATCCCCGAGGAGCTGTACGAGGCGGCCGCCATCGACGGTGCCGGCGCCTGGCGCCGCTTCCTGCACGTCACCTTGCCCCACCTGCAGAGCGTGCTGGCAGTGGTCACCCTGTTTTCCACGATCTGGACCTTCTTCGATTTCGAGATCGTGTACATCATCACGCGGGGCGGCCCCATGAACAGCACGCATCTGTTCGCCACTCTCGCGTACCAGACGGGGCTGATCGCGGGCAAGATCGGGGAAGCGGTGGCGATCTCCCTCTACCTCTTCCCGGTCCTGGTGGTCATGATCTATCTGCAGTTGCTCTACCTGCGCAGGACGGAGGTCTGAGATGAGGCGCGTCGTGGGCGGTGGATGGAACCAACGCACCTATACCTTGGCCGCCTATCTGGCCCTGATCCCCTTCCTGCTGTTCAATCTGTTCCCGTTCGTGTGGATTGCCATCACGTCTTTGAAGCCGAATCAGGATCTGTACAATCCCACGGAGTCTCCCTTTGCGCTGAATCACATGACGCTGGAGCACTACCGGTTCCTCTTCACGAAGATCGCCTTTCCGGTCTGGCTCCGCAACAGCGTCCTCGTATCCTTGTCGGCCACTGCGATCTCCCTCGTCGTGGGCATCCTCAGCGGATACAGCCTCGCCCGGCTGCGGTTTCGCGGCTCCACCTGGATCGCCACCGGCATCTTCGTCACCTACCTTGTGCCTCCCGCCCTCATGTTCATCCCGCTGGCCCACGTGGTCCGGGCGTTGGGGCTCGGCAACTCGCTCCTGTCGCTCATCGTGACCTATCCCACGTTTCTGGTGCCGTTCTGCTCCTGGATGCTCATGGGGTACTTCAAGACCATTCCCAAGGAGATCGAGGAGTGCGCCATGATGGACGGGTGCGGACGAATCCAGACGCTCATCCGGATCGTGTTGCCCGTGAGCGTTCCGGGCCTGCTCTCCGCCGGCATCTTCGCCTTCACGCTGTCCTGGAACGAATTCCTGTACGCGCTGGTCTTCATCCAGAGCGAGGCGAACAAGACCGTACCCGTCGGCGTCGTGGGCCAGCTCGTGCTCGGGGACGTATTTTTCTGGGGGCCGCTGATGGCGGCCGCCCTGCTCGGCTCGCTCCCCGTGGTGATAGTGTACATGTTCTTCCAGCGATTCTTCGTGGCCGGGCTGACCGCCGGCGCCGTGAAAGGCTGACCGTTGGCGAAGCCCGCGCGAGGGAGCAGATCATGAAGCTGGGGGTGGTGGCCGGGGTCTTTGCGCCGGGGAGTCTGCACGAGGTCCTGGACCAGGTGGTCAGGCATGGCTTCGACGCGGTGGAGTTTCCCACCGGCAACTACGGGGGACGCCATGTTTTGATGTGGGAGCCGTGCTGGCGGATAAGGGGGCGCTCCGCTCCCTGCGCACGGCCGTGGAGAGCAGGGGGCTCACCATCAGCGCGCTGAGCTGTCAGGGGAACCCGTTGCATCCCCGGGAGGAGATCGCCGCGGCGCACCATGCCGTGATGCTCCAGACCTTTCGGCTGGCGGCGGCGCTCGGGGTCGAGGTGGTCAACCTGTTCTCCGGCTGCCCGGGAGCCGGCGACGGCTCCCGCTACCCGTACTGGGTCGCCTGCGCCTGGCCGCCGGACTTCCTCGAGGTGCGGGAGTGGCAGTGGCGGGAGAAGCTGATCCCGTATTGGCACTCGGTCGTGGCCGAGGCGGCACACGTGGGCCTGCACAGGCTGGCTCTGGAGCTCCATCCGGGATTCCTGGTGTACAACCCGCGGACCCTGCTGGAGCTGCGGGGTGCGGCGGGACCGCAGATCGGCGCCAACCTGGATCCCAGCCATCTTTTCTGGCAGGGGATCGACCCCTGCGTGGCCATCCGGGAGTTGGGCGGGCAGGGCGCCCTTTTCAGCTTTCACGCCAAGGACACGTTCCTCGATCCGGTGGAGACCGCCCGGAACGGTGTCCTGGAGACGCGGCCGTATGACCGGATCGGGGAGCGAAGCTGGTTCTTCCGGATGCCGGGCTACGGCCATTCGCCGGAAACCTGGGATCGGATCATCCTGGAGCTGAGACGCGTCGGCTACGAGGGGGCCGTGAACGTCGAGCACGAGGATGCCTCCTTCTCCAGGTCCGAGGGCATCGCTCGCGCCGTCGCTTTCCTCCGAGACCGGATCTTCCGTGACCCGCGGCCAGAAGAGATCTGGTGGGGGCACTGAAGCCGACGACGACCCGCGAGCCGCGCCACTGGGAGGCTGCGAGCGAGGTGGAGCCGCTCTCAGAGTCACGGCAGGTTTGACAGGAAAAAGTTTGCCTCAACCACTACGAAAGGAGAACGCCATGGACGAGCGCGCATTCCTGGCCGGCGAACCCTACGGGGCCCGCGGGAAGATCGGCCTGATCAACGTGGGGGGGAACCCCACCCCGGTGGTAGACTTCTACCGGATGATCCCGCCCGGGGTCATCGTGAACGAGAACAAGATCCACGAGCCGCCCCAGGTGGCCGGCGAGGCGGAGGAGCTCGGGAAGCGGGCCATCGAGGCGGCGAAGGTGATCGCGGAGGGCGCCCCCGACGTCATCGCCTTCACCTGCACGGCGAGCGCCATGTCCGTCGGCCCCGAGGCGGACTACGATCAGATCAAGTGGATGCAGGAGGCCTCGGGCGGGATTCCGTGTACCACGACCACCACCGCCTGCCTGAATGCCTTCAAGCTGCTGGGCTGGAAGAAATTCGTAATGGTCAGTCCCTACCTCCAGCCCATTGTGGATCGCTTCATCAACACCCTGAAGGTCAAGGGCTACACCGTCCTGAAGTCGGGGACCCTGGCCATCGAGATGCTGGAGGAGCTGCGGCGGACGCCGACCGCGCGCCCCTATCAGCTCGCCCGCCAGACGGTGGTTCCCGAGGCGGACGGGATCTTCATCCCCTGCACCACCTTCCGGGCCATCGATATCATCGAGCGGCTGGAGCAGGAGACCGGCAAGCCGGTCGTCACCTCCAACCAGGCCTCGCTTTGGGAGTGCCTGCGGCTCCTGAAGATCGACGATCCGATCCCCGGCTTCGGCAAGCTCTTGACGCTGCCCAACCGGAGTGCCTTCAAGGGGTTCCCGCGGTAGGGGGCGGCCGAGCGACCGGCGACGTGCCGGGGGTGCGGGACGCCCTCGGTGCGCCGCCCCGGCATCGGATAGCAGAAGAGGGCACCGATCCGGTGCCTATTCATCGATGACGCCAGGACGTGGAGCCGACCGCGGCGGAGGATGAAGGGTCGGCGATCTCCACCCTACCGGGCGAGGATAACTTTTTCAACGAGCGAACCGAATAAACAGATAGCAGATGAGGCCAACGATGCGAATCGGAGCACACGCGCAGATTTGGGTCGCGCCGGTCACCGGAGACAACCTGGATGTAATTGAGCACGCACGCGACCTGGGATTTGAGGCAATCGACATCAACGTGGCGGAGCTGCCACCTCCCTTTCCTCCGGCGGAAATGCGCCGGCGGCTGGAGGCGGCAGGGGTGCAGGGGCCTCGCTCGGCTCCATCCTGAACGCGCAGCGGGACATCACGAGCGAGGATCTGGCCTGCCGCCGGGCCGGGATCGAGTTCCTGCAAGGGATGGTCCGCCTCTGCGGCGAGGTCGGGGCGGAAAACTTGATCGGCCCGTACCACTCTGAGCTGCGCCGCCAGCGGTTCGACCCGCCGCAGGTGCGTGCGGAGCGGTGGAAGCGATGTGTGGAAGGGCTGGCGGCAGTGGCTCGTGAGGCTGAGCAGTCGGGAATCCGGATGGGGCTTGAGATCTTGAATCGGTACGAGAGCGACTTCTTGACTACTACGGCGGACGGCGTCCGCCTCTGCCGAGAGGTGGGCAGCCGCGCGATGGGACTGCTCCTCGATACCTATCACATGAACATTGAAGAGCGGCGGATCGGGGATGCGTTCCGGAGTGCAGCGGGCTACATCGCCCACGTTCACACCTGTGAGAACGACCGAGGCGCGCCGGGGAGCGGACATCTGGACTGGGCTGAGATCCGGGATGCCCTGCGGGATGCCCGCTACGAGGGCATTTGCACCATCGAATCCTACAACCCGGCACTTCCGGCCTTGGCCCAGCGCTGTTCGTTCTGGCGGCCGCTCTCGTCGAACCAGGATGATCTGGCCCGGGAGGGCCTAGCCTTCCTCCGGAAGCTGTTCAGCACGTAGCCTTGCGGATGATGGGTACGCCTCGCCGGTCGATTGGCTGCCCGGGGAGGCGGAGGATTTCGACTGCCCACGAGAGGGGAGCAGGTGCAGTCTCGAAAATCAACCGGAGGAGGTCTCTATGTCGAGTTCGCTACGGGTGGCCGTTGTCGGGGCAGGTCGGTTCGCGACCCTCGCCGTCCTGCCGGTCCTGAAACGGCTGCCGGATGTCGAGGTCGTGGGGATCACGGGGCGCACCCCTGAGAAGCTCAAGCGGTGCGCGGAGCTGTTCGGGCTGAGCCAAACCTTTCTGTCCGTCGGCGCGCTGCTGGCCGGCCCGGCGTTCGACGCCGCTGTCGTCTGCTCGCCCCCCGAGGCCCACGCTGCCCAGGTCACGCCGCTCCTGGAGGCCGGGAAAGACGTCTGCTGCGAGAAGCCCCTGGCCCTCACCCTGGCGGAGATGGAGGCGATGGTCGCCCTGGCCCAGGCCAAGGGGCGGATTTTCATGGTGGGGCTCAACCGGCGCTACGCCCCCGTCTGCGTCCGGGCCAAGGCCCTTTTTGCCACTCGCCCCATCGACCTCATCGTCGTCGAGAAGCACAAGGACAACCTGGACCGCCGGGCCCTCGTGAACGACGGGGTCCACATGCTCGACTACATGCGCTGGGTCTGCGGCGGAACCCCCCGCCTCCTCTCGGCCGTCGCACGGACCGCGGCCCCGGACCGGGAGGCCACCCTCGTTGCCACCTTCGCCTTCGAGGCCGGCCCCCTGGGGGTCTTCCTGCTGAGCCGGCGGGCGGGCCGCTGGATCGAGAAGGCCACCATCCACGGGGCCGGCTGCACCACCGAGGTCCAGTTCCCGGACAACTCCCTCACCCACCTCGAGGGGGAGAGCCGCTTCTACGAGTTCCGGCCGAAGGACTGGGCCTGGGCGGTGGACATGCCCGAGAAGGGGGGCTTCCAGCAGGAGTTGGAGGACTTCGTGCAGTGCGTCCGGAGCCGCGGGACGCCCGTCGCCACGGCGGCCGACGCCCTGGAGAGCCACCGGCTGGTCGACGCCATCTACCGCCAGTGTGGGCTAGCGCCCCTGGGGTAGGGGGGGCGATCTCCCGGAGAATCCTATGCACCCTCACGCACATGCTGGGAAAGGAGGAGAATTGTGAAAAGGGCACTGGCGTCCACGGCGACAATCCTGTTCTTGATTGGGATCCTATTTGGCCCGGCGTTCGCTGCCGAGAAGGTGCTGCGCTTTCCGCACACCCAGACCACGGACCATCCGTATCAGATCGGACTTCTGAAGGTGGCGGACGTGGTCAAGCAGAAGACCAATGGCCGGATCGAGATCCAGCTCTTTCCCGGGAGCCAATTGGGTAACGATCCCGACATCCTCGAGCAGATGTCGATGGGATCGGTCGACTTCGGCATCATGGGTGGTGCCTGGCTCGCGACCTGGCACGCCCCCTTCGGAATCTTCGACGCTGGGTACGTCTTCGATAATCTCGAGCAGATGTACAAGTTCGCCGATACCCCCGTAGCCCAGGAGATGTTCAACGCGCTGAGGGCGAAGCGGGGGATCCGGATCCTCGATACGTGGTATTTCGGCACGCGGCAGATGACGACGAACAAGAGCGTCCGGACGCCTGACGATCTCAAGGGGGTGAAGATTCGTGCGGTGAACAACCCGCTGTCGATTGCCACCGTCCGAGCCCTGGGGGCAAACGCCACGCCCATGGCGTTTCCCGAGGTCTACATGGGCCTCAGCCAAGGCATCATGGATGGGCAGGAGAACCCGCTCCCGACCATCGTCGGCAACAAGTTCTACGAGGTGCAGAAGTTCCTCATCCTCACGGGCCACCAGATTCAGGCCACCTTCGTGTTGATGAGCGAGAAGACCTTCCAGTCCCTCTCCCCCCAAGACCAGGCGATGGTGCAAGACGCGGTGAAGAGCACGCGGAGCTTCTATAACAACCTGATGCTCGAACAGGAGAAGTCCCAGCTAAAATTCGTCCAGGACAAGGGGATGAAGGTCGTCACCCCGGACTTGGAACCTTTCAGGGCCAAAGCCTTGAAGGAGCTTCCGCCGCAATTCGACAGCCAGTGGGGCAAGGGGCTCTACGAGAAGATTCGCCAGATGAAGTAAGTGAGTCGCCTCGGGAGCAGGGGAGGGCTCGCGAAGCGGCAGGACGGCCAGGCGACCGGGAGACTCGGTCGGCCTACTGAGGCCGGCCGAGTCCGGGCGCGGCTCGCTGCTGCTGGGCCGCACGGATCGAAGAGAAGGGGCCGCAGCATGTTTAAGGTCAAGAGCGCCGTGATGAATCTGGACACCTATCTCGCCATGGCTGGCATTCTGCCTGATGCAGACCTCTGTCTTCATTCAGGTGTTTGTGCGGTACGTCTTCGATATTCCACTCTCCTGGCCGGAGGAGGTGGCTCGCTACTCGCTCGTCTGGCTGACGTTCATGGGCGCGAGCGCGGCCGTCCGGGCCAATGACCACATTCGCATCGATGTCTTGCTCGTCAGCGTGTCACCGGCCACGCGGGCCCGGTTGATCATCTGGACGAATATCTGTGCCGTCGTGGTGTTGATCGCGGTCGTCCCTGCCGGGATCAGACTCGTGACGATGATGATGGGAATCCCCACCGCGGCCCTCCAGGTGTCGATGTCGTGGGTCTATCTTCCCGTCCCGCTTTGTCTGACGCTGATTGTCGCGCAGCTCGTCACCGGCACCATCGCGCGAGATCAAGTCACTCCGGAACAGCGGGCAGGAAGGATAGCCTCGATGGGAATCCCGTTTCTCGTCTTGCTCGTCCTGCTGGCCCTGGGGATGCCGATCGCCTTGGCTCTCGTCACCGCCTCGTTAACCTACATGATTCTGGTGGGAGGGATTCCCATCGGGCAGGTGACCCAGAGCATGGCCCGGTCCATAGACTCATTCACCATACTCGCGGTCCCGCTCTTCATCTTCGCCGGAAACCTGATGAATACCGGAGGGGTGACGCGACGCGTGTTCCGGTTCGCGAGCGTCCTCGTCGGCCACTTCCGCGGGGGCCTGGGCCATGTCTGCGTGGTAGCCAGCATGATCTTTGCGGGAATGACGGGCGCCGCGACCGCGGAGGCCGCCGGGCTCGGCATCCTGGAAATCAAGGCGATGCGGGATGAGGGGTACAGCCTCGATTTCGCGACGGGGTTGACGGGGGCGGCCGCCACCATCGGTCCGATCATCCCGCCCAGCATCCCCTTCGTCATCTACGGCGTCCTGGCCAACTGCTCGGTGGGAGCGCTCTTCCTGGGGGGATTCATCCCAGGCCTGCTCATGGGCCTGTCGCTGATGTGTATCACCGTCTTCTATGCGCGGAGGTACGATTATCCGCGGCGGCCGCGGGCCAGCCGGCAGGAGATCTGGGCGGCCATCAAGGAGTCGTTTCTCCCGCTGCAGTGCCCGGTGATCATCCTCGGCGGCATCTGGGGTGGCATCTTCACCCCCACGGAAGCCGCCGCGGTGGCCGTGGTGTATGCGCTGATCCTCGGCCTGTTCCTCTACAAGGAGCTCAAGCCTTCGGATCTACCGAGGCTCATCAAGATGACCATCGTGACCACCTCGACGGTGTGCTTCATCGTCGCTGGGGCCACCCTCTTCGCCTGGATCATGGCACGGGAGCAGATCCCGGCCAGGATCGGGGCCTTCCTGCTGTCCATGACCACCGATCGGGTCATGCTCCTAATCATCGTGAATCTATTCCTGCTGGTCGTGGGATGCTTCATGGAAGCGATCGCGGCCATGACCATCCTCGTCCCGATCCTCTTGCCCATCATGGTGTCGGTCGGGGTCGACCCGGTCCACTTCGGGCTGATCATGACCCTCAACCTGATGATCGGTCTCCTGACGCCTCCCGTGGGCATGGTGCTCTACATCATGAGCAAGGTCACGAATCTGCCCTTCGCAAGGGTGGCGCGCGCGACCGCGCCGTTCCTCGTGCCCCTGCTGATCGTGCTCGCGCTGGTCACCTACATGCCACAAGTCGTCTTGTGGTTGCCGAACCTGCTCCTCCGCCGGGGGTGAGAGCCGCGGGGTTCGGCCCGGGAGAACTCTTCCTATGCTGATCGATGGACACGCGCATCTCGGGACGATGATCAAGCTTTACTCCCTTCGGGTCCAGGACATCGAGGGGACCATCCGGGAGATGGATCGCTGCGGCATCGAGAAGATCGTCATCTCCCACATCAACTCGATCACCTATGATTTCCGGGAAGGGAACGGCGCGTTGAAGGCGGCGGTGGACCGGTTCCCGGACCGGATCATCCCCTTCTTCGGGATCCACCCGCGGTATTGGGAGACCGCCGAGGACGAGATCAAGCGGTGCGCCGGGGATTGGGGATGGCGGGGGTTGAAGCTCCATCCCGAGTTCCACGTCTACCCGGCGAATTGCCGCTCGGCGGTCGATGTCATCGGGGCCTACCAAGCCTACGGATCCGTGGTGATGATCCACAGCGGCGACCGGTACACGGGCGTCTACTCCTCCCCCTCCATGATCGCTGACGTGGCCCGGCAGTGCCCCGGGGCCACGATCATCATGGCCCACATGGGCTCCTCCGATTGGCAGGAGGCCATCGAGTGGGCCCAGGTCTACCCGAACCTCGTCCTGGATACCACCGGGGCCATCAACTGGTACGGAATCGTGGAGTATGCGGTCGAGCGGCTGGGGCCTCGACGGATGATCTGGGGATCGGATTTTCCGCTCTTCCCGTTCGAGATGGGCATGAGCAAGGTGGTGGACTCGGATGCGGACGAGGCCACCAAACAGCTCATTCTGGGGGAAAACATCCGGCAGATCATGGGACTGCCCTAGGTCGCCGTGACGGAGGGGTGCGCTGATGATCATCGACGCCCATGCCTACATCGGCTTCTCGCATCGCCGCTATCCGCCTCGCCTTCGGTCGACCGACGAGCTCGTGCGCTGCATGGACCGATTCGGGATCGAGCAGGCCTGCGTCTCGTCCACGATGGCAATCCAGTACGACTTCAAGGCGGGGAATCGGGAGCTGAAACGCGAGACGGAGCGATTCCCGGGCCGGTTCATCAGCTTCTGCGTGGTCCACCCCCGCTACTGGGGGGAAGTCCGGGAGGAACTTGTTCTGTGCGTGAGAGAGTGGGGGTTTCGAGGGCTCTGCCTGCATCCGCTCGAGCAGGGCTTCCCGGCCGACTGCCTCAGCGTCAAGGAGCTGATGGAGATTGCCGCCGAGTTGGGGATCCCGGTCGCCATCCACTCCTCGGAGGACGACGTGGCCCATCCCCGGCGCATCGGCAGCCTGGCAGGGGCCTTCCCGTCCGTGCCGATCCTGATGTACCACATGGGGCGAGTCTTGGCGTTCCACGATGCCATCGAGACCGCCGTCGAGCATCCCAACGTGATCCTGGATACGACCGACGTCACCCATCATGACGGGATCGTCGAGAAGGCCATCGCCAAGGTGGGAGCTCAGCGGATCGTGTGGGGGAGCAACCTTCCGATCAGCTATCCCGGGCCGAATCTCAAGCGGATCCTGATCGCACGAATCACCGAAGAAGAGAGGCGGCTGATCCTCGGCGGGAACATGGAGGCGCTGCTGCGCAGAACGGCCGGCAAGCAAACGCTGGGCTAACTCTCCATGAATGCCAACGCTCGGCCAGCACCGCAGCTCGGGCGGTGGTTCGGATGCGTGCGCAGAGGCTTTTCGGAACACCGGTTCCGCCACCAGCCGCCTGAGGGCTGGGATCGTTTGGCCACCCAATGCCCTGCGTTGCCTCGACTGGTCGAGACCCTAAGCGCGCTTACTCGACTCCGGCTTTCGTGGATCGGTGGGTTGACCTTTTTACTTGCACTCTGGGGTCACTGTACTACAGACTCTCGCGGACGTAACGCTCCTGAAGGTAGTCCTTTCTGCTGGTTACCATTAAGTTCAACCTGTCGTTCCGCAGGTACGCCAAATGCCTCAGGCCACCTTTTGGTTTGCCAGCCCATTCAAAGACTGGATTGGCCAGCGAACCCTGACCTTGTCATGGGAGGGCGAGATAACGCTTCGTGGCGTTTTCTTGCGCCTCGCAGGCGAATATCCCCGCCTTCGAGCCAATTTGGCGGAGGAGAGCTTGGAGCAGGCCATGACCGATAGGGTGGCCGTCATCCTGGATGGCAACTTTCTCTCCCCGGACTCGACCATTCCCGATGGCGCAAAGGTAGACGTTTTGACCCCCCTCTCCGGGGGATCCCCGCTGCGTAAAAGCAAAAATAGCTTGCGGAGAAAAAACAGACGTATGGTATTGAAGTTTATAGTTTGAGTTATAGATTCACGGTATGACGAATATATCTCCATATACTCATATCTCACATCATATGATGAAATATCTAAGATGATTCGAGCCATGATGGGCACTCACGGTTCTCGCAATGCGAAGGTAACCATGATCCAGTCGTTGCAGCGCGGCCTCAGCATTCTGGAGATAATTGGTAAGAGCGGTGGCGGCCTAAGCATGGCGGAAGTCAGCCGAACAATCGGGCTGCACCCAAGCACAACCTATCATCTGCTGCGAACCCTCACGGCCCTCGGATATCTGAAGCAAGGTGAGGCGACAAGGGACTATGTCATCGGTTCCAAGCTCTTTCAGGTTGCTGGATCGGCCTGGACTGAGGATCAGCTCATCAAGATTTCGGCACCATTTTTGGCCGAGATCGTCCGCCAGACTGGCGAAACATCGCACCTGGCGATTTTTGAGCATGACGAGGTGGTCGTCGTCGATAAGGTTGACGGGAGTAGCCCGGTCCACGTTTCCGAACGCATTGGCTATCCCCGTCCTGCACATTGCACCGCTATCGGGAAAACACTCTTGGCGTACCTACCCGAAGCCGAACTAAAGACCTTCCTGCAAAAGTACGAGCTCAAAGCAATCACACCGAGGAGCATTACATCGATCCCGATGCTTGAACAGGAACTGAAACGGGTCCGAGATCAGGGTTACGCCTTTGACGACGAGGAGTTTACCCAGGGAATTCGGTGCCTTGCGGCTCCCGTGCGCAACTTTACGGGAGAGGTGGTGGCCTCAGTCGGCATCTCCGGGCCGGTCTGGCGCGTCAGCCTGGACCGGGTATCCCAGTTCACAGAAGCCGTGAAGGCCACGGCCTATCGACTCTCTCAACAACTGGGATACGCAGCGAAGGCGGATGGGAGCGGCAACCGTCCACCGGGGCTTTGAATTCGGTGCACACTCGACAAGCAGGTTCCACCGCTGGATGGATATCGGGATCGGAAAATCGAGTCAAGCAGTGGCTACTCCTCTGCGGATGGTTTGTTGCGTCAGCAGGCGAGGCTCTCGATCCTGAGCCCCGCCATGGCAGGGAACCCTCCCGAAGGAGGTGCTGTCCGACTCGGGAATCACCCATCCGTCTCAGTCGGAGCTTGCCCGGAACGCGCACGTTCGCAGGGCTTATCTGGGTATTGGAGTGTCGGGGGCACCAGGGCGCGTCGCAGAGGCGGCGCGCTTTCGGCATGGCGTTAGATTCGGTGGGGAGCAGCCAAGGGGGTTCGAATGCGTGTCCTTGTCACCGGCGGAGCCGGATTCATCGGATCGCACCTGGTGGAGGCCTTGGTGGCCAGAGGGGACGCGGTTGTCGTCTACGACAATCTCGCCCAAGGCCGGGCGGAGAACCTGACCGCCATCCGGGATCGTGTGGTGGCGCGGGATGCCAGCGTCGTCGAACTGGAGACGCTGGAGCAGACGATCCGCGAGCAGCACGTAGAGAAGATCGCTCACCTCGCAGCCATTGCCTCCCGCGATGTCCTCGACCCGAGCCTGATCATCAGCGTCAATATTCAGGGCACGGTGAACGTCCTGGAGGCGGCAAAAAGATGCGGCGTTCGGCGCTGCGTGTTGCTGAGCTCGGACGAGGTCTACGGCGAGTTCCAGTACGAGCCGGCCGACGAAGGGCACCCGCTGGCCCCCCGGCAGCCTTACGGGATCAGCAAGCTGTGCGGGGAGCGGTTCGCCGAGTACTACCACGAGTTTCACGGGGTGAGCGCGATCTCCATTCGCACGGCCCGGGTCTACGGCCCTCGCTTCCAGGGGGAGCGGGTTCCGAAGACTCTGATCCAGAATGCCCTGCAGGGCAAGCCGACCCGGATGGCGACCGGCGGGGACGACAAAGCCGACTACACCTATGTGAAGGACGCCGTCCAGGGAATCCTGCTGGCTCTGGACGCCGAGAGGCCAGGATTCCTCGCCTACAATATCACCGGCGGGAAAGCCTATTCGACGACGGAGGTGGCCGCACTCGTCCGGGAGATGGTCCCGACCGCGGAGATGCAGATCGGCCCCGGGCCTGTGGAGGTGGACGGGGTGAAGTTGCCGATCAAGGGCACGATGGACATCGGGCGGGCCAAGCGTGATCTCGGCTACGCGCCCCGGTACGATATTCGGAGGGGCCTGGCGGAGTACCTCGAGCACCTCAGGTTCCACCCGGCATGAGAGGAGACGCGAGGTTCGCCGCTCGCTCTTTCACGGCTGCGTCTGAAGGAGGAACGTCATGGCATCGCTTACCGGTGGCGAGATCATCGTGGAGTACCTGGTTCGGGAGAAGGTCCCCTATGTCTTCGGGATCTGCGGTCATGGGAACGTGGGCTTTCTGGACGCGCTGTACGACAGGTCGGATGCCATCAAGACCATCTCCACCCGGCACGAGCAGACGGCGGGGCACATGGCGGATGCCTACTTCCGGGTGGCCCACCGTCCGGTCGCGACGCTGACCTCGTGCGGTCCCGGCTCCTGCAACATCCCCATCGCCCTGGCCTGCGCCTTCATGGATTCCTCGGCCTTCCTGGCCATTACGGCCAACGTTCCCACCTCGCAATTCAATCGGGCGCCTTTCCAGGAGACGTACCGGCACTTCCAGGCCGACTTCCCGTCGGTGATCAAGCCGTACGTGAAGCGAAGCTGGCAGCCGACCCGCGTGGACATGCTCCCGCTGGCGTTGCGCCAGGCCTTCAGCACCATGCTGGGGGGACGGCCCGGGCCGGTCAACCTGGACGTTCCCTTCAACGTGTTCAAGGAGCGGGACGAGGTCGAGGTGCCGGACCCGGGCGAGTGGCGGGAGGGCATCAGCTCGCGCAGCGAGGGGGATCCGGAGGTCGTTTCGCGGACCCTGGATCTGCTGCTCGGGGCAAAGCGTCCATTGATCCTGGTCGGCCACGGCGTGGCCCTGTCGGAGGCCGGCGGGGAGCTGAGCGCGTTCGCCCGGCGGATGCAGATCCCGGTCATCTTCTCCCCCAACGCCTTCGGGACGCTGGACATGACGGATCCGCTGGCGCTCGGCTTCATCGGGCGCAATGGAACCTACGCGGCCAATGAGGCGGCGCGGAGCTGCGACGTGCTGCTGGCCCTGGGGGTGCGGTTCGACGACCGGTCCAGCAGCTCGTGGATCCCCGGCTATTCCTACAACATCCCGCCCACCAAGCTGATCCACGTGGACATCGACCTCCAGGAGATCGGGCGGAATTACCCGGTCCACCTGGGGATGGTGGTGGACGCGCGGACCGTCCTGCGCCAGATGCTGGCGGGCCTGGATGCCCGGGGGGTGAGGGCCGCGGGGGACCACCGGACGGCCTGGCTGGCGGACACGGTCAAATGGCGGAAGGAGTGGGAGGAATTCATCCGGCCCGGCTGGACCAGCGAGATCATGCCCATGCACCCCCAGCGCGTCGTGGAGGCGCTGCAGCAGGTGATGCCGGAGGACGGCATCATCCTGCCGGACTCCGGGATCCATCACAACTGGATCGTGCAGTTCTGGAAGGCGCGGCGGCCGCAGACGGTCCTGAACACGTGGGGCTTCGCCGCCATGGGGTTCGGTGTCTGCGGCGTGCTGGGGGCGAAGCTGGCGGCGCCGGACCGGCCCTGCGTGGCGGTCTGCGGGGACGGCGGCTTCATGATGCGGCCCGACGTCCTGTGCACGGCGGTCGAATACGACATCCCGGCCGTCTGGCTCATCTGGAACAACTTCGCCTACGGGGCGATCCGGGACATCCAAACCGGTATTCTGGACAAGCGCGAGATCGCCACCAGCTTCGTCCGGCAGTCCACCGGCGAGTTCTACAACCCGGATTTCGTGGCGCTGGCCCGGGCCTGCGGCGTCGAGGGCATCCGCGTGGAGCGGCCGGCCGACCTGCCGGACGCGATCGAGACCGCGATCAAGGCCCACGCCCCCTTCGTCTTGGACGTTCATGTGAACCGGGACATCAAACCCCCCGGGGTGGGCACCTGGGAGTTGCCGCCCCTGCCATACGGCGAGCCGGTCTTCGGCAAACGAAGGGTGACAGGGTGAGCTTGGCAGTGACGGCGGATCGCGTGGACCAGCCTAGGATTCTTGTTGACGGGGTCTGTGGCCCTGCCGGCCGTCGGCGATGAAGGGAATGTCACCGGCGCAGTAACCCACGAGGGAGAGCGACATGCGTGGCGGCTACATGGGCAGGTTCCTCCGAGTCGATCTGACGACGCGACGGATCACCGACGAGACGATCCCCGAGACGACCTTGCGGGCCTACATCGGCGGCAGCGGGCTCGGGGCTAGGATCCTCTTCGACGAGACGAGCGCCACCACCGACGCGCTGGCTCCGGAGAACCGACTGCTGTTTTTGACTGGTCCCCTGACGGGTGTCACCATCCCCACCTCGGGGCGCCACGCCGTGGTCGCCAAGTCCCCGCTCGGGCAGTGGGGCGAGGCCGATTGCGGCGGGACCTTCGGGAACGAGCTCAAGCGGGCGGGGATCGACGGGATCATCCTCGAGGGACAGGCCGAGGAGCCGACCTACCTGCTGATCGAGGACGGTGCGGTCTCGCTCCAGGATGCGCGGGGCGAATGGGGCCGGGACACCTTCGAGACGCAGGCGCTGCTCCGGGCGCGCCACGGGAGCAAGCTCGTGGTGACCTGCATCGGCCCGGCTGGGGAGAAGCTGGCCCCCATCGCGGGGATCATGAGCGACGGCGAGAATGGGCGCCCGGCGGCTCGGGGCGGCCTCGGCGCAGTGATGGGATCCAAGCGGCTGAAGGCGATCGCGGTGACGGGCACCAAGCGGCCCCCGGTCGTTCATGACGACAAGCTGCGCCCCCTGGTCAAGCAGATGACGCTCCGGATCAAGGAGACCACGGCCTCCCTCCGGGACTACGGGACGGCCGGCGGTGTGCTGACTTCGGAGGCTATCGGGGACCTCGCCATCCAGAACTGGAAGCGGGGCGCGTGGCGCGAGGGGGCCGAGAAGCTCTCCGGGCAGACGATGGCCGAGACGATCCTGACGGGTCGCTACTTCTGCAAGGCCTGCACCATCGGCTGCGGGCGAGAGATCGAGATCAAGGAGGGACCGTACGCGGGCGTCAAGGGTGCCGGTCCGGAGTACGAGACGCTGGCCGGTCTGGGCTCCATGTGCCTGGTGGATGACCTGAAGGCGGTGGCGAAAGCCAACGAGCTCTGCAACCGCTACGGTATCGACACGATCTCGACCGGCACAATCATCGCCTTCGCCATGGAGGCGTTCGAGCGGGGGCTGCTCCGGCCCGGGGACACGGACGGCCTGGATCTCTCTTGGGGGAATGCAGAGACGGTCCTGGCCCTGGTCGAAAAGATTGGGAGGCGGGAGGGGATCGGCGATCTCCTCGCCAACGGCGTCCGCTTCCTGGCCCGACACTTCGGGGGGGAGGCCTACAAGTTTGCCGTGGAGGTCAAGGGCCTCGAGTTGGCCTACCACGATCCCCGCGCGCTCTCCAGCCTGGCGGCCGCCTACGCCACGTACAGCCGAGGCGCTTGCCACCGGAGCTACAGCCATTATCTCGAGCGGAACGCACTGCCGGAACTTGGTTTCGAGAAGCCGCTGGATCGCCACGCGACGGAGCGGAAAGGGGAGGCCGCCGCCGTGATGCAGGATTACGGGGGGCTGTACAACTCCCTGAAGCTCTGCCAGTTCATCATGCGCGGGGTCAAGGTGCAGGAGGTCGTGGACTGCCTGAACTACGTGACCGGCTGGGACCTGGACCTGGCGGAGTTCATGCGCTCCGGCGAGCGCGCGTCGAACCTGAAGCGCCTCTACAACCTTCGGCTGGGGATGACCCGCAAGGACGACACCCTGCCCTACCGCATCCTGCACGAGCCACTTCCGGACGGCGGCGCCGCCAACTATCTGCCGGAATTGGAGAAGATGCTGGACGAGTACTACGACTACCGGGGCTGGACGCG
Source organism: uncultured Methylomirabilota bacterium (assembly GCA_963714585.1). Lineage (GTDB taxonomy): Bacteria > Methylomirabilota > Methylomirabilia > Methylomirabilales > 2-02-FULL-66-22 > 2-02-FULL-66-22. The sequence continues at coordinate 16,746 of CAVQPC010000064.1, forward strand.
CGACGGCATCCCCACACGGGAGAAGCTCGAGGCCTTGGACCTCCAGGCGGACGCGGCCAGCCTGGGCGTGTGACGCCGCTTCCCCCGGCGCTGGGCCGTGTTCTTGAGGCGTCCGGCGAGCGAGGTGTGCAGGGAGCGCGCGAGGCGCGAGATCACGACAAGGAGGACTCGCATGCATTTCTTCGATAGTGAGTGTTCGATTGGGAAGCTCAAGATACCTCAGCCAGGATCGTTCTCGACGGTTCCCGAGTTGGCCGCCGAGATGAAGTACTATGGCATCGACGATGCTTTGGTCTACCACTCCCTCGCCAAGGAGTACAACCCGACATTCGGGAACCAACTGCTCGCCGAATCGCACACGGGGAGTGGCCAATCTTCACGGCTGTTGGGTACTCCTGCCTCACTTCACCGGAGAGATGCCCCCGCCCTCGGACGTTGTCAAGGCGATGATCGAAAACGGTATCAAGGCCGCACGACTCTTCCCCGGCGGCAGCGGCCAAGCGTTCAGTTTGAGCAGTTGGTCATGCGGGGACCTGTTCGTGACCCTCGAAGAGCACCGGATCCCGGTGTTCATTGACAAGGATCTCATCGAGTGGGATCAGGTCGTCACTCTGTGCAAGGCCTACAAGAAACTCCCGCTGGTTCTCTCCGAAGTCTGGTACAAGGACAATCGTTACCTGTATCCGCTTTTCGAGCAGTTCCCCAACCTCTACATCAGCCTGTCACGGTTCATCGGCCATCAGTGCCTAGAGGATATCTGTCAACGGTACGGTGCGGGGCATCTGCTGTTCGGCTCAAAGATGCCCGTGTTCACCCCGGGGCCAGTCCTGTCGATGATCACGTACGCGGAGATCAGCGAAGAGGAGAAGGCCGATATCGCAGCCGGCAACCTTCGACGGCTGCTCCAGGAGGTCGTCTGATGCCAGAACGATTGATGCAGCAGATGCAGATGGGGGCGCCACTGTCGGATGTCGTCGTCATCGATTGCCACGCCCACCTCGGCCCCTGGTACTACATGCACATCCCCGAGAGCGACGCGGCAACCATGGCGCGGGTGATGGATAGGACGGGCATTCGCACAACGATCTTCAGTTCGAATCTGGCCATCGGGCCGGACTATCGCATGGGCAACCAGATGGTGTTCGATGCCTGCAACTGCGCACCCCGGCAAGTTTCTTGGCTATGTCACAGTCAACCCCCATTACTTCGATGACATGCTCAGGGAGCTGGACTTCTGGTTCCAGAACTACCAGGCCAAGGGCAAGATGATCGCCATCAAGCTGCACCCGGCCTTTCACCAGTATCCGGTGGATGGGGAGTACTACCGGCCGGCATTCGAATACGCTAGGGCGCACGGCCTCGTGGTGCTGTCCCACGCCTGGGGCGAGGGGCCTGACGAGCTCGTGTGCGGGCCGCGATTGTTTGACGAGATCGCAAGCCGGTACCCGACCGTTAAGATCATCATCGGCCATTCTGGCGGGAATCTCCGCGGATATTACCGTTCGGTCGAAGTGGCCAAGAAGTGGGATAACATTTATTTGGACACCAACCATTCATTCCTTTCGCTCGGGTTCGTTGAATTTCTCGTCAAAAACGTCGGCGCCGACCGGGTGCTGTTTTCGTCCGATTTCCCGTTCCTGAATGCGCCGGCCGGGCTCGGGAAGGTCGTGTTCTCCAAGCTGAGTACTGCGGAGAAGGAGAAGATCCTCGGCCTGAATGCCCAAGCGCTCTTCGGACTAAACGACGCTTGAGCGAAAACGCGAAGCACGGAGCGCTCTCGCAGGAAGGAGGCCATCAGTGTATGCGGTCAATTCGAAAGCCGGCCTGCGAGCTGGGGAGCGCTTGGTTCGTGCCCTTGAGACCGTTCTCAGCGTCGTTACGTGGATCGTGCATATGGCGCTGGTGGGCCTTGTGCTCGCGCTGCTGGCAGCAGTATTCCTGACGGTGCTTTTTCGTTACCTGCTGCACAGCCCACTCGGCTGGTCCGAAGAGCTAGGACGATTCCTGTTCGTGTGGGTCTCGTTTCTCGGCATGTTGGAAGGGGTGAGGTTGAAGGCGCATATCGGCATCGACGTCTTGGTGAATGCGCTGCCTCCGTACGTGCGAAGACTCATCGAGTTGCTGGTGAACGCCGCAATCGTGGTGTTCCTCGTGTCCGTGATAGGGGCGGGCATCCGACTAACCGCGATGAACATGGAGCTCCGGAGCCCTGGGTTGGATATTGCTGAGGGGTGGGTGTACATATCGATTCCCATCAGCTGCACGCTGATGGTGCTGTATGTCGTCCTCCAGATGTTTCAGACGCTCTTCCATATTGAAGCAAAAGAGATGGTCTAAACTCTCGGGAGGACAACTGTGGGTGCTATCCTGTTCATCACGTTCTTCCTAATGCTGGTCATCAACACGCCAGTCGGATTCGCCCTCGGCATCGCCTGTCTCGCTGCGGTGTATCTCACGAGCGCCGTGGATCCCGTGACGATCGCGCATGGCATGTACGTGGGGACCAACTCGTACGCGATGATCGCCATACCGTTCTTCATGCTGGCCGGCGAGCTGATGAATCTCGCCCAGATCACCGACCGGCTGCTGACGCTCGCCGGCGCACTCGTCGGCCACATTCGAGGGTCCCTCGCCCAGATCACGGTCGTGACGGGGATGTTCTTCGGCGGAATATCGGGATCCTCCTCGGCGGAAGCGGCGGCCATCGGCTCGATCATGATTCCTTCCATGGTGAAGAAAGGATACGACAGGAGCTTCGCCGTTGCCGTCACGGTGACCTCCGCCACCATAGGCTCGATGATCCCGCCGAGCATCAACATGGTCATCTACGGGGTGGTGGCGGGGGTGTCTATCGGCGAGTTGCTGCTGGGCGGGTTCATCCCCGGCGTGCTTACCGGGCTCGGATTGATGCTCGTCAGCTATCTTCATGCCGTGAAACACAACTACGGAAAGTCGGAAAGCCGGTTTTCTCTCCGGGAAGCGTACAAGGCGCTCAAGGGGTCCGCGGTGGCACTCTTGATGCCTTTCATCATCGTCGGAGGCATCGTAAGCGGCATGTTCACGGCGACGGAGAGCTCCGCCATCGCGGTGATATATGGCCTCATCGTGGCATTCTTTCTCTACAGGAACGTGTCGGTGAAAGAGGTCTGCGGGGTGATCCCGCGAGTCGCCTTGACCTCTGCGATCACCATGCTGCTGGCCGCGACGTCGCAAAGCTTTGCGTATCTCCTCACGTTTAAGCGGATCCCCGATAAGCTCACGCAGGGGATCCTGACCGTCACGGACAATCGGCATCTCTTCATGTTATTGACAATCGCGTTTCTCCTGTTTCTGGGAACATTCATGGCTCCCATTCCCGCCATGATGATCACGACTCCCCTGCTCGCGCCGATCGTGAAGACCATGGGGTTCGACCCGGTCCATTTCGGCGTGGTGGTCGTGTACGCGCTGAACATCGGCATGCTGACTCCGCCCGTCGCCGCCGTCTTATTTGTCGGTTGCAGCATAGGAAAGATCTCTGTCGGGGAAGTGATAAAGCCGTTGATTCCACTCCTCATCTCCATGGTCATCGTCTGCCTTCTGATCGCATTCGTTCCCGAGCTGGTGTTGGCCGTTCCAAAGTACTTCATGAGACGGTGAGAGGGAGAGGGACAGCGGCGAGTTGAAACGGGGTCTGCGGGCGTCAATTTCACACAAGGGAGGTGCCACATGGGAATGGGAAAGCGGATGGGGATGCTGGCACTCGTGTGCGCGATGGGGCTGGTCATCGGTGCGAACATCGCCGGGGCACAGGTCGTGCTCAAATTGGCACACACTCAGCCCCGGGTGGTCGGGGCAATCACGGACTTCGGCGCACTGAAGTTCGGGGAGTTGGTGAAGCAAAAGACGACTGGCCGGGTGATCATCGACGTCTTCCCAGGTGGTGCGCTTGGCGGGGAGCGTGAGGCAATGGAAGGGGTATCGATGGGCACCATCGATATGACGTTGGTCACCACGTCGGTCGCCTCAGTCTGGGCGCCGCGGATGATGGTTCTTGACTTGCCCTACCTCTTCACCAATCGCGAACATACCTACAAGACGCTGGACGGGCCCATCGGGACGGAGGTGGCGAAGGACCTGGAGAACCGTGGCATGACCCTCCTGGCCTACTACGAGCTGGGGTTCAGAGGCGTGCTGCAGAACAAACGGCCGATCGAAAAGCCCGAGGATCTTAGCGGGGTCAAGCTCCGTGTCATGCAGAACCCCGTGCTCCTCGACACCATCAACTCCCTGGGGGGGCAGGCCACGCCCATGCCGATCGGCGAGGTATTCTCGGCGATCCAGACGGGAGTGCTTGACGGCTGCGTGCAGGACCCGATCTCCGTCACGACCTTCAGCTTTCAGGACGTAACCAAGTATTTCTCGTATACCTTCCACGAGTACGGATCGTCAGCGATCGTGATGAACAAGCGTTCGCTGGCCAAGCTGTCACCTGAGGATCAGAAGGCGGTGCGTGACGCGGCAGTGGAGGCTAGCAGGATTCAGCGCGCCGAAGCGGAGAAACTGACGAATCGATCGCTTGAGGTCATGGGCAAGAAGATGCAGATCAACTACCCAAAGGATCTTGCAGCGTTCCGCGAGAAAGTAAAGCCGATGTACGAGAAGTACGGGAAGAAGGCGAACGTCATGGAGCTGATCAACCGGATCATCGAGGAGGGCAAACAGTACAAGTAAGCGGTCCCGCGCGGCGAGGGGAGGGCGCCGTCCCCGAGAGCACGGTGCAGGCGCACGTGTGCGATACACGCGGTCGTCGGCGGGAGGCGGACACCCAGAGGAGCTCCATGCGATTCGGATGCTCTGTCCCCGTCGGCACGCTGTCGATCCGCACGCCGGGGCCCGGATAGACGCCACGGGGCGTCCAGCGGCTGAGAGGCGAAGGGGAGGCAAGGACATCTCAACGAGGAGACACCCATGAAGGCAGTCGTCAAGACCGCGCCGGGTCACGGGAACATCGCCTACACCGACTTCAAAGACCCGGACCTCCAGCCCGGTCATGTGGTGATCGAAGTCCGGGCGGCGGGGCTCTGCGGGACGGACCTCAGCCTCTATGGCTGGGCTGATTCGATGGTTCGGCAGTTCAAGCCCACGCCCCCCATGGTGATGGGGCACGAGTTCGCGGGCGTGGTGGCCGAGGTGGGCGTCCGGCGTGAATGGCCTTCGCGTGGGGGACCGGGTGACCGCCAACCCCATCATGTACTGCGGGCAGTGTTACTACTGCAAGGCCGGCCGCCACAGTATCTGCGACAACCGGCCGCAGCTCGGCCTGGGCCTGAACGGCTGCTTCGCCCGCTTCGTCGCGGTGCGTCAGGAGAATGTGTATCCCTTGCCGCCGGAGGTCTCCTTCGAAGCCGCCGCCATGAGCGAGGTGCTCTGTGTGGTCCTGCACGCCCTGGACCGGATAGCGGTCGGCCCCGGGGATACGGTCGCAGTGGTCGGGCCGGGCCCTATGGGGTTCCTGACCCTGCTGGCCGCGAAGGCCGCCGGCGCCTCGCGGCTGGTGATGACAGGGCTGAAGGTGGACGCCGACCGGCTGAAGGTCGCGACGTCTTTAGGTGCCCAGGCGGTCGTGGTGGATGAGACGGATCCTGCTGAGGCGGTGCGAGCCTTCACGCGCGGCCTGGGGGCGGATGTGGTCTTCGAATGCGCGGGGCATCCCAGTGGAGTTCCGCAGGCGCTTAGCCTGGTGCGAAAGGGTGGGAGGATCGGTGTCCTGGGCCAGGGGCACAGCCAGTCATCGTTCAACACCGCCATCCTCTCCTACCGAGAGGTGGAGCTGGTCGGCGTCCGTGCCTACGACCCGAGGACCTGGCATCGCAGCTACGACGTCTTGGCCAGCCGCCAGTTTCCCCTGGAAGCCCTCATCACGCATCGGATGCCCCTGGCGGAGGCCGCGCGCGGGATCGAGTTGATGCAGAACAAGCAGGGGCTCAAGATCATGTTCACACCGGACTGGGCCTGACCGTCGGACGAGGAGGATCGATCATGACATTGACCTGTGGGGCCTGCACGTATTCCTGGCTCTGGGATCTGCCGCTCGAGGCTGCCGTGCAGCGGATTGCCGACATGGGCTTCAAGTACTTCGAATTGATGAGCACCCCCCCTCACTGCTGGCCGCGCGGCTGGTCGCAGGCGGACCGGACGGCCTTCCGGAGGCTGTACGAGTCGCGGGGCCTCCGGCTCACCTCGGTCAACCCCACCTACCTGGACCTCAACTTGGCGAGCCCGAATCCTGGTTTCCGCGAGGAGACGATCAGGCAGCTCCGGGAGAACATTCAGCTCGCGCACGATCTCGGCGCCCCAATCATGCTGGGCCCCGTGGGGCGGAAGCACGCCCTCATCGCCCCCGACCAGGCCTACCTCTGGGATCTGGTGAAGGCCGGCCTGGAATCCCTCCTGGTGGACTGCGAACGGCTGGGGGTGACCTTCGGACTCGAGAACGGCTATACGGTGATCGATCGGGCCGAGCTGATGGTCCAGATGTGCCAGGAATTCTCCCACCCAAACCTGAAGCTGGTCTATGACGTGGCCAATGGGAGCATGGTGGAGTCGCCCCTGCATGGTCTGGAGGTGGTGGTGAAGGACCTGTCGCTCCTCCATGTCTCGGACACGGGGGACAAGATCTGGGGGCATGACCGGATCGGCACCGGGGTGGTCGACTTCGCCGCCGTGACCGAGAAGGTCAAGGCGCTCGGGTATGCCGGCCCCACGATCATGGAGATCGTTGACCGGCGCACGCCAGATGAGAGCAACCGCGTGAGCCTCGAGAAGCTCCGGGGGCTGGGATGGACGACCTAGCCCGCTTCGAGCCGTCCCGCAACAGCCCCAGGTGGCGGAGAGGCGAAAGGAAAGCGACGGGCATCGCGATGTGCGGAGTCCGCCGGATCATCTTTGGCCGGAAGCGGTGGCGGGGGTACGGCGACCTGGAGGGGACGGGCAGAGCAAGGGACGCAAACCGAGTCAATGCGGGAGAAGGGACGGCCGGTTCTTCCAGGGAGGGGGCCCTCTGGAAAGGACACGAGCAATGCAATTGAGCTATCTGTTCGCCACCGCCGATTGCAGGGCGAAGAAGGTCCTCGGACTTCGTGGGGATCTGGACAGAAGTTGCGCCCAGCTCGTGGCCTTCGGCTACGACGGGATCGAGTTGATGGTCCGGAATCCCCGGGAGCTCGATCAGGCGGCCATCGTGCGGACGATCGCGCAGCACGGGCTCACCGTCCCCGACATCGGGGCCGCCCCCATCTTCGGTGAGGACAAGCTCTCCCTGACGGACACGGACCAGGCGATCCGGCAGCGCACGCGAGAACGGCTGCGGGATGTGATCGATTTGGCGGCGCGCTTCGGGGCGCAGATTCATGTCGGGAGTCTTCGTGGGCGCCTGCCAGAGGGGACTCAGGCCCAGGAGGCCCTGGCCTGGTTGAGCGAGGGCCTCCTGGACATCGCCGAATACGGACAACCCAAAGGTGTTCGGGTGTTACTGGAACCGCTGAATCATTTCGAAACGAACGTATTTCTCACGGTCTTGGAAGCTGTCGAGTATCTTCGCTCGCTCAACCACCCGAACCTCGGGATTCTCCCTGACACCTTCCACATGAACATCGAGGAGCGCTGCCTGCCGGCCAGCCTCATGGCGGCCCGCGACTACATTACCCATGTCCATTTCGCGGACAGCAATCGCTGGTATCCCGGCGCGGGCCATCTGAACTTCCGGGAAGTGCTTGAGGCCCTCCGGCTCATCGGGTACGAACGCTTCATCACGATCGAGGTCAAGCAGGAGCCCGACCCCGAGACCGCCGCACGCCGCGCTGCCCAGACGGTCCGGGCCCTCTTGGACACGCTGTGACGGCTGGCGGCAAGGAGCACGTGATGCCCAAGACGGCGATCCACACTCCCAAAGTGCCGGACTTCCACGCGCCGACCTCGGTCGCCATCCGCAGCGGAAACCTGCTGTTCGTCTCGGGCATGGCGGCCCACGACCGCGAAGGCAAGACCGTAGGCGTCGGCGATGCCGAGGCGCAGACCCGACAGGCCCTGGAGAATCTGAAAGCCTTGGTGGAGGCGGCGGGCGGAACGCTGGACGACGTCGTCAAGCTCACCGTCTTCGTCCGGAACATCGCCGACCGGCCGAAGGTCAACAAGGTCCGGGCGGAGTATTTCGGCGAGCCGTATCCCTCGGCGACGCTGGCGGAGGTGACGGGTCTGGCCGGTGCGGACTGGCTGGTCGAGATCGAGGCGATTGCTGCCCTGGGTTAATAGAGCGGGAGCAGCATGGGCGGCCACAAACGGCGGACGGGACGGCCTGATCGGGGAAACCTCAAACAAGGGGGTGCAGCATGAAACGGGTATGGGTGGCATTGATGCTCGGAGTCCTCATGGTCGCCTTCGGTCTCGGGGGAGCGGCGACCGTCGCTTGGGCGCAGCAGCCCAAGCCGATCAAGATCGGGGTGGACATCTCCCACCGGACAAACCCTTTCTGGGTCAACCTACAGAACGCTGCTGAGCGGGCAGGGAGGGATCTTGGCATCGAAGTGCGGGTCATGGATCACGAGCGGAGGATCGACAGGCAGATCGATGTGGTCCAGGGATTCATCGCGTCCAAAATGGACGGGCTCGTCGTGGTGCCGGAGGAGAGGGCGGTGGGTCCGCGGATCCTGAAGATGGCTCAGGATGCCAACATCCCAATTGCGATCATTGATCGCTGGCCGGATGCTGCGCCGAGTGGAGACTACATCTCGTTCATGGCTGCGGATGATGTCCTAGCCGGCTACGATATCGCCATGGCCCTCATCCGGGCAGGCTGCAAACGGATGGTCTCAGTCAACGGACCGCGGGGAGCTTCGAATCATGAGGACCGGGTCAAGGGTCGAAATAAAGCGCTGGCAGAGAACCCGGACGTCAAGCTCGTGGCTGAGGACTATGGTCCGAGTGTCCGCTCCTCTGCTGCAGACAGAGTGGAAACTTTCCTGACCGCATATCCCGGCCCAGGGTTCGACTGCGTCTGGAACTGCAACGATGACACCGCGGTGGGGAGCTGGAAGATCCTCTCGGACCGTGGTCTGCTCGGCAAGGTGAAGGTAGCCGGGATGGACCTCTTGCCCGAGGCGATCGAGCTCATCAAGAAGGGCACCTACGAGTTTTCCGCAGGAGGCCACTATTTGATGGGAGCCTTCTCGGTGGTGGTGATGCACGACTACCTTCGCGGGATCAAGCCGATTGATCCGATCATCAAGCTAAAGATGCTTGGGATCACGAAGGCGAATGTGCTGAAATATGAAGAGCAGTTTGTCAAGAACCCGCCTCCCATAAACTGGAGAGAGCGCTCGAGAGTGTACAACCCTCAAGCCAAATCCTACTTCGAGATCTCGTTGCAGTAAACGTCGGCGTGGGCATTCGGGGGGGTGGGGAGGTTCAGGCATGGAGAGGACATCGAACATCGGCAGGGCAATCGCCAGCGGCCTTGGACCTCCCCTGCTTCTGCGCGAGGCGTTTCGCCATCGCATCCGTCCGTACGCCAGGATCTACATCCCTCTCTCCGCCTTCGTGCTCACCTTCGTCGTATTCGGAGTGCTGGAGCCGGCACGTTTCCTCACCCTGGGTAACGGCGCCGTCGTTCTGTCCCAGTCCGCGGTCCTGTGCGTCGTAGGGTTCGGGATGACCTTCGTCATCATGGCCGGCGGAATCGATCTCTCGGTAGGGTCCGTCGTGGCCCTCACCGGGATCATCGCCTGCAGCGTCGGCCGGGACCACGGCGTCCCGGCCGGCCTGGCCGCGGGACTGCTCACCGGCCTCGCCTGTGGCTTCACCAACGGCCTCGTGTTCAGCAAGCTGAAGATCCCCTCCTTCATCACGACCCTGGGCATGTTGACCGTGGCGCGTGGGGCGGCATACGTCTACTCGCAGGGCGAGTCCTTTGTGGTGTACGGACTGCCCGTCTTCCGGGAGGTCGGCGTATTTCCTTGGATCGTGTACGTGACGCTTGGCTTCTTCGGAATCTGCCACTTCCTGCTGAACCAGACGCGGTTTGGTCGATACTGTCAGGTCATTGGCGGCGATGAGCGGGTGGCTATCCTCACGGGTGTTCGCCTCGATCGTCTCAAGATCCAGATCTTCTCACTCTGCGGGTTCATGGCAGGCGTGGGTGGTATCCTGCTGGCATCCCGCGTCGGGGCTGCCACGCCCCAACTCGCGGTGGGGCTGGAACTCGACATCATCTCGGCGGTCGTCCTGGGCGGGACGCCGCTCACGGGTGGGATTGGCAACGTCCACAACACCATCCTGGGCGCTGTCATCATGAGCATGCTGTCGAATGGCCTGGTCATCATGGGGATCAAGAGCGACATCCAGTTGATGATCAAGGGCGTGGTCCTGATCCTGGCCGTATTCCTCTCCCTGGAACGGGAGAAGATTGGAATCATCAAGTGAGCGCATCAGCAGAGGATTCCAAGACACTGAAGGCGGGTGCTGCGGCTCCATTCGTCAGGATGCGTGGGATCTCCAAGGCCTTCGGCGCGGTCCAGGCGCTCAGGCGTGTGGATCTCGCGGTCTGGCCGGCCGAGGTGGTGGGTCTGGTCGGCGACAACGCAGCGGGGAAATCCACCCTGATGAAGGTCCTGTATGGCATTTATGCCCCGGACGAAGGGGACATCCTCGTTGAGAACAAGGCGGTGGTCTTCCACACCGCTCACGACGCCCGGGCCCATGGGATTGAGATGGTCTATCAGGACCTAGCCCTGGTGGACAACCTCGATATTGCGGCGAATGTCTTTGTTGGAAGAGAACTTACCCGGCGCTTCCTGGGCGTGGTGGAGGTCCTCGACAAACGGCGAATGGAGCGGGCGGCCGCCCAGGTAGTCCGGACCCTCGATCCGGATCTAACGCCGGTGCGGCGAAAGGTGAAGATCCTCTCTGGGGGGCAACGCCAGACGGTTGCCATCGCCCGCAGCCTGTGCTTTGAACCGAAAGTCATGATAATGGACGAGCCCACGGCCAGCCTCTCGCTGGAGAAGATCCACCGGCTCCTCGAGCTGATCCAGGCGCTGAAAGCCCGCGGGCTGGCCATCATTCTGATAAGCCACCGAGTGGAAGATATCTTCACGGTCGGTGACCGCGTTGTCGTCCTGAAGCGGGGCCAAGTGGTGGGTGAACGGCGGATCCGCGACACCTCGATCCAGGAGGTTGTGCAGCTCATGGTGGCCGGTTCGCCCCAGAGTGTGGCGAGAGCGGAGGGGGCCCACGGAACCTCGGGCTGAACACCGTGCCTGGGGGGCGGTCCCGAATGGACCTGATATTGCACAACGCGCGGGAGGCAGTGACAAGGCTCGCAGCACAGACCATTTTTTTTCGCGAGCCGTTGAATTGGGCGAAGCCCCCGGGCCTGATCGACGTCCGGCCCAGCGAGGGCACTTTCATCCGACCACTCGTCCCCGGGCCCCTGGTCGAGCCGATATCGGTATTGCTGGAGCGGGAGACTGGTCGGGGCCTGGAATTCCTCCAGGTCCGGAAGGCCCCGGGGGGACGGCACGCAGCCGAAGCTGCGCGCCGGGCCAAGCCGGCCGACTTCCGGAAGGTGGGCTCCTGTATGAGGCGGCTGACCCGAATCTCCAAGGCCGGGGGACTGCCGGACAAGCCGGATGTGGGTCCCACATCGCCATCGCGGATGCGACCCACAATACGATCATGGCCCACATCATAAACTTGCTGCGGGCCATATTCCAGGCCGTCCCCCGCGTCCGCTTCGTTACCCAGGATCCCGGACGCACGCAGCTCCTCGTGGCCCAGCACGAGCAGATCTTCGAGGCGATCCGTCGCCGCGATCCTTGCGGAAGGGACGGGTGCCGTGGTTACTTTCTCGAGTTCATTGAAAGGGACTCCAGGGGGGTTCGGTGACGGGACTCGTGAGGTCGCGAGGCTGACGAAGGTGGTGCCAGCCGACTTCCTGACAAAGCCGCGCCTGGGCCGGCGGATTCGCGGCCTGCCCAGGTGACCGGTGCGGCAAGGTCCTTTTCAGGCGAATCCTCGCGCTCCGTCTCTCCGTATCTGCTCACACTATAGAGAAGGATTCTTGTCTGTCTCGACGGAGGGATGCTCATGGACATCAGCTGGATCATCCTCGGTGCCGGCAACATCGCCACCAACCAGTTCCTCCCCGCCCTGAAATCCCTTGGGTCGTGTAGCGTGCTGGCGGTGATAGACAAGAACCTCAAGGCCGCCGAGGAGCTTGCTCGCCAGTGTGGCGCCCCCTATGCTCTGGCAGAAGCCAAGGAGATCCGTCGGCTCCGCGAGGCCAACGCCGTATACGTTGCAACCTGGCCGGTCTCGCATTGCGAGCACACTGTTCTGGCAGCTGAAGCTGGCAAGCACGTCTTGTGCGAAAAGCCTATGGCCGTGACCCTTGCCGAGTGCGACCGGATGATCCAGGCGTGTCGTACGGCAAAGGTGTGCCTGATGATCGGCAACAGTATGCGGTTTCACGTCGCCCACCAGCGGGTGCGACAGCTCATGGCGGACGGCGTCATCGGGAAAGTGGTGCTGGCCAAGTTGGATTACCTCACCTCCTTCCGTCTCCGGCAAGGCGAGCACTTTCGTGCCTCCCAATTCCGCTTGACCTGGAGCCGGGGTGGGGGCGGCGCCATCATGGACATAGGGATCCATGGGATTGACCTGCTGCGCCATGTCTTGGCGGACGAAGTAGAGGCGGTCGGCTCCTTTCAGGACCACTTGGTGTACGACTGTGAGGCCGACGACACCGCGGTCATTCATCTCCGTTTCCGCAGCGGCACCCTGGCCACAATCACCCTGAGCTGCGGGATTCCCTTCGGGCGTAACAGCGTAGAGCTGTACAGCGAACACGGAGCGATCATTTCGGAGCAGTCCATGGCCCGGGTCCCCGAGGTGGTCCAGGTGCGCGTGTTCAAGGATGGCAAGTGGTCCGAATACACAGCGCCCCATGTGGATTCCTTCCGGACTGAGATCGAGGAATTCGAGGACGCCGTTGTCCGTGGCGTCGAGCCGCCTGTGCCCGGCAGCGAGGGACGTAGAGATCTGGCGGTGGCCCTGGCCGCATATCGGTCTCAGCAGGAGCGGCGGCTGATCAGGCTGGAGGAGATGACGACTTGAGGCAGTGAGGAAGAGCGCGTGATTATATACTCTTTGATCTGACGGGTCAGATGGTGCTCGTAACAGTTGCTAGTCGGCGCTTCGGGCGATCGACCGCTGGCGCCTTGGCGGAGGCGGGCACCGACCTTGTGCTGATCGGCAGGAATCTGCAGGACGAAAGGGAAGTCGTCACGGAGACGGCACGGACCGGACGACCCTCTGCAACTTATTCGAGTGCTGGGGCCTGCAGCTTCCGTCGCGGAACCCGACCCCCATGGACGTGAGCCCGGTGAGCTCGAATCCAGGCATCCGTACTCCGCGAGGTGCTGGAGGCGTTGCGTCTCATCGGGTACGAGGGCTTCATCAGCTTTGAGATCAAGCAGGAGCCGGATCCGTCGACCGCGGCCCGTCGTAGCGCCCGGACCATCCGCGCGCTACTGGAGGCCCTGTGACGGGAGCGGGAAGCGATGGCGCCGCTTGCGGATCTGGAGACATGAGGGTCAACCCAAAGAGTTGACCCGCCGAGACGTGCTGCTGAGGACCCCGCCCGGCAAGCGCAATGCGCGTGCGGAGCGGGAGTCGGGGATGAGGATCGCGAGCCATACCATGGGGACGCCGGAGCACCCGCTTCCGGAGGCCGTCGTCCTGTTCGCCCGTCTTAAGCCGGCAGGGGGTGCCAGGGGACTGAGCGAGAAAAGGAGCCGAGATGGCACGAATACTTGTGACGGGGGGTGCGGGGTGGCTCGGGGCGGCGGTTGTTCGACGGCTGGCCGCCCGCGGGGACCAGGTGGTGATCCTCGACAACTTCCAGGCTGGCGCCCCGGCCAACCTGGAGGGACTCGGAGCCAACGTCCGCTTGGTCACCGGTGACATCACCGATCTCGCCGGGTTGCTCCTCCTGGTCAAGGAGCACCGGATCCAGCGGATCGTGCATGCTGCCGCGGTCGTCAGCGTGATCTCCTCCCTGGCTGCCCCGAGCCACGTGACCCGCGTGAACATCGAGGGCACGCTGAACGTGCTGGAAGCCATGCGGCTCTTCGATGTGGAACGGACTGTCCACATCTCCTCCGAAGAGACCTACGGGGACTTCCGGTACGAGCCCGCGGATGAGGACCATCCCTTGACCCCCACCGCCCCCTACGGCATTGCCAAGGTGGCCTCCGAGCATCTGGGGAGATTCTACCGCACCCTGTACAAGACGGACTTCGTCAACGTCCGGACCTCCTGGGTGTACGGCCCGGGGTTCCCGCGGCTGCGGTTCCCGCGAACGCTGATTGAAGCCGCGCTTGAGCATCGCCCGCTTCACCTCCCCCGAGGAGGAGATGCCCGGATCGACCACACCTACCTGGATGATTGCGTCGAGGGGATCCTGCTCGCGCTGGACCACCCCTCGCACCCCTACGACGCCTACAACATCGCGAGCGGCCAGAGCTGGAGCACGGCCGAGATGGTGGAGATCGTGCGCGAGCTGATCCCCGGGGCCGATCTGTCGGTCGGGCCGGGCGCGCACTGGTTCACCGACGAGATGGTAGCGCCCCGAAAGGGGGCGCTGGACATCACCCGGGCGCGGACGGTCCTGGGCTACCAACCGAAGTACGACCTCCGGAAGGGGTTGGTGGCCAACATCGAGTGGTATCGCCGCGGCCAGCCGGTCACGAATGCGTAACCCGGGAGGGGACATTACGGAATTCGTTTCTCTCGTAGTGGCCATGGGGACCCACAACACCGACAGATTTGCACAGACGGGGGGTCGGACACCATGAGCGTCTTGGTGACGGGAGCCATGGGGCACGTGGGGTACATGACGGCGCTGGCCTGCGCCGAGGCGGGCCTGGATGTGGTGGCTCACTACCATTCCACCTATAGCAAGAGCTGGGCACAGGCAGCCGGCCCTCGCGTGACGTGGGTGAAAGGAGATGTCCGCGACTTCCCGCACCTGCTCGAGCTCACGGAGAAGTACGGCGTGGAGGGGACGATCCATGCGGCAGCCCTCCCCAACGACAACGTGTGCCGCCCGGTCCCCTCCTACGCGGTGGGGGTAAACATTGTCAGCACCCAGAACCTGCTGGAACTGGCCCGCCAGCGAAAATGGCGCCGGGTGGTGTACGTGAGCACCGGGGCGGTGTACCAGGCCTCGGACCCCAAGGGCTTCATCCGGGAGACCGATCCGGCCACGCCGGGGAACGTCTACGGCACGACGAAGCACATGGGGGAGCTACTGGTCAACATGTATCAGAAGACCTACGGGGTCAGCGCGTGCACCGTCCGGGTCTCCTGGGTGTGGGGACCACCGCTTGTCCCCATCGGCTTCGATGGTCCGCGGGGGCCGATCCCCTACTTCCTGATCCGCGCGGTGCGTGGCGAGGCGGTCCATGAGCCCACCGGCGGGGAGTTTCTCGCCAACTTCACCTACGTCAAGGATGTGGCGAACGCTCTCCTCCTCGCCTATCGGAAGGAGTCGCTGCCGAGCAATCTCTACAACGTGAGCAACGGCGAGCACTACTCAACGAGCCAGATCGTCGAGACGATCCAACGGGTGCTGCCAAGCGCTGATCTGTCTGTCGGTCCCGGAATGACGCCCTGGATCGACTTCACAGTGCTGCGCGGCTCTTTTGATCTCAGTCGGATTCGCACCGAGTTGGGATTCGAGGTACAGTACCCCTTGGAGAAGGCCATCGGGGATTACGCCGCCTGGTTGAAGGCGACTCTCTCTGGGTGAGTATCCGGACGGGCGGCACTGGATCGTACCACACCGGATTGGGGGATCTGGTCTTCATCGTGGTGGCCTTGCCGCCCTCCGGTATGCCGGAGGTGAAGCCGGTCGGAGGTCGCAGGGCATGAGGTGCCTCGAGATCCTGGCCGAATGGCGGCGCGTGAGCGAATAGACAGCGCGCCACCCGGCCCGCAGAGGCGAGGGAAAAGATGATGGCTGAGGATCTGGTGCTACGGCTCGAGGGGATCAGCAAGCAGTTCCCGGGGGTCAAGGCCCTCGATGATGTGAGCTTCGACTTGCGGCGCGGCGAGGTTCACATGCTGGTCGGGGAAAACGGCGCGGGCAAGTCCACCCTGATCAAGATCCTGGCCGGGGCCTACCGGCACGACGCGGGTCGAATCGTCATCAATGGCCAGACGGCCGAGATCGAGAATCCAGCTCAAGCCCTGGGCCTGGGCGTCAGCGTCATCTACCAGGAGTTCAATCTGGTGCCCTTCCTCAGCGTGGCCCAGAACATCTTCTTGGGGCGAGAGCCGCGGCACCCCAAGATTCCCGGCCTCATCGACCACGCGCGCATGAAGGCCGAGAGCAGGGCGATTCTCGAATCGCTCGGGGTGGACATCGATGCGGAGACCACGGTCCACTACCTGAGCGTCGCGCAGCAGCAGATGGTGGAAGTGGCCAAGGCGCTCTCGGTGAATGCGCAGATCGTGGTCATGGACGAGCCGACCTCCGCCCTGACCACGCGCGAGATCGAGCAGCTCTTCGCCGCGATCCGGCGGCTGAAAGCGCGCGGTGTCGGCGTCATCTACATCTCGCATCGACTGGAAGAGGTGTTCGAGATCGGGGACCGCGCGACGGTTCTGCGGGACGGGAGGTGGATCACAACCGTGGATGTGCGGGACGCCACGATGGATGTCATCGTCCAGGCGATGGTAGGCCGGACCATCGATCGGCTGTTCCCGCGCGACTACACGGCGGAGAAGGGGGACGTGGCTCTAACCGTTCGTAACCTTCACCGGCACGGAGTGCTTCATGACATCAACCTGACGGTTCGCTGCGGGGAGATTGTGGGGCTGGCGGGACTGGTGGGCGCTGGCCGGACCGAACTGGCCCGGGTGGTCTTCGGCGCGGATCCGTACGACGCAGGCGAAGTGGCGATTTTCGGCCGAGCGGTCCGTGGATCCCCGACAGAGTGTGTCGCCATCGGCGTCGGGTTTCTCCCGGAGGATCGGAAGCGGGAAGGTCTCGCCCTCATCCTGCCCCTGCGCGAGAACGTCGTGGTGGCGAGCCTCCGTCGCCTATTCCCGTCGGGGGTCATCAATCGCGCTAAGGAACACACGGTCGTGACGGACTTGGTGAAATCGTTAGACATCGCCACTCCCACCATTAACCAAATGACCAAGTTCCTGAGCGGAGGGACCCAACAGAAGGTCGTCGTGGCAAAATGGCTCTGCACCCAGTCCCGGTTCCTGATCTTCGACGAGCCCACCCGAGGGATTGACGTCGGCGCCAAGGCCGAAATCCACCAGCTCATGAACGATCTGGTGAAGCAGGGGGCGGCGATCCTGATGATCTCGTCGGAACTTCCCGAAGTCCTGAACATGAGCGACCGGATCTACGTCATGCACAAGGGCCGCATCACCAAGGAGTTGAGTCGCGAGGAGGCGACCCAGGAAGCTGTCCTCCGACATGCCATGGGGGTCACGTCATGAGTGAGAACGTGTTGCGCGCATGGGGGCGGCGGGGGGCGATGGCGCCGGGGGCGGTGTACGCGCTCATCGTGCTCAGCCTCATCTTTGGCGTGTTCACCACCCAGTTTCTGACCCTGCACAATCTGACCAACATCGGCATGCAGGGAGCCGTCCTGATCATCGTGTCCCTGGGGATGACCCTCATCATCCTTTCGGAAGGGATCGACCTTTCGCTGGGGCCGGTCATGGGTCTTGCCGGTGTGGTCCTGGCCCTGACCGTGAAGCAGCAAGTGGGGCTGCCCCTGTCGATCGTGGCGGCTATTGTCGTCGGCGGATGCTTCGGGCTCCTGAACGGGGTGTTGATCGCCCGCCTCGGACTCCCCCCCTTCGTGGTGACGCTGGGCACCTTCGGTATGGCCCAAGGACTCGCCCTTGTCCTGACTGAAGGCTCGTCCGTCCCGGGCCTGGGCCCAGCAGTCCAATACTTCAACGATGGGCGGATTCTGGGGATCCAGGTCCCCATCGTCATGACGGTGATCGCTTTCCTGGTGGTGTATGTCATCTTGTACCACACGAAGTTCGGCACTTACGTCTTTGCCATCGGGGGCAATCAGGAGGCGCTGACCCTGGCCGGGGTACGCACTCGCCTCTACAAGACGGGGGTATACGTGCTGGGAGGCGGCCTGGCTGGCGTCGCCGCCCTGGTCATGACCGCCCGGATGAACGCGGCTCATCCCACCGTCGGGGTGGGGCTGGAGTTCGATGCCATCGCCTCAGTGATCCTGGGCGGCACCTCCTTCGAGCGTGGCAAGGGTTGGCTCGGAGGCGACGATCATCGGGGCACTGGCCGTCAGCGTGCTGCGCAACGGTCTGAACCTCATCGGTCTCAGCACGTCTTGGCAGGTCTCCATGGTGGGGCTGGTGATCATCCTCGCCATCGTGGTGGACGCCCTGCGAGGGATCTGACATGTCACACGTGTGGTTGAGTACGCTGTCGCGGCTGGCGATGATCATTCTGCTCCTGGTGGTGCTGACGCTCGTCAGCCCGGCGTTCCTGTCGTACCAGAACCTGAGCAATATCGTCCGGCAGGCCTCCCTCCTGTTCCTCCTTGCCTCGGGCCTCACGGTGGTGATCCTGACAGCCGGCATTGACCTGTCCATCGGGTCGGTCCTCGCGCTCTCGGGATGCGTTGCCGCCAACTTCATCCAGCAGGGATGGGTCTGGTCCGGAAGCCTCATCGGATTGTTGATCGGGACCGGGTGCGGACTCTTGAATGGGCTCATGGTTGCCCTGGTCGGCCTCCCACCGTTTATTGCCACCTATGGCATGCTCTGGATCGCGGAGGGGTTCGCCCAGGTGTTCATGAAGGGGGAGATCATTTCCGAATTTCCCGCCGGCTTCCGGTTTCTGGGGGCCGGGCATATGTCCGGGGTCCCGGTTCCCATCCTGGTGATGGTCGTGGTCCTCGCGGTATGCTTCTTCGCCCTGCGCCAAACGAACTTTGGCCGGTACGTGTACATCATCGGGGCGAACCGGGAGGCGGCCCGGCTCTCCGGGATCAACATTCGAGGAAACCTGGTGCTGGTGTACTCCCTCAGCGGATTCATCTCCGCGTTCGCGGGGCTCGTCTACCTCTCACGCATCAACGCCGTGGAATCCACCATTGGAGAACCGTTGCTGTTGCCGGCCATTGCCGCGGTGTGCATTGGCGGGACCTCACTCTTCGGCGGCGAGGGTGGAATCGGCGGAACCTTGGTCGGGGCCCTGATCATGACCCTGGTGACCAACGGGATGAACCTCTTGAACGTCAACCCGTATTGGCAGTCCTTCGTCATGGGGGCGATCGTGGTGCTCGCCGTTGCCATCGATCAGTTGGGATCGGCGAAGGCCGAACGCACCTGAGGCGGAGGGCTGAAGGCGCATCCGGAAGGGGGTGAGCGCGGGCGCAGACGGTGGCGGGAAGCATTGGGGGGATTGCGGTGCGAAAGGGGGAATGTATGGAAACGCGGAGAGACTTCCTGAAAACGCTGGCGGCGGCGGCCGGGATTGGCGCGATCCAGCAAACAGGCTGGCCTGCGCAGGCCTCCGCACAGAAGAAGCGCTATCGGATCGTGTTCCATAGCAAGAACGTGGTCAACCCGTCATATGCCGCCGCCCGGGCGGGGGCCAAAATGTCGCTGGACCGCTGGAAGGATGAGATCGAACTGATCTATGCGGCCCCGACGAAGCCGGACAACATCGAGGAGCAGATCCGGATCATGGAGGACTGGATCACGAAGAAGCCGGATGCCATGGTGTTCGTGCCCGTGGATTACGTGGCCCTGGTTCCCACGGTGCAGAAGGCGGTGGACGCTGGCATCCCCATGATCACCTGGCAGAACCGGATGGCGGCGGGGAAGGTCGAGACCTTCGTCGGCTGTGACGACGAGCAGTTGGCCTACGAGATTGGCCAGTACGCCTTCAAGGCGGTGGGGAACAAGGGTAAGGTGATCATCCTGGACGGCGTCCCCGGGGCTATCACCGCGCAGGATCGACACCGCGGATGGCTCCGAGCCCTGCGAGACACCAAGGGGATGGAACTGCTGGCCGCCCAGCCGGCCAATTACTCCCGCATGCTGGGAATGCAGGTCATGGAGAATCTGCTCCAGCGCTTCCCGGAGATCGACGTCGTCCTGGGGGGGAACGACGAGATCGGCTTGGGCGCCGTGGAGGCCATTGACGCCGCTGGCCGCCTCGGGAAGATCAAGGTGACCGGCGTGGATGGCTTGCTCCCCGGCATCCAGTCGATCCTCCAGGGACGGCTTTTCGCCAGCATCGACTTCGATAATTTCGCCATGGGGTATCTGGCCGCCGAGGCCGCCTACCGCTTCTTGAAGGGCGAGAAGCTCCCCCAGCAGATCATGTTGCCCGTGACTGTGATTGATAAGACAAATGCGGCCCAGTACAACATGCCGCCGGAGCAGCGGAAGCCGCTCGTATGGGAGAAGGTTTTGGCGGCGCAGCGTTAGGGCACGGATCCGCGTCCGCGGAAAGATAAAGGGGTTCCTCCTGGCTCGTTTCGAGAGGGCATGTGTGGGGAGCAGGGCGCGCATTCGGAGGAGGATGCGAAGCGAACGAAGATGGCACCGAAAGGCACACTAATGGCGCAAGCAGCAAGTTCACAAGGGGGAGAATCATGGTAACACGGAGAGAGGTCTTGAAGACGGCAGCGGCGTTAGCCGGGGTTGGCGTAGTCCAAGGGCTGACCTGGCCCGAGGGAGTCTGGGCTCAGAAGAAGAAGTGGCAGATCGTGTTCCACACGAAGAACGTGGTCAACCCGTTCTGGAAGGCCTGCTCAGCGGGGGCGAAGGTCTCGGCGGACCGCTGGAAGGACGAAGTCGAGCTTGATCTATGCGGCCCCGACGAAGCCGGACAACATCGAGGAGCAGATCCGGATCATGGAAGACTGGATCACGAAGAAGCCGGATGCCATGGTCTTCGTGCCCGTGGATTACGTGGCCCTGGTTCCGACGGTCCAGAAGGCGGTGGCGGCCGGCATCCCCATCATCAACTACAACAATCGGATGGCGGCAGGGAAGGTCGAGACCTTCGTAGGCTCTGATGACGAGCAGATGGCCTACGACATATCCAGATACGCGTTCAAGGTGGTAGGGGACAAGGGCAAAGTGGTTATTCTCGACGGCGTCCCCGGTGCCATCACCGCCCAGGATCGCCACCGGGGGTACATGCGCGCGCTGCGAGACGTGAAGGGGATGGAGCTCCTGGCCGCCCAGCCGGCCAATTATTCCCGCCTGCAGGCCGTGCAGGTCATGGAGAACTTGCTCCAGCGCTTCCCGCAGATCGACGTCGTGCTGGCGGCGAACGACGAGCAGGCCCTGGGAGCCGTCGAGGCCATCGATGCTGCCGGTCGTCTGGGAAAGATCAAGGTGACCGGTTGCGACGCCACTCCACCGGGCGTCCAGTCAATCCTCCAGGGCCGGCAGTTCGCCACCCTCGGCTTCAGCGGCTTCGACCAGGGCTACATCTCTATTGAAGCCGCGTATCGGTTTCTGAAGGGCGAGAAGCTCCCGCAGCAGATCATCCTGCCGGTGCCCATCGTGGACAAGAGCAATGCCGAGCCCTACAACATCCCGCCGGAACAACGGAAGCCGCCGGTTTGGGACCAGGTCCTGGCCGCGCAGAAGTAGGGACCGTCGAAGAGGCTGCGGGGGGAGAGATCTCCCCCCGCTGGGAGGGCCGGAAGAGCTGTTGGTGAAGGAGGATGTGCAGACGTGGAGACGACAACACGCAAGCGAGTTGTGCGGGTGGACGCGGTGGCCCGGTACGAGGCGCCGGCGCCGTATCGCCGCTTTGCTCAGTCGCTCGTCGATCAAGATTCCTTCCCTGACACCTCGATGTGTGTCGGGCTCTTCACCTATCCCCCCGGCGCGAAATCGCACACGCACCACCACACCGCCGAGAACGAAATCTACTTCGTTCTGGAGGGGGAGTTGACGAGCGTTCAGGACGGTCGCGCCTACACGCTGCCCCGACACAGCCTCGTCTTCATCCCGAAAGGCGTGAGCCACTACGCCGCCAATCGAACGAAGCGGCGGTGCGTCTTCCTGGCGATCCACGCGCCGACGGTGCCCGACATCCTCGAATTCAAGCGAACCTGGAAGCGAATTCCCCCGCGGAGGCGGTAGGTCATGGCCACCTGGGAGCGGAAGCTGGGGCTGATCGTGCCTTCCTGGAACACCGTCATGGAGTACGAGTTCGAGCGGATGGCGGTGCCGAGCATGTCCGTTCATACCATGCGCATCTCCCACACCGCGGATACCGAGGAGAATCTCACCTGGATGGGGACGCAGGTCCCGGCAGCGGCCAAGCTGCTGGCCCATGCCAAGGTGGGGGTCATCTGCTACGGCTGCACGGCCGGCGGGTTCCTCAAGGGGCCGGGGTATGATCGGCAGATCGTCGAGGACATCCAGGCGGCCACCGGGATCCCAGGAGCGGCGACGGCCGCGGCCGTGGTGGACGCCCTGCGTGCGCTCGGCGCGGTGCGGGTCAGCGTGGCGTCGCCGTACGAGCCGTGGTTGAATGAGAAGCTGCGCGCGTACCTCAAGGAGTCCGGCTTCGAGGTGCTGGCGATCAAAGGATTCGGCACCCAAGCGCACGCCAGCTTCACCCCCGAACAGAATGCTGCCTTGGTGGCCGAAGTCGACCGGCCCGAGGCCCAGGCCATCTTCATCAGTTGTTCGAACTTCCGCACGCTCGAGATCATCGAGCCGCTGGAAGCGAAGCTGGGGAAGGCGGTCGTCACCAGCAACTCCGCGTCGGTCTGGAAGATGCTGCGCCTCCTGGGCGATCGGCGAGACATTCCAGGCCCCGGCCGCCTCCTGCAAGAGGCCTGAGCGCGCGCGCGTTCGCGCACGCGCAGGTCTTGGGCGGCACGGGCCGCCCGATTGCAGGCCTGTATGCGTGCGGGAACGACATGCACTCGGTCATGGGCGGCGAGTATCCGGGGGCCGGCTCCCAGATCGGCCTGGCCATGACCTTCGGATACCTGGCGGCAAGGCACGCTGGCGGAGGTGAGCGAGTGACAAGCCCTGCCGTCGGCGAAGCTCGTGGGGGCCACGCGAGGTGATGCAGGGAAAAATGGATGCTGACCCATCCATCCGAGAAACAATAGGCAGGAAGGAGGTGAGGATGTTTGAATGAATCCAGGAAAGCCGAGGGCGGCTAATCGACGGATGTCAAGAGTACTTCCAGTTCACACCTGAAGGGAGGTACCAATGAGACGCACGTGGTTAGCGGGTCTGACGGTTACATTCATCGTCTCCGGCCTACTCCTGCCGACGCCTACTCCCGCAGCCGACAAGGTTTTGCTCGGTTACGCGGAGACCCTCTCGGGGGAACATTCCAAGGCAGGGGCGCAATCCTCCTGGGGCGTGAAGGCCTCGGTGAAGTGGATCAACGAGGTTCAAGGGGGGGTCAAGATCGGCGGGAAAAAGGTTCCATTGGAAATCAAGCTCTACGACAATGAGTCGAAAAAGGAAGGTGCAACGAGCCTGATAGAGCGCTTGGTCAGCGTGGACAAAGCTGATGCGATTATCGCTCCCTATAGTGCGGGCCTGACCATGGCCGGGGCACCGATCGCCGAGAAGTACCGGAAGGTCTATCTCTCCCATGGGGGTTCGAGTAACCGGATTTTCGAGCAGGGATTCAGATATGCGGTCTTGCTGGTCACGCCGGCGTCTGATTTCCAGGTGGGTGCCCTGGAGATGTTTCACAAGGTCGACCCGAAGGCAAAAAAGTTAGCCCTAGTATTTGAGGATGACGAGTTTGCGAGGATGGCCTATCAGGGGGCGGAGGGGCACGCCAAGAAGCTCGGCTACGAGGTTGTATTCAAGCGGACCTACCCGAACAACGTCACCGACCTGACCCCCCTCCTCTCCGACCTCAAGGCCTCCAAGCCGGATCTCATCCTCGGCGGCGGTCATTTTGCCGATGGCCAGCTCTTCACACGACAACTGTCAGACCTCGATATCAACGTGAAGGGTTTCTCCCTGATCGTCGCCGTCTCGCTGCCTGCGTTCTACGAGGCGCTGGGCGCCAAGGCGGAGGGGGTCGTTGGACCGTCCCAGTGGGAGTACGGGGTGAAGTTCAGCCCGGAGGAGGCGAAGAGGGTGGGCCGCGAGTGGTATGGGCCCACCAATGAGGAATGGGTCAAGCTGGTGAAGGGGATTTCCGGTGGGGAAAGCCCGAATTATCACGCTGCCGAAGCCGGAGCGGCGCCCCTGATCTACGCCAGGGCCGTGGATCTTGCGAACAGTCTGGACTCCGACAAGGTGCGGGAAGCCCTGAACAGGCTGCACCTCATGACCTACTTCGGGGAGTTCAGGATTGATGGGAACACAGGCCTCCAGACCGCGCATTCAATGGTGACGGTCCAGTGGCAGAACGGAAAGCGGGTCATCGTCTGGCCCCCGGAGGCTGCCACCGACAAACCTTACTATCCAATGCCTACGATTGCCGAGAAGGCCGCGGGCAAGAAGGCCATTACCAAATAGAGGACCGAATCTCCCCTCCCCTTATCTCCGAACTGGGGGAGGGGAGAATCCTCTGTAGTCCGATGTGATCCGATTGCCTCACAGCGTTGAAGCGCTGATCCGGTTCGGCGCATATCCCCATGCCGCTTCGCGGGCTCCGCTCGCGGGCAGGGCAGCGCGGGGCCGCTACCCCCACGCGTCGGAGGCGCGCGAGCTTGCGGAGGATATCCTGAGGAGTCAACGACCATGATCGGACAGCAATTAGCAGGCAACCTGGTCAATGGGCTCCTGCTCGGGGGGATTTACGGGATGGCCACCATGGGCCTCAGTTTGATTTTTGGCGTTTTGAAAATAGTGAACGTCGGCCATGGGGCCTTCATTATGGTGGGGGCGTTCATCACCCTATGGATGTTCTCCAGCCTGCACATGACGCCGATTTTTGCCCTCCCGGTGGCCTTGATTGTCGGCATGGCAATGGGGTTCCTGCTCTTCCACACTGTGCTCCGAAGATTGATCAAGGCCCCTGAGCTTGCCTCGCTCCTGGCGACATTTGCCATCGGGATGCTCCTCGAGGAGGTAGTCAAGAATACTTTCGGAACGGAATTCAGGGGGTACAACTGGGAGACGGGAAAACTCACTCTTCCCATGACGGTTATCCCCATGAGTAAGGTCTATGCCTTCGCGGGGAGCGTGACCATCGCCGTCCTGCTGTACATCTGGTTCAAGAAAACAAGAGCAGGGACGGCCGTGAGGAGCGTGGTTGAGGACAGCGATGGGGCGCAGGTGTGCGGAGTGAATGTCAATTGGGTCTATGCCTTGAGCTTTGCCATCGGCATCGGGCTGACCGTCCTCAGCGGCGTCCTCCTGACCATGTTCATACCGGTTGGCATTAACCCGTACATGGGCGGGCCATATACCCTGAAGGCTTTCGTTGTCGCGGTGCTGGGTGGGCTTGCCTCCCCATACGGCGCTTTCTTCGCGGGGCTGGCCTTCGGCCTCATCGAGAACGGGTCGTATACCATCTTCGCCGCTTTGCCCGGCGTCGAGCCCTTCGCCTTGACCCGGTTCATTTCTTTCGTGATGCTGCTTGTGATTCTGCTGATCAAACCCACAGGGTTGCTGGGGGCGAAATGAAAGTGAGACACAGCAAGTATCTTCCCCTGCTCCCTGTCTGCTGTGCTTACTTCCTCCTGTTCCTTATCGGGAAGAATGTGACGGGGATGTGGCAGTTGATGGCCATGCTCGCCTTCTACTGTGCCCTGGGCCAGGCGTTCAACATTTTCATCGGCATGACCGGCTATGTGGACTTTGGATACGTGGCTTTCCTCGGTGTCGGCACCTATGGGATGGCGTTGAGTGTATCCCGCCTCGCCGGATTCCCGAACCTGGGACTCGGAGTTGTCGTTACAGGACTCATTCTCGCGGTCGTGATGGCGGGGGCTCTTTCCGTCGCGGTTGGGGCGGTGGCCCTGAGGCTCAGGGGGGCGTATTTTGCCATTGCCACCGTCGGGGTGAACGAAGGATTCCGGTATCTCATCGAGGGGGCAAGAATTTGGGGGGGAGCGGAGGGGATCATCTTTTCGGGACAGCTTACCCGGACCCTCGGGAGGGACACGGCCAGCGCCCTGTCCACCTTCTGGGCCGACATCATGGTGATGATCGTCGCCGTCATCGCGGCTGTGATAACCGCCGGCTACATGAGGGGGAGGATCGGTTATGCCCTGACTGCCTTGCGAGAAGATGAGGATGCTGCCAAGGTGATGGGAATCAATGTGACCAAGTACAAGATTATCGCCTTCATCACCAGCGCCTCCCTCGCCGGTTTGCTGGGTGCGTGCGCGTGGGCCCTGAAGGTGATGTACGTGTTTCCGCCTGAGGCCTTCCAAATCCAATACACGGTTGAAGCCATTATCATCGTTGTCCTGGGTGGAGCGGGCACCCTGCTCGGCCCGGTTGTGGGGGGGCTGATCTACGGCCTTTCCAAATACTGGCTTGCCGTCCTGATGCCGGGGTTTCAGCTCCTCATCTTCGCACCCATTGTCATTTTCATCGTGGTGGCATTTCCGGAGGGAGTCATCGGCTGGGTGAAGCGGAAGGCCAAGGGCACGGCCTTACAAGGCTACCTTCTCTGAGGGGACCCATGCCACTCTTGAAGCTCGAGAATGTGACGAAACGATTCGGGGGTCTGGTAGCGGTCAACGGTGTGAGCCTCGAGGTTGAAGAGGGGGAATCGATAGCCATTGTCGGCCCGAACGGCAGCGGGAAGACCACTTTGTACAACGTCATTAGCGGGGTTCATGTCGCAGATAGGGGAAGGGTCATCTTTGCAGGAAAGGACATCACCACTCTGCCGCCGTACACCAGAGCCCCTATGGGGATCGGTCGAACCTTTCAGATACCAAGGCCCTTCAATTCGGCAAGCGTCAGGGAGAACGTGGCGGTTGGGGCGATGTTTGGGACCTTGAGCGGCAAAGTCGGCGTGGACGAATCCCTGGCGATCGCCGATCGCTACATCACACTCGTGGGACTCAGGTCCCACTCGGATAAGGAGGCAGGATCCTTAACGCCGGTGGAAAAGAAGCTCATGGAAATTGCCCGCAGCCTGGCGATGAGTCCCAGGCTCCTCCTCCTGGATGAGGCATTAGCCGGCATGCATCCCAAAGACATCGATGCAATGGTCGCTCTTCTGAAGAGCGTAAAGAAGATGGAGGGCATTACCGTAATCGCCATGGTCGAGCATATTATGCGCGCGGTGGTGGGATTTGCCGAGAGGGTCATGGTAATGCACCAGGGGAAGAAGCTCGTTGATGCGCCGACGGCTGATGCCCTCGGAGACCAAAGAGTCATAGAGATCTACCTCGGACGTCCGGCTGAGGATTAGACGATGCTCACGGTAGAGAACCTGGAATCGGGTTACGGCGCGATGCAGGTCCTGTGGGGCTCGAGCCTGCAAGTCAAAGAAGGCTCCATCACCTCCTTGCTCGGACCGAACGGGGCAGGGAAAACCACGTTGCTCAGGACAGTCTTCGGTCTGACAGCCGCCTGGAAGGGAAGAATCATCTACGAGGGGCAAGAGATCACCCATCTTCCAACTCATAAGAAGGTGGAGATGGGTATTGTCCTCGCCCCCGAAGGGAGGCATCTGTTCACCGGGATGACGGTTCATGAAAACCTCATCATGGGGGCGTATCAGAAGAAGGCCCTGAGACGCATGGACGAGTCCCTGGACCTCGTCTACTCCCTCTTCTCGGTTCTCGAAGATAGGGCTCATCAAAAGGCCGGTTTGCTGAGCGGGGGCGAACAGCAGATGCTGGTCATAGGCCGGGCGCTGATGACGCGGCCCAAGCTGATCATGCTGGACGAGCCAAGCCAGGCACTGGCTCCGAAGCTTGTGGGTGAAGTTTTCCAAACCATCACCAGGCTCAAGACGGAAATAGGTTTGACCATACTCCTGGTGGAGCAAGACGTGAAGGCATCCTTAGCCGCGTCGGACATGGTGTACGTTCTGCACGAGGGCAGGGTAAAGGCCAGCGGAAAGGCGGAGGACCTCGAGAAGTCACGTGAGATCAGGGAGGCATACCTCGGGGTTTAGCGGGATCATCTCGCACGGGGATCGCCCACCCATGAGGAGCCGGGGGAGGCGTCGCCCCCGTCCGCCGCACGGGAAGACGGCAGCAGCCGAGGAGGTGGACGCCAAGACCTTCATCGGTCCCATGCACTCAGAGATTCGGCAGCAGCGCCCGGGCCCTCCGCCCATGCGCCAGGAGCGATGAAAACGCTGCGTGGAGAGGCTGGCCTTTCTCCGCCGTCTCTTCGAGTCTTCTCGGGGGGCAACTGCGGAATTGTGCTGAGCGGGGCGAGCGCTCGGGTAGCGAGGAGGGTTGTGGGATGAAGCTGGGGTTCATCAGTCTGGCGTGTCCCGCATGGGACCTGGCCACGATCTGTCAAAGAGCCCGGGAATACGGTTTCGACGGCGTGGACTTCCGGGGACTGCAGGATTCTGTGGACGTCACGCTCCGGCCGGAGTTCACCACGGAGCTGAGCACAACGAGGCGGTTGCTGGACGAGGCGGGGATTGCGGTGAGCGGGATCAGTTCGAGCCTGCAAATCTGCGATGCCGATCGTCTCTCCACGAACCTCGAAGAGGCACGCCGCACGATTCCCATCGCCCACGAGCTGAATGTGACGGCCATCCGGGTCTTCGGCGCTGGCGACCTCCGCGCCCACAGCCGGGAGGAACTGGCCGAGGTGGGCCGACGGACCATGGCGGCAATTCTGGAACTGCCCGGCGCCCGTGACCTCAGGTGGGTGTTCGAGACACACGACAACTGGATCTCCTCGGCGGACTGCCGGCTCCTCCTGGAGCGGATTCCCGAGGCTGCCTTTGGAGCGCTCTGGGACATTGGACACACGTCGCGAGTGGGAGGCGAGTCGCCGAGCGAGACCCTAAGCCGATTGGGGGACCGAATCCTCTACGTGCACGTCAAGGATGCAATATACGAGCGAAACCATCCCCAGGCCATGGAGGACGGGTGGCGGTACGTGGCCCCGGGCAAGGGACAGCTTCCCCTCAGCCAGGCGTTGAGTTTGCTCCGCCAGCGGGGCTACGATGGCTGGATAATCTTCGAGCACGAGAAGCGATGGCATCCGGAGCTGGAGGAGCCGACGGAAGTTCTCCCGCAGTTCGTCCGCTGGATTCGGAGCGTGTTGCAGCAGCGGGAGCCACCCTGAGCGATCTTCGGACGATCCATCGTCCGTCCAGGTTGACATCTCGGAGCCTTCCATTGGCAGCCGCAGCAGGGTTGTAGTATGCTCGGCGGCAACGACGTTCGCTGAGAGCAGTTTCCTGTCACCTGATCGAGGAGGGACTTGCGCATGATTGAAGTTCCGAAGACAGTGGAGGAGTGGCGGGCCTGGCTCAGGGATGCCGTGCTGCCGTATTGGACGGCGACCGTGGCGGCAGAGCCCGTCGGCTATGTCGAGTACCTGACCCCCAACGGGCAACCGGACAAGCGGCCCGAGAAGACGCCGCTGGTGACCGGACGCTTGATCTACGCCTTCAGTCACGCCCATATCCTCGGGCTGGGCGAGAAGGCGCGCGCCGCCGCAGAGCACGGCTTTCGCTTTCTGACCGAGCGCTGCTGGGATGCGCAGGAGGGCGGCTTCTTCCATGCCGTGACCGCCGATGGCACGCCTGTCGATCGGCGCAAGGATGCTTACGATCACGCCTTCGCGCTCTTCGCGATGGCGTGGCTCCATCGAGCCACCGCAAGCCGAGAGCCCCTCGACTGGGCCAAGCGCACCATCGACTACATGGATAGCCTGCTGGCCGATCGAGCCAACGGGGGCTATCGGGAGTACCTGCTCGCCGGGGAGCCGCAGCCGCTGCCGCGCCGGCAGAATCCCCACATGCACCTTCTCGAGGCCTTCCACGCGCTCTACGAGGCCACCCATGACGGCGGATGGCAGGCGCACGCCAGCGCCATGGTGGATCTGTTCTTCAGCCACCTCTTCGATCGCGAGACCGGAACGCTGGCCGAGTTCTTCACGGGAGACTGGGGTCCGGCCCCCGGTGCCGCGGGGGTGGTCCGCGAGCCGGGTCATCATTTCGAATGGGTGTGGCTCCTCCATCACCATGTCCGCCTCATGGGCGAGTCCCGGGTGCTCGGTCCGGCAGAGCAACTCTACCGGTTTGCAGTCACCCATGGCGTGGATGGCGACCCGCGATTCGTCCCGGCCGCCTTTGACGAGGTTGACCGCACGGGACGGGTGCTTACCGACAGCAAGCTGCTCTGGCCTCAGACGGAAGCCATCAAGGCCTTCCTCGCCCGCTGGGAGTTCCTGCAGGACACGGACGCGGCGGAGCGCGCCCGGAGGCACCTGGAGATGCTCTTTCGCTGGTTCCTCATCGACCGAACCGGGCGCTGGCGCAATCGACTGGCGCGGGACGGGCAGGATCTCTCTCCCGATCTTCCCGTGCGGGTCTTCTATCACCTCTTCCTGTGCCTGGCGGAGACGCTCCGGCTCTGGCCGACGCTCCCGGAGTCGGCTGCGCCGGGTCGGGCAGGGATCAGTGAGTAAATGTCGTGTGACCTCACCTATTGGCATGCGCCAGACCGGTGAGCGAGAAGGGAGCGAGTCATGAGGCTTGCTGGCAAGGTCGCGGTGATCACTGGGGGCGGATCCGGCATCGGCCGTGCCACCGCCATTCTTTTCGCTCGGGAGGGCGCCAAGGTCGTGATCGGCAACCGAAGCGTTCCGGCGGGGGAGGCGACGATTGCCCAGATACGCGCGGAGGGCGGCGAGGCCCGCTTCGTGCGCACGGACGTGACGGTCGCTGCGGACGTCGAGCGACTGGTCGAGACGGCGGTGGAGGTCTATGGCAAGCTGGACTGCATGTTCAACAATGCGGGTATCAACATGCCCGGCTCGGTCATCGACGTCTCGGAGAAGGACTGGGACTATACCATTGCGGTGAATTTGAAGAGTGTCTTCCTGGGCTCCAAGTATGCACTCCCACACCTGATCAGGAATGGCGGCGGGACGATCATCAACGACTCGTCCAACGCCGGCCTGATCGGCCGACCCAATGACCCCGTCTACTGCGCCAGCAAGCATGGCATCATCGGCCTGACCAAGTCGATGGCCCTGCTCCACGGGCCGCAGAATGTCCGGGTGAACGTGATCTGCCCGGGGCCTGTCGAATCCAACATGACGGAAGAGGGTCGTCGGAAGATGGGGGACGCCGCCGCGTACGACCGCAAGATTGCGAGCGAGACCGCGCTCAAGCGCATTGGGAAGGCGGAGGAGGTGGCCGAACTGGTGGCCTTCCTCGCCTCGGATGCGGCGCGCAATATCACCGGCGCGACCATCGCCATCGACGGCGGCAAGACGGCCGGCCTTCTTCCCGGCCTCGTCCCCGGGCCGTAGCGGCTCCCGCGCATGGTCCGCCGTCTTGCGCCACCCACCGGCAATCAACGCTTGTACCGTAAGGAGCCCCCTTGCCATCGTCGGATCGCGCGTTCATGGATGCGCTTCAGGGCTTTCGATGCTTGGCGGACGCGATCGAACGGGATGAGAAAAGGAACTTCGAAGCGTCGTCGCCCTCCGGGAGCGTATGGATTGTCCTGTTATCTGCTGGACCATACATGACTGTAGCCCAACGCTCGTTCAATTGAATGTTCCGTGCCGGCTGTTCTAATATGATTGACGTTCGGCGTGGTCAAATTCTAGCAATTACCAAAGTGATTCGGAGGCTTTCTCGCCTGCATCAGTCGGATCCGCATCGTCTGCCACCGGGCCAAGGGTCTCTCCGATTCACGCCAAGTTGATCTGTGCACGGTCGAGAAGCACACCGGAAGCCCGGACCGCCACAGCCTCTTCAACGACGGGGTCCGCATGATTGACTTCAGTCCTGGGTGTGTCGCGGCACGGGACGCGTGATCTTGGCGGTGGGCCGGACCGCGGTGCCTGATCAGGAGGCCACTCTGGGAGGTCATGAAACGGCGGACACCATCCACCCGATGTACGGACTGGCGCCTCTGTCCTAGGGCAATCCGGCTCCGGGGAGTGCACCCATGTCCAGTTACGCATTGGCAAAAGCGTTGGCGACGCGTCGCTTCCGTGACCTGCCCAAGGCCTCGGTCCAGGCGGCGACCTGGTGTCTGGTGGATACCCTGGCGGCTGTCTACGCTGCCGTCGAGGAGTTCCCCACTCGCCGGCTGCGGGAGTTCTGGCGGGCCGACGGGATGGCGCCGGGCGGTCCCTGCCGCCTGATCGGCACGAAGGCGCGGGTGCCGGGGGCGGTGGCCGCCCTGGTGCATTCCGCCATGGCGCAGTCGCTGGAGATGGATGACTTCCACAAGCAGTCCATTGTGCACATCGGGAGTACCGTCATCCCGCCTGCCTTGGCCGCGGCGGAGCGGCTGGGGCGGAGCGGTCGCGAGTTGCTCACGGCCATCATCGTCGGCTACGAAGCAGGCATCCGCGCTGGCGAGGCGGTCAACCCCGCGCACCATCGGATCTGGCACAGCACGGGGACCTGCGGGACCTTCGGGGCCGCGGCCGCGGTGGGGAGTCTCTTCCGCCTCACTCCGGAGGGCATGAACCACGCGCTGGGGACGGCCGGGACGCAGGCGGCAGGTCTGAACCAGTACATGATCGATGGCAGGGAGATGAGCAAGCCGCTGCATGCGGGGAAGGCTGCCCTGAACGGCTACCTGGCTGCGGCCCTGGCGGCCGGAGGATTCACGGGGGCGACCCGGATCTTCGAAGGTGACAAGGGCTTTCTTCGCGCGACCACGGCCGCGCCACACCTCGAGGCGATCGCTGCCGGCCTGCGGACGGGCAGTTTTCCGGATCGGATCACCCGGGTGACGCGAAGGCTGTTTCCCGTCAACGGGCACATCCTATCCCCCCTGGAAGGGCTTCTCCGGCTCCGCAGGGACCATGCCGTCGCGCCGGACCGCGTGCAACAGATCGACGTGTCGCTGTACGCGGAAGCGGTCAACTTCCTCAAGCCGGTCCGCCCCGTCAGTCCCTTCCTGGCGCGCTTCTGCCTGCCGTTCTGTGTGGCCGTGGCCATGCTGGACGGCGAGGTCACCCCGAGATCCTTCGGCCCTGCGCAACTCCGGCGGGCGGATCTCACGCGCTTCATGCGATGCGTCCGGGTGGGAGAAGAGGCGGCGTTGACCGCGAGCTTTCCCGCCCGGTGGTCCTCGGTAGTGGCCGTGGAGTTGCGCGATGGGGCGCGCCACGAGACGCGGGTGGACATAGCCACGGGCGATCCGGCCAATCCGCTCCGGCCGGATGACTTGGCGGCGAAGTTCCTGAAGAGCGCTGGATCCGTCTTGGGTCCCCGGGCGGCCCAGCGCCTCCTGGATCGGTGTCTGGAGGTCCAGCGGCTCGCGACGGTCGCGCGTCTCTGGGCGGGTTAACTCGGGGACCGCAGTCACCCCTCAGCGGGGGGAGGAGGCAGGGGTATGCGCACACGCTTGACTCTTCAACGCATGGCAGTCGGGTTGGCCGGGATGGCGCTGGTCCTGGCGCTTGCCGCCGGGGCGGCAGTCGCGGGCGAGAAGATCGTCATCAAGTTCCCCACGGTGCACGGCGATCCAATGTCCCTCTTCAATCAGGGCGGAAACAAGATCGGGGAGTATTTGATGAAGAAGTTCCCGGGCCGGATCGATTTCCAGCTCTACCCGGCGTCGCAGCTCGGGAACGAGCGGGAGATCCTGGAAGGGCTGCGGATCGGGACCATCGAAATGACGACCAGCGGGGTTGCCGGCCTGGCGGATCCCCTCTTTGACATCTTCGACATGCCATTTCTCTTCCGGGATCGGAATCACGTCTACACCGTCCTGGACGGCCCCATCGGCAAGGAAATCCTGGAGCACAACAAGGATTCCCGGCTGGTGGCGCTCGGCTATTTCGAGAACGGGTTTCGTCATATCACCAACAACAAGCGGCCGATCAACACTCCGGCTGACCTCCGCGGCCTCAAGCAGCGGGTCGTGGAGCACAAGATCTACCTCGCCACCATGAAGGCCCTGGGGGCGAATGCCGTGCCGATTCCCTACGGGGAACTGTACACCTCGTTGAAGACCGGAGTGGTGGACGGGCAGGACAATCCCCTCATCAACATCTGGACCGCGAAGTTCTACGAGGTGCAGAAGTACTTGACGCTGACCGGCCACGCCTACTCCAACAACGTCGTCTTTGCGAGCAAGGCCTGGTGGGACAAGCTGCCGCCGGACATCCAGGCCGGCGTCCGGGAGGCCGTGGCCGAGGCGGCGGTGCACGTTCGGAAGGAGTCCATCAAGGCGGACGGCGAGCTAGTCGCCAAGTTGAAAGCGGCCGGCATGGTGGTAAACGACGTCAAGGACCGGGAGGCCTTTGTCGAGGGGACCAAGAGCGTCTATGAAGAGTTCGCCAACATCTTCCCGCCGGATCTCGTGAAGCGGATCCGTGACGCCAAATCCAACATCTATCCGTACGTCCAGTAAGACCGCCGGACGAGCGCGTCGCCGCTGGGCGCCTGACTCCCAGCGGCGACACGTAGCCAGGCACCCTGTTGGGGGGAGCATCCATGCGAAGTCTGGAACGGCTCGCGGAACGACTCGCGTACTGGACCGGCATCTGCGTCATGGTCCTGGTGGCGGCCTTCACCCTCCTGGTGACGGTCTCCGTTGTGCTGCGCTACGGCTTTTCGCAAGGCCTCGATTGGTCCGAGGAGGCCGGGCGGTACCTGATGATCTGGATGGGGTTCCTGGCGGCCAGTCTGG
This sequence comes from uncultured Methylomirabilota bacterium, assembly GCA_963714585.1. Lineage (GTDB taxonomy): Bacteria > Methylomirabilota > Methylomirabilia > Methylomirabilales > 2-02-FULL-66-22 > 2-02-FULL-66-22. Next base: position 51,599 of record CAVQPC010000064.1, read on the forward strand.
CCCTGCGGAAGGGGGCGCACGTCGGGATCACCATGATTCGGGAGGCGCTTCCCAGACCCCTCAGGCGGGTCGTGACGCTGGTCGCCTCGCTCGCAGTCCTGGGCTTTTTCCTGGTCATGGCGTACGAAGGAATCTACCTCCTCGGGCCGGTCTCGCAGAAAAAAAGCCTGGTCCTGCCCATCAGCATGTTTTGGCCGTACCTGGCGGTTCCCGTCGGCATCATCCTCATGATCATTCAACTGGTGCCGTTGATGATCCGAGAGTGGCGGACCGGAACGAGTGTGCCGGCGAGCGAGATCGGAGAACAACTGACCTGATCGATTCAGGAAGAGAGGTTCCGCGCTCCACCCGGTAACCGAGGAGGCTGCATGCTAATCGTCATGGCCGTGACGTTCGTTGTCTCCCTGATCATCGGGATTCCCATCGCCTTCGCCCTGGGCGTTGCTGCACTGGGGAGCATGATCGCCTGGGGGAAGGTGCCGCTGTACCTCATTCCGCAGCGGATGTTTACCGGCGTGGACTCGTTCATCCTCATGGCGATCCCGTTCTTCATGCTCTCGGGCGAGTTGATGGGGTCTACCGGCATCCTGAGTCGCCTGCTCAAGTTCGCCGACGCCTTGGTCGGACACATCCGCGGCGGCCTCGCCCATGTCAACATCGTGAGCAGCATGATCTTTGCCGGCATCAGCGGATCGGCGGTCGCCGACGCCTCGGCACTGGGGGCGATCTGTATTCCCGCCATGACGAAAGAATACGACGTGGAGTTCGGCGCGAGCGTCACGGCGGGCGCAGCCACCATCGGGCCGATCATCCCGCCCAGCATCCCAATGATCGTCTATGCCACTTCCACCTCAGGCATCTCCATCGCTGGCCTGTTCTTGTGTGGCGTGATCCCGGGGATCATGATGGGATTGGGGATGATGGCCATTGCCTATTACGTCGCCCGGAAGCGACAATACCCGGTTCGCAAGGAACGCATCACGGCAAAGGAGTTCCTCTCTCGCTGCTGGCACGTCCTGCCTGCCATCCTGATGCCCGCCATCGTACTGGGCGGGATCCTGGGTGGAATCTTCACCGCCACGGAGGCGGGGGCGATCTCGGCCGTGTATGCGCTCGCCGTGGGGCTGTTCGTGACCCGGGAGCTGAAACTCCGGGACATCCCGCCTGCCCTGCTCCGAGCCGGGGTCACGACCGCCATCGTGTTCGTCCTGATCGCCATGGCGAACGCCGTGTCGTGGTTGCTGAGCACCCAACAGGTCCCTATGCTCATCGCAGGATACCTGAAGTCCATCTCGCCGAGCCCGCTCCTGTTCCTGGTGGTGGTCAATCTTTTCCTGCTGGTGGTCGGCTGCCTGATGGAGACGGTTGCGGCTATCATCATGCTGGTTCCCATCCTGGCACCGATCGCCACCAGCTACGGGATTCACCCCCTGCACTTCGGCTTCGTGGTGGTGATGAATCTGGTAGTTGGCCTGCTCACGCCGCCCGTGGGGGCGGTCCTCTTCGTCGTCTGCGGCCAGGCCAACCTCTCCATCGAGCGGCTGTTTCGACACGTCTGGCCCCATCTGGCCTGGCAATTGATCGTGTTGACCCTCGTGACCTATTTTCCAGAGTTGGCCTTGTGGGTCCCGCGACTCTTCGGGTATGCATGAGCCGAGCGGAGCGGTGCAGCTCCCGTCGCGGGCCCTAACGAAGTGCGAAAACATCTTTAGAGGCCAAGGACAGTTACCGGGAAAGGAGAGGATCCGATGAAGGTTTTCATTGCTCAGCCCATCCAGCCCGAGGCCATCAAGATTCTGGAACAGGTGGCGGAGGTGGAGTCCAACCCCGAAGGGCGCCCGTTGAGCCGGGCCGAGTTTTTGAAGAAGATCCGCGACGTGGACGCGGTGATCCTGCCCTGGCACACGGACATCATGGACCGTGAGGCCATCGGACTGGCGCCGCGCCTCAAGGTCATCGGCCGGCACGGGGTTGGATATGACAACATCGACCTCCAGGCCGCCACCGAGCGCGGGATCTACGTCACCTTCACGCCGGTCCTCGCCCCGACGATGGCGGACACCACCTTCGCGCTGCTCATCTCTGCCGCCCGCCGCATCGCCGAGGCGGATCATTTCGTTAAGAACGGCGGCTGGACTGTCGGCGGGGAGTGGGTGCCTTGGAAGTTCATGGGCTTTGACATGCACCACAAGACGCTCGGAATCATCGGGTGCGGACGCGTCGGGGGCGGGGTCGCTCGGCGTGCCAAAGGTTTCGAAATGCGGATCCTCTACTTCGACGAGGTGCCCCAGCCGGAGGTGGAGAAGGAGACGGGGGCGGTTCGCGTGAGCCTGGAGGAGTTGCTGCGCGAGTCCGACCTCATCGCCGTCAACTGCTCCCTCAACGAGAAGACCCGCGGTCTCATCGGCAAGAAGCAGTTCGCCCTGATGAAGCCGACGGCCATCCTGGTGAACACGGCCCGCGGCCCGATCGTGGATCAGGCCGCCCTCGTCGAAGCCCTGAAGGCGAAGCGCATCGCCGTGGCCGGCCTGGACGTCTTTATCGAGGAACCGATCCCCCTCGACGACCCGATCCTGAAGCTGGAGAACGTCGTCGTGCTCCCCCACATCGGCTCTGCCACACTGGAGAACCGGCGCAAGATGGGCACGACGGTGGCGCAGGACGTGGTGAACGTCCTCACGGGGAAGCAGCCCATGTACCTGCTCAATCCTAAGGTCCGGGAGGTGCGCCCGCTAGGCTAGCCGCGCACCGAAGAACTTGGCTCGAGGCTACGCGAACACACATTCGGAAAGGAGAACGCCATGGACGAGCGCGCATTCCTGGCCGGCGAACCCTACGGGGCCCGCGGGAAGATCGGGCTGATCAACGTCGGGGGGAACCCCACCCCGGTGGTGGACTTCTACCGGATGATCCCGCCCGGGGTCATCGTGAACGAGAACAAGATCCACGAGCCGCCCCAGGTGGCGGGGGAGGCCGAGGAGCTGGGGAAGCGGGCCATCGAGGCGGCGAAGGTCATCGCGGAGGGCGCCCCCGACGTCATCGCCTTCACCTGCACGGCGAGCGCCATGTCGGTCGGCCCGGAGGCGGACTACGACCAGATCAAGTGGATGCAGGAGGCCTCCGGCGGGATCCCCTGCACGACCACCACGACCGCCTGCCTGAACGCCTTCAAGTTGCTCAACTGGAAGAAGTTCGTCATGGTGAGCCCCTACCTCCCGCCCATCGTGGACCGCTTCATCAAGACGCTCACCGTGAAGGGCTACACCGTCCTGAAGTCGGGGACCCTGGCCATCGAGTTCCTGGAGGAGCTGCGGCGCACCCCGACCGCGCGCCCCTACCAGCTCGCCCGCCAGACGGTGGTGCCCGAGGCGGACGGGATCTTCATCCCCTGCACCACCTTCCGGGCCATCGACATCATCGACCGGCTGGAGCAGGAGACCGGCAAGCCGGTCGTCACCTCCAACCAGGCCTCGCTCTGGGAGTGCCTGCGGCTCCTGAAGATCGACGATCCGATCCCCGGCTTCGGCAAGCTCTTGACGCTGCCCAACCGGAGTGCCTTCAAGGGGTTCCCGCGGTAGAGGGCGGGCGAGTGACCGGCGGCGTGCCGGGGGCGCGGGACGCCCCTGGCACGGTGGGCCGGAAATTGGTCCGTGCGCCACGGGCCAGTGGAGCGAACGGCCCACCCCGCTCTCATTCCGACGGCTTCGTCTCCAGCGACCTGTGGGCCCACGGTGCAAGGCCGTGGGCCTGAACGGAGGAATATCCGTGCCTGTCAACTGGATCATCCTCGGGGCTGGCGACATCGCCAGCAATCAGTTTGTGCCCGCCCTCATGTCTCTGGATTCCTGTCGCATCCTGGCTGTAATCGACAAGAATCCCGAGGCAGCCACGGCGCTGGCCGCGCGATGCGGCGCCCCCCGCGTCTTCACCGATGCGCAGGCGATCCGTCAGCTCCCCGAGGCGGATGCCGTCTACGTCGCCACCTGGCCCGCCCTGCACTGCGAGCACGTCCTCGTGGCCGCCGAGGCCGGGAAACACGTCTTCTGCGAGAAACCGATGGCCGTGAACTTGGCCGAGTGCGACCGCATGATCGAGGCGTGCCGGGCCGCGCAGGTCCAGTTGATGATCGGCAACAACCAGCGGTTCCACGTCGCCCATCAGCGCGTGCGACAGCTCGTCGCCGAGAATGCCATCGGCCGGATCGTGCTGGCCAAGATCGACTTCCTCACCTCCTTCCGCCTGCGGCAGGGCGAGCGGTTCCGCCCCACCCAGTATCGGCTGACCAAAGGGCTCGGGGGCGGCGGGGTGATCATGGACATGGGCATCCATGCCATCGACCTCATTCGCCATATCCTGGCGGACGAGGTGGAGGCGGTGGGATGCTTCCACGACCACCTGGTGTATGACTGCGAGGCCGAGGACACGGTGGTAATGCAGCTCCGCTTCTGTTCCGGGACGCTCGGGACCATCAACCTGAGTGGCGGCATTCCCTATGGTCGTAATGCACTGGAACTCTACAGCGAGCACGGCGTTATCATTTCGGAGCGGTCGTTGGCCCGGGTGCCCGACGAGGTGCGGGTGCGGGTGCTCCGGGATGGGGCCTGGAGCGAGCACACGGCCCCCAACGTCGACTCCTTCCGGACCGAGATCGAGCGTTTCGTCGCCTGTGCGACCGGGGGAGGAGAGCCGCCTGTTCCAGGGAGCGAGGGGCGCCGCGACCTGGCCGTGGCGCTGGCGGCTTACCGGTCCATGCAGGAGCAGAGACTCTTGCGGGTAAATGAAATGACAGGCTGATCCCAAGGCCAGAGAGGGACCCGGATGGGAACACTTTTCGAGTTGACGGGGAAGGTTGCACTGGTCACGGGCGCAAGCCGCGGCCTGGGCCGCTCCATTGCGCAGGGGCTGGCGGAGGCGGGTGCCGACCTTGTCCTGACCAGCCGGCACCTCCGCGACGTGGAGGCGGTGGCTGCCGAATTAGGGCGCGGCAGGCGGAAGGTGCTCCCGCTTCAGGCGGACGTGACCCAAGAGGCGGAGGTCGAGGAAATGGTCGGGCGGGCCGTCGCCTCGATGGGGAAGATCGACATTCTGGTCAACAACGCCGGGATCAACATCCGAAAGCCGGTGCTCGACCTGACGGAGAGCGACTGGGACCAGACCCTGGACACCAACCTCAAGGGCTGCTTCCTGGTGGCCAAGGCCGTGGGGCGACACATGCTGGCCAGACAAACCGGCAGCGTTGTCAACATCGCCTCGATGCTGGCCACCGTCGTCCATCCCGACCGGGCGGCCTATGCCTCCAGCAAGGGCGGGCTGGTGCAACTGACCCGCGTGCTCGCCGTGGAGTGGGCTCCCTACAACGTGCGAGCGAATGCGATCTGTCCGGGCCCGTTCCTCACCGATCTGAACAAGGCCATCCTGAACGATCCTGAGAAGCTGAGATGGTTCATGGACCGCCTGCCCATGAAGCGCTTTGGCAGGCCGGAGGAACTGGTCGGGTCGGTGATCTTCCTCGCCTCCGAAGCGTCGAGCTACATCACCGGCACGACGCTCTATATCGACGGCGGCTGGACGGCGCTGTGATGACCGCCCTCTCCAACCTCGGGGCGGGCGGTCTGCGCGGCATCCTGCTCGCGCCCGTCACGCCATTCCAGCGCGATGAATCACTGGACCTCGCCGGCCTCCGCACCCTGATCGAGCACTTCGTCGCGGCTGGCGTGCATGGCCTCTTCGTGCTCGCGAGCCAGGGGGAGTTCTTCTCGCTGGACCGCGACGAGCGGCGGCGGGTGGCGCGAACCGCGGTGCGGGCGGCGGGCGGCCGCGTGCCCGTGATCGTAAACAGTGGGGCCATGCCTACGGCGGAGGCGGTGCGGCTGTCTCAGGAGGCGGAGCAGGAGGGCGTGGATGCGCTCGGCGTCATCACGCCCTTCTACCTGAAACCCACGGCGGAGGAGCTCTTCGAGCACTACCGGGCGATCCTGCGCGCCGTGCGGTGCCCCGTTTACGCCTACAACAATCCTCCGCGTTCCGGGGTGGGGCTCGACGTCCGCACCCTCGTCCGCCTGGCAGAGGCCTCGCCCCGCTTCCGGGGGATCTTCGACGCGAACGGCGATCTCGCCCTCGCGCGTCGCTGCGCCGGGCTGCAGGGCGGCCGCTTCGAGTATTTCCTCGCCGGCCGCATGGAGCTCGCCGAGGCACTGCGGGCTGGCGCGAAAGGCACGGTCCTCGCGACGGCAAACGCCGCGCCCCGGGAATTCGTGAGGTGGTTCGAGGCGGTCCGCCGGGGCGACCGTGCGGAGGCGGAGCGACTCCAGCGGCACTTGACCCCCCTCCACACCCTCTTCCGGACGGCCCCGTTCCCGGCAAGCATGAAAGCCTGCCTGAAGCTGCAGGGGCTGCCGGCCGGCCCGCCGCGCCGGCCCGCCCTGCCGCTCCCACCCTCACTGCGCGCCAGAGCGGCCAAGATCCTCCAGCGGCTAGCGGCAGTCCGTTCCTCCTGATGAGGGCTTGATGAAGCTCGGCGTGGTCACCGGTGTTTTCGCCCCCGCCTTCGTGCAGGAGGTGCTGGATAAGGCCGTCGCCCACAGCGTCGAGGCCGTGGAGTTTCCGACCGGAAACTAGCCTTGATCCGAAATTCCTAACCGCCAAGGCGTCAAGAACGCCAAGAGGGGACCAATGTCTCGGAGCAACGGCCCTCGGATTCCGAAGGCACCGGCAGGTGCGGCTCACTTCTCTCGATTCAATGAGAGAATCCGAGCTTCCTTGGCGGCCTTGGCATCATGGCGGTTCAAGATTATTTCCGGATTGGGGCTAGGGCTGCACTCCCTGCTTCGAGCTCGACGCCCTCGTCCTCGACGCCGCGGCGGTCCGGGCGTTACGCACGGCGGGGGAGAGGCGCGGGCTTGTGGTGAGCGCTGAGCTTCCATGGGAACCCGCTCCACGCGGCCCCCGACATTGAGCGGCGACCTCACGAAGTCTTGCTGCAGACGCTCGAGATGGCCGCGGAGCTCGGCGTGGAAGTGGTCAACGTCTTCTCCGGGTCCCCGGCTCCGACGAGGCAGCCCGTCACCCGTCATGTGTGTTGTGTGCCTGGCCTCCAGATTTCCTAGAAGTGCTGTGATGGCAATGGCAGGAAAAAGCTCATTCCCTACTGGCAGTCGGTCGCGGCGGAGGCGGGACGCCTGGGCGTGTCGAGATTCGCCAAGGAGCTGCACCCAGGCTTCATGGCGTACAGCGCTAGGACGCTCTTGGAACTGTGGAGTGCCGACAGTCCGGAGATCGGCGCCAAACCGGATTCCAGTTACCTATATCAGCCGCTTGGGTTCCTGGCGAAGGGGAGCAAAGTCATCCCGGTGGCCGCCTAGCGTCTGGACAAGTGGAGCGCATCGGGGAAGGGGAGGCGGCGCTGCAGCAGGCGCGTCAACCCGGCGTCGCGCGCGAGCGCCCGCATGTCTTCGACGCAGTCCCCGCCCGCCGCTTGGACCAACAGAATGGCTTGGAGTTTGTCGAACTCCGCGGAGCCGCGTTGCCGGGCGCGAAGCCGCAGCCCCTCGTGGGCGAGTGCGCCCATGCCCAGCGCGAGGAGCGTCTCGGCGACGAGCGTCAGGCCCGCGTGCGCCGTCAGATCCATCGGGCGCGGGGCCGCTTCGAACTGGAAAGGCAGAAGGCCTTGGCCCACGGGGTGCGATCCCTCAGTGTAGCATAGCGGTGGGAGGTTACTACTACATCGATTCCTAAATAACATCGCAATTGAGGCAATTGAGATTACGCCACGGACAACGTCTCCAGCTTGTATTTCCAACGGAACACAACGGGCTCGGCATTTACCTCCCGCAAGTACATTTCGATGCGCGCCTTCATCTCGTCCTTAGACGCGGCGCGTATCCCCCGGAGCAGCGTGCGAGCCAGCTTGCTAAAGAAGGATTCGACCAAGTTCAGCCAGGAGCCATGTTTGGGGGTGAAGATGAATTCAAACCGATTCGGCAGCGTTGCGAGATAGGTACGGGTCTCCCGGGAGATGTGCGCTGAATGATTGTCCATCACCATGCGAATGCGGGCGTCCGACGGATAGTGCGCATGCGCCAACTGCAGGAACTCGATGAACTCGCGACTGCGGTGACGGTCGCGGACCAACCCCAACACGTCTCCGCTCAGCAGGTCGAGCCCTGCCAGCAGCGAGAGCGTCCCCTGACGGATGTATTCGTGATCGCGGTCCCAACTGGGATGCTGGCCCGGCACGGGGGGCCGATCGGGAGCCGTAGTCTGCAAGACCTGAATCCCGGGCTTCTCGTCATACGACAGCGCGGCCACCAGGTCGGCGGGCGCACGGGTGTGGCGCCACAGCTCCACGGTCTCGTATACGTGCAGGACCTGCTGCACCTTGGTGTCGAAATCCGGGTCGCGCCGTTCCAGGTAATACCGGATCTTGTGCGGCTGCAGGTGCTGGGTCCGCAAGATCTTGGAGACTGTTCCCTGTGCCAGGCGGTGCAAACTCGGATGCCCGGCCGCGCCACAATGGTCCCGCACATGCTTGGCCAGCAGTCGCGTCGTCCAGAGTTCTTGAGCGTAACCCAGCGTCGTGGGCGGCTGGCAGGCGAGGTTCACCACCCAGGCGCGTGCCTCCGGGGTCAGGGTGGGACGGCGCCCGCGGCCCGGCAGATCTTCCAGCGCTGCCCGCACCCCGAATTCCAGGGCCTTCGTCAGCGCGCGCTCCACCTTCGGGCGGTTGGTGCGCAGGTGGGCCGCAATGGCGGAGACGCTGTCGCCGTGGTGATGGTGCAGCAACATCTGCGCCCGCTGCACTCGGCCCGCCGGTTCCGAGCGCGATTGACTCAGTTGCTTCAACCACCGAATCTCCTCCTCGATGAGCTTGAGCCTAGCGCGCCTCGTGAGGAAGGGCATGGCCGGTAGCCTCCTGGCAAGAGTTGGCAGGAGGATATACCGCAGTTTCTTGGATTGCAACATTATTTAAGAATCAAACTACTGGTCTTCAAAACCAGCGTGGCGCCTAACCCGCGCTAGGTGGGTTCGATTCCCACACGCCTCCGCCAGCGTCCAAGGCAACGCTCGGAACATCGGGCGTTGCATCATATGATATGAAAAGGTGGACTTCTGTAACGTGGAAGCCTGGCGGAGCGTGGGAAGCGGGGACCCGATCCGTCTGCACGGTTCAGCCCACAAGCTTCCATTCTTGCTTGACATAGGCAGCCGGCTCGCCCGATAGTCAACCGCGGCTGGGGTGATCGACGGGAAGCGATCGGGCCCGGGCGAAGTCAGCAGCGGCATCGGTCCCCCGCCAGGGCGCGTCGAGGAGTGGAGGAATTGGCGAATGAGAGGCGAAGCGATCCCCGCATCGACACTCGCTAGGGAGGACTCAGGGCAATGACGACATCCAGCACGGGAATGCAGTTCACATTCAGCATCCCCACCACCATTGTGTTCGGCCTGGGGGCGCTGGAGGCGATGGGCACCCACGCCAAGTCCCTGGGCTTCAAGCGGCCGCTCATCGTGACCGACAAGATCGTGGCCCAGAGCGACGGCATGAAGCAACTCCTGGCCAAACTGGCCGAGGCCGGCGCAGAGGCCGTCGTGTGGGACAACATCGCGGCCGAGCCCACCGATGCCACCCTCACCGAGGGGGTGACGCGCTACCGCGGCGAGCGCTGTGATGGCCTGGTCGGATTCGGTGGCGGGAGCGCCATGGACACGGCGAAGGGGGTGGGCGTGCTGGCCGTCTCCGGGGACGACGACCCCACACCCTACCAGCGGTTCGGCACCAAGACGGTGCCCGGCTGTGTGCCCGTCATTGCCGTCCCGACCACCGCCGGGACGGGCTCCGAGGTGACCTCGGTGTGCGTGTTCACCAGCCGGAAGACCGGCCATAAGCTGCCCATCCGGCACCCCAGCCTGCTCCCCAAGATTGCTGTTGTGGACCCGCGGGTCATGCTGTCCATGCCGCCCAGTGTGACCATGGCCACCGGGATCGACGCGCTCTCGCACGCCACTGAGTGTTTCACGCAGGTCCGGGAGCACCCGTTCGCGGACACGCTCTCGCTCGAGGCCATCAAACTGATCGTGGAGAATCTGCCCGCGGCTGTCCGGAATGGCCGAGACGAGGCGGCGCGGAGCAACATGGCCCTGGCCGCGACGATGGCGGGGACGGCGTTCGAGGTCGGTGGCCTGCAGTTCCACGCCTACGCGCAAGCCCTGGGTGCCAAGTACCATGCGCCCCACGGCGTCACCTGCGGCATCGCGCTGCGCGCGGGGCTGCGCCAGATCCTGCCCACCGCCACGGCCAAGCTGGCCCGCATGGCTGGGGCGTTTGGGATCGACACTCGAGGCCTGACCCCAGCGCAGGCGGCGGCGCGGGCCGTGGCCGCGGCGATCACATTCATCACGGAGATGGGCATTCCCACGGTGACGCAGGCGATGAAGGCCACGCCGGCGGACATCCCGATGCTGGTCAAGGAGACGCTGGAGACCACCGGCGTGCCAATCTCGCGCGAGGTGGCCGAGGCGGTATGGGGGGATATCTTCCGCTGAGCCGCGGTCAGGCGCTGCATGGCCCGGTGACCCACAGACCGAAGGACCTCCCGCCTGGTCGGTGTCCTCCGACTGAGCGTTTGGCGCTCCGGCTGAGCACTCAGCACGCTCCCCCGGGCCATCGGGGTCTGCCTGAGATTTCCGCCCCTCAGCCCCTACCACTGCCGTCTCTCTCTTCCCGAACCTGAGCGCTGATGCCTATGTTGCGAAGAGCCTCCTGGCATCCGCCCTGCGGATTATTCGACCGGCGCCCGCAATATCGAGGAGTGGGGGCAGGAGCAAGCGGCAGGGCAAGTGCTTGAGCGCGAGAGCTTCCGATCCCACCCGCGTGTTCAAGAACTGCTCATCGAGCGGCGCAAGGCTGTGCGGGTCGTCACGGTCGGGCCGATCCACTTGAGGGCCCGTTGCCAGGTTGCACCACGCCCGAGATGGCCTGCGCCTCCTCTCTGACGAGTTCCGGCTATGGGCTGGAAGACAGCGTGCCCGGTGCGGAAGTGGGCGTCCCTCTTCTCCGCGCAGCGAAGAAACGGTTCTGATGCGTCTCGCCATTCTCTTTGCGTTCGGAGTGGGCGTCGGAGGCTTGGGGAGTCTCATCTTTCTCGGGCATCGCCAAGTGCACCTTTTCATGGCAGCAGGCATGGGTGCTTGCGTTCTCTTGGGAGCCCAATGGGGTGCCTGGCTCTCCACCCGCACGCAAAGCCAGCCGATCCGGCGCATCCTGGGCTGTACCCTGCTAATTTTCGCCGCCCCATTGATTCTCCGGTTCGCTCTCTGATCCCTTGAGGTGACAGAGACAGGGCAACAGTGGGAGGCTTAAATAAATGGGTCAAATACGGTAGGCATTGAGCCATTTACAGCAAGGCTTACCCACTGAAGATCAAAAATGTCCCGCTTCTGTGACCCGGTCAAAAATCGCTAATTCCTCAACCATTCTTATAAGGCTTTAAATTTCCGATGGTTATAGTAATTCTGGCGTTCGGGGATGGCTAGAAGAGTAAGGCAGGCTAGCAAGTAGGACGACTGGTATGTCGTTTGCTTTTCCCCATAGGATATCGCACTCAGGGTCTCATTTGTCCCCAATATCAGGTTGAGTGGAAAATCAGAAGAAACTCAGGAGGTCGATCCATGAAGCTGACGCGTGGGGGTGAGTACGGAATTCGCGGCGTCCTTTACCTTGCTCATCAAGATGATGGCCGGGTGAGTATGCTCTCCGCGATCGCCAAAGCGCAGGATGTGCCGCCCAGATTTCTGGCGAAGATTTTCCAGGCACTGGCGAAGGCAGGGGTCGTGCGGTCCCACCGTGGGGCGAAGGGCGGCTTCTCCCTTGCCCGGCCCGCTTCGGAAATCACGGTGCGGGACGTGATCGAAGCCGTGGAGGGCCCCATCTATCTGAACGTGTGCCTGGCGGGGCCCGGCGAGTGCACCCGGGACAAGATCTGCCCCATGCACGCGGTTTGGGGGGAGGCCCAAGAGAAGATGATGGAGGTGCTGGGGCGCGCCAATTTCGCGGACCTGGCAAAGGCCGAGCGCCGAGCCGAACTCCTGACGATTCCCGCCTGAGCCTGAACCGTTCGAGGGGGCGCAGGGTAAGGGGCGCCATGACGCCGATTGACACCCGCGCCCCCGGTTTCCATTCCGGACAGTTTTCAACGAGATTGTTCTCCTCCCTCTGCAGTGTTCTTTGGCGTTACTCTGCTGTGTTTCCAGTGAGGAAACCTGGGCTCTCAGGTTGCATTTCGCCGCGCCGTGTTCTATTATCCCCCTCTACATGAGGCATGGAATGCCCGCACAACCCGAGTCTACCACTGCACCCTACAGGTCTGCCTTCACGGCAGAAGTCCTGCCATTTGTTGCCAAGCCCTCCCGGTACATTTCCGGGGAATGGAATGTAGTTCGGAAAGATCCGGCGACGGCCGATGTCCGGGTGGCCTTGGCGTTCCCTGACGTCTACGAGATCGGGATGTCCCACATGGGGCTCAAGATCCTCTACCAGGTCTTGAACGCCCGGTCGGACATCCTGGCGGACCGCGTGTACGCCCCCTGGCTGGATGCGGAGGCGCTCCTCCGGAAGGCGGGCTTGCCCCTCTCGAGCCAGGAGGCATGTCTGCCGCTGGCCGAGTTCGACATTCTGGGATTCACCCTCCAGTACGAGTTGTCCTATGGCACAATCCTCACGATGCTGGAGTTGGCCGGCCTTCCCCTCCGCACTGCGGACCGCGACCTGCGGCATCCGCTGGTGGTGGCCGGGGGCCCAGCTGCGTTTGCGCCCGAGCCGCTGGCCGATTTCATCGACGCCTTCCTCGTCGGGGACGGCGAGGAGGCGGTTCTGGAACTGTGCGACGTCGTCCGGGACTGGAAGCGATCCGACGGACGGCGGGACGAGTTGCTCCGTGCCGTGAAGGGCATTGCGGGGATGTACGTGCCCGCCCTGCACCAGCCCGGCGAAATGGTCCGGAAGCGATCGGCCTTGCGGCTCGACACGGTGGATTACGGATGCTTTCCCGTGCCCTACATGGAGATCGTGCACGATCGCGCCAATGTGGAGGTGATGCGGGGCTGCGCACGGGGCTGCCGCTTCTGCCAGGCGGGCTACATCTACCGCCCCGTCCGGGAGCTGCCTGCGGAGAGCATCCAGCGGCTCGTGGAGCGCGCGGTCCGCGGGACCGGAAATGAGGAGGTGTCGCTCTCCTCGCTCTCCATCGCCGACCTCTCCTGCTTTGCCGAGGTGGTGCCTTCGCTCATGGCCGTGCTGGCTCCCCGGCGCACCTCCCTGAGCCTTCCCTCGCTTCGCGTGGAGGCCCTCAACCGGCACCGGGCGCTGGCCGAGGAGATCGGACGGGTGCGGAAGACCGGGCTGACCATTGCGCCGGAAGCCGGGTCGGCCCGCCTCCGGCGGATCATCAACAAAGAGGGCTTCGATGAGGACCAGATCTATTCCGCCGTCCAGATCGCGGCGAAGTCGGGGTGGGAGTCGATCAAGTTCTACTTCATGATTGGGTTACCCACGGAGACGCAGACGGATTTGGATGAGCTGGTGCGGGTCTCCCGAGAATCTGCCCGGATCGCGCGCCGGGAAAGCCGGCGCGGCTTCGGGCTCACGGTGAGCGCCAGCTCCTTCGTGCCCAAGCCGCACACGCCCTTCCAGTGGTTCGCGCAGGAACCCATGGAGGTCCTCCGCGAGAAGCAGGCCTTCCTCAAGGCGCGTCTGCGCGAGATGCGGGTGGATTTCAAGTGGCACCAGGTGGAGGCCTCCTTCCTGGAGGCGGTCCTGGGGCTGGGCGGTCGAGAGGTGGGTGCCGCCATCGCCCTCGCCCAAGCCCGGGGTTGCCGCTTTGACGGCTGGACGGAGGAGCTGAAGTTCGGGACCTGGCTGGAGGCGCTCGAGGCCGCCGGCGTCGATCCCTTCACCATCGCCAACCGGCCGCGCCCGCTTCCGGCGCCGCTCCCCTGGGACCATATCGACTGCGGGGTCTCCAGGGCCTTCCTGCTCCGGGAGTACCGAAAGGCCCTCCAGGGCCAGCAGACGCCGGACTGCCACGTTGGCCCCTGCAACAACTGTGGAGAGATCTGCCGGGCCGACTGGCGGGCCTGGGCCGAGGGGGCCGGGATGCGCGCGGGCGACACGGCCAGCGGCCTGACCGCCTCGACGGCCGTCGCCGACCTCGGCGGGCAACCTGTTCAAAAGATCTGTTTCGAATTCCAAAAGGTGGGGGAACTCGCCTACCTCTCTCACCTCGAACTCATGCGGGCACTGCAGCGGGCGCTACGTCGCGCCGGTGTGCCGCTGGCTTACACGCAGGGCTTCAACCCGCAACCGAAGATCTCCGCGGCCCAGGCCTTGGCCGTGGGTGTGGAGGGACTCCGGGAGTTGGGCGAGGTGGAGCTCACCCTGCGGATGGAGCCGGCGGACCTCCTGGCACGGTGGAACCGCCAATTGCCGCCCGAGCTCAAGATTCTCCGGGTCTGGGAAGCCCCCCTGCATGGGCCGTCGCTTTCCGCCGGGGTACGAGGTGCCACGTATCGGATTCGGGTGCAGCCGAACGGCTGGGATCCTGTGATTCTGGCTGGCCTCGGCACCAGCGGGGCCTGTGCCGCGTTCCTGGCCCAGGGTCCCATTCCCGTCGAGGTGACCAAGAAAGGCCAGCCGGTCACCCTCGACGCGCGTCCCTTTCTCCAGGGATTCTCTGTTGTGCCGGAGGAGAATGGGACGCTCGCGTGGGAGATGCTCCTTCGGACCGGCCTGGGGGGCAGCGTGAAGCCCCAGGCGGTCATGCGGAGCTTCCTGGGAAGGGGCGTTCCCCCCGGCGACCTGGATCGGATGGTCTCGTCCCTGCGGATCGCACGCACGGCCCTCGCCCTCGAGGGCCAGGGGTAGGCCTCTCAAGCCCCCGTCCTGACGGGGCGTCGAGGTCTACCGTATGAAGCGTGAGATCGTCGTCAATTCCTCGCTCGTCGAGACCCGGGTAGCCGTCATCGAGGACGGCACGCTGGTCGAGCTGCTCATCGACGACTCCCACAGCCAGAGCCTGGCCGGCAACATCTACAAAGGGCGGGTCCTGAAGATCCTCCCCGGCATGCAGGCCGCCTTCGTGGACATCGGCCTGGTGCGCGACGCCTTCCTCTACGTCCGGGACATCTACGAGGACATGGAGGCGTACGAGCAGCTCCTCACCGAGGAGAGCGAAGAGGTGGAGACGGCCGAGGACTGCGACGCACCCCCGCCGCCTCCCCCGCGGCAGGAGAAGCCTCCCCGACGGCACCCCCATGCCTCCATCGAGGAGCTGATCCAGGAGGGCCAAGAAGTCCTGGTGCAGGTGGCGCGGGAGCCCCTCGGGACCAAGGGGGCCCGCATCACGTCCCACGTCAGCCTCCCGGGACGCTACCTGGTCTACATGCCGACCGAGTCGCACGTCGGGGTCTCCCGGAAGATCGAGAGCGAGGGCGAGCGGACCCGCCTCAAGCAGATCATCGAGGAGATCAATATCCCGCGC
The DNA here is from genome assembly GCA_963714585.1 of uncultured Methylomirabilota bacterium. Lineage (GTDB taxonomy): Bacteria > Methylomirabilota > Methylomirabilia > Methylomirabilales > 2-02-FULL-66-22 > 2-02-FULL-66-22. Next base: position 67,129 of record CAVQPC010000064.1, read on the forward strand.
GAGGGGGTGATCGTCCGCACCGCAGGGGTGGCGCGGTCCAAGGCGGAGATCCAGGCCGACTTCGAGTTCCTGCGCTCCACCTGGCGCGCCATCAAGGCCAAGAGCGAGACACTCAAAGCGCCCGCCATGGTGCAAAAAGATCTGGACCTTATCTTCCGCATCTTCCGCGACCTTATCACGAAGGACGTGACGCGGCTGGTGGTGGATTCGACCCGCGAGTACGAGCGCTGCCTGGAATACACGGAATCCCTCTTCCCCGAACTGCGCCAGCTCCTGTTCCTGTACACCGAGGACGAGCCGATCTTCAGGAGTTTCGGCATCGAGCGGGAGATCGAGAAGGCCCTGCGCAGCAAAGTGTGGCTGAAGTCGGGAGGCTACCTGGTCATCGAGCAGACGGAAGCCCTGGTGTCCATCGACATCAACACGGGCAAGTACGTGGGCAAGCATGACTTCGAGGAGACCATCCTGAAGACCAACCGCGAGGCGGCGGTGGAGATCGCCCGCCAGGTGCGGCTGCGGGACCTGGGGGGCATCATCATCATCGACTTCATCGACATGGCCCGTCAGGAGAATCGCGACAAGGTCATGGCGGACCTCAAGGAGGCCCTCAAGGCCGACCGTTCGCCCACCAACGTCTCCCTTCTCTCAGAGCTGGGCCTGGTGGAGATGACGCGAAAGCGCGTTCGGCAAGGACTCAACCAGGCCTTGAGCCAGACCTGCGCTGCTTGCGGCGGGTTGGGCTGGGTCCGTTCCACCGCCTCCATCGCGCATCAGGCCCTGCGCGAGGTGGAATGGCGCCTGAGCCGGAAAGGGCTGCCCCGGATCAAAGTCCGGGCCTCCCGCGACCTGGTCGAGTGGATCCGGGCGGAGGAGGCGGAGATCCTGGAGAGCCTCCAGCAAAGCTTGAGAGGGGAAATCGAGCTGGTCACGGAGGAGACGTATCCGCCGGGGAAGTACTCGCTCATCGAGGGCTGAGAACTGTCAACTGGTCAACGAGTCGAGTCGTCACATGGTCTGCGGACACGTTCCAGGTTCTGTGACCAATTGACGAGTTGACCACTCGACCAACCGACATCCGCCCGCCCGCGGGGCGGAATTGCTTGACAGTGTTGGGGCTGCATGCTATACACATTTCCCCGTCTCGCAGAGAGGCGGGTTCTCTTTTTGTTGGGGGGCGGATCGTCTCCGGCGAGGCTAGCCGGCTCCTGCGCGAAGGAAGGAGTGTTGGGTGTACGCGATCATCGAATCGGGTGGGAAGCAGTACCGGGTCGAGCCTGGCGGCATCGTGGCGTTGGAGCGGATTCCGGGCGAGGTGGGGACCCGGGTCGAGCTGGGCCAGGTGCTCCTGGTCTCGGACGGGCAGACGGTGAAGGTGGGACAACCGACCGTGGCCGGGGCGCGGGTGGTGTCCGAGATTGTGGCGCAGACCCGGGGCGAGAAGATCGACGTCTTCAAGTTCAAGAAGCGCAAAAAGTATCGCCGGAAGACCGGGCACCGTCAGGAGCTGACGCAAGTCCGCATTTCCGAGATCATCGCGCAATAATCATCTCGCCGCGTGCCGGGTATCCTGGATGCCCGGCACCTCACGCGGAGGCCTAGCATGGCACACAAGAAGGGCGTGGGCAGCTCGCGAAACGGGCGGGACAGCGCCGGTCGCCGACTGGGGATGAAGGCCTTTTCTGGCCAGACGGTCACCGGCGGGAGCATCCTCGTCCGGCAGCGCGGGACGAGGTTCCGGCCCGGGAAGAACGTCGGCATCGGTGGAGATGATACCCTGTTCGCCAAGGTGGGCGGCACCGTCGTGGTCGAGCACCGAGGCGGCAACCGCTTTGTCGCGATCGTCCCCGCCGCCTGACCCGGTCGCGGAGCGTCTGTTGGCGGTCGACCGCCTCGCGGCGTGCCTCCGGCGGTCCACCGGTCCTCCCGTGCCCACTTGCGATGTTCGTTGACACCGCGCGCGTCGTGGTTGTGGCCGGCGACGGCGGCCGCGGCTGCATCAGCTTCCGACGGGAGAAATTTGTGCCCCGCGGGGGGCCGAACGGCGGGGACGGCGGAAACGGGGGGAGCATCTACATCGAAGCCAGTCGATCTTTCCGCACCCTCATCGATCAGAAATTCCAGCAACTCTACCGCGCCCGGCGGGGCGAGCACGGCCGCGGGAAGGGACAGCACGGGGCCGCCGGCCCGGATCTCACCATCAAGGTTCCCCCGGGCACCGTGGTGCGCGATCTGGACTCGGGCGAGATCCTCGCGGACCTCGTGGAGACAGGCCAGCGGTTCCTCGTAGCCAAGGGCGGCCGAGGCGGGCGGGGGAACGCCCACTTCGCCACGCCGGTCCGGCAAGCCCCCCGCATCGCCGAGCCGGGGACTCCCGGCGAGACACGGACGCTCCTCCTCGAATTGAAGCTCATCGCCGACGTGGGCTTGGTCGGCCTGCCCAACGCCGGCAAGTCTTCCCTCTTGGCCGCCTGCTCGGCGGCGCGACCGAAGATCGCCGCCTACCCGTTTACGACCCTCACCCCCAATCTGGGCGTGGTGGACGTTCCGCCCCACGGCGGATTCGTCGTCGCCGACATCCCCGGCCTCATCCAGGGCGCGGCGCAGGGCGCGGGCCTCGGGATCCGTTTCCTGCGCCACGTCGAGCGGACCCGCCTCCTCGTGCACGTCGTGGACGTCTCGGAGGTGGGGGGAGATCCGGAGCGGGCGCTGGCCACGGCAGAGGAAGAGCTGAGGGCCTACAATCCCGCGCTGCTCACCCGCCCACGGCTGGTAGCCGCCAACAAGATCGACCTGCCGCACGCCGAGGGGCTGGCGCGACTCCAGGCGGTCTGTGCCGCGCGCGCGATGCCCCTGCTCCCCGTCTCCGCCGTCACGGGCGAGGGGGTGGCGGCGCTGGTCGAAGCCCTCGCCATCGCACTCCCCGTTGCGGAGGGAGGAGTTTGTGACGCCGCGCAACGCACCGACGCCGACTGAACGGAAGCAGTGGCTGGAGAATCCCCGCCGCGTCGTGGTCAAGGTCGGCTCCGGGGTCCTCTCCCGAGGAGGGAGCGGCCTGCACCGGCCGACCATGCTTGAGTTGGCGACTGCCGTGGCCCGCCTCCAGGGCCAAGGCGTCGAGGTCATCCTGGTCTCCTCGGGCGCGATCCTGGCCGGGATGGAGGCCCTGGGCCTCTCCGAGCGCCCCCGCGACCTCCCGCTCAAGCAGGCCGCCGCCGCCATCGGCCAGAGCTACCTGATCCGCGCTTACGAGGAGGCGTTCCAGTCCCACGGCCGGCGCGTGGCTCAGATCCTCCTGACGCGGGAGGACCTCCGCCATCGCGGCCGGTACCTCAACGCCCGCAACACCCTTTTCACCCTCCTGCGCCTGGCGGCCCTGCCCATCGTCAACGAGAACGACACCGTCGCCGTGCAGGAGATCCAGTTCGGGGACAACGACACGCTGTCGGCGCTCGTGGCGAACCTGGTCGAGGCGGACCTGCTGGTGATCCTCACGGACACGGAGGGCCTCTTCAGCGCCGATCCCCACCGGGATGCCGCCGCCCGGCTCATCCCCCTGGTCCGGTCTCAGGATGCCGTGGCCTCGTTTTGCGCCGAGGACACGGGGAGCGCGGCCAGCATCGGCGGCATGAGCTCGAAGGTGCTGGCGGCGCGGAAGGCCGCGGCGGCCGGCATCCCGACGGTCGTGGCGAGCGGGGTCCGGCCCGTGGTGCTGGAGGCGGTGGTGCGGGGCGACGCGGTCGGGACCTTCTTCATCCCCTCCAGGAGCCGCATGCGGAGCCGAAAGCGCTGGCTCGCCTTCGCAAGCCTGTCTCGCGGGGAGATCATCGTGGATCCCGGTGCGAAACGGGCCCTCGTCGCCGGCGGCAAGAGCCTCCTGCCCTCCGGAGTCCGTCTGGCGCGGAGGAGCTTCCGCGCCGGGGACGTGGTGAGCCTGCTGGACCCTGAGGGGCAGGAGTTCGGCCGGGGCCTGGTGAATTACAGCCGCGACGAGGTGGAGAAGATCAAGGGCCTGAAGTCCCGCGAGATCGCCCGGGTCCTGGGCCAGAAGTCCTACGACGAGGTGATTCACCGGGACAACCTGGTCATCCTGGAGGCCCTGGAGCACCAGGGACAAGGGGACAGAGGGATGAGGGGAGAGTGATGTGAGCGCGTGTGACATCCGGACCATGGCCCAAGCGGCCAGGGCGGCGAGTCGGGGGCTGGCCCGCGCCACCGGCGCGGTGAAGAACGCTGCCCTCCGGGCGATGGCGGCCGGCCTCCTCGCCCGTGGCGAGCAGATTCTCGCGGCGAACGCCACGGACGTGGCGGCGGCGCGGGCGGAGGGGCAGCCCCCGGCGTTCGTGGACCGCCTCACGCTCACGCAGGGGCGACTCGACAGCATGGCCAGAGGGCTTCGGCAGGTGGGCGACTTGCCCGACCCCGTGGGCGAGATCACGGGGATGTGGCGCCGCCCCAACGGCCTCCAGGTGGGACGGATGCGTGTCCCGCTGGGCGTGATCGGGATCATCTACGAGTCGCGCCCGAACGTGACCGCCGACGCCGCGGCCCTGTGTCTCAAGTCGGGGAATGCGGTCATCCTCCGGGGCGGGCGGGAGGCTCTGGAGAGCAACCGGGCCATCGCGGACGTCCTGGCCGAGGCCGTGGTCCGGGAGGGGTTGCCGCCTGCCTCCCTGGCCGTGGTCCCCTCGCCGGAGCGGGCGGTGGTGAAGGAGATGCTCACGCTCCACGGCCTGATCGACCTCATCATCCCGCGGGGCGGCGAGGCCCTGATCCGCGCGGTGCGGGAGGGATCCCAGATCCCAGTCATCGCCCACGAGAAGGGGCTGTGCCACACCTACGTGGATGCGGCGGCCGATCTCAGCATGGCCGCCGAGATCGCCTACAACGCCAAGGTGGAGCGCCCGGGCGTGTGCAATGCCATGGAGACTCTCCTGGTGCACGCGCACGTGGCGAGCGCCTTCCTCCCCGGGCTCATCGCGCGCCTCAGCCAGGCGGGGGTGGAGGTGCGGGGCTGCCCCACAACGTGCGCCCTGGTCCCCGGCATCACGCCAGCTACCGAGGTGGACTGGGACACGGAGTACCTGGATCTCGTCCTCTCCGTCCGCGTGGTGGACTCCTTCGAGGAGGCCCTGGCCCACATCGCCCGGCACGGCTCGGGGCTGGCGGAGGCCATCGTGACCGCCGACCACGGGCGCGCCATGCGCTTCCTGCGCGAGGTGGACGCCGGGGCCGTCTTCGTGAATGCCTCGACCCGCTTCACCGACGGCGGCGAGTTCGGCATGGGCGCGGAGATGGGCATCAGCACCCAGAAACTTCATGCCCGGGGGCCCATGGGGCTCACGGAGCTCACCTGCCAGAAGTTCATCGTCCTGGGAGAGGGGCAGGTCCGCGCCACGCGGGCCTGACAACGCGTCGCGGTTCGATCGCGGCCGGCGACGCCCGGAGCGGCCATGCGACTCGGCATCATGGGCGGAACCTTCGATCCGATCCACCTGGGCCACCTCCGGGCAGCGGAGGAGATCTACTGGGCCTTCGGTCTGGACCGCATCATCTTCGTGCCGGCCGCGCGGCCGCCCCACAAGGTGGAGGGCGTGGTCGCCTCGGCGCTACACCGCTACGAGATGGTCTCCCTGGCCACGGTGTTTACGCCCTACTTTTCCGTCTCCCCCATCGAGTTGCAGCGCCCGGGCAAGTCCTACTCGGTGGAGACAGTGCGGGAGTTCCAGAAGCTCGCCGGCCCGGGGACCACGCTCTACTTCGTGGTGGGGGTGGACGCCTTCCTGGAGATGTCGGGGTGGCGCGAGGCCGGGGAGTTGCTCAGCCTGACCCGGGTCATCGTCACGGCCCGCCCCGGCTGGAGGCTGGACGAGATGGAACGGCTGCTCACGCCGGAGCAGCGGCGCATCCTGGGGAGCCCCAGCTTCCGGTACTTGAAGATCGCGGACATCGACCCCGAGCGCATGGAGCACGAGAGCGTTCCCCGCCAGGTGTTGCTGGTGGAGGTGGTCTCGCTGGATATCGCCTCGCGCGAGATCCGCCAGCTCGTGGAGGAGGGGCGGAGCATCCGCCATCTGGTGCCGGACACGGTGGCCGCTTACATGGCCAAGAACCGCCTCTACCAACGGGGAGATCCGGGCAGCACCTCGTCGCTGGATAGGGCGGCCCTGCGCGAGGATGTCCTGCAAACCCAACAAGAGATGTGACAGGGCGGAAGCGTCCCGCCGGGAGCCTCCTGGCGGACGGGACGACACGGAGGGGCAGACCATCGATTCGACGGCGATCGTGAAGCTGGCGGCCGAGGCCGCGGCGGCAGTGAAGCCCAGCTACCTGGCTATCCTGGACGTCCGGGGGGTGTGCACCTTTGCCGACCACTTCCTCGTTGCCAGTGCAGAGTCGCAGCGCCAGGTCCGGGCCATCGCCACGCGGGTCGAAGAGCAGTTGGAGGCGGCAAAGGTGCGCATGTCGCATCGGGAAGGGATGCGGGAGGCGCGTTGGATTTTGCTTGACTACCAGGATGTGGTCATTCATATTTTCGAGGATCAAACTCGGAAGTACTACGATCTGGAGCGCCTCTGGGCAGACGCACCCAAGCAGCAGTTGGTGGGATAAGCGCCCGGAGGGAACCTCCCGGGCTTGGGGAACGCGATCACGGGTGTGGCCTGCGGCCGGCTGTGCGGTGCGCAGTGATTCTTTGGACCTCGCGGAGGCATGCGGCTCATGAGCTTCCGCGAGGATTTGTATTCCTGGCTGGACGTTTGTCCCGCCTGCCCGGTACGGAGGGTGACGGGCAGATCGAGGAGGCCGGCAGCCACGGCGATCGGATGGCCCACGAGGCGTGCTGCAGCTCCGGGTGTCTCACCGCAGGCGGGGGGACTGGTGGCGTGAGAAATCGGCCAGATTCTCTTGCCACGGGAGGGGACGAGGATGTCACTCAAAGGACCAAAGCTCGAGAAGTTCAAGCAGCGGCTGATCGCCAAGCGGAAGGAGTTGTTGAGCGGAGTCCGCGGGTCCAACGTCGGGAGCGTGGAGAGCAGCACCGACGGGATCCAGGACATCGCCGACCAGGCCACCAGCGCCTACACGAAGGAGTTCCTTCTGTCCATCGGCGACGCCGAGCGCCGCACGCTCAAGCAGGTGGATGAGGCGCTGCAGAAGATTCAGCAGGAAACCTACGGCCTGTGCGAGGTGTGCGGCGAGCTGATCAGCGAGCGGCGGTTGGAGGCCCTTCCCTTCGCCAAGCTCTGCATTGCCTGCCAAGAGGAGGAAGAGCGGGCGAAGGCCGGGCGGTGATCGCGCCCAGGATTCATGGTTCCCAGCGTGGCCGGCCGCCGAGTTGACCCTTGGGAGCGTCGCATGCCGACGGCGTTGCGCGGCAACGCCCTGACCCTTCCCGCGGGTGACCGCCGGTCTATCCCCGCTGCGGCCGTGAGATTTTGGCTGCATCCTCCCCTGGATTCCTGCCCCAGCATTTCGCCCGCCTCAGAGGCCGGTCGCGTACACGTCCCGTCGCCACGCCGGCCAAGCGCCATGCGGCGTCGCCTTCGCCTCATCACAGGCCTCGGACTGACGAGCGGCGGGTTGATCGCCTCGCCGGCTTGGGCCCAGACGTCCGAGGCCCGGCCCGGCCCCGCCGATCTCCAAGGCTGGCTGGCGCAACTCACCGCGCTGGCCAGTGATCCCACCGCCCGGCAGTACACCCTCTATATCGCAGGGGGGCTCACCCTGCTCTGGCTGCTGCGCTACGCCCTGCGCCTGCTGCGCGGGATTGGCGGCGGGGCCGGGTCCGCGCCGATCAGCACGCATCGGGCGGCGCGGCGGGCGGCGCGGCGCGGGGAGTATGCGGAGGCCGGCAGACTCTACGCGGCGGTGGAGGACTGGGAGGCGGCCGCCGAGGCCTACGAGCGCGGGCAGGCTTTCGGGGACGCGGCCGAGGTCTGGGAGCGGCTCAGCCAGCCGGCCAAGGCGGCCCGGCTCTATGAGCAGGCGGGCGAGTGGAACCGGGCGGCCGAGCTGTACCTGCGGCTCGGCAACTCCGCCCGAGCCGCCTCCCTCTTCCAGAAGGGCGGCCAGGAAATCAAGGCGGCAGACATCTACGGCCGCACGGGGGAGCTCGAGCGCGCCTCGGCCATCTATGTCAAGTACGAGGTCTTCGAGCGCGCCGCGGAACTGGCAAACCAGATGGGCCAGCCCGCCCGCGCGGCGGAATGGTTCGAGCGTGCGCTCGGCCGCCTCCGCCTCCGCCAGGGCGGGGACCTCTCGCGGGAGGCGGGGCAGGCGGTGCAGCTCATGGCGCGCCGCTGCGCCGAGGCCTACGCGCGTGCCGGGGAGCCCGCCCGGGCGGCTGCCGTCCTCTTGGAGCAGGGACTGGAGGTCGAAGCCGCAGACTTCTACTGCCGAGCCGGTGAGTGGGAAAGCGGCCTGCGTCTCTTCCTGCGCCATCAGCAGTACGACCGGGCCAGTGCTGCCTGCCAGGCGGGCGGCGCCGAGACCTGGCTCCACGTGGTGGAGGGGGAACGGCTGGCCGCCGCGGGGCGCGACCTGGAGGCCGCCCGGGAGTTCGAGGCCGGCCAGACGTGGTGGCGGGCCGCGGAGATGTACGACCGGGCCGGCCAGTTCGCCAAGGCGGCGGAGCTGCACGCGCGCCACGGCGACGAGGAGCGGGCGGCGGAGCTGCACGCTGCCGCGGGCAATGCCGCCGAGGCCGCAGCCACCCTGGAGCGCCTTGGGCGCTGGAAGGAGGCCGCCCGCTTCTACCAGGAGGCGGGCGAGGTCCGGGCGGCCGCGCGGGCCTTGCAGATGGCGCAGGAGTTCTTCGAAGCGGGGACGCTGCTCCTCCAGGTGGAAGCGATGGACGAGGCCGTCGCGCTCCTGCAGCAGGTCGGGTCGGATTCGGATCGCTACCTGGACGCCACGACCCTCCTGGGGGACATCTTCCTGGAGCGGGGGTTGGAGGGCCCAGCCCGCGAGAAGTTCGAGAAGGCCCTCGCCCTGCGGCCAATGTCCCCGGATTTCGTCCACCCCGCCTATCAACTGGCCACGGTCCTGGAGCGCCAAGGCGACCTCACGGAGGCCCTGCACCTGCTCGAGAGGGTGCTGGCGGAGCGATTCGACTACCAGGACGCGCAGGCACGCGCAGCCGGGCTGCGGGTGCGCCTGTCGCAGCGGGAGGCCGTGCCCGCCGGCGGGGATGTGACGCAGGTGGTGACCCCCGCGCGCCCCGCGCGTTACCGGGTCGCGCGGGAGTTGGGCCGGGGCGGCATGGGGATTGTCTACCTGGCGGAGGACGCGGTCCTGCAGCGGTCGGTGGCCTACAAGGTGGTCCCCGCCAGCATCCGCGAGGACCCCAAGACCCTGGACAGCTTCCTGCGCGAGGCCCGCATCGCCGCCTCCCTGCAGCATCCGAACATCGTGACGATCTACGATGCCGGGCAGACCACCGATGAGGTATACATCGCCATGGAGTACGTCGAGGGCCGCTCTCTCCAGCAGATCCTCGACGAGAGCTCCAACCTCTCCCTCGGCCGTGCCCTGGGCATCTTCCGTCAGGCCTGCCTCGGGCTCATCCACGCCCACGGCCAGAATATCGTGCACCGCGACGTGAAGCCGGCCAACATGATGATCACGCCGGCGGGTGTCGTAAAGCTGATGGACTTCGGCTTGGCGGCGGTGGTCACCCAGGCCACGGCCCGGGCGACCTCGGTCCGGGGGACGCCGTTCTATATGGCGCCGGAGCAGATCCTGGGGGAGAACATCTCGGCCCTCTCCGATCAGTACTCCCTGGGCTGCACGCTCTACCACATGGTGACCGGGCGCCCGCCCTTCGTGGAGGGCGACGTGCTCTACCATCACATTCACACCGATCCTGTGTCTCCCCGCGAAGTCAACCCGCAGATCCCGGTCTGGCTGGACGCCATCATCCTCCGGACCATGCTGAAGAGCCGGACCAAGCGCTTCCCCTCGGTCGATGTGGTCCTCAAGGAAGTGGAGAGCTGTCTGGGCCAGGCGCGGAGCAAGCCGGTCCCTCGTGACGCCCCCCGTTGAGGCGGAGCGCCAGCCACTGCGGGCCCGGGACATCCTGGCCGCCGCGCTGCACCTCGTCTATCCCGTCCCGTGTCACGTCTGCGGGCGGCCGCTGGATTTCGACCGGCGCAGCGCCCTCTGCGGCGCCTGTTGGGGGGCGCTGGAGCGGATGCCGGTCGAGGGCTGCCTGCGCTGCGGCTGGCCGTTCGCCGGCCCCGGCGGAACCCGTGGGGCGGAGGTGCCGCTCTGCCAGCGGTGCCGGGAGAGGCGCGACCGGTTCGAGCTGGCCCGGGCCGTGCTCTGCTATCGGGAGGGCGGGATCGCCCGCGCGGCCATCCTCCTGTGCAAGCACGGCGGACGACTCCCGCTGCTCCGGCACCTGGCCGCCCTGCTGGCCCAGGAGGCCCCCGCCCTTCTCGTCCTGTCCGATTGGGATGCCGCGGTGCCGGTGCCGCTCCACTGGACCCGTCGCCTGCGCCGGGGATTCAACCAGGCGGAGGTCTTGGCGCTGGCCGTAGGGCGACGGCATGGCCTCCCCGTGCTGCGGCGCGCCCTGGGCCGGGTTCGGCGGACGGAGGTGCAACACGGCGATCCAGGGGAGAGGCGGGCCAATGTCCGGGGGGCGTTCGCTGTCTCACGGCCCTGGCAGGTCGCGGGACGGCGACTCCTCGTGGTCGACGACGTCTTCACCACGGGGGCGACCGTCAACGCCTGTGCCGATGCCCTGCTGGCTGCCGGGGCGCTGGCCGTCGGCGTCCTCACGCTGGCCCGGGTCGAATAAAGAAGAACTCCTGACATACCCTATCGGTAAACTGTCCGCTTTTTCTTCAGGCCAAGGGTTCAGCCACGGCAAAGCTGAGCCGCAAGTTGGTCCCCGGAAAGAGGGTCTGCGTCTTGTTGAGTTCCTCGCATAGCGATCGGATCGCCCTGGATCGGTGCGGAGAGCTCAGGGCCGCGAGGGTAACATGCAGTTCCTCGGCGGTCGGTTCGATCGCGGCGGAACTCCGGAGCGCCGCCTGGATCAACGTCCGTCCTTCGTCCTCGATTCTCTGGTAATACGGCCCGAGCAGCTCCACCAAGCTCCCCTCGATCTGGTACGCCACTATCTTCAGGACGTTCGTCAGGTGTTTACGTTCCGTTGACAGCTTCACGGCCTCCTCGGCATTCGGCGCTTCGGACAACGGGATTCGGGTTGGCAACGACTTCTGTCGCGCCACGAGGTCAGCGACCTGCTCGCCGGCCTCCCCGATCTCACGATGGATCGTCTGCTCGGCGGCCGTGAAGGCGCGCATCGTCGAGGTGCGCCCTTCCAGGTAGTCGAGCGCCGTCGACCCATAGTGCTCCCGGAGTGTCGCGAGCCGGGCGCGGGCTTTGCGAAGCTCCTTGTCGACAGCCTTGCGTGCCGGGCTAGGCACGAAACGGCTCGGGTCGTCGGGTTCCGCCTCGTAGTCCGTGAGGGCGTCGATCAGGTATTCCTGGCGCATGTACTTGAAGAAGTTCTCCTGCCGCCAGCGCTCAAACATGCGATAGGCCACGACGATGTCGCGGAGGTCCCACCGGCTGGTCAGCACCGCTGTCTGATGCCCGTTCTTCGTGAGTCGCGTCACCTGTCGAAGCCGGAGCTTTCCTTTCAGGAACCGGACGGGCTGATCCTGCAGGCGATACTCCACCCGCCTTCCGTCCAGTCGCGCTGTGCGCCGGACGAAGCGCTTCTCGGCGACCCGACGGATACGGCCCTTGCGATAGGTCAGGATGTCGAAGTCCATGGCCATCAAGGTCTGGAAAAGCTTGGGGCTCCAGCCGCCGCGGTCGAAGACGATCGTGAGGCGCCGGCCCGGCCCGAGCAGCTTCCGGACTTCCTCAAGGATCGGCACCAGCATCCGGGTCAGGGCAGCGTTCGCATCGGCCGTGACCACGAACAGCGGGTCCCCTTGCTGGTCGTTGATCCAGTACTCCGTCGTGGCCGGGCCAGCGAGGCGCGCGCGGGTCAGGTAGGCCTTGGGGATCGTCCGTTTCCCGTGATACGCGCGGACGTGCCCGTCGACATACAGGAAGCCCAGCAGGCGTCCGCGCTCAGCAATGCGGCGGCGGGCCAGCTCCCGCCCGAGTTCCTGGCTCCCCTTCATCGCCGCCAGCCGGGCGAGCTTGCGCCGCAGGGTTTTGACTTCGGGGATGCGATCGAGCCCGACGATCCGGCCCAGGTCTCCCGGGGCGTATTCCTTGAGCATCTCCGGTCGCGGGATCCGCAGCAGGGCCAGCAGGACGTAGGCGACGAGCGTCGTTCGCAGCCCGTAGAACGCCGGGCCGAGCGTGCCATAGAGCTTCCGCGCCACCGCCAACAGGCCACTGGCGACCAGAGACGGAATGGCCAGCAGAACGCCAGCCCCGGGAAGGGTTTCCGCGCGGGCGAAAAGGGGAGCAGCGTCTTCGAGCCTCCCCATCGCCGCCAGCAACCGATCCATCGAGCGGTCCAGAGGATTGGCATCCAGACTGGTCGGCCTGGCGTCAGTCGCGACCGCCGTCGCGTCGGAGCGTGGGGTCGCCACGGCTTCGGAGGAAGCGACCGCCGCCGAGCTCTGCCCGATCGACGGCGCGATGTCGTCAGCGTCTCCGGGAAACGGAAGCGGTGGCTCCGGCCGCGGTTTCCATCCCAGCCGGTGCAACCGCTTCCGGATCGAGTTTTCCACGAGGCCAAGCCGTTGGGCGACCCCCCGATTGCTGAACCCCCGTTCCTTCAGGCGAAGGATCGTGCGGTCTCGTCCATCCACCCGTCTCGCCGGTTTCTCCGACGGTCGGCCTCTGGGCCGGCCCAGGGCGAGCAGCCCGCCGCATTCGAAGCGTTCCTGATAGCGGCGAAGGCTCCGGGTGGAGTACGCAAAGGCGCGGGCGATTTCGTCCTGATCGGCGTAGCCCAACTCGAACAGGGTAACCATGGCATAGGCTTCAGCCGGACGGTCACCGACATCGTAATGGGCCAAGACGACCCCGTGCACGGACACCGCCCGATGCCTTCCCTCGGTCCGGATATTGACGCGGTCGTTGACAACGACAATGCCCGCAGGCGGCGGGGAGAACTCAAGGAGTAGCTGCTGCTGGGGGGACATGGTTGGCCAGCATGCCACACCAGGTCGTGACCAGACAAGCGGACAGTTTTCGGTGCGCACCCAAGCGCGGAACACTCCCAGAGGATTCTATCTACGGCGCTCTCGTACCGCTGATCTCGCCGCCGCGTCTGACGCAGGCTATGTGCCATTCGGTAAATCCCGCTGGACCAAAAAGCGGACAGTTTTCGGTGCGCACCCCTGTTCGAAAACACTCACGAAACCCAGGATTCCCGGGGGTTTCGCAATGCGAATTGCGAAATTCTTGGGGATATCCTTTGACATTTCCCGGTGTATCTTCTACCATCCCTGGTCGCAGTCGAGTGTCAAAAGCCTCACCCGAGGGAGGGCTTTTGGCTTGGCGGTCTCTGCGAGTTCCGAGTTCAAGGAGGCAAAGATGGCAACCCGCGTCGGCATCAATGGCTTCGGTCGGATCGGCCGCAATTTTCTCCGCGCCGCCTTCGACGATCCCGCGCTCGAGATTGTGGCGGTCAATGACATCACCGACGCCAAGACTCTGGCTCATCTGCTCAAGTACGATTCGGTCCACGGCCCGTTCAGGGGCACGGTCGAGGCCAGAGACGACAGCCTCGCGGTGAATGGGAAGACCGTCAAGGTCCTCGCCTGCAAAGACCCGGCCGCCCTGCCCTGGAAGGCCATCGGGGCCGAGATCGTGGTGGAATCCACCGGCCGCTTCACCGACCGGGACAGCGCGAGCAAGCACCTGCAGGCCGGCGCCAAGCGGGTGGTCATCTCCGCACCGGCCAAGGGAGAGGACATCACGATCGTGCTGGGGGTCAACGAAGACCGGTACGATCCGGCCACACACCACATCATCTCCAACGCCTCCTGCACGACCAACTGCCTGGCGCCCGTGGCCAAGGTGGTGCTGAAACATTTCGGCATCCGGCACGGCTTCATGACTACGATCCACTCGTACACCAACGACCAGCAGATCCTCGACCTGCCTCACAAGGACCTGCGTCGGGCTCGCGCGGCGGCCATGTCCATGATCCCGACCAGCACCGGCGCCGCCAAGGCCGTGGGGTTGGTCCTGCCGGAGTTGAAAGGCAAGATGCACGGCCTGGCCATCCGCGTGCCCACCCCGAACGTCTCCTTGGTGGACCTCGTCGCCGAGACGGAGAAGGTGGTGACCGCCGAGGAGGTGAACAGCGCGCTCCAGAAGGCGGCCGACGGGGAACTCAAGGGCATCCTGGGCTTCTCGACGGAGCCGCTGGTCTCCATAGACTTCAACGGCAACTCCCTCTCTTCCATCGTGGATGGACCCTCGACCTCCGTCATGGACAGCACCATGGTGAAGGTGCTGGCGTGGTACGATAACGAGTGGGGCTATTCCTGCCGGGTGCGCGACCTCGTCAAGTTCATCGCGAAGAAAGGATAGGGGGACAGCCTCCGGAGTCGCGGGCGGAGCGCGCACGGGCAACCGCGTCTCCCGGGCCCGGCCGGGGCGGTGCGCTGCCTGGGGTCGGGCGGCCTCCGGCGGACGGGATCGTCTGGTCGCGGGCAGTTGAGGCACGTGGGGGTGGCTCCAAGCGGAGCAGAGGTGGCCATGGCCAAGCTCTCTATCACCGATCTCGACCTCCGGGGGAAGCGGCTCCTCGTACGGGTGGACTTCAACGTCCCGTTGAGCGAAACGCAGGAGGTGACCGACGACACCCGCATCCGCGCCGCCCTGCCCACGATCCGGTACGCCATGGAGCGGGGGGCGAAGGTGATCCTGATCTCCCACTTGGGTCGCCCGAAAGGGAAGGTGGCCCCCAGCCTGAGCCTGGCCCCGGTCGCCCGCCGCCTGTCTCGGCTCTTGGGTAAGCCGGTCGGGATGGCTCCCGACTGCCTGGGCGAATCCGTAGAGCAGGCCGTGGCGGCCATAGCACCGGGCGAAGTGCTGTTATTGGAGAACTGCCGGTTCCACGCCGGGGACGAGAAGAATGATGAGGCCATGAGCCGCGCCCTGGCGGCGCTCTGCGACATCTTCGTGAACGATGCCTTCGGCGCCGCGCACCGCGCCCACGCCTCCACTGTGGGGGTGACGAAGTTCGCCCCCGTCTCGGCTGCCGGGCTCCTGATGGCGAAGGAGCTGGAGTATCTGGGGCGCGTCCTCCGGGAGCCCGCGCACCCCTTCGTGGCGATCCTCGGCGGGGCTAAGGTGTCGGACAAGATCGCGGTCCTCAAGAACCTCGTGACGAAGGCGGACGCCTTCCTGGTGGGAGGGGGCATGGCGTACACCTTCCTCAAGGCGCAGGGGATGGGGGTGGGCGCGTCGCTCCTGGAAGCCGACAAACTGGAGGTGGCCCAGGCCATCCTGAACCAGGCGCGGGGGCGAGGGGTGACATTTCTGCTCCCCATGGATCACGTCATCGCGGAGAAGCCGGAGCCTACGGCGCCCACCCGCCTTGCGGACAGCACCGCCATTCCCGCGGGCTGGATGGGCCTGGACATCGGCCCCAAGGCGCGGGAGGCGTTCGCCAAAGTCATTGGGGGCGCCAAGACCATCGTCTGGAACGGCCCCATGGGTGTCTTCGAGTTGCTCCCCTTCCGGGAGGGGACCTTCGCGGTGGCCCGGGCCGTCGCGGCGTCGGGCGCGGTCTCCGTGGTGGGTGGCGGAGACTCGGTGGCGGCGGTGACACAGGCGGGCGTGGCGGACAAAATCACCCACATCTCCACGGGCGGCGGCGCTTCGCTCGAATTCCTTGAGGGAATCGAGCTGCCTGGGGTCGCGGCGCTCTCGGAAAAGCCGTGAAGGGGTGGATTGGTGAAGCGGTGGATGGCTGGGTTGGGGGGTGACCTGGTCGGGATCCTTCCCCAATCCACCATTCCACTGATTCACGAATCCATTCCTGGACAGGAGTGATCATGCGCATTCCGGTGATCGCGGGGAACTGGAAGATGTACAAGACGGCCCGCCAGGCCGGCGAGACCATCCGCAGCCTGCGCGAGCAGGTCGCGGGCGTGGCGGGCGTGGAGATCGTGGTCTGTCCGTCGTTCACGGCCTTGGCGACGGCGGTGGAGGCCGTCAAGGGGACAAACCTCGCCATCGGGGCGCAGGACTGCCACTGGGAAAAAGAGGGGGCCTTCACGGGAGAGGTGGCCGTGCCCATGCTGGTGGAGCTGGGGGTGAGCCACGTCATCGTCGGACACTCCGAGCGGCGTCAGTTTTTCGGCGAGACCGATGCCACCGTGGACAAGAAGGTGGGGGCCGTGCTGGGCCATGGCCTCACCTGCATCGGCTGTATCGGCGAGACGCTGGAGCAGCGAGAAGCGGGGAAGACTCTCTCGGTGCTGGAACGCCAGGTGCGGGAGGGCTTGAGCCGACACCTGGGCTCGGCGTACCTGGTCATCGCCTACGAGCCGGTGTGGGCCATTGGAACGGGGCGGACGGCGACTCCGGACCAGGCGCAGGAGACCCATGCCTTCGTGCGGACTCTGGTGGGCCGACTGGCCGGCCAGGAGGTGGCCGGCCGCATCCGGATCCTGTACGGGGGGAGCGTGAAGCCGGACAACATCGCGACGCTGATGGGTCAGCCCGACGTGGACGGCGGCCTGGTCGGGGGCGCAAGCCTGGATGCGGCCTCCTTTGCCAAGATCGTACAGTATAATAAATAGCGCCGGGGCGGCGGAGTCCGCGCCGGCCTTGTAAGGAGACGTTGTCATGTACCTTCTGCTCGAACTGTTTCACCTGCTCGTTGCGAGCGTCCTGATTCTCGTCGTCCTGCTCCAGAGCGGCAAGGGCGCGGACATCGGGGCCGCCTTCGGCGGCGGGTCCAGCCAGACCGTCTTCGGCGGCCGGGGGGCGTCGACGTTTCTGAGCAAGCTCACATCCGCCTGTGCCGTGATTTTCATGCTGACCTCGCTTGGGCTGACCTTCCTCGCCTCGCACCGCGGGCACTACTCGGTGATCGGCACGGAGAGCCCGCGGCCAGTGCAGTCCGCTCCGGCGCAGAGCCCGGCGTCCGCCCCGGTGCCGGGCCAAGCCGCCCCGGCCGCCCCCGCCCCGGCCGCCCCGACAAAGTAGTGACCGGAACGCTCCTCCCTCGCCGACGATTCCTGCGCGGCCTCGGCCTGCTCGCGGGCCTGCCCCTGGCTGCCGTCCTCCCTCTGGCGGCCTGCAGTCGCTCGGAAGAGGCCGCGGGGTCTCCGACTCCCGAGGGGGGACCAGCCTACGGGGACACGCTGGTCGAGGCCTCCATCGGGGACATCAGCGGCCTGATCCCCAACATCACGAGCGACTCCGCCTCCCAGGAGGTGGGGGGCTTCATCTACTCCAACCTGGTCCGCACCGACAAGAACCTGCGGATCGAGGGGGAGTTGGCCGAGGGCTGGACGATCTCCCCCGACCAGCTCACCATCACCTTCCGTCTCCGCCGGGGGGTGAAATGGCAGGACGGGCAGGAGGTCACGGCCAAGGACGTGGACTTCACCTGCCGGTACATGGTGGACCCCAAGACCCCGACTGCCTACGGCGAGTCGTTCCGGCAGATCCGCCAGGCCGAGGTCGTCGACCCCTACACCTACAAGGTCACCTACGAGAAGCCGTATGCGCCGGGCCTGCTCTCCTGGGGGATCTGGATCCTCCCTAGCCACATCCTGGAGGGCCCCTGGAAGGCGGGCGTGGATCTTCGGACCACGGAACAGAACCGGCACCCGATCGGCAGCGGGCCCTACCTCTTCCGCGAGTGGGATCCGGGAGAGAAGATCGTCCTGGAATCCTACCCGAACTACTGGGAGGGACGCCCCTCCATCAACCGGGTCGTGTACCGGATCATCCCGGACCAGTCCACGATCTTCCTGGAATTGAAGGCCCAGAACATCGACATGGCGGGGCTCACTCCGATCCAGTACCGGCGGCAGACCGACTACCCCGCGTTCCATAAAGTCTTCAACAGGTACCGGTACCTGGCCAACGCCTTCACGTATCTCGGCTTCAACCTGCTGGACCCGCGCTTCCAGGACAAGCGGCTCCGCCAAGCCATGGCCTACGCCATCAATAAACAGGAGATCATCGACGGCGTGCTCCTGGGCCTGGGGCAGGCGGCGCAGGGTCCCTACAAGCCGGGGACATGGTGGTACAAGCCCGAGGTGAAGACCTACCCCTTCGATCCTGCGCGCGCCACGGCCCTGCTGGCGGAGCTGGGGTGGCGGGAGAAGAACAGCAACGGCATCCTGCTGAAGGACGGCAAGCCCCTCGGCTTCACCATCATGACCAACCAGGGAAACTCGGTGCGCCAGCAGACGGGGGAGATCATCCAGCGGCGGCTCCGCGCCATCGGGATCGACGTGAAGCTCCAGGTGGTGGACTGGGCGGCCTTCATCAACACCTTCATCCGCAAGCGGCAGTACGAGGCGATCATCCTGGGGTGGGGGCTGGGGCTGGACCCGGACCAGTACGATATCTGGGCCTCCACCCAGACCGGGCCGGACCAACTGAACCACATCTCGTACAAGAACCCGGAGGTGGACGCCCTGCTGGAGGCGGGCCGGCGCACCTTCGACGAGGCCAAGCGCAAGGCCATCTACTGGAAATTCCAGGACACCATGGCGGAGGAGCAGCCCGTCGTCTTCCTCTACGTCCCGGATGCTCTGCCCGTGGTCTCCTCCCGCGTGCGGGGGATCGAGCCGGCGGCCGCCGGCATCAGCTACAACTTCATCAAGTGGTACGTCCCGAAGAACCTGCAACGCTACACCCGCTGAGGACACTTTCGTGCTGGCCTATGCCATCCGGCGCGTGCTGATCTCCATCCCGCTCTTCCTCGGGATCCTCGTCCTGTCCTTCCTGATGCTGAAGCTGGCGCCTGGGGAGCCCACCGTGATCCAGCAGGACCTCCAGGTGCGCCAATCGGAGGTCCAGCGGGAGACCCTGCGCAAGCTGTACGGCCTGGACAAGCCCGTCTACGAGCAGTTCGGGATCTGGCTGTACCGCGCCGTGCGGCTGGACTTCGGGCGGTCCTACATGCCCGACGGGCGGCTCGTCATTGACAAGATCAAGGAGCGGATTCCCATCACCCTGGGGCTGAACGTCCTGGAGTTGATCATCACCCTCGCCGTCGCTGTCCCCTTGGGGATCCTGTCGGCGACGCGGCAGTACTCCTTCTTCGACAAGCTCATGACCCTGTTCGTGTTCGTGGGCTTCGCCACGCCGGACTTCTGGTTCGCGCTCCTCCTCATGATCCTATTCGGTGTGCAGCTCGGCTGGCTGCCCATGTCGGGCCTCCGCTCGCTCAACTTCGAGTACCTGCCGTTCTGGTCGCAGGTGTGGGACATCCTCTCCCACCTGATCCTGCCGGTACTGGTGGCCTCCTTTGGGGGGCTGGCGTTCCTGTCGCGGCTCATGCGGGGGACCCTGCTGGAGGTCACCCGGCAGGATTACATGCGCACGGCCCGAGCCAAGGGCCTCTCGGAGCGGATCGTGATCTACAAGCACGGGGTGCGCAACGCCATCATCCCGGTGGTCACCCTCATGGGCCTGATGGTGCCTGGCCTGCTCGGAGGGAGCGTGATTATCGAGACGGTGTTCGGCATCCCCGGAATGGGACAGCTCTTCGTCCAGAGCGCCTACTCGCGCGACGAGCCGGTGATCATGGCGCTGGTGGTGATCGGGGCCAGCCTGTCGCTCTTGGGCAACATCCTGGCCGACATCTTCTACAGCATCGTGGACCCGAGGATCCGGGTGTCCGGGGGCGGGGCGGGATAAATGGCGACGGGGCGCGGTCCTGCAACGGAGTGGGCGGGACAGAAGCCTGCGGGATCAGCCGCCCCGGGCGGCCTGCTCGCCAGCCTGCAGGCCTTCCGGCAGAGCATCTTCTGGCGACAGCTTCGGCGGAACCACTTGGCCATCGGCGGGGGGGTGGTCGTCGTCCTCCTTGGCCTGGCGGCGCTCTTCGCGTCCTACTTGACCCCCTACGATCCCGCGGCCTATGACGTGAAGCAGATCCTGTTGCCCCCCAGCCCAGCCCACTGGCTCGGGACGGACGATCTCGGGCGCGACGTCCTCAGCCGCATGCTCTACGGGGCGCGCATCTCCATGTCCGTGGGCTTCGTCTCGGTGGGGATCGCCGTGAGCATCGGGACGCTGATCGGCACGCTGGCGGCCTACTACGGGGGGCGGACGGACGAGTTGCTCATGCGCTTCGTGGACCTCATGCTCAACTTTCCCCGATTCTTCCTGCTCCTCACCCTGATCGCCTTCCTGCGCCCCAGCATCTTCGTGATCATGGCGGTCATCGGCTTCACGGGGTGGATGGGGCTCGCCCGACTCGTCCGGAGCGAGATCCTGAGCCTGAAAGAGCGCGAGTTCGTCCTGAGCGCCAGCGCCCTGGGGGCGCGCGATCGCCGGATCATGTTCCGGCACATCCTCCCCAACGCCCTGGTCCCCATCCTCGTCTCCGCCACACTGGGCGTGGCGGGGGCTATCCTGGCCGAGTCGGGCCTCTCCTTCCTGGGGCTCGGCGTCCAGCCGCCGACGCCGAGCTGGGGGAACATCCTCATCGAGGGGAAGGCAAACATCGAGATCGCCTGGTGGCTCTCCGTGTTCCCCGGCATGGCCATCCTGGTGACCGTCCTGGCATACAACCTGCTGGGCGAGGGCCTGCGGGACGCGCTGGATCCGCGGTTACGGCAATAGCGGCAACTGGCGGAGAACGACCGACACTGGACTCCCGGTCATCGAACGGTTGTCCAGTGTCGGTTTTTCATTGCTGCGATCCCTCGGGCTAGAGACTGCTCTTGGGTTCGTGCCAGAGCGCCACCAGCGTACGCTCCTCCCCTGCGGCGTGGCTATGGTACACGTGGATGTCCCGCTGAATCGCGACCAGCTTCGGGTTCGCCGCCAGCCAGTGGTTGATCTCGGCTTCCAGTTGGGGGAGATCTGCGACCGGCTTGTCGAACAGTTTGATGTGCACGGATGTCCTCCTTCCAGGTTCCGGGGTGAATCCCGGGTCAATCTCAACGGGGGAGAAGTCCGACGGCGCCGAAGCCTACGAAGATCACCCGGTCGCCGTCAAGAAAATTTGAGGCACACGGGAGACGGAACTCTTCGCGTAAGAAAGGCTGCACGGTTCCTTGCGAGGGATCGCCGGTCGGTGTGGTATGATTTCTGGGCAATTCGTCGACGGGGCTCGGGTGGCCGGAAGAGCGTCATGGAAACATTCTTCTATCGGTTCAGCAAGATATGGCTCGCCATTGCGATTCTGGTCAACGTCATCGCCCTGATCGGCAAGATCTCGGCGTCGGGCAGCCTGTGGGAGGGCCTCGCCGGCGCGCTCGCCTGGTTCAACCCGGGCAACACTCCCAACTTCATCACGGAAGTCGTGCTCTTCTCGCCCGCAGTCGGGGCCTACCTGCTGGCCGAGCGGATCGGGGCCCGCTCGGCGGACCGACGCAATAGCGGGAACGATGCCTGAGCCCCAAGCCGCGATATGGTGTCGGTGGCATGTCGGCCGGCCACCCGTCCAACCCTCACCCGCCGGTGTCAAGCCCGTGGGCGTGATGAGGGTTCCAGTGAATCGGGTGCGAAAATCGATCCAACGAGCGAGACGTCAATGCGCTGCGTGGAGATCAGACGAATGGATGTCGGGAGGGAGATGGTGCCGAAGGGGGGACTCGAACCCCCACGGGTTGCCCCACACGCCCCTCAAACGTGCGCGTCTACCAGTTCCGCCACTTCGGCCCGGCGAATTTGTACCGTTTTCTGCCACGAGTTGTCAACGGAAAAGCGGTGCAGAGCTTACAGCCGCGGACTGCGATCAGTGAAAATGTCCCAGCAGGATGTCCAACACCAGGTGGGAGAGGAGGGCTGCCAGCCAGCCCGCACCGACCCGCCAGTCCACGGGGACGCCGGCGCGGGAGATTCCCGCCCAGCAGAGGGCGGCGAGTGGCGGGAGGACGAGGAGCGAATGCGTGGCCTGGCGATGGACCCGCCCGTACCGTGCGCCCCACAGGCACGGAAGGAGACGAGATGAAGCGTGCAGGGAAGGGAATGGCGCCGCTGGGACTCGTGCTGGTTCTCCTCGTGGCGCTGGCCGGCTGCGCGACGGTCGAGATCCGGGACGCACGGGTCGTGACGGGGACGGTCACGGATGAGTCCGGCCAGCCCGTGGCCAACAGTCCGGTCGTGGTCGTCGCTCGCTCGCTCGATCTGGCGACTACCCGCATGGAGTATGAGGAGCGCGGCCGGCAGGAGACGCGGACGACCACGGATGCGCAGGGCCACTACCGCCTGGAATTCATTCCAGCCACGTTGGGGAATAATTTCTACCTCTTCTTCTCCGACAAGGCAGGCTTCGATGGGGTCAAGTACAAGCGGCCCGAACCCCTCGACATCACAAAACTCTTGAAGCGGGACCGGACGATGACCGTCAATCAGGTCCTGCAATACACCGCCACATGGCCCGAGGTCGAGCGCCAGATCGCCTTCTACGGGGCGAATTCGGATCGAGGGAAGATTCTTCGAAAGAACGGCCTGCCCGATCGGCGGGAACCCTCGGGGACCGGCGGCCCCGACTCGGAGGTATGGTGGTACTACGCCTACGGGATCAGCTACTGGTTCACAGGCGACAAGCTCACCAGCACGCACACCTTCCAGCCGATCCCGGCGGCGGCGCAGTAGCGGGCAGCGCCGCGGCTCGGCTGAGCCCGCCGACTTCGCTCGGGACCCTGAGCGTGCCGAAGGGCCCACCGAAGTTGGCGTGCCCCTGCTCAGGAAGCGGCGCGCAGGCGGATGGTGAACGTGGTCCCCCTCTCGAGTTGGCTCTCCACCGCGATGGAGGCGCCGTGGGCATCCAGGATGCGTCTGACGATCGCGAGGCCCAGGCCCGTTCCTCCGTGCCGCCGGGTGGTCGAAGAATCCGCTTGATAGAACCGATCGAAGATCTTCGGCAGAGCGCTGGGGTGGATCCCGATGCCTGTATCCCGGACAGCGATCTCAACGAGATCGCTGTCCGGGCGGCAATCGGGTGACTGGGCGACCTGGCAAGCGGGGCCAACTCCAAGTTGCCAGGTTGCCTGATTGCGGGGCTGGCCTTGCACTCGCCGCGCGGTCACGACGACCTGACCGCGCGGCGGCGTGAACTTCACGGCGTTTTCCAGGAGGTGGCCGAGGGCCTCGCCCAAGGCCGTCGCATCTGCCCAGACGGGCGGGACGTCCGGAGGGAAATCGGCCCGCAGCTCCACCCCCTTCTCCGTGGCGGCGGGGGTCACCTGGGCCAGCGCCGGCTCGCACACGACCTGCGGGGCCACAGGCTCCATCTGAAGGTCGAGTTGCCCGCCCTCCCACTGCATGAAGGTCAGCAGATTGTCGATGAGCCGGTGGAGGCGATCCACGCTCCGCGACACGGTCTCAAGAGCCTGACGCTGCCCGGGGGAGAGGGCCCCCATCTCTTCCCGCAGGATGGCGGGCAAGTACCCCTTGATGGGGGTGAGGGGCGTTCGCAGTTCGTGGGAGATGTTGGTGAGGAACTCGGACTTGAGCCGGTCCATCTCTTGGAGATCGCGGAGGGCCGCCTGCAGCGCGGCCGTCCGCTCGGCCACCGTTTCCTCCAGGCGGCGGTTGGAGGAGGCCACCTGATCATGCAGGGCCTTCACCCGGAGGAGGGATCGGACCCGGGTCAGCAGTTCGAGCACGTTGAAGGGCTTGCTCAGAAAATCGTCGGCGCCGGCCTCGATGCCGCGGATGCGATCCTTCAGGTCCTGGAGGGCCGTCAGCATCACGATGGGGATAAACGCGGTTTCTTCGCGGGCTTTGAGGCGGCGGCAGACCTCGTACCCGTCCACCTTGGGCATCAGGACATCCAGGAGGATGAGATCGGGGGCACCGGCCGCCACCGCCTCCAAGGCCTCCTGGCCGTTGCCGGCGGAGAGGGTCTGATAGCCGTATTCCCGCAGGCACTCCTGCAGGAGGTCCCGATTCTCGGCGAGATCATCCACGATCAAGATGCGCCTGGCGGCCGGGTCTGGATCGGCGCCTCCCGTCGCGTCGGGCTCGGCACGCTCCGGCCGGGCCTGGGCGGCCTGGCCCGGCACCGGCGCGAGCGGTGGCGGAAATTGTCCGGGGTCGGGAAGGTGTGAATCGACATCCGGCGGAGGTGGGGTCATGGTGGGAGGGCCGGTCCGATTGGCGGCGTCATTCCATCAGCCAATTCGGCTTGATGAGGCTGCCGAGCAGGTCGATCAGGCGCAGATCCCACCAGCCGCGAGCGGCCTCCTCCCGCATGATGGCGAAAGCCTGGTCGGAGGAGTAGGCCGGCTTGTAGGGCCGCTGGGTCGTGAAGGCATCGTACAGGTCCACCGTCTGGAGGACGCGGGCCGCGAGCGGGATCTCATCGCCTTTCAGGCCATCGGGGTAGCCGCTGCCGTCCAGCCGCTCGTGGTGGTGCCGGATGATGGGCAGCACGAGGCGCAACGACTTCAAGGGGGCGCAGATCCGCTCCCCGATGACCGGGTGGGTCTGGATCACCTGGCGTTCCGCTTCCGTGAGAGGGCCCGGCTTCAGCAGGATGGCGTCCGGCACGCCGATCTTGCCCACGTCGTGGAGGATGCCCCCGCGGTGGAGGGCCTTCAGGTACTCGGGAGAGAGGTCCAGCCTCTTCCCCAGAGCCACGCTGTACCGGGCCAGCCGGTCGCAGTGGCCGTTGGTGTAGGGATCCTTGGCCTCGACGCTGAGGGCGAGGCTGAAGAGGACAGTCTCGGCGTTCTCCAGTTCATCCGTGTGTCGCTTGAGCTTCAGGAGCGAGCGCACGCGGGTCATGAGCTCCTGCGGGTTGCACGGCTTGCTCAAGAACTCGTCAGCGCCCGCCTCGATGCCCTTGATCCGCTCCTGCGTGGCCTGGAGCGAGGTGACCATGACGACCGGGATCAGGATCGTCCGCGGATCGGACTTCAGTTGCCGGCAAACCTCGTAGCCGTCGATCCTGGGCATGATGACATCCAGCAGGATCAGGTCCGGCGGCTCCTCAGCCACCTTGGTCAATGCCTCTTCCCCGTCCCCCGCGGTGCGGACCTGGTACCCCTCGTCCTCCAACTGATCCTCCAGGATCTGGCGGACGATTTCATCGTCGTCCACCACCAGGATTCGCGTGCGGGCAGCATCTATCGGCAGCGTAGCGGCGAGGCCGGGAGGAATGATGACCTGAGAGGATTCCGCAGGCGTCATCGGCCGCTGGGGCATCGTCTATCTCCCCGCACGCCTGCGGTCAAGCCGACCCCACCTTGCGCGCGACCGCCTGCGGCTGAGTGGACTCGCGCCAGCTTTCCGCATGGAGTGATCACGAGGGCGTTCGAACTTCGTCCCCTGCAGATGCACGAATTTCCCGTCGGACCTTGCTGCTCGAAAAAAGGCAACGTGCCACAGACAAGGGCGTAACGGGGGACGTGTACCACAGGGTACCATTGGCGTCAAGCGGGCTTTTCCATTGCTTTTTTGGAGGGGGACTGGTAGAAGAAAGTTCATTTCTTTCGACTTGGACCGTGGGGGCCTGACGGATGGGCATCGAGGACCGCATCGAAGATCTGCGCCGCCGGCGCCAGCGCGCCCTGGAGGCCGGCGGCCCTGAACGGGTCGAGCGCCAACACAAGGGCGGGAAGTTCACTGCCCGGGAGCGGCTGGAGTTCCTGCTGGACAAGGGCTCCTTCGCCGAGCAAGACATGCTGGTGACGCACCGCTGCCGCGACTTCGGGATGGACCGACAACTGATCCCCGGAGACGGCGTCGTCACCGGCTTCGGGCGGATCGACGGCCGGCTCGTCTATGTCTTCGCCGAGGACTTCACGATTTTCGGGGGATCCCTGTCGGAAACCTGCGCCGCCAAGATCTGCAAGGTCATGGAGGCCGCGGTGAAGATGGGCGCGCCGCTCATCGGCCTCAAGGACTCGGGGGGCGCCCGGATCCAGGAGGGTGTGGTCTCGCTGGCGGCCTATGCCGACATCTTCCTCAGGAACGTCCTGGCCTCGGGGGTCGTGCCCCAGATCTCGGCCATCATGGGCCCGTGCGCCGGCGGCGCTGTCTACTCGCCGGCCCTGACGGATTTCACGCTGATGATCCGGGACACCAGCCACATGTTCGTGACGGGCCCGGAGGTGATCCGGACCGTCACCCACGAAGAGGTGACCCAGGAGGAGCTGGGCGGGGCCATGACCCACAACGCCAGGAGCGGCGTGGCCCACTTCATGGCCGAATCCGAGGAGGCCGGGCTGCGCCTGATCCGGGAGCTGCTGGGCTTCCTGCCCCAGAACAATGTGGAGGACCCGCCGCGGCGACCGACCGACGATGACCCCGACCGGATGGATGTGGAGTTGAACCACATCGTCCCCGACAATCCCAACCGCCCCTACGACATGAAGGAGATCATCCACCGGGTGGTAGACGATGGAGTATTCCTGGAGGTGCAGGAGCACTTTGCGCCCAACATCGTGGTCGGCTTCGGCCGCCTGTCCGGCCAGTCGGCGGGCTTTGTCTGTAACCAGCCCGCGGTCCTGGCCGGCTGCCTGGACATCAACTCCTGTGACAAGGCCGCGCGCTTCGTCCGCTTCTGCGACGCCTTCAACATCCCCATCGTGACGCTGGAGGACGTTCCCGGCTATCTCCCCGGGACGGCCCAGGAATATGGGGGGATCATCCGGCACGGGGCCAAGCTCCTCTACGCGTACGGGGAGGCCACGGTCCCCAAGGTCACGGTCATCACCCGGAAGGCCTACGGGGGCGCCTACTGCGTGATGGGGAGCAAGCACATGCGGGCGGACATCAACCTCGCCTACCCCACGGCCGAGATCGCCGTCATGGGCCCGGAGGGGGCGGTCAACATCCTCTCTCGCCGGGAGCTGGCCGAGGCCACGGATGTGCCGGCATTCCGCGCCGCCCGGGTGGCGGAGTTCCGGGAGAAATTCGCCAACCCGTACATCGCCGCGGCGCGGGGCTATGTGGACGAGGTCATCGAGCCCAGGGAGACGCGTCCGCGGCTCATCCGGGCGCTGCGGGCGCTGGCCGCGAAACGGGACACGAACCCCCCCAAGAAGCACGGGAACATTCCCCTGTGAGGCCGCCGCCGCGGCGGCCTCACAGGGGAATTTCAAATGACAAACTGACAACTGGAAACTGGCCAATAAGATAAGAGAAGTTGATCCGTTGTCAGTTGTCCGTTGTCAGTTTGAAATTGGCTCTTTGGCCCGGAGGGTGCGATGCCGAGGGTCCTGATCGTCGACGACGAGCCGGATGCGGTCGAACTGCTGAAGGAGTTTCTGGCCGCCAAGGGGTACGACACCCTGACGGCCTCCAACGGTGAGGATGCCCTCCGGCTGGTGAAGGCCGAGCGCCCGCATCTGATCCTGCTGGACGTGCGCATGCCCAAGATGAACGGCCTGGAGGTCCTGCGACGGGTGCGCCAGATCGATCAGGAGGTGGGGGTGATCATCGTGACCGCGGTCGACGAGGAGGAGACGGGCCGCCAGGCGCTGAAGCTGGGCGCCTTCGACTACATCGTGAAGCCGCTGGACCTGGACTACCTCGAACGGAGCCTGTGGTACAAGATCACAGCGATGACGTTGTAGGAGCAGCGATCAGCGATCAGCAGTCAGCTTTCAGCCAAGCGCGCGATGGGTCCGGGCTGAGCGCTGACCGCTGACGGCCGAAAGCTGAGTTGCCATGTTCAAGAAGATCCTGATCGCCAATCGGGGCGAGATCGCGATTCGCATCATCCGGGCGTGCCGGGAGCTGGATATCATGGCGGTGGCCGTCTTCTCTGAGGTGGACCGCCCCTCGCTCCACGTGCGCTATGCCCACGAGGCCTACTGCATCGGGCCCCCGCCCTCCGCGCAGAGCTACCTCAACATGGACGCCATCCTGACGGCGGCCAAGCGGAGCGGCGCCGAGGCCATTCATCCGGGCTACGGGTTCCTGGCAGAGAACGCGGAGTTTGCCCGCCGTTGCGAGGCGGCCGGCGTCACCTTCATCGGCCCGCCCCCCGGCGCCATGCGGGCTCTGGGCGGGAAGACCGCGGCTCGGAGGCTGGCCGAGGGGGCCGGGGTGGGGGTCGTCCCGGGGGTCACCGAGGAGCTGACGGACGAGCAGGTCGAGGCGGCGGCGAAGCGCCTCGGCCTCCCCGTGGTGGTCAAGGCGGTGGCCGGCGGCGGCGGGCGGGGGATGCGGCTGGTGCGGGAGGAGCACGAGATTTCCGCGGCCACCCGCGCCGCCCGCGCGGAGGCGGAAGCCGCCTTTGGGAACTCGGCCGTCTATGTGGAGAAGTACCTCCAGGCCCCCCGCCACGTAGAGATCCAGATTCTGGCCGACCGCCACGGGAACGTGATCCACCTGGGCGAGCGGGAGTGCTCGGTCCAGCGCCGGCATCAGAAGGTGATCGAGGAGGCCCCCTCGCCGATCGTCGACACATCGCTTCGGGCGCGGATGGGCGAGGCGGCGGTCCGGCTCGCCCGGGCCGCCGGGTACGTCAACGCCGGCACCATGGAGTTCCTGGTGGACCGGGACCGGGCCTTCTATTTTCTGGAGGCGAACACGCGGATTCAGGTCGAGCACGCCGTGACCGAGATGGTGACGGGGCTGGACTTGGTGAAGGAGCAGATCGCCATCGCGGCGGGCGAGCCGCTCCGCCTGCGCCAGGAAGATCTGGTCCTGCGCGGCGCAGCCATCGAGTGCCGGATCTACGCCGAGGATCCCTTCCGGAACTTCGCGCCCTCCCCCGGCCGGATCACCGGCTTGCGGCGGCCGGGGGGACCGGGGGTGCGGATCGACAGCGGAGTCGACGAGGGCTCTGAGGTTCCATCCTACTACGACTCCCTGATCGCCAAGCTGATTGCCTGGGGTCAGGATCGTGAGGAGGCCGTCCAGCGCATGCGGCGGGCCCTCACGGAGTACTGCGTCCACGGGATCAAGACCACGATCCCCTTCCACCGGCGCGTGATGGCCGATGCGGACTTCCTGCGGGGGGACGTGGATACGACCTTCATCGACCGCCGCTTCCCGGACCGCCCCCACGCTTGGGATGAGTCGAAGCGGGAGATCGCCGTGGTGGCGGCCGCCATCCACGCCTTCCTGCAAGAGCAGGCGCGCCCCCAGCCCGTGGTCTCCGCCGGCCAGCCAGCCGTGAGCCCCTGGATGCTCGCCGCCCGACAGGCCGCGCTCCGGCGCTGACCGCAAGCGGTCCGCGCCGCAATTGAAAACGGACAACCGACAACGGACAACGGGCATCTCGGCTCCGCCGCTGAATTGATCGGTTGTCAGTTGTCCGTTTCTCATTTTCAATTGCGCCGCGCATCGAGGAGATGATGACCTACATCGCCACTTCCCGAGGGCAGACGCGCCGTGTGGAGGTCCAGCAGGAGGACGGGGTCTTCACGGTGCGTCTGGACGATCGGGATCTCCCGGTGGATGTCCTGCAGGTGGGGCCGGGGCACTACTCCCTGCTCCTGGATGGCCGGTCTTACGAGATCGACATCCTGCAACTGGACGAGGGCACGGTTGTCCTGGTGAATGGCCAGCCCTTCCGCGTCGAGGTCCAGCGCGCTGACGCCTTCGGGGCGAAGGCTCGCCAGGCAATGTCGGGAGCGAAGGCCGGCGAGCGCATGGTGATCGCCCCCATGCCGGGGAAGGTGGTCAAGCTCCTGGTGACGCCTGGGCAGACCGTCGAGGCGGGGGAGGGCGTGGTGGTGATCGAGGCGATGAAGATGGAGAACGAGCTCAAGGCCCGCGTGGCAGGCACCATCGCGGAGATCCGGACGGAGGAGGGGAAGACGGTGAACGGGGGGGATGTGCTCGTGGTGATTGAGTAGCGGGAAGGGCGAGCAGAGGGGCACCGGAGCAATGCGCTAACGTAATAGCGCGTCGTTTCCTCCTTCGTCATTCCGGCGAAAGCCGGAATCCAGGGGGGAGTTGACTGGATTCCGGCTTTCGCCGGAATGACGAGTAAGGAAGGCGCCGGTCTGTTAAGGCAGCCGTCCTGTGGCGCGGGAGCGAGGGAGTTGGGGGCCGGGAAGCAAGCAAGGGCGGTAGGTGTGACGAAGGACGAACTCGAGAGGATCGCCGCCGGGAAGCGCACCTGGGAGGAGCGGACGCTCGGCCGGACCCTGGCACGCGCGCCGGAACGGCAGGCGGATTTCCGCACCTCCTCGGGGATCCCCCTGGAGCGAGTGTACACCCCCCTGGATGTCGCCGGGTTGGACTACCTGCGGGACCTGGGATTTCCGGGCGAGTACCCGTTCACGCGCGGCGTCCAGGCGACCATGTATCGCGGGCGCCTCTGGACCATGCGCCAGTACGCCGGCTTCGGCACCGCGGAGGAGGCCAACCGCCGCTTCCACTACCTGCTCCAGCAGGGGCAGAGCGGGGTGTCCGTGGCCTTCGACCTTCCGACGCAGATGGGATACGACTCCGATTCTCCGCTGGCGGCGGGTGAGGTCGGCAAGGTGGGCGTGGCCATCGACACGCTGGCGGACATGGAGCGGCTGCTGCAGGGCCTTCCCCTGGGCACGGTCAGCACCTCCATGACGATCAACGCCACGGCCGCCATTCTCCTGTGTATGTACATCGCGGTGGCCGAGCAGCAGGGCATTCCCCGCGCGCAGCTCTCGGGCACGATCCAGAACGACATCCTGAAGGAGTATATCGCCCGCGGCACCTACATCTTCCCCCCCGGGCCCTCCATGCGCCTCATCACCGACACCTTCGCCTTCTGCGCGCGCGAGCTCCCCCGCTGGAACAGCATCAGCATCAGCGGCTACCACATCCGGGAGGCAGGCTCCACCGCGGTCCAGGAGGTGGCCTTCACGCTGGCGGACGGTATCGCCTACGTGGAGGCGGCGCTCCGGG
This sequence comes from uncultured Methylomirabilota bacterium, assembly GCA_963714585.1. GTDB lineage: Bacteria > Methylomirabilota > Methylomirabilia > Methylomirabilales > 2-02-FULL-66-22 > 2-02-FULL-66-22. Next base: position 98,074 of record CAVQPC010000064.1, read on the forward strand.
CGGGGCTCCGCGCGGACAGCTTCGGGCGGCAGCTCGCCTTCTTCTTCAACGCCCACAATAACCTGCTGGAGGAGGTGGCGAAGTTCCGGGCCGCCCGGCGCCTCTGGGCGCGCATCATGCGCGAGCGGTTCGGCGCCACAGACCCCCGGGCCTGGATGCTCCGGTTCCACGCGCAGACGGCAGGCTCGACCCTGACCGCCCAGCAGCCCGAGAACAACGTGGTGCGGGTGGCCATCCAGGCCCTGGCGGCGGTGCTGGGCGGGGCCCAGTCGCTCCACACGAACTCCCGGGACGAGGCCCTGGGCCTGCCCACGGAAGAGGCGGTGCGGATCGCCCTCCGGACCCAGCAGATCCTGGCCCACGAGAGCGGAGTGGCGGATGTGGCGGACGCGCTGGGGGGCTCGTACTGCATCGAAGCGCTGACCGATCGCATCGAGGCGGAGGCCCGGGCCTACATCGAGAAGATCGACCGGATGGGTGGGATGCTCCGCGCCATCGAGATCGGGTTCGTGCAGCAGGAGATCCAGGAGGCGGCGTATCAGGCGCAGCGGGCCCTGGAGGAGAAGCGGCAGATCGTGGTGGGGGTCAACGGGTTCACGGGCGGGGGCGCCACCGCCGTTCCCGTCTTCGTCGTGGAGGCGCGGGTGGCGGAGGAGCAGCGCCAGCGGCTTCGAGGCCGTGCGGCAGCGCCGGGATGCCCCGCGCCTTCGGGGCGCGCTGCAAGCCCTGGGAGACGTGGCGGCCGGGAGCGGCAACCTCCTCCCCGCCATCCTGGAGTCGGTCCGGGCCTATGCCACCATCGGGGAAATCTGCAGCGCGTTGCGGGCAGTCTTCGGGACACACCAGGAGACGGTGGTGCTATAGCTATCAGCGGTCAGCTATCAGCCATCAGCCTAAAACGCAGGAAAGACCTAGGAGGCCCGACATGAAAAACTTCCGCAAGCTCAAAGTGTGGGAAAAAAGTCATGCCCTTGTGCTCGGGGTCTACAGAAGCACGGCGTCCTTCCCGAGGGAAGAGCAATTCGGGCTCACCAGCCAACTTCGACGCGCTTCGACATCGATCCCCGCAAACATCGCAGAGGGGTGTGGCAGGGGGAGCGACGCTGACCTCGGGCGTTTCCTGCAGATCTCCATGGGTTCTGCCAGCGAACTGGAATACTTTCTTCTCCTGGCCCGAGACCTCCATTTTCTGAAGGACGCCGATTCCGCTTTGCTGACGGATGCTGTAGTCGAGGTCAAGCGCATGCTCACCTCTCTGCTCCGGAAGCTGAAAGCTGATCGCTGACCGCTGACGGCTGTTTTAGCGATTGACCGCTCTCCGTCCTTTGGGGTATCGTGCTCCCTGTGTTCACGAACGGTTGGAGGGGACGAATGGATCGATGGAATATCCGGCGTGGCGTCGAAGCGCTGGTGGTGCTGACACTTCTCCTGGCGGGGATCGCCCCTGCCGCGGCGCAGGAGCCGGCCTACGGGCAGGCTGCCGCCGAGATTGCCGACCGGATCGCCTCGGTGTTTCCCAAGGTGATCGGGCAGGTCATCGGGTTGGAGCAGGAGCGGATCCTCATCGACCTGGGTTCCAAGGACAAGGCGATTCCCGGCCTGGAGATGCAGGTCTACCGCGAAGGGGAGGTCTTCAAACACCCCTACACGGGCCAGGTCCTGGGCAAGCTCGACCGCGACGTGGGACGCCTGCGCATCCTCGAGGTGCACGAGAACTTCTCTGTCGCCGAGGTCATCCAGCAAGCCGAGGGCACCGCGGTCCAGCAGGGGGACCACGTCCGGGTGACGACCGCGCGCGTCATCCTGGCCCTGCCGAATGTGGACGTGACGGATGTGGCCGGGGCCAATCCGCGCTCGGTCACGCGGGACCTCCTCAACGCCCTGGTGAAGACGGGGCGCTTCGAGGTCATGACCGACCAGCGGATCCGGGGGGCATTGGCGGAGGAGAAGATCACCAACCCCGAGCAGTTCTCCGACCCGGCCGTCCTGAACGCCCTCTGGAAGCGGCTCCGGGTGGCCGCGGTGCTCCTCGCCAAGCTGAGCCTGCTGGAGAAGGCGGTCCAGTGGGACGTCCAGGTGGTCTCGACGGTCCGCGGGGACTCCATCACCCTGGCCAGCGCGGAGGTCAAGGGGGCCGCGCCGCGGCCCGGCGCCGCCTCGAGCCGAGGCGAGGGCTCGGCGACCGGGGGGTCCTCGCGGGTGGATCAGATCGCGCTGCGGTCTCAGGACCTCCCGTTCAAGGGGCAGGCCATGGCCGTGGGAGACTTCACCGGGGATGGCAGCATGAAGGTCGCCATCTCCGATGGCCAGGGCGTGTATATCTATGAGGTGGGCAAGGGGGGGCTCAAGGAGCTCTGGAGCACTCCCGGGGTGACCACCTATAATGTTGTCGCGCTGGATGCGGCCGACATCAACCAGAACGGCACGGCCGAGATCTTCGTCAGCAACGCCACCAGGGACGGCCCGCGCTCCTATGTCCTCGAATACCGGGACGGGAAGTTCGTCAAGATCTGGGACGAGGTCCCGCTCTACTTCCGGGTCCTGCCGGATGCGAGCAACGCGCCGCGCCTCTACGCCCAGGCGGGGGGAAGCGGCGGGGCGCCCTTCGACGGCCCTGTCCGCCAGTATACGTGGCAGGGGAAGCAGTATGTTCCCGGGCCCCCGGTGGCCCTGCCGAAGGCGTTCAACACCATCTACGGCTTCGCCCTGGCCGATCTGGACGGCAAGGGCGTCCCGGACATCCTCGTCCTGGACCGGCTGGACCACCTCCGCGTGTTCGACCCGGCCGGGAGCGAGATTTTCCGCAGCAGCGACCGCTACGGCGGCTCGGAGCTGGTCCTGGAGTATTACCCGGATCGTGCCGGACCGGATACGCACGCCGGCATCGAAGCGAACCGCCAGATCCTGCAAGGCCGGATGTACTTCCAGGATCTCTTCGGCGACGGGAAGAAGCAGCTCATCGTCCCGCAGAACACCCCCTCCACCGGGTACGCCTTCTCCACCCGGCTGTACGACAAGGGGAAGATCCTGGGCCTGAACTGGGACAGCCTCGGCATGCAGGCGATGTGGGAAACGCGCGAGCTGCCCGGGTATCTGGCGGATTACGCCCTCGTGGATGATGGGAGCGGGGACCGGAAGCTCGTCGGGCTGGTGGTCCAGACGAGCCTCTTCGGGCTTGCCAGGAATCATAGCCTCGTCATCGTCCTGAACCTCCGGCAGCCTTGACCCGGACGGGCACAGGGCACAGGGCATAGCGCGCAGGGCACAGGGTACAGGGTGGGAGGGAGGCTGTGGCATTCGCGCCATAGGGCGTGTGGTTGGGGGGCCACGCAGGCTCCGGGAGAGGTGTAAGCCAGGTGGGATAAGCCGTGATTTTCTCGTGCTTCTCGGAAAGTGGCGGTGTGGCATACACCCTGCAGGATTCACCCACGACCCTGTGCAAAAAATGCAAAAAAATAGTTGACAATGGTATCCCATGCTTGGTAAGGTCCGCGCGATTGTTCCTGCCACAGTGAGGATTTACAATAGGATTGCCGGGGCGACGCACCTGCAGGGCCCGGCCATTTGCCCGGTCGGGCAGGCCTCATCCTTAGTTCCGGCAGTGGATCAAGTCATGCCCCGGCTGGACAGCGAGGGCAACCTCAACCGTAAAGGGGGGATGTGAAGCCGCGAAACGGAGGAAGCTTTCTCAAAGGTTGTACCAGAAGGTCCAGAGGAATCGTGAGCAGCGGGCTTATAACGGAGGGTAACCTGATGAGAAAGTTTTTGATGGTAGCGGCTGTGGGAGCACTGGTGCTTCTCATGGGCGCGCCGGTCATGGCCGTGGACTTCAAGTTCGGGGCCGAGTATCGCGTCCGGTTCTACGACTACACGAATTTTGGGTTCAACGATGTGCAGGGCACGAACCCCCGCGGCATCCAGACCCGCGTGCGGCCGCGCTTCGATGTGAGCGATGACAACGGCAACATCCAGGCCACGATCCGCTTCGAGTACGGCGACCAGGAGTGGGGCGCCGGCGGCGGCGCAAACGGCACGGAGATGGGCGCGACAGCGACCGGCGGCTCCACGGGTACGAAGTACATCGTTCCTCCCTCCAGTGCGCGCGTCGGCAACGGCGCCGGCGGCGCGGCGGGTACGGACGGTGTGGCCCTCGAGACCAAGTGGGCCTACATCGACTTCGCCCTGCCATTCGGCATCCCGATGCGCGTCCGGGTGGGCCAGCAGCCCTGGTACCTGCCCAACTCGATGATCGTCGACGACGACTTCTCCGGCGTCAAGGCCTACGGGACGATCACCCCGGTGAGCTACGAGTTGTGGTTCTTCCGGGCGGCCCGATCTGGCAATACAACTGCGGTTCCCAGTGGCGCTGCGGGGGCGTTAGGCTCCAGCACCACCAAGGACGACTCGCTTGACTACTACGGCGGCAAGATCGATCTGGCCATCGCCAAGGTGCTCAATCCGTACGTGTACGGCTTCTACGGGGACAACCGGGCGAACTGCACCGGGAACACGACCGGGACGTACACGGATGCAACCGCCTGTGGTTACCTCGGCGGTCCCGCCGATCGCGTGCGGGGGCAGTACTACATCGGCCTGGGCTTCACGGGCGATGCCGGGTTCATGAGCTACGACTTCGACGCGATCTACGGCAACGCCAAGGGTGGCCCAGTTGGCAACATGTACAGCCTGGCTGACGGCCAGCCGCTCGACATGCACGGCTATGCGCTGCAGGGCGGCATCCACATCCCGATCGGTCCGGTGCGCTGGAACATCGTCGGCTCGTATGCGACGGGCGACAAGCAGAATACCAGCGGCCACAAGAGCGACGCGTTCCCGGGCGGCCCGGGCCCGAGCTGGAGCGGCCCGAGCCAGGTGGCCGGCGGCGCATATGAGATCATCGGTGAAGGTGGCAGATTCGATGTGAAGTCGCTCGATACTGCCATGACCAACCTCTGGTCGATCGGCACGTCGCTCGAGTACAACCCCGTCAAGGCCCTCCTGCTCCGCGTGCATTACCTCTTCGCAGGCTTCGCCAACAAGAACGGGAACTGCTCGACGGCCGTGGCGGGTTCCATCGGCTGTTTCGGTCCTGCCTACTACGGCAACGGCTTCACGCTGACGAAAACCATCAATAACACGGCCCAATCCGCTACCAGCCTCCCCCAGGGGACCGGCGGCATGGCCGGCAAGAGCTCGCTCGGGCAGGAAATCGGTCTCTACGCCGAATACCTGGTGTGGACCGGCTTCAAGATCCAGGGCTTCGCGGGCTGGCTCGTCCCGAGCGGCAGCGGCAACGACACCACGGGCAAGTACATCCTCCAATTCTACTATAACTTCTAGACACCCGCTGGCCAACGCCCCAGGGGAGCCATCTCCTGGGGCGTTTCTTTTGGCGGGGCCGGGAATGGATGGGGCACTTTCCCTTTGCTGCGAGCGAGACGGCATGGTAGGTTTATGCCGTGGTTAGCCCTGATCGTTGAGGAATGCGTGAGCAGTCCGCCCATTTCGCGGTAGGAGAAACAGAAGGCGGTACGCGTCGAGACGAGGAAACCGACCATGAGTGTCACGCTCGACTTGCCACGAGAATTGGAAAGCGAACTGGCAACAGAAGCTACGCAATTGGGATTGTCGCTTCCCGAGTACGTCCTGCGTCTCCTTTCTACGAGGTCCCTCGTTGCTCCTCCGCCGACCACCGGTGCAGAACTGGTCGCCTACTGGCAACGCGAGGGTGTCGTTGGAACGCGGCCTGAGATCACCGATAGCCAAGCACACGCCCGTCAGCTCCGCCGCAAAGCGGAAAGACGGATACAGGGATAGCCGGTGTTTCTCCTCGATACCGATGTGCTCATTGATATCCAGCGCGAGTACACCCCGGCCCTCACGTGGTTTGCCACACTGTCGGAGATCCCTGCTGTCCCCGGCTTCGTGGTCATGGAGCCGGTTCAGGATGCTCGTCGCCCGGATGGGCCGGAGGCGGCGTGCGCGATTGGCTTGTCCGCGTCCCTGATGCACATCGGCGCCGCATTATAGAGTTGTGCCTGGCCTTGTTATGGTCCAGCCCTACACCCGGTGAGCATCCGATGCCGAGCGGGGTAAGATGGTATTTTGAGTTCCTCGTGTTATTATGATGCGACTGGCGGGAGGGAATTCGAGCCTCGAGCGCGTCTTGTGGATCGGGGTGCTGGCCGGGCTCCTCATGCTGCCTGGAGCGATTCTCGCCGACCATCGCCTCATGCTGGCGGTCTCCGCATGGCGGTGGGCCCCGCTGCTGGACGTGATGCAGCGGGCCACGTGGCTCGGGTACGGGGCGGTCGATATCGGCCTCGTGCTGCTGTTCGCCGTGTTCGGGTGGTGGGGCGGGGATGCGAGGCTCCGGAGACCGGGGAATCGTCGGAGCGCTCGTCGTGGCGGGCGCCGGCTTGCTGGATCAGGTGGTGAAGAATGGCGTCTGCCGGGCGCGACCCAGTGCGCCGCAGGCGGGCATGTTTTTCGCTCACTTCCCGTGTTTTCCGGCCGCCTATGCCTATGCGTCGTTTCCCTCGGGACACGCCACCACGGCCTTTGCGACGGCGGTGATCCTGAGCCTCTGGTACCCACGAGGTGCGGGCCTGTTCGTGGGGCTCGCGCTGGTGGCCGGGCTCTCGCGCGTGGTCCTGGGTGCGCACTTCCCCTCCGATGTCCTGGGCGGCGCCGTGCTGGGGAGCGGGGTGGCCCTGACCGTCCACGCCTGCGTGCGGTCGATCCGAAATCCTAAGGCGGCCGGGATGGTATCTCCGGATGAGCAGGCCCCGAGCCGCTGAGGAGGGCTGGACGATGAAGGCAAGAAGCAGTGTTCGAGCCGGCCTGGTGCTGCTATGCATGCTCGGCCTTTCCGCCTGTGCCGCGGACGGATCCTTCAGGTTTGCCGCGCCGCCTCCGGCACCGTATCCCCCGACAGGGTACGCGCACACGGTTGGGACCTCGGCTGTGGTGCTTTACTGGAATTGCACTCAGCCGGAGGCTGGCATTCTCCGTCTCGAGGGGGCCGCATTCAACCCGTGGGGCGCTCCACCCATCCGGTTTCTGGAATTGGAGCTAGCCGGCGTGGACATGCACGACCGCACCGTCTCCGAGGCCGCCGCCGACGCTCGAGACAGCCAGATCATGACCAACCAGAACAGCCCGTTCGCGCTGGACCTGCGGACGACGGGACGCGAGGTCCGATATGACCTCTACTACCAGTTCCAGTACCCGGAAGGTGACCACAATGACCTAATGCTCTCCGGTCCCATGGTGGCCGGAGCCTTCCCGCGGTTCCACGGCATCCGATTCCTGGTGCGTGACGCCTGCTCGCCGACGCAGCACCTGGCGCGCTAGTCGGACAGAGCCAATTTCAAATGGAGAAACGGACAACGGACAACCGGGCAATCTCTGGATGGGGCTGGAGGCGTTGCGGTTGAAAGGACCTCATGGCTATGGTAGAAGGGTTTCATCGGATCGCAGGAGACGAGATGGTGGTGTGAGGAAAAAGGGGGTCAGGCAGGCATGGAAAATGTGATGCCTTTTGGAGAAGTATTGGAAGCTGCTGGTAAGTTGTCTCTGGAAGAACAGGAGACATTGCTGGACGTTCTGCACCGGCGGGTCATTGAACAGCGCCGTGAAGAACTCTCGAATGACATCCGACAAGCGGAGCAAGAGTTCCAGGAAGGTCACTGCCAGCCTGTAACCCCATCGGAACTCATGAGAGAAATAACGGCGTGAAGCGGCTCTTGCTGAGATCCAGCGCCTTTGTGCGCGCGGCGCAACGAGTCGTCAAAAGGAATCCGCCTCCTGGTAACAGTCGGTACTCACGAAGAAGTATACTGAATACCGGATGGCCCATCTGTCGAGCAGAAGAAGAATGCATCAGTTGGACGGCTACACGGTCCTGACGCGGCCAGATGACAACGGCACCTTCGTTGCCTACGTTCCTGCAATCTCCGGCTGTCATGCAGTCGGAAAGACTCTCGAGGAGGCAATGGCCGGACTCAAAGATGTCTTTTCGATGATCGTAGAGGAATGCGCAGAGGATGA
>CAVQPC010000065.1:0-58660 GCA_963714585.1 uncultured Methylomirabilota bacterium
TCACGGATTTCACCGACGAGAATCACATCGGGATCCTGGCGGACAATAGCACGCAAGGCGTTGGCAAAAGTATAGCCGCGCGAACGGGATACCTGGGTCTGGGAGATGCCTTTGATTTTATATTCACGGGGTCTTCGATTGTGATGATTTTTACCTCCGGGGTGTTGAGGGCGCTGACAATGGCATAAAGAGTTCGTTGTTTTTCCGGAACCGGTGAGGGGCAGGTGTTCAAAATCATGCCATTTCGCAGCTTCATAACTTCGAGCAATTTATCGTAGGCCAGCCCCCGCAGTCCCCAAATCCTCAAAATTCAAAGCGACGACTTGCTGATTGAGGAGCCGCATCACGATATTTTCACCAAGATTTCCTGGAAGAATCGAAACGCGCACGTCGACTTCGCTTTTATCTATCGCCACCGAAAAATGTCCGTCTTGCGAAATGTCACGGATATTAATCTTCATTCCAGCCAGAACTTTTATGCGTGAAATAATATAGTGGTAAATCTGCGGAGGCAGGACAGTAATGTTTTGCAGAACGCCGTCTATGCGGTAGCGCAGACGGATACCCTCCTGCTGGGGCTCAAAATGGATGTCACTGGCTTCCATTTTTACGGCGCCTGCCATCACGATATTTATAACCTCGGTAGTCGGAATTTCCGTGATTCTTTTTTTGAGATCAATAACATCCTTTAACTTGGCTTCAAATTCCTCAAGATCCTTCCCGGAGAGGGAAAGGCGCAGTTCCTCCAGATGGTCAACCAGCGAAATATGCTGGTATTTTTTGAGGGTCTTTCGAAAAGCGGTGGGGGAACAAATATAGAGAGATAGTTTATAGCCCTCCTCTTTTTCAATCCTCGTCAGGTAATCTTTGAGGTAGGGATTGGAGATATTGGAAATCGCGATACTTACATTTCTTCCGGCGCGCTGAATGCAGACCAGCTCGTTTTTTTTCAGCCTCTGTTTTCGGAATAGTGCGCAAAGTTTCCGGATCAATAGGAAAAATATTGAGGTCGAGATAAGGTATGCCAAGAGACGCGGCCAGTCCCGCCGTCTGCTGCTCCTCCGATTCGCGAAGAAATGAAAGAAAGGCTGCCAGTAAAATGCGAAATCTGCGTGGTTGAAAACGATGGCGTATCTGCGGCTATCCAGGAGCTGGCGGGCCAAGACGATATCGACCTGGTCTTGCTGAGTGCCCACGGTTATACCGGGCAGTTTTACTGGCCTTATGGAACCATCACGCGCCATTATATGGAACATGGCACAAAACCGGTTCTGATCATCCAGGATGTACCCCGCTCGCAGGTGCAGCCTACACTGGCCCAGATCGCGGCTGAAAAATCTGGGAGATGTTAGGTATGCTGGAGGTTGCTAAAGAACAAGTGCAAGAACAAGAATTACAACCATCCAATCCAGCATTCACCTCAACCACTGACCAGGTTCAGAACCTGGTCGATGCCCTGGTTCTATGTTATCAAAAAGCCAGCCGAGAAATTCCATCTCGGGATTTGAAGGCTATGCTGCCAGGCCGCGACCTGGCGATATATGAATCCTGGCTGGCGGAAGCACACACATTTTTCCGGGATGCCTCGAATATTGATGCCTGAATGAGCGCCTGCGCGCCCTGCCCATTGACAGGCAGCAGTAACAAATGCTTGCGCGGATAACCCTCTTTGAGGAAATTCGCCACTTCGTTCGCCGCCCGGGCAATTTCATCCTGCGAGCTGGTCAGCGTTATGACCTGCGGAAACATACCATTGGGCATGTTGAGCATATCCGGCGCCAGGATATCCTCGTCCTTTTCATGCCATTTGAAATTATGCTATTTTCTTCCGTAATCGGCCGGGATTTCTCCCCAGGCTTCCGTATCCCATTTCAGGATCTGGGTATCGTACTCGTTTTTTTTCAACCAATCTACAGCTCTGGCAATTAATTCGAAGATGGGTCATTGTTATCGTCTTGCGGAAGTTTGGTTTTACACTTTTTGATCTTCACCCATAGCCTCGCGGTTTCAGAATCGGTGTATAGCGGGCAGTTCAAACCGCGTTTCTTAAACAAAGCCAGGGCGTGAACAATCGCCAGAAATTCACCGATATTGTTGGTTCCATTCTCAAATGGACCCTGATGAAATAATTCTTGCCGGGAAGTGGTATGAACCCCGTGGTACTCCATCAGCCCTGGATTGCCGATGCAAGAGGCGTCTACGCAATAACTTTCGGCCACAGGCCGGCCAATTTTGATGAGGGTTTGGTCACTCAGGTTGGGAATGTGTTTGCCTTTATAGTCCTGGTATGTGCCCCGATACGCTGCTTCTGCCGCGGACCGGTTCTCGAAGGATTTGTATTCCGCGCCGTTGAACCCCGTTACTTGCGCGGCACATTCTTCCCAAGAAGAAAAAATGCCGGCATTTCTGCCTTTCCAGACCACGTAATATTTTTGCTTAGGCATTCTTCCAACCCAACTCCCAGTTCTCCAGGTTCTTTTCCCCCCTTGCCATCCGAGTATTCATTCTCACGACAAATCCGGGTCTTTCAACAGGGCGCTCAAGGCGAACCCGTTCTGCTTTCGAGGGTGTTACTTCTTCGCCCATGGTTTAACCAAAGGGCGGCCATTCGCGGAAATATAGGCATGCGTTATTTCTGAATTGACATCATCTCTTTCAAGCGAGCGGTGGCCTGATCCAGGTTGGCGATCGTGCCCCCAAAGCCGATCTGGAAAAGGCGGGCATCCTCTGCGCTGCCAAAACTCAAAACAGAAGGCTCACAGCAAAGGTTGACCTTGCTTTCCAGCAAGAAAGTAGCCTGCCGCACGTTCACCATGCGCCCATATAAGAAATCACTGACCAGGGCGATGGTTACCTCGATTTGATCGAGGGCCAGCAACCCGCAGTGCGCGCAACAGGCGCTGCGCTGCGAGCCATCTTTCAGGTGAAGCAAAAAGACCGAGCGATCATTAAGCATCCCACCGCAGAAGGCGCACTTCCCACTTTCCTGGATGGGTTCGACCGGTGGAGAGAGCTTGATCCCCCGGTTGGTCTTTTTCGCCAACCCGGCTTCCACCAGGGCTCGCGCATCTCGATAAGCGGTAGCCACCGATATACCAAGGCGCTCCCCAATCTCTTCGATCGTCGTGGTGTGCTGGCTTTGCAGCCATTCAAATAAAGTCTGTTGCCGGTCAGTAAGGTTTGGCATGATCCAATTTACGGAAAGAGGTTATAGAGAGACCCAGGTTTTGCGATCTTGGTGCGGTGCATCCTGTGAATGAATAAAATCAGGTCCGTTTATTCCTATTTATTATAAACTGTTTTCATTCAGCCTGATTCGGTTTGCCTCGCGGAGTATGTTTTTCATGGATCCCTCTTGAAGTCAGGCGGTCAAGGGTGTGGTGCAGATTTTCGGTGATCCATCCCCGAGACCCGGATCCATATCCTGTAGGGCGGGTTCCAAACCAACTGTTCCAACTTAATCGCCAGATTGCCCGCAAAACCGTCCAAACTACCCCCATCCCGGCCTTCCCCCAAAATAAAAACCAATTTTGGAGGAAGGAGTCTCCCTCGAATTTCCCGTTGGAATCGGGGATAGGGCTTCCTCCTCCTCCATTTTTGAATTTCAAAATGGGGGAGGTTGGGAGGGGGTGGTTTTCAGCGGTGGTCGGATCCACCATCCTGGTGGTTGCGGTCGGGACCCTTGCCGCCTACGCGTTCGCCTGGATGCCCTTCGCCGGCCGCGACCGGCTGTTCCTGGTGGTCGTGGGCCTGCTGGTCGTCCCCCTGCAGGTGGCCTTGATCCCGGTGGCGGGCCTGTACGGCCGGCTTCACCTGTTCGGCACCGTCTCCGGGGTCGTCCTGTTCCACACGGCCTTCGGGCTGCCCTTCGCGATCTTCCTGCTCTGGAACTTCATCGGCGAGATCCCCCTCGAGCTTCTGGAGGCGGCCCGCCTGGAGGGGGCCGGCGAGCTGCAGGTCTTCCAGCGGGTGGTGGTTCCGCTCGCGGTTCCGGCGATCGCCTCGCTGGTCATCTTCCAGTTCCTGTGGGCCTGGAACGATCTGCTGGTCGCGCTCGTCTTCGCAGGCCCGGAGTCGGCCCCCCTGACGGTCTTCGTGCGCGATCAGCTCCGGCAATTCGGGGCCAACATCGACCTCATCGCGGCCGGGGCCTTCCTCCAGATGATCGTGCCCCTGGCGGTCTTCTTCGCCTTCCAGCGCTACTTCGTGCAGGGCATCCTGGCTGGCTCGGGGAGGTGAGGCCGCCAGCTCGGCACCTACGTCACTTCAGCAGGTTCGGGATCCACATGACCAGGCCCTGCCAGTAGGTGGTGATGGCTAGGGCGACGATCAGGACGCCGATCATGGGCGTCAGATCGCGCATCATCTCGCGGATGGTCAGCTTGGCGATGGCCGTGGTGACGAAGAGCACCACCCCGACCGGCGGCGTGATCATGCCGATGGTCAGGTTGACCGCCAGGATGATGCCGAAGTGGATGGGGTCCACCCCGACCGACATCGCCAGGGGCAGCAGGAGGGGGGTGAAGATCACCAGGGCGCTGATGGTGTCGATGAAGGTCCCCACGAAGAGCAGGATGAGGTTGATGAGCAGGAGCATCACGACCCATCCGGCCTGGAGGCCGGCGAGGGCCGCGGTGACCTGCTGGGGGATGCCCTCCACCGTGAGGAGCCACGAGAAGATGGATGCGGTCCCCAGGATGAAGAGGATCTTGCCGGTGAGCAGCCCGCACTCGTAGAGCAACCGGGTGACATCGCTCCACGTCAGCTCGCGGTACACGAACATGCCCAGCAGGAACGCATAGGCCACCGCCACCACCCCCGATTCGGTGGGGGTGAAGACACCGCTGACGATCCCGCCGATGATGATGACCGGCATCAGCATGGCCAGCAGGGCGTTCGCGAAGCCGCGGGCAATCTCGCCCAGGCCGGCCCGCTTCTCCCGTCCCCGGTAGCCCCGCTGCTTTCCCACATAGTAGGCGTAGAGCATGAGCCCCGCGCCCATCAGGACCCCGGGGAGAAACCCGCCCGCGAACAGCATGGCGATGGAGGTATTGGTCATGGCCCCGTAGATAACCATGGGGATGCTGGGCGGGATGATGGGGCCGATGGTGCCGGCCGCGGCCACCAGGGAGGCGGTGAAGGCCGGGTGGTACCGGTTGGCGATCATGGTGGGGATCAGGATGCCCCCGATGGCCGCCGCGTCGGCGATGGCCGAGCCGGACACGGCGGCGAAGAACATGCAGGCCACGACCGCCACCATGGCCAGGCCCGAGGTGAAGTGCCCGACCAGCGCCTGGGCGAAATTCACGAGCCGGCGAGAGATGCCGCCCTGCGACATCAGGTCGCCGGCCAGGATGAAGAGGGGCACGGCCACCAGGGAGAAGGTGTCCACCGCTGTCCAGAGCCGCTGCACGATGAGGAGGAGCGGCACCTTGGCGATGATCAGGCCGAGGAGCGAGGCCACCCCCAGGCTGAAGGTGATCGGCATGCCGATGAGGAAGAACACGAACAGGAGGGGGATCAGCCAGACCATCAGCGCCCGTCTCCCTTGCGCAGGTCGTCGAGCGTGCCCAGGATCAGGTAGAGGAGCATCAGGGCGCCGCTACTGGGGAGGATGAGGTACAGGTAGCGGAAGGGGATCTGCATCACGGGCGTCACCTGCACGCCGGTGGCCCGCACGAACACGATCCCCTGCCACGTCATGTACACCAGGAAGACTCCGACCAGGACTGCCCCCACCAGCTTGAGGGCGCGGGCGAGCCCGGCCGGCAGGATCACCAGGACCACGTCCACGTTCAGGTGGGCCTTCTGGCGGACGGCGATGGCGGCCCCCACGAAGATGGAGTAGACGAAGGCGATGCGGGACACCTCCTCCGTCCAGGGCAGGGGGTACTTGAAGACGAACCGGATGAGGACCTGCAGGAAGACGCTCACCGTGAGCAGGCCTATGAGGAAGGTCAGCAGGTATTTCAGCAGCCGATCCAGGAGTGCCAGCACGCTCCCTCCGAATCACGGGACAACTGGAGAGGGGAAGGGCGCCTGACGCCGCAGGCGGACACCCAGCAGTCCGCCCGCGGCCGGAGATGCGCCTAGCGCGTCTCGCGGATCCGCCGGACCAGGTCGGGCGGGACCTGATCGGCGATCAGGTTGGGCACGTCCTTGGTCGCCTCCATGAACTTGGCCTTGTCCACCTGGCTGATGTTGACGCCCTGGCCTTTGAGGAAGGCCATGCCCTCGTCCACCTGAGACGCCACGGTCTTGCGCTGCTCAACCACCGACTCCTTCACCGACTCGGCAATGACCTGCCGCTGCGCGGGCGTCAAGCCGTCCCACCACTTCTTGCCCGCCAGCACCGGGAGCGCGGTGTAGGTGTGCTCGGTCAGCCCGACCTGCTTCTGGACCTCGTAGAACTTCATGGAGACGATGGTCACGATAGGATTCTCTTGCCCGTCCACCACGCCCTGCTGGAGGGCGTTGTACAACTCGCCGAAGGGAATCGGCGTCGGGATGGCCCCCAGGGCCCGCATGAGGCCCAGCCACACCTTGGCCTCCTGCACCCGCATCTTGAGACCCTTGAGATCCGCGGGCTCGTGGATGGGCTTGTTTTTCGTCGTCATGTTCCGGAAGCCCAGCTCCCACCAGCCCAGGACGTGGAACCCCTGCGGCCTCGAGCTCGGCCTCCAGCTCCCTTCCCACAGGCCCGTCCAGCACCTTGTAGGCGTGCTCGCGATCGCGGATCAGGAAGGGCAGGCCGAAGGCCTGCAGCTCCGGCACCCACGCGGGCAGGGCGCCTTCCGCCGCCACGGAGGTCATGTCGATGGTCCCGAGGCGGGTCCCCTCGGCCAGCTCGCGTTCGGAGCCGAGCTGGGCGCAGCCAGAACACCTGGAGCTTGATGGCGCCGCCCGAGTTCCGCTCGAGGATCGGCGTGAGTTTCTGGATCCCGACGGAGTAGGGATGGGTCAGGGAGCCGGCGTGGGCGAACTTGATGGTGAGGGGGTCAACTTTCGGCGCCGCGGCCCAGGCCCCTGCGGCAGAAAGCGAGACGGACAGCGAGATCACGACGGCCATCAGCTTTGAGATCATCTTTCCATCCTCCTCGTGATCGGAGCCCCTACCTCCTCCCTGCGGGGCGCATCCTCCTCCCCACAGTCGTCCTGATTGTCGATCGCACGGTTGGATCCGGATTTGGGGACGGGGCGGAGGGTCCAGAAAACACCACGGCCCTTCGGGGCTCAGCTCTTCCCGAAGGGCCGCGCACTGGCACCGGTGCGGGGAGGATTGCCGTCCGCCACGGCCACGGATGCCGCGAGTTGCCACATGGCCCGTTCCCCTCTCCCACGACGGAGATGCCGCCGAGGCGCCCAGACGCTATCATCCCGGCCAGGTGTGTCAAGCGGAAAGTTGCCGGGTGCCCGGGGGGGCCGGAGAGGCGCGACGCTTAAGGGTGAAAGTTTGCTGTTGATCGTGTATGAGTATCCGCGGACGACCGCCCCGGCGGACGGAGCCATCGCCGCGGAGGCGGCCGCGGGAGCGGGGCGCGTCGTCCAAACCGGGCACGTCACCTGCTGTGGGCCGGGAAAACGCGAGGGAGGGAAACCATGAAGCTGGGAATCTGTCTGCCGCACTACGGGCGGCCCATCGAGGTCGGCCGCATCCTGGAGGTCGCCCGCCGGGCCGAGGCGCGGGGGCTGGACTCGGTGTGGGTCACCGACCACATCATCGTTCCTCGCGACGTGGACATCATCTACCGGGAGCACATGCTGGACCCGCTGGCGGTCCTGTCGTGGCTGGCCGGCGTCACAGAGCGGATCGCGCTGGGGACGAGCGTCGTGATCCTGCCCTACCGCTCGCCGCTGGCGGTGGCCAAGATCCTGGCGAGCGTGGACGTGCTCTCGGGCGGGCGCCTCATCATGGGCGCCGCCATCGGCTGGATGGAGGGAGAGTTCGCGGCCCTCGGCATCCCGGTCAAGGAGCGGGGCAGCCGCTCGGACGAGGCGCTGGAGCTGATCCGCACGCTCTGGACCCGCGAGTACCCCGAGGTGGAGACGAAGCGGCACCGCCTCCACAACCTCAAGGCCTCTCCCATGCCGCTCCAGCACCCGCGGCCGCCGATCCTGGTGGGGGGCAGCAGCGAGGGCGCCTTCCGGCGGGTGGCGCGCTTCGCCGACGGCTGGCACGCCTCCGGCACGACCCCCGCCGCGTTCCACCAGGGGCAGGAGGCGGTCAGCCGGCAGTGGAAGGCGGGCGGGCGGGAGGGGACGCCCCTGTGGACGCTCCGGATCCCCCTGCTCATCGAGGGCATCCACCGGCCGGCGGTGGACATGAACCTGATCCGCGGCCGGCACGTCATCGAGGGATCGGTGGCGCAGGTGACCGAGGAGCTGCGGGAGTTCCAGCGCCTCGGCTGCAGCCACGTCGCGCTGGAGGTCTCCTACACGACGTTCCCCGCCATCCTCGAGACCATCGAGGTTCTGGCGACCCGGGTGAAGCCGCAGCTCGACGCCTGAGGCCGCGGAAGGCCAAGGCCTTCCCCCGTCCGTTCCAGAGGAGCGGCAGATGCGCACTCCAGAGATACGCCCCTACGGGTCGTGGACCTCGCCGATCACCGCCGCGCAGATTGCCTCGGGTGCCATGGGGCTGGGAGAGGTGCAGCTTCATGCTGAGGACATCTACTGGCTGGAGATGCGACCAACTGAAGGCGGGCGATGCGTGGTGGTTGAACGCAAACCCGATGGAAGCATCGAGGATCGTCTTCCGCAGGGCTTCAACGCCCGCACGCGGGTGCACGAGTACGGAGGCGGGTCGTACCTGGTCGCGGAGGGGACTCTCTCCTTCGCAAATTTCGCCGATCAACGACTCTACCGGGTAGCGGCGGGCGACGAGCCACGGCCCCTCACGCCACCTTCCGATCTGCGATTCGCCGACTTCGTCTGGGATCCGCACCGGCGGCGGATCATCTGCGTTCGAGAGGACCACCGCGCCGGTGGGGCTCCGCAGAACACGATCGTTTCCGTGGATGCCACCCGTGGCGGGGCGGGCGATGTCCTGGCGTCCGGCAGGGACTTCTACGCCGCACCCCGCCTCCGCCCCGACGGCACCTCCCTGGCCTGGATCGAATGGAACCATCCCCACATGCCGTGGGATGCCGCTGAGCTGTGGGTCGCCAACGTGCGGGGTGATGGTTCGCTGGCCGAGGCCGTGCATGTGGCCGGCGGCCGCGAGGCGTCGGCTATTCAGCCCTGCTGGTCGCCCGACGGGATCTTGCACTTCGTCTCCGATCGCACTGACTGGTGGAACCTCTACCGCCTCACAGACGGGCGCGTCGAGGCGCTGACGGATCTCCCGGCGGAGTTTGCAGCTCCGCCTTGGGCCTTCGGCCTGCAGCACTACGCGTTTGCCTCAGCGCGTCGGATCCTGTGCGCCTTCACGCGTCGCGGAACCTGGTCCCTGGCCACGCTCGATGTCGAGACGCGACGGTTGACACCCTTCGAGCTCGAGTACACCGAGGTTGGCTCCGTCCAATGCGACGCACGGCAAGCCGTCTTCCTCGCCGGCTCTCCCGCCGAGCCCCTCGCGGTCGTTCGCCTGAGCCTTGAGTCCGGGCGGCGCGAAGTCCTCCGCCGTTCCATGACGCTGGCGATCCAACCGGAGTATCTTTCGGAGCCAGAACCGATCGAATTTCCGACCAGCGGTGGGCGAAGGGCTCACGCGCTCTTCTACCCCCCCAGAAACCCTCTCTTCACCGCCCCAGGAGACGAGAAGCCGCCACTGGTCGTGATGGTGCACGGGGGCCCGACGTCCGCGGCGTCCACGGCCCTGCGCCTGAACATCCAGTATTACACCAGCCGGGGGATCGCCGTCCTGGACGTGAACTACGGGGGGAGTACGGGGTACGGGCGGACCTACCGCGAGCAGCTCTACGGGCAATGGGGCGTCGTGGACGTGGATGACTGCTGTGCGGGGGCCGCGTTTCTGGCGGCGCAGGGCCGGGTGGACGGGAGCCGTCTTGCCATCCGGGGCGGGAGCGCCGGCGGGTTCACCACGCTGGCTTGCCTGGCCTTTCGCACGGTCTTCACGGCCGGGGCGAGCCATTACGGGGTGAGCGATTGTGAGGTCCTGGCCCAGGACACGCACAAATTCGAGGCGCGCTACCTGGACACCCTGATCGGTCCGTACCCCGACCGGCGCGACCTCTACCTGGCACGCTCACCCCTGCATCACCTGGAGGGGCTGACCCGCCCCGTGATCTTCTTCCAGGGGCTGGAGGATAAGGTCGTCCCCCCGAATCAGGCCGTGCTGATGTTCGAGGGGCTGCGGAGGCGGGGGATCCCCACGGCCTACGTTCCCTTCGAGGGAGAGCAACACGGTTTCCGAAAGGCCGAGAACATCCGCCGCGCCCTGGAGGCGGAGCTGTACTTCTTCGGCAGCATCCTGGGCTTTCAGCCGGCAGATTCCATCGAGCCAGTCCCGATCGAGAACCTGGGATGAACTTCGACCACGTAGGGAGCTCCTCAGGCGGCCCGCAGTTCCGAGGTGCAGTGGGGGCAGCGGGTGGCCTTGAGGGCGATGCTCGACAGGCAGTAGGGGCAGTCCCTGGTCGTTGGGGCGACCGGGGGCGCCTCCGGCTTCCGCTGCAGACGGTTCACCTGTTTGACCAAGAGGAAGATCGCGAAGGCCACGATGACGAAGTCGATCACCGTGTTCAGGAACAGGCCGTAGTTGAGCGTCGGCGCACTCGCGGCCTTGGCTGCGGCCAGTGTGTCGTAGGATTTGCCCGACAGGTTGATGAACAGGTTGGAGAAATCCACCTTGCCGAGCACGCGCCCGATGGGCGGCATCAACAGGTCGTTGACGAGGGAGGTGACGATCTTCCCGAAGGCGGCGCCGATGATGATCCCGATGGCCATGTCGAGGACGTTCCCCCGCATGGCGAACTCCTTGAACTCCTTCAGCATGGCTGCTCCTCCTTCCGTGGTGCCCACAGCTTCGCGAGGGCGCGGGCCACTCCTCCGTACCTGAAAGACGGATGCGGTCTAAAGGGCTTGTGCGAGCTAGCGTGACAGCACGAGCGGGTTGAAGTCCGTCTCGTAGTCGAAGACGTCCAGAGCCTCTCGGCGCTTCAGGAAACCCACCAGCTTGTAGGTCAGGGGCGTCACCGCCGCCTCGTAGATGGACTTGGCTAGCCACTGGGTCAGGATGGCCGTGAGGAGGTCGCGCGCGGGGATCGTCCCGACGAAGGCCAGCGTGATGAAGATGAGCGAGTCCAGCCCCTGGCCCACCACGGTCGAGCCGATGGTCCGCGTCCACAGCCAGCGCCCCCGGGTGGCGATCTTCATCTTCGCCAGGACGTAGGCGTTGGCGAACTCGCCCGCGAGATACGCCAGGAACGAGGCAGCCAGCAGGCGCGGCGCGTAGCCGAGGATGCGCTCGTACGCGGCCTGGCCCTCCCAAAAGGAGGCGGCGGGGAGGATCTGCCCCAGCCAGATGGCGATCACGGCAAGGAGGTTGCACGCGAAGCCGAGCCAGATCACCCAGCGCGTCTCCCGGTAGCCGTACACCTCGGTGAGCACGTCGCCGAAGATGTAGCTCAGGGGGAAGATCACGATGGCTGCGGGGATCACCAGGCCCAGCACGGGCACGAGCTTCACCGCGGTGATGTTGGCGGTGATCAGGCAGGTGACGAACCCGGCGACAATGCAGACGAAGTACGGCGAGCGCTCTGCCGGAGCGGGCTGGCGCGGGCGGGCCGGCATCCCGGCGTCGGCTGCCATGGCTACCACTGGGGGCGCAGCAGTCCGCCGGGGTACCGCCGGGCGCTGCGGATGGTGAGTACCAGGACCACGAGCAACCCGCATCCCCCGCCGATGGCGTAGGCCATGGGCGTCCCGAAGGCCTCGGCCACTGATCCCACGAAGAGGGAACCGATGGGGGTGACCCCGGCGAACACCAGGGCGTAGAGGCTCATGATGCGGCCCCGCAACTCGTCCGGGACCGTGACCTGCAGGATCGTGTTGACGCTGGCGGTGAAGACGATCTGCGCACAGCCGACGATGGCCAGTATGAGCATGGCCAGCCAGAAGATGCGGACGATCGAGAGGGCCAGGGTTGCACCGGAGACGAGGATGGCTGCAGTCACCACCACGGCAACCGGGATGCGGCCGGTGCCGAGCAGGGCGAGGGCCAGCGCCCCGAAGAGCGCGCCGATCCCCAGGGCGGCCATCAGCAGGCCGAAGGCTTGCGCCCCCCGCTGCAGGACGTCCTTGGCCAGCAAGGGGACCAGAACGTTGTAGTTGATCACGAAGAGGCTCACCGCGAGCAGCAGGCTCAGGACCAGGGCGACCACGGGTGTGCTCACAGCGTAGCGCACGCCTATCCGGATGTCGCCCAGCACCGAAGCCCCCCTCCGGACCCGAGGGAGCCCCTCGTTCTCCATGGCCAGCAGCGCGATGATCACCGCGATGAAGCTGGCGCCATTCAGGAAGAACGACAGGGCCACGCCGTATCGGGCGACGAGCAGGCCGGCGATGGCCGGGCCCACGATGCGCGCCCCATTGAACATCGCCGAGTTCAGGGCGATGGCGTTCATGAGGTCGCTCTTTCCCTCTACCATCTCCACGATGAAGGCCTGCCGTGCCGGCATGTCCAGGGTGGTAGCCAAGCCGTAGAGGGTGGCCAGCACTGCCACATGCCAGTACTGGACGCTCCCCGTCTCTGCCAGTGCCCCGAGGATGAAGGCCTGGAGCATGAGCGAGGTCTGGGTCCCGATGATGAGGCGGCGCTTGGGGAGCCGGTCGGCGATGGCGCCCGCCACGAAGGCGAAGCAGAGCATCGGGAGCCACTGGAGCGCGCTGATGAGGCCCAGCTTGAAAGGGGAGTTGGTGAGCAGGAGGACCAGCCACGACTGGCCGACGGTCTGCATCCAGCTCCCGATCAGCGAGATGAGCTGTCCGGACACGAACAGCCGGAAGTCGCGATGGTTGAGGGCGCTCAAACCGGCCGGGAATTTCATCGTTGATGTGGGATCCTTTCCGGTGCCTGGAGCCTCGCCCCACGTGCCCCAGGCGTGGACCCTTCACCGCGGAAGCGGAAACATGCCCGAAACATCGGGCGTGAGGATACTCGCTCAACCGCCCCCTTGTCACGTGCCGCGGCAGCCTGACTCAGCCCGCCGCCTGCTCGGGCGGTCCGTGGGGATCGAGAGACAGTACCACCCGAGGATGGACTGTCAAGACGAAACGCGCCGAGGGCACGGAAACCCAAGGGGCCCGTCGGACCCCATCGATGGCGCCTGCGGTTTCCCTTGCTTCACGGGGGGCCGGGCGTCTAGAATGCGCGCACCAGGTGGCGAGCTCTTCGGCGGCTCCGAGGCGTCTGGGGATCGCCGGCCATGCGGACTCCCTGCCTCAATCGACGCCTTGGCCCCTGCCGGAGAGTTGTCCGGGACCTGCAGGCGTGATGCCCAAGACCACTCGCCCTCCAGCTCGTCCGAAGACCGCGACTCCCCTGCTGCACCGGCCTGCTTTCACGCGCGGCGCGACCCCAGGGCGCTTGAAGGGCAGATGGCTCATCCATGCCGTGAATGAATATCCGGCTTCAAATACAGGCTGCCATGGAGGGAGACCGGGATGCCGACCAATCGCGTGAGCCTCGTGACGGGTGCAGGGCGGGGGATTGGCAAGGCCATCGCCCGACGGCTCGCCGCCGGGCAGGATTTCGTCGTGGTTGTGGACACGGACGCCGCTACGGCCGAGCGGGTCGCCGAAGAGATTCGGGCGGGGGGCGGCCGCGCCGTCAGCGCCCCGGCGGATGTCTCGAGCTACAAGGAGATGGAGGGCCTCATGGCTGCCGTCCGGCTCGAGCACGGCGCCCTCCACGTTCTGGTCAACAACGCCGGAATCATCCGGCGGGGCAGCCTCCTGACCGTCACCGAGAAGGACTGGGACGACGTCCTGGCGGTGAATCTCAAAGGGACCTTCAACTGCTGCAAGCATGCCGTGTCCTTGATGATCGAGCAGCGGTGGGGGCGCATCGTGAACGTGGCCTCCATTGCGGCCAAGTGCGGGGACATCACCTCGGCCCCGGGCTATGGAGCCTCCAAGGCGGGCATGGTGAACCTGACGAAGACCCTGGCACGCGAGCTGGCGCCCCACGGGATCACGGTGAATGCCGTGGCCCCACACGCCATCGAAACGGAGATGAGCGCCCAGTGGTCGGAGGAGATGCGGCAGCGCATCCTCCGCTCCATCCCCCTGGGCCGACTGGGGCAGGCGAGCGAGGTGGCGGAGGTCGTGGCCTTCCTGGCGTCCGAGGCGGCGGGCTTCATCACCGGTGCGACCCTGGACATCAACGGGGGGGCGCTGATGGATTAGCCGCGATCCGGACCTGCGTCACCACCAAGGCACCAAGACACCAAGGTGATGACACGACGAGTACCGACGATGCATCGGGAAGGCCCATGGCCCTGAGAATGTTTTTCTGGGCCTGCCTGCTGAGACCCAGAGAATGCTTCCTTCTTGGTGTCTTGGTGCCTTGGTGGTGAATTTCTCCGGGTCGGAGCTTGAGGAAGCGAGGAGTACGCGATGCCGCCAATTCCGGTCGTGACCGAGGCCACGATTCTGCCCTCCCGCTACCAGGTGCCGGAGGCGTGCACCCTGGTGATCTTCGGGGCCTCCGGGGACCTCACGCGGCGGAAACTTCTGCCGGCCCTCTACGCCCTGGCCCACGACGGGCTGCTCCCGGAGCACTATTTTGTCGTCGGCTTCGCCCGGCGGAGCAAGGGCCACGACGCCTTTCGCGACGAGATGCGGGGCGCAGTGGAGGAGCACTCGCGGCTCCGACCGCTGAAGCCCGAGATCTGGGAGAGCCTGGCGCAGCGGCTCTCCTACGTCTCGGCGGCCTTCGAGGATCCCGCAGGATACGAGAGGCTTCGGGCGCTGCTGGCCGAGCTGGACCGGCAAACGGGAACCGGCGGGAACCGGCTCTTCTACCTGGCGACTCCTCCCGCTGCCTATGGCACGGTGGTGGCGCAGCTTGGCGCGGCGGGACTGGTGAGCGAGCAGTGGGATGGCGGGGCCGAGGCGCCTGCCCCCGCTGCGGGCCGGGGCTGGAGCCGCGTCATTGTCGAGAAACCTTTCGGGCATGACCTGGCCACGGCGGTCGCCCTGAACACGGAGATTCACCGGGTCTTCCGCGAGCGGCAGGTGTACCGCATCGACCACTACCTCGGGAAGGAGACCGTCCAGAACATCCTGACGTTCCGCTTCGGGAACAGCGTCTTCGAGCCGCTCTGGAACCGCCGCTATGTGGACCACGTGCAGATCCTGGTGGCCGAGGATCTGGGCGTGGAGGGCCGCGGCGGCTACTACGATACCGCCGGCGCCATGCGGGACATGGTGCAGAATCACATGATGCAGCTCCTCTCGCTGGTGGCGATGGAGCCGCCGGCCACCTTCGAGGCGGAGGCGGTGCGGGACGAGAAGGTCAAGGTGCTCCGCGCCGTGCGGCCCATCGCCGAGGCGCAGGTGGCCGAGCGAACGGTGCGGGGGCAGTATGTGAGCGGCAGCCTCCGCGGCAAGCGCGTGCCGGCCTATGCCGACGAGGCCCGCGTGGCGGAGGAGACGGCCACGGAGACCTATGTGGCCCTACGGCTGGAGATCGACAACTGGCGCTGGGCCGGCGTGCCCTTCTATCTGCGGACCGGGAAGGCCCTGTCCAAGCAGGTGACCGAGGTCACGATCCAGTACCGGGAGCCCCCGCTCCTGCTTTTCCAGCACGCCGAGCATCCGGGCCACCGGCCGGGCGACGAGCTCGAGCCCAACCGGCTGACCCTGCGCATCCAGCCGGAGGAGGGCATCTTCCTGCGGGTGGGGTTGAAGCCGCCGGGCCCGCGGATCAGCCTGGTGCCCGCGCGCCTCGGCTTCGCCTATCGCGACACGTTCGGCGTGGACCCGGCAGAGGCGTACGAGCGATTGTTGCTGGATTGCATGCTGGGGGATTCCACGCTCTTCATCCGGCGGGACGAGGTGGAGACGGCCTGGAGGCTGGTCACCCCCATCCTCCATTTCTGGGAGTCTGCCGGCCGCGACGGCCTGGCCTATTACCCCGCCGGCACCTGGGGGCCGACCGAGGCCGACCGCTTCATCCAGGCGTCGGGGAGGCGGTGGGCGAATCCCTGAGGCCCCAGGCCCGGGTCCCACCCGGACCGGGAGGCGATCCAGCCTCGGGCCGCCCGAAGCATCCCTCCCAGGTATTCCCCCTTGACAGGCTGATCGAATATTGGATATTGTATCCAAGATCCATTTACCAGGAGAAATCAGCCCCGGCCGGCATGGAGTGGTAGCACATGGTGGTCGCCTATCGCACGATGCAAGAGATCGCCTACGACACGATCCGGGATGCGGTTCTCAGCGGACGCTACCCGGCGGGGAAGCGTCTCATCGCCGACGAGGTCGCCAAGGAGCTCGGCGTGAGCCGGATGCCGGTCCGGGAGGCGCTCCATCGGCTCGGGGTGGCGGGGCTGATCACCATGACGCCCCACAGGGGCGCGGTCGTCAGCGAGCTGTCGGAAACCGAGATCGTCGAAATCTATCACATCCGTGCCGTCCTGGACGGACTTGCCGCTCGCCTCGCCACCCGCAATCTCACGGCCGCCGACCACCAGCGGCTGACCGCCCTGCTGGAGGACATGCAGGCCGCCGTCAAGGCGCGCAATCTCAAGGCGGTCCTGGATGTGAACCGCAAATTCCACCGGGTGATCTGGCAGGCAGCCCGGGCGCCCCGACTCCAGGAATTGCTGGAGAACCTGTACGCCGCCAGCCAGCGGTTCCGCAACATCAGCGTGCTCATCCCGGGACGGCTGGACCAGCTCACGCGGGATCACCGCCTGATTGCGAGGGCGCTGGCGCGGGGCGACGCCGCGGCTGCCGAGCGGTACGCGATTGCGCACCATGAGGGGACCGCGCGTCGCCTCCTGACCTCGATGAACGCAGAGCCCGAGCAGCCCAAGAGGTGAGCCGTGCCCTTCTATGCCTGGCGCGAGGTCGCCCGCGACCTCGCGCCCAATCTTTCCCTCCCCGCCGGCATGTCCCGCCAGAGCATCCTGGGCGAGCGGGCCATGCTGTGCCTGCACGAGGCCTTCCCCAATCTGAAGTGCGCCCCGCACCAGCACGAGGCGGAACAGTTCAGCCTCGTGCTGAAGGGGCGGATGCGCTTCGTGATCGGAGGGGAGGAGCGCGTGCTCGGTCCCGGCGAGGTTGCCCATATTCCCAGCCGCGTCCCCCACTCGATCGAAAGCCTTGAGGAGTACGTGCAGGTCCTGGATGTGTTCGCCCCGCTCCGTCCGGACATCCTCGCCCGTTTGCAGGCGATGGAGCGGGAGTGATCGTGGATCCGGTGCGCGCCGCGTGGGTGGTGCGGCTGGGGCGACTCGGGAGAGCGTGTGCGCGTGGGTGGCCGCAGCGTCTTTTGCAAAGGAGATTGGAGATGAGAGTGCCGGCAGGAGTCCTCGTGGTTGCGCTCCTCGTGGGTGCCTTCCTGGGCGGCGGCCCGGCGGCGGGGGCGGCACAGGCCGCGCAGTCCAGCTTCGCGTTCCCGACCGACAAGATCACGCTGGAGCTGTGGTGGCACGAGTACGGCCCGTTCACCGCTTACGTGAAGGAGCTGATCGAGGCCTACAAGAAGGTGCGGCCCAACGTCACCATCAACCCCACCGTGGCGTCCTCCACCGACATGAACCAGAAGCTGACGGTGGCGCTGGCGACGGGCACCGGCCCCGACATCATGGACGCGGATGCCTCGTTCTACGGGCCTACTACGTGCAAGGGCGTGCTGGAGCCCGCTCAACCTCGACGTCTTCGGCGTCAAGAGCTACGAGGAGCTCATGGCCCGCTACGTCAGCGGCGGGCTGGCCTCGGGGACGTTCGACGGCAAGGTGTACACGCTGCCCTACCAGGGCAACTCGATGAGCCTCTTCCTCAACAACAAGCTGTTCGCCGCCGCGGGGCTGGACGCCGATGAAGGACGCGCCCAAGACCTGGAAGGACCTGATGGCGCTCTGCCCCAAGCTGAAGAAGGTGCAGGGCAGGCGGACGGTCCAGAAGGCCTTCGACTTCCCGTATCACAGCCCGCGCTGGGAAATGCAGGATGTTCCAGCCGCTGGTCGAGCAGTTCGGCGGCAAGATCCTGAGCGATGACGGCAAGACCGCCTATCTCAACAGCCCCGAGACGGTGAAGGCGCTCACGCTGTGGCGCGACGTGACCAAGGAGTGCCGGCGATCCCAAGACCACCAAGAACACCGCCAGCAACCCGAACCAGGACTTCATCGACGGCTTCACCGCCATGTGGGTCACCGGCCCGTGGGCGACGCTCGCAGATCACGCAAGTCGCCGATCAAGAACGACTTCACCGTCGTGTCGGATTCCCGCAGGTCGATCCCGCCAAGCCGCACACCATCGTCTACGGCTGGGCGTGGGGCGTGAACAAGACCAAGCCCGAGAAGCGAACAAGATCGCCGCCTGGGACTTCGTCAAGTTCATGCTGGCGAAGCCGGATGAATGGCTGGCGAAGGCGGGCTTCGTGCAGCCGGTCAAGGGCGTCAGCGAGACCGAGGTGGCCAAGAAGTTCCCGTTCTTCGACGTGCACATGAAGGACGTCTCGACGGCCAGTTGGTACATCCGGTCGGAGTAGCGTCAACGAGATCGCACAGGCGGTCGGCCGCGCCGTGGACAGCGTGGTCTATGACGGCGCCGATCCCAAGGCATCGCTGGACGCCGCGCAGGCGGCGGTCGAAAAGATTCTCAAGAAGTAGAGCTACGGTCAGGCGACGAGCCCCGCAGGGCAATTCCTGCGGGGCTCGTCCGCGCCCGGGAGGCTGGTTTGCACGACCTCACGTCCGTCCGCCCACCGGCGATCCGCGGGCGGCTCCGCCTCAGCCTGACGACCAAGCAGGCGTTCTTCGGGTATGCCATTCTCTTCCCGACGCTGGCCATCATCGTCCTCTTCCGCTTCCTCCCCATGCTGCAGGCGTTCTACATCAGCCTGCACGAGTACGATCTGATCCGCCCGCCGCGATTCATCGGGCTCGCGAACTTCATCGATCTCCTCCAGGATCCGCTGTTCCTGCATTCGGCACGGGTCTCGATCGCCTACGTGGTGTTCAGTGTGCGTCCCCGTGCTGGGTCCTGTCGCTGGCCCTGGCGGTGCTGTTCAACCGGGAGATCCGGGCCAAGAACCTGTTCCGCTCGGCGGTCTTCATGCCGGTGGTGATGCCGGCGGTGGTGAATGCGGTCGTCTGGACCTTCATGTACCATCAGGACGGCGTGGTGAACACCATCCTGGGATGGTTCGGGCTCGACCCGATCCCCTGGCTGCGCAGCAGCACGTGGGCGCTGTGGGCGGTCATCATCATCGGCATCTGGCGGGCCACGCCCTATTACATGGTGATCTTCCTGGCCGGCCTCCAGGCCATCCCGCACGAGTACTACGAGGCGGCCGAGATCGACGGCGCCAGCCCCTGGGCGCAGTTCCGGCACATCACGCCTGCCGCTGCTCAAGCCCACGACGCTGCTCGTCATGGTGATGAGCGTGATCGTCGCCATGAAGGTGTTCGCCGTGCCGCTCATCATGACCGGCGGCGGCCCGGCCGACGCGACGCGCGTGCTGCCGCTCTTCATCTACCAGACGGCCTTCGAGTTCTTCAAGATGGGACGGGCCGCGGCCATGAGCGTGTTCCTCTTCGTCGCCGTCATGATCTTCACGGTCTTCCAGATCCGGTTGTTCTCGCAGGGGGAGAATTGAAGATGGCGCGCTCGCCGCATCGTCGCCAGGCGTTCCTCAGCTACCCGCTCCTGCTCCTCATCGGCCTCATCGGCCTGCTGCCCTACTACTGGATGGTCTCCTGCTCGCTCAAGACGAACGGACCAACATGTTCGCGGTCCCCTCGCAGTGGGTGCCCAACCCGGTCAACTGGAAGGCCTACGGCGAGGCCTGGCAGGCGCAGGACTTCACCCGCTACTTCCTGAATTCGGCGGGGGTGTCGGTGGCCATCACCGCCGGCAATCTGCTCCTGGCCTCGCTCGCCGGCTACAGCCTCAGCAAGTTCCGCTACTTCGGGCGCGGCTTCCTCTTCCTCCTGATCCTCAGCACGATGATGCTGCCGCTCGAAGTGACGATGGTGCCGCTCTTCCTCATCGTCAAGAAGCTCGACTGGCCCAACACGTACGCGGGCCTGATCGTGCCCTTCCTGGTGGAGGGCTTCGGCGTCTTCCTGATGCGGCAGTACCTGCTGGGGATCCCGAACGAGCTGATCGAGGCGGCACGGATCGACGGGGCATCCGAGTTGCGGATCTACGCGCAGGTTGTGATGCCGCTCTGCAAACCCGCGCTGGCGGCCCTGGGCGTCTTCACCTTTCGGGAGGCCTGGGACATGTACATCTGGCCGCTCATCATCGTGACGAAGGATTCCCTGCGCACGCTGCCGCTGGGCATTTCGCTCTTCATGAGCAGCTTCGGCACGTCGTGGGATCAACTGATGGCCGTCGCCGCCATCGGGACGCTTCCCATGATCCTGCTGTTCTTCTTCCTCCAGCGGTCGTTCATCCAGGGCATCGCGATCACGGGGTTGAAAGAGTAGCCATGCGGGAGAGCATGCGCGCCGTCCTGGTCGCCCGCTACGGCGGGCGCCTCGAGGTGGGGGAGCGCCCGATCCCGCGTCCGGCTCCGGGCGAGGTGCTGGTCCGTGTGCGGGCCAGCGGGCTGTGCAGCACCGATCTGCACCTCCTGTCGGGGCGGCAGCCCCTGGGGGAGCTGCCGCGCGTCCTCGGCCATGAGCTGGCGGGCGACGTGGCGGAGCTGGGAGAGGGAGTCAGCGGCTGGCAGGTGGGGGATCGCGTGACGGCCGCCATCGATGTCACCTGCGGTCAGTGCCGTCCGTGCCGGACGGGACAGACGCAACGCTGCGCGGCGATGCAGCGCATCGGCTTCGAGCGCGACGGCGGGCCATGCGGAGTACGTGGCGCTGCCGGCGGCGAATCTGGTGCGCCTGCCGCCCGGACTCTCCTACGACGCCGCGGCGATTCTGCCCGATGCAGTGGCGTGCATGTACCACAGCCTGATCCAGCAGGGACAGGTCGGCGTCGGCCAACGGGTCCTGATGCTCGGCGTGGGCGGCCTGGGGATCCACGGCGTGCAGATCGCCCGCCTGGCCGGCGCAGAGGTCCTGGCCACCAGCCGCCGGCCCGAGCGGCTGCGGCTGGCCGAGCAACATGGGGCCATCCCCGTCCATACGGGGAACGCGTCATTGGAAGACGCCGTCGCCCACTTCACGCAGGGGGAAGGTGTTGACCTCGTCGTGGACAATATCGGCAACCGGGCGAGCGTGCGTCAGGGGCTGGCTGCGCTCCGGCCGGGCGGCAAACTCCTGATCGTCGGATACCTGGACGAAACGTTTGAGGTCCCCTCGCTCCCCCTGTTCAAGACCGAGCTCCAGATCATCGGCTGCCGGGGCAGCACCAAGCAGGATCTGATCGATGTGGTGCGCCTGGCGCAGGAGGGCCGGGTGACGCCGGTCGTCGGCCTCCGCTACCCGCTCGAAGAGATCCGGGAGGCCGCGGCGCGCCTCGAATCGGGCGACCTGCTGGGCCGCATCGTCCTTACGCGGCCGTTTGGCGCGACGCAATAACCCGCTTGCCAGAGGAGATCGCCATGCTTGAAGGCATCCCGACCGCCATGCGCGCTCTGGTCCTTCCGTCGCCGGGCACGTTTGACGTGCAGACCGTCCCGGTGCCTGCGCCCCGGGCGGGCGAGGTGCTCTGCAAGGTGCGCGCTGTGGCGATCTGCGGGAGCGACCCGGAGATCCTCCGCGGCGACCTGGCGGGTACGTGGCCGCCTGCGTACCCGTTCATCCCGGGTCACGAATGGGCCGGTGAGATCGTCGCCGTCGGCCCCGAGGTCGTCGACCTGAAAGTCGGCGACCGGGTGGCCGGGCAGGCCCACCGGGGCTGCGGGGTGTGCGCCAACTGCCTGGAAGGCCGCTACACGCTCTGCGAGAACTACGGCCGGCCGGAAGCCGGCCATCGCCATTACGGCTTCATCACCCCGGGCGCCTACGCGCAGTACGGCGCATTCTCGGTCAAGAGCGTGAACCGGATGCCGGCCGAGGTGACCTACCGTGAGGGGGCGCTCGTGGACACCGCCGGGGTCGTCCTCCACGGTCTCGAGTTGTCCGGCGTGACCCCCGGAGGCACGGTGGCGGTCATCGGCCCCGGGCCGATCGGGCTCATCGCCATGCGCGTGGCCCGCCTGCTGGGGGCCGCCCGGGTGATCGCCATCGGTCGCGGCCCCCGCTTGGAGGCGGCGCGGCGCGCCGGCGCCGACGTCCTGGTGAATTTCGAGCAGGGGGATCCGGTGCAGGCGGTGCGGGCCGCGACGAATGGGCGGGGGGCCGACGAGGCGATCGAGTGTTCGGGGGCCCCCGGGACGTTCCGGCAGGCCGTGGAGATGGTCCGGAAGGGGGGTCGCGTGGCGCTGGTGGGCGTGCCCCCGAATCACGTGGTCGAGCCCCTGCCGTTCAAGTACATCGTCCACAACGAGATTGCCATCTTCGGCTCGCGGGCCAATCCGAACGTCTCGCGCAAGGTCATCAACTGGATCGCGACCAAGCAGTTGCAGGTCGCAGATCTGATCACGCACACCTTCCCCTTGGAGCAATTCGCGACGGCGCTGGACTACTTCGTCCACCGGCGGGAGAACGCCATCAAGGTCGTGATCGAGCCGAACAGTTAGGGCAACAACCCCCCGCCTCCGCCCCTCACCTTGCTCCCCTCCCCCGGGGTAGGGGGCGTAGGCGCTAACCTAAGAGGGCGTCTTTTCCCGTCATTCCGGCGAAAGCCGGAATCCAGGCGAAAACGGCGGAAGCGATGAGTAAGCAGCCCGCCGTATACATTCTGGCGAGCAGGAGAAATGGTACTCTTCTGGAAATTGCAATTGATCGAAAGCAGCAATCCGCATTGGCAGGATCTGTATCATACGATTGTATGACTGGATTCCGGCTTTCTCCGGAATGACGAGGATGAGCAGTGTGGGGCAAAGAGGAATGGGTGGGCCATGGCCAACGAACTGCTCGTTTATGTCGGGACGTACACCGAGTCGATCCGGTTCGGGAGCGGAAAGATCGTCCAGGGGAAAGGCGAGGGGATTTACGTCTTCCGGATGGATCAATCCTCAGGCGCGATGGAGCCGGTCGGTAAGGCGACGGGCGTTGCCAATCCGTCTTACCTGGCATTCGATCCCACGCAGCACTTCCTCTATGCCGTCAATGAACTGAAGACATACGAGGGCCAGCCGAGCGGAACCATCAGCGCCTTCGCAGTGGACCCGAGAACGGGAAGACTGGAGTTCTTGAACAAGAGGCTGACCGGAGGGACCGACCCCTGCCACGTCCTGGTCGACAAGAACCGCAAATGCGTCTTGGTGGCCAATTTCATGAGTGGGAGCGTCTGCGTGCTGCCGGTGCTCGCGGACGGCAGCCTGGGGGAAGCCTCCCACTTCATCCAGCATCAGGGTTCGAGCATCGATCCCCTCCGCCAAAGCGGCCCCCATGCCCACTCGGTCACGCTGGATGAGGCCAACCGGTTCGCCTTCGTCCCCGATCTCGGACTGGACAAGCTCATGGTTTACAAGCTCGATTCGGAGCGAGGGAGGCTCGATCCGCATGAAGTCCCCTGGCTCGCCGTGAAACCGGGGGCCGGTCCCCGCCACCTGGGTTTCCATCCGAGCGGCAGATTTGCGTATCTCATCAATGAGCTGGACTCCTCGGTGGTGGTCCTCTCCTATGACGGCGGGAGCGGCACGTTCAAGGAGCTGCAGGTTGTCCCCACACTCCCCGAGGGTTTCTCCGGAGAGAGCGCCTGCGCTGATGTGCAGGTCGCTCCATCGGGAGCCTTCCTTTACGCGTCGAACCGGGGTCACGACAGCATCGTGATTTATCGGGTCGATCAGCACACCGGAGCGCTCACCTGCGTCGGGCATGGGCCGACCCGGGGGAAAACGCCGCGCCATTTCGGAATTGATCCCACCGGCAGGTACCTCCTCGCGGCCAACCAGGACAGCGACACGATCGTGACTTTCCGCATCGACCAGCAAACCGGAACCCTCCTGCCGACCGGGCACGTGACGCAAGTGCCGACGCCCGTGTGTGTAGAGTTTCGCATGGGTTGACCGCCGAGGATCCTCAGTTTGCAGCCAGGGACCTCTTTCGCCTGTCCAGCAGCTCCTCAATAGCCTGAACGATTTCCGATGAGAGGACTTTGTCCGCGGCGCCGGCGGTTTCTTCGATCTGGCCGGGCCGGCGGGCCCCCACGATCGCGGCGGTCAGCTCCGGCCGGCGAAGCACCCAGCTTAAGGCCAGCTCCGCCACCGTCATGTGGTGCTCCCTGGCCAGCCGCTCCAGGCCCTGGACAAGCTGCAGGGTCGCGCTCAGTTGCGGTTCCGCGAACATGGAATCGTTCCGGCGGTGGTCATTTGGCGGGAGGTTCTTCACCCGCTCGACCGAGAACTTGCCGGTGAGCAGGCCTTTCTGCAGGGGGCTATAGACGATGACACCGATCCGATGCCGGCCGCAGAAGGGGAGGATCTCAGATTCGATGTCCCGGCGCAGCAGGCTGTACGGTGGCTGCAGCGAGGCGATGGGATGGATCGCCTGCACCCGCTCCATCTGGGCGACGCTGAAGTTCGAGACGCCGAGGTACCGGACTTTGCCCTCCTTGACCAGTTGGGCCATGGCCCCCCAGCCTTCTTCGATCTCCTCTTCCGGCAGGGGCCAGTGCATCTGGTAGAGGTCGATCACGTCCACGCCCAGGCGCCGGAGGCTGGCCTCGGCTTCCTCGCGCACGCTGGACTTCCGCAGCCGCCGGAAGATGTTGCCGTTGCCGTCCCAGCGGCTCCCGCACTTGGTGGCGACAAACGGTTTTCGACTGCATCGCTTCAGGGCCAATCCGACCACTTCCTCGGAATGACCGAACCCATAGACGGGGGCCGTGTCGATCCAGTTGACCCCGAGTTCCACCCCTCGCACGATGGCGTTGACCGAATCCCGGTCATCCTGGGGACCCCAACTGAACTTCCACTCGCTCCCGCCCAACGGGAAGGTCCCAAGTCCGATGACGCTGAAGTGCAGTTCGGTGTAGCCGAGTTGCCTGGTTTGCATCGTTGAATCCTTTCCCGAGAGAGGGGACGCAGCTCACCCCCGCCCGCGTAGGCGGGTGAATCTCTCGCTCTGCTCACTGTCGTGGTCTCTCGCAGAGGACCGCCTGCCGATCGCAGCCTGAGGTGAATCCTTTCCCATGTCACCCGGCCCCCCTTTCTAGCATCGCAATCCCCCAGTCACAAGCCACTTCCTGCCACCATACGGTTCTTGGCGGGCCTTTGCTCCCAGAGGAGGACCAGAAACACGGAGAAGCTGGGCGAGGGGTGGGCACTGGTTTGAGTCCTATACGGCTTCCCAAGAGGACCTAATCTGGGCACCGGGAAGAGAGGTTCGTAATGAGATGCGAGGGTGAAGGGAGGGTCCAGCAGCGGATGCGATCGTTGGGTCGACCGAGCCGGATGCAGCCTTCCGTCCTGAATTCTGACTGCTGCGATTCTTGAGGCCCGAAACTAATTACGACGAGTCTGCCAAAGGTTGACCGCATCGGCACCGCTCAGATCACAACTGATAAGCCGTTCAAATTCTCGCTTCTGAAGATGCAGCTTGCGAGCTAGCATCATCACCTGTGTATTGTTAAGACTTCCCTTCCATGAGTGCGAAAGCTTGCCGACAGTGTACTGGCCGCCCTGATGGTTCAAATAATAGTAGATATGATCACCCGAATCGTCGCTTTCAGCGCCAAGCTTTCTCGTAAGACAGTCCTCTACGTCACGGACCGTTAGGGCCATGAGTCAACAGCGCCTCGTTTGTCTATCCCTGTTGTGAAACCAAAAGATCGCGTAGGCTGGCTAGAACCAAAGAATCGTGAGTTGAGAGGAACGATTCCCGCCGCCTGAGAGAGTTGTAGCGATCTCGGAGAGAGGTGAGGAAGTCCAGGTAGGCATCTCTTTCCGTAAGACCAAACGCTTCTTCATCCAAGGCGCCGGATCGTATCACAAAGCCGTCACTGGTAGTCCGTTTCTCGACTACTAATGCATACTTCAGTTCAAAATCACTGTCGGGAATGGGAGTCCCCTGCGGGAAAGTATCAACCTGAACAGTTGGGATCGGCCATATGCTGGATATGTCGGCGAGATCATCCTCTGTCAGAATAGGGGCTGCATATTCGGACGAAAAGCTACTTGAAAATATATAAGCCTCCGGATAGGCGGGAGTGGAGACGAGAGTGTTTTCAGTCCTATTCATTCTAATTTCCCCTCATTCTTCCCCAGAATGCATTCCAGTCTTCCGGGCCAATCCGTAACGCATTCAATACTGGGACAGGAATCGCGATCTCTGTCTGGGTTTGGGTCTCCATCTGTGAGACTTGCCGGTGTAAAATAAAGGCCATTACTTTCAGGTGTTCAAGGCTCATACGCACTGTGGCCTGGCGTTGAACTTGCGGGGCTTCGCCAGGAGCGGGCGGAGTCGGACCGGTCAGAAGAAAGTTAAGCGAACAACCAAATGGTCCGGTGTTTAGCTGAAATTGGTCGGCGTACACATCCACAGGGTCCGGCATGAGTGTCACCTCCATCATATCTGGATGGCGGTCACCTATGGTCGAAAATAAATCACTGCGAGGCTATATGACGGAAGATCGGACTGTCAAGGAGAATCGGTCGGCACATGCGTACACCAAGGAGGATACAAAAACGGTACATTGAGAGGGCATTGGTGTCAATGCCTTCTGGAGAGGGCCGTGTGGGGGGAGGACGTAGTATCCTACGTCGCCTTGAGGTTTCACCCCTCGCAGCGCTGCAACCCGCGTGGACGCAGGTTCGGGTTTTGCCTAGCTCCTGACGCAGGCTCGAACCACTCGGGCGGGAGGCCCTGACGGCTTGGGGTCGGTCAGGCTGCGAGATCAGCCTTTCACCGCTCCGCGGGCGAGGCCTTCGACGTAGAGTCGCTGCAGGAACAGGTAGAGGATGATGGTGGGGAGGCTCCCGATGAGGGAGGCGGCGGTGAGCATGGGCCACTTGATGATGAACTCGCCGACGGTGAACGCCACGCCGAGCGTGACCGTGCGCTTCTCGTCTATCGAGATGAGGCAGAGGGCCCAGAGGAGGTCCTGCCAGGCCAGCAGGAACGCGAAGAGGAGCGTGGAGACGGTCCCGGGCACGGCGATCGGGCAGATGATCCGCAGGAAGATCTGCAGGCGCGAGGCGCCGTCCACGAGGCCCGCCTCGTCCAGCTCCTTCGGGATCGAGTCGAAGTAGCCCTTGGACATCCAGGCGGCGAAGGGCAGGCAGATGGTGACGTAGGCGATGATGAGGCCGGTCAGCGTGTTGTACAGCTCCACGGCGGCGAGGAGCTGGAAGTAGGGGCCGATCACCAGGACGCCGGAGATCATCTGGGTTGCAAGGAAAAAGGCCAGCAGGCTGGTCCGGCCGCGGAACTGGAAGCGGGAGAAGCCGTATCCCGCCAGGGCGCCCACCGCCGTCGAAAGAAGAGCGGTCACCCCAGAGACCACGATGCTATTCCAGAAGTAGAGCCCGAATGGCTTCAGGGTCCACATCTCGACATAGGCCGCCAAGGTCGGGTGTTGGGGGATCCAGTGGATCGGGAGACTGAGAGCCTCCGCCTCGGTCTTGAGGGATGTGGAGAGCATCCAGGCGACGGGGAAGAGGGCGAAGAGGGCGGACAGGACGAGGAGGCTGTAGGATACGACCGCGTCCGTGCGGCGTCCCTGCCGCTCCGATGCCGTCGCCCAGGCCGCGCCCTTCATCGCTCCCTCCCCACCAGGATGATGTATGGCAGGCTCAGGACGAACAGCACGGCGCTCATGAGGATCGCCATGGCTGACGCGTACTCGAAGGTGAAGAACTGGAAGTACGTCTTGTAGACCAGGGTGGACAGGACTTCGGTCAGGGTGCCGGGTCCACCGCCCGTCATGGTGAGAACCAGCGCGAAGCGGCGGAACTCCCACACCATGTCCAGCGCGAGCGCGATGAGGATGATCATGCTCAGGCCGGGCAGTGTCACGTGGATGAATCGCCTGATCTTGCCCGCGCCGTCCACCGCGGCGGCCTCGTACAGCTCGCGCGGGATGGCCATGAGGCCTGCGAGGAGCATGACCATGACCAGCGGATAGCCGCGCCAGACGTTGGCGAAGATCACGGACGGGAAGGCCAGGGTCGGGCTCGACAACCACTGGAACTCGGCCGGGAAGCTCGGGATCACCATCTTGATGAGCGGGTTGAGGCTCCCGTTGATCGGGTTCAACACCCAGCGAAAGATGATTCCGGCGACCACGTCGGGGATCGTCCAGGGAATGAGCGCGATGAGCCGGAAGAACGTCTGTCCCGGCAGGGCCTGGTTCAACGCCAGGGCCAGCGCCAGGCCCAGGACGAAGTGGCCGACCATGCTCCACGCCACGAAGGCAAAGGTGTTCTTGAAGGTCTGGAACAGCACCGAGTCTCGGAAGGCCTTCTGGTAGTGAACCAGGGTGAAATGCCAGCCGCTGCCACCCTCGGGGGTGACGGAGAGCTTCAGCGTGATGAAGGCGGGAAAGACCAGCACCGTCACGAGCATCAGGGTGGCGGGGAGGACGAAGAGGTATCCGAGGTGGCGGTCGTGCCACGCGCGGCCTGAACGCATCAAAAACCCCGCGAGCAGACAACGAGCCAGGGGGGGATTATTCCCCCTGGCTCGTTCGGAGTCAACAGGGAAGGGGGCGCCTATTTGACGCCGAGCGCCTGGTTGGTGGCGATGTGGAGGTCCTTCAGCGCTTGCTCGGGGGTCTTCACTCCCGAGAACCCCTCCTGGACCGCCGTGATCGTGGCGTCCCCGATCTTGGGCCACTCGGGGATGAGCGGCTCGATCTTCCCATACGGGGCCTGCGCGGCGAAGATCTTGGCGAACTTGTGGTTCGCGATCTCGGGCGAGCTCTTGACGTCCAGACGCGCGGACATGACGCCGTAGATCTTGAAGTTCCGCAACTGGACATCCTTGCTCACCCACGCCTTGTACACCTTCCAGGCCTCCTCCGGGTGCTTGGTGAAGGCGCTGATGACGCGCATGCCGTACTCGACCGAGCTCACGCGCTTCTTGCCTGACGGAATCGGTGCCGCAGCCATCACTTCGTTGACTTTCATGTTCGGATTGATGGCGGCATAGATCAGAGGGGCCTGGATGACGCCCACTTCCATGGAGACCTTCTCGTGGGCGATTTGCGTCCGGACCTCCTGCGCCCCCTGCTCGATCACGCCCGGCGGGACGACCTTGTGCTTGGTGAACAGCTCCACGTAGAACCGGAAGCCTTCCAGCGCCTCGGGCGTGTCCAGGGCGGAGCGCTTGTTGTCCGGGGTGAGAAACTCTGCTCCGGCCCCCCAGAAGAACGGATTGAAGCGCATGAAGAGGCCTTCCTGGCGGGACCCGATGAGCCCGATGCCGTACCGGCCGGCGCGGGTCAGCTTCTTGGCGTAATCCACGAGCTCGGCCGGGGTCGTCGGCGGCTTGTTGGGGTCGAGGCCGGCCTCCTTGAAGTGCTGCGTGTTATAGAGGAGCGCCAAGGGATTCACGTAGTCGTTGAGGCAGTAGATCTTCCCCTTGTACTTGCAGGTCTCCAGGGCGTGCTGATCCCACTGGGCCAGGAAGTTCTGGCCGCCCTCCCTCTCGATGAAGGGCGTGAGGTCCATGATGAAGCCACGCTCCGCAAAGAGCGGGATGGCGCGGTGCTGGAAGTGCGCGATGTCGGCGGCCGCCTTGGCCTGCGACTGGGCGATGTAGACCGTCTCCTTGTCGTTGTACCGGCTGTCGTCGCGGACGACCTCGATGCCCGGATTGTTCTTGTTGAACTCGTTCATGAATTCTTCGAGCGCATAGAACACCGGCTTTTCGTTCCAGTGCCAGGTCTGGAACCGGATCTTGACCTGGGCCGCCGCCGGACCGGCGGCGAGGAGGAGGGCGACTCCGATGATCAGTGACGCCACTACCCACCTTCGACTAGTGCGTAACATGGCGTACCTCCTGTTGAGTGATGGAGGAAAGGTGGTCCGGGTGCGCGCGCACCGGACGGCGCGAACACTACCCCAAGCCCGGCGAGGCTGGCAAGGCAATTCCGCTGACAGCCGGTGGTGGTCATGCCAGGTCCTGCCGGGCGGCATCCGCGGCTCCATCACGGGCAACGAGCCAGGGGAGATCCGGCCTCCCCCGGCTCGTCGGGCAGGACACGGTCCCATCGGCTACTGCGCACCCAGCGCCTGATTGGCGGCCACGTGGGCGTCCTTCAGGGCCTGCTCCGGTGTCTTCACGCCGGTCAGGGCTTCCTGGATGGCCGTGATCGTGGCGTCGCCGATCTTCGGCCAGGCAGCCGTGAGCGGCTCCAGCTTCACGTACGGCGTCTGGGCCGCGAAGACCTGCGCGAACGTGTCGTTCTTCACCTCCGGCGAGTTCCGGATGTCCAGCCTCGTTGAGAGCACGCCCGCGATCTTGAAGTTCCGCATCTGACTCTCGGGGTCGTGCCACGTCTTATAGACCTTCCACACGGCGTCGGGGTTCTTGGTGAAGGCGCTGATCACGCGCAGGCTGAACCACGTCGAGG
Source organism: uncultured Methylomirabilota bacterium (assembly GCA_963714585.1). Taxonomy (GTDB): domain Bacteria; phylum Methylomirabilota; class Methylomirabilia; order Methylomirabilales; family 2-02-FULL-66-22; genus 2-02-FULL-66-22. The sequence goes on from CAVQPC010000065.1 coordinate 30,725, forward strand.
TCACTTTCTTCTTGCCGACCGGCACGGGCGCCAGTGCCATCACTTCCCGGACGTTGATCTTGGGGTTGATGGCCTGCACGATCCCCGGCGCGGCCGGCAGCGTGATGATCATGGCCACCTTGCCGTGGGCGAGCTGCGTCCGTACCTCCTGCGCCCCCTGCTCGATCACGCCCGGCGGCACCAGCTTGTGCTTGGTGAACAGCTCCACGTAGAACTTGAAGCCCTCGAGGAACTCCGGCCGGTCCATGGCCGACCGCTTCTCATCGGGCGTCACGTATTCGCCGCCCGCGCCCCAGGGCCAAGGGTTGAAGCGCATGAAAATGCCTTCCTGTCGCGCGCCGATGATCCCGACCCCATAGTGGTCGCCCCGGGTGAGCTTCTTGCCGTACTCGAGGAACTGATCCCAGGTAACCGGCGGCTTGGAGGGATCAAGTCCCGCCTCCCTGAACAGCTCCTTGTTGTACATGAGGACCATCGGGTTCAGGTCATCGGGCAGGCAGTAGATCTTGCCCTTGTACTTGCAGACCTCGAGCGCCTGCTGGTCCCACTGGGCCAGGTACTTGGCTCCACCCTCCTTCTCGATGTAAGGGGTCAGGTCCATCAGGTAGCCGCGCTCGGCGAAATTCCGGATGGGGCGGTAGCTGAAGTGCGAGATGTCCGCCGCCGCCTTGGCCTGGGACTGGGTGATGAAGACCGACTCCTTGTCGGCGTAGCGGCTGTCGTCCCGCACCACCTCCACCCCGGGGTTCGCCTGATTGTAGGTCTTGACGAACTCGTTCAGGGCGTTGACCCAGGGGGTCTCGCCCCAGTGCCAGGTCTGGAACCGGATCTTCACCTGGGCGGAGGCGGGGCAGGCGGAGACGACGAGGAAGAGGGCGAGCACCAGCGGCACCACGATCAACCATCGCTTGCTTCGTTTCATGGCACACCTCCTCTGCATCAGAGCAGTATCTGCCATTGCGCCGCGCCTGCGGCGCGCTACCCCTGCCGTGCTACTGGGCCAGGACCTCCTGCCACGTCGTGACCGGCCACTCCTTCTGGAACAGCGCCTCCACCGCGGGCTTGGCCTTCACCCGGAAGGACTCGGCATCCGGGATCACCACCTGCATCCCTTTGCGCTGCAGGTCCACCAGGAGCGCCGCCTCGCCTGCCTTGATCTTCTGGCCAGCCTCCTCTCCGTATGGTGTCCGACTGAAAGGCCACAACGCTACTGGGACGTCCGGCGTCCCGCGTCCAACCCGTCACCGTCTGGCGAGCCGTAGCCCAACCGCCCCGAGAGATCGGCCGCCACGGCGGCAAGCGGCCTGCGGATCTCCGCCAGGCGCCGCTGGGGGAGGCGGCTGGTTGGGCCCACGACGCAGAGCGAGGCGCAGACCTCTCCGGAATGGTCCCGGACGGAAGTGGCGATGCAACGAATACCCTCCATGTGCTCCTCGTTGTCGATGGCGAAGCCAGTTGCCCGGATGCGGGCAAGCTCTCGCCGGAAGGCGGCGGCGGACGCGATGGTTCTGGCCGCCATCGGCTCGAAGATGGTCCGGCCGATGATCCCGTCGAGCTCCCGTTCGGGCAGCCACGCGGCGAGGGCCTTGCCCACGGCCGTACAGTAGATCGGCCGCTGAGCCCCGACCTCCTGCACGACGCGCACGGGGCCCTCCGACTCCCGCTTGGCCACGATCGTGACCACGCCGTCGCGGAGGATGGCGAGACTCGTGCCCTCGCCGGTGCGCCGACTCAGCCCATCCAGAAACGGCATCGAGATCTCGGCAAGCTGCTCCTTGGTCCAGGTGCGACCGGTCAGCCGAAAGAGCTTGGGCGCCAGCCGGTAGGGCCGTGCGTCGCCGTCCTGGACCAGATAGCCGAATGCGACCAGGGCACGGAGGAGATGGTGGGTTGTGCTGCGGGGCAACGCGGTCTTGCGAGCGATCTCGGAGAGCGTGGCGGAGCCGCCAATGGCCGCGGTCGCTTCGATGACCCGGAGGCCGCGCTCGAGGGATTGGTGAGTCTGGGGCCGATGGGACGCCATGGAGTCTTTCTGCGGTTTCATATACTGAAACAATTTACAAAACATTATCTCACACTGCTGAACATGTCAACCGGCAATTTTTGCTCGCCTGGCTTGCCCCAGGCCAGGCGGTTTCCTGTTACGGGCCTCTGGCCCGCACCTGAAGGGGCGGGCCGACCTGCGGAAAGAGAGGCGTGGGGCGGCATCTGGCCCCGCCGAAAATGGGGCTTGACATTTCCACAGGGGCGGCTTAGACAGACTCCACAATGTGAACCGAGTTTCATATGTGGAACTTCTTGACCGGCCGGCTGAGCGGCCCGCCCGGCAGGATAGCGCGGGTGGAAATGCGGCGTCGTCCAGTCTAGCAGACAACTCCAACAAGGCTGTGCCGGGAATCGGACGTCCCGTGTTAATGATTCGTCCGTTGCCCGTGCCGGGTGCAGACGGCTCGTGGGGGGTTGGCCTCCCGAGACGAGCGGATTGGTCCGGTGCAGTACCGGTGTAGTATTAGAGAGGAGGTGGGATTCACTTCTCGCCAGCGGTACTAGACGTTCATGGGGTGGGCCGGCCTGCCGGCACACCGAAAGGAGGCCGTCATGATGCGAAGGTTGGGTTTCCTGTTCGTCGGTGTCCTTGCCATCGCCCTGGTGCTCCCCTCCCCGGCGCCGGCGGCGAGCTTCCCGGACAGAGACATCACCCTGGTTGTCCCGTGGGCGGCGGGCGGCGGCACGGACACGCTGGCCCGGACGTTGGCCAAGAATGGCAAAAAGTATTTCGGCGTCAACCTCAACGTGGTGAACAAGGTCGGCGGGACCGGGGCCGTCGGCATGAACTCCGTGGCCACCTCCAAGCCGGATGGCTACACCGTCGGCGTGATCACGTTCAATCTCAGCACGTATCGGATGATCGGGCTTGCCGAACTTTCCTACAAAGACTTCGACCTGATCGCCCTCCTCAATCGGAGCCCGGCAGGCTTCTCGGTCAAGACGGATTCCCAGTTCAAGACGTTGAAGGATCTGGTGGAATACGCCAAGGCCAATCCGGGCGTGGTCACGGTGGGCCACTCGGGCCCGGGCCAGCCCTGGCACCTTTCCGCGGCCCTTCTGGCCGCTACTTACAATCTGAAACTCACCTTCGTGCCCTTCGACGGGGCGGCCCCGACCCGCGTGGCCCTGGTCGGCGGACACATCACCATGGCCTCCAGCGGGATGGACGAGATGCTCCAGTTCTACAAGACGAAGCAGATCAGGATTCCTGGCGGCCATCACTCCGACGCGCAACCCGTTCTTCCCCGACGTCCCGACCGTGGCCGAGGCCGGCTACCCGATCGAGAATCCGATCTTCGACTGGCGCGGTCTGGCCGTTGCCAAGGGCACGCCTCCTGAGATCCTGAAGGTCCTGCGCGACGGGTTCCGCAAGGCCGCGGAGGATCCGGAGTACGTCAAGCTGATGGATGAGCTGACCCTCCCCCGCACCTACATGGAGTACGACAAGTTCGGGGAGTTCCTGGCGGGCCTGGAGAAGAGCATGGGGCCCGTCCTGGATTCGGTCGGCCTCCTGAAGAAGTAGGGCCTTCGAGCGAGAGCGGCGACAGGAGGGAGGGGATCGCGCCCCTCCCTCCTGGAATTTCGAGCATCTCAAAGCATCGTCGGAGTCTCTCATGGCTAGTTTGACTATGAAGAAGGCGGACATCATCGTCGCCCTGATCGTCATCCCGATCTGTCTCTATGTCTTCTACGAATCGACGAAATGGCCTGTGCCGGCGCTGCTCGGCCGGCCGTTCGTCATTCCGCGCGGGGTCGCGACCTTCCTCCTGGTTGCCGCTTTGTTACTCCTCTACCGCGCCGCTGACGGGCCGGTCGCTCCCCCTGGAGAATCCGATTGGAGGGCGCAGACCTCCGGCGCGTCAGTCGGGTGGCCGTGATCACCTTCGGCTACCTGTTCGTTGTGGAACGCATCGGGTTCCTCGCCACGACGTTCCTGTACATGCTGCTTTTCGCCTTGGTGCTGGGCGAGCGGCGCTGGCCCCGTCTGGTTCTGTTCGCGATCCTTGTCCCGCTCGTCGTGTTCGTGCTCTTCTCCACCGCCCTGCACGTGCCGCTGCCGCGGGGATGGATCGAGAATCACCCTGCGCGAGCACGGCCTCGCGCTCATCTTCCGGTAGCATTTCTCTGGAGGGATCTTTCATGGTCAATCTCCACCTGCTGCTCCACGGCTTCGCCACGGTCCTGTCGGGCTACAACATCGTGGCGCTGGTCCTGGGCTCGTTCTTCGGCATCATCATCGGGGCCATCCCCGGGCTCACCGCGACCATGGGGATCGCCCTGCTGGTCCCGTTCACGTTCGGCATGAATCCGTTCACGGGAATCGTGATGCTGCTGGGGATCTACACGGGGGCGATCTACGGCGGAGGCATCGCCTCCATCCTGATCAAGACGCCGGGGACGCCGGCGGCGGCGGCGACCGTGTTCGACGGGTATCCCCTGGCCCAGAAGGGCATGGCCGGCAAGGCCATCGGCATGGCCACGATCGCCTCGGGGATCGGCGGGACCTTCACCGCCCTCTGTCTCACCTTCTTCGCCCCGATCCTGGCCAACTTCGCCCTCCGATTCAGCGCCCCCGAATACTTCGCCCTGGCCGTCTTCGGGCTCTCGGTGACGGTCACCCTGACCGGCAAGTCCCCGCTGAAAGGCATCATCTCGGGCTGCCTCGGACTCCTCATCGCCATGGTCGGCCTGGATCCCATGGGGGGATTCCCGCGGTTCACCTTCGGCACGACTGCAGCTCACCGGCGGGTTCTCCTTCGTGCCGATGCTGATCGGGCTCTTCGCCCTCTCCGAGGGTTTCCGCCAGGTCGAGGTCATCCTCACCGCCCCCAAGGTGAGCGCGGTCCTGACGAACATCATCCCCAGACTCCGCGAACTCAAGGAGTGCACGCGGACATTCGTGCGCTCCTGCATCATCGGCCTGATCGTCGGGGTCACGCCCGCCATCGGGGCCGAGACCGCCTGCTTCATCGGCTACAGCGAGGCCAAGCGGACCTCCAAGCATCCCGAACTGTTCGGCACCGGCATCCTGGAAGGCGTGGCGGCTCCCCAGTGCGCCGAGAACGCCAGCACCGGCGGGGACATCCTGCCCATGATGACGCTGGGACTGCCGGGCGATGCGGCCACCGCGGTCCTCATGGGCGCCCTGACCATCCACAACCTCCAGCCCGGCCCGCTGCTCTTCCGGGATCACTCCGATCTGGTCCATCAGATCTTCGCCGGCATGATCACGGCGAATATCGTGTTCGTGATCCTGGGGCTCATCTTCGCCCGGTTCTTCGCCAAGGTCATCAACATCGACCGGCGGTTCCTGGTGCCCCTGATCTTCATCGCCTGCATGGTCGGCTCCTACGCCATCGACAACGACATCTTCGACATGATCACCTGCGTGTTCTTCGGGTTCATCGGCTACGTCATGATCCGGTACGACTACCCGGTCTCGCCCATGGTCCTGGCCCAGATCCTGGGCGTCATGATGGAGTCGAACTTCCGCCGCTCCATGGCCATGTCGCAGGATCATCTCTCGATCCTGGTGACCCGGCCGATCGCGCTGACGATCCTGATCCTGGCCGCCTTCACCACCATCACCGGCATCCGGCGCCAGCGGAAGGCGCTGCAGATGGAGGCGGCCCTGGCGGCCGAGGCCGCGGCCAAGGCCGAGCTCGCTCTGGGCGAGGGACAGAAGGGTTGAGACGCACCCGACGGGGGAGGGTCGTGAGGACAAGGAGGCCCGAATGAGGCTCGTGACCTTCTCCGCGTGCGGGCGGGATCGCGTGGGCGCGGTGGTGGATGCGCACGTGGTGGATCTCAACGCCACCTATGCCGCGTCGCTGGTGGCGGGCGGCGGCGCCGATGCCGCACGGATCGCCGACCGTGTCTTACCCTCGGACATGCTGGCGTTCCTCCAGGCCGGCCTGCCCGCCCTGGCGGCGGCGAAAGACGCGCTGCGCTTCGCGGCGGAGGCACGGTTCGACATCCCCGGAGGCGTCTTTCCCCTGGAACGGGTGCGCCTCCGAGCGCCGGTCCCGCGCCCACCCAAGATCGTCTGCACGGGGACGAACTACGAGGACTACCGGCGGGTCATCGGCCTCGCCAAGTCCGCCGTCCCCCTCATTTTCCTGAAGGCCTCCTCCTGCGTGGTGGGGCCGGACGATCCGGTGCAGATCCCCGAGGGCTATGGCGAGGTCTATCACGAGTACGAGTTCTCCTGCGTGATCGGCAAGCGCTGCAAGGGCATTTCCAAGGAGCGCGCCGCCGAGGTGATCTTCGGCTACACCATCTTCAACGACATCACGGGGCGCGCCCTGGAGGCCAAGAGCCGCGAGTACCAGCCGTGGGGGAAGTCCGTGGACACCTACGGCCCCATGGGTCCCTGGATCGTGACCCCGGATGAGATGCCGAAGGACCTGTACAACCTGCGCATCCTGCGCCGGCGCAACGGCCGGATCGAGGCGGAGTCCAACACCTCCAACATGATCTTCCGCTTCGATGATATCGTGGCCTTCGTCTCCACCTTCTGGACGCTGGAGCCGGGGGACCTCATCACGACGGCGAGCCCCATGGCCGGCCCCATCTTCCCGGGGGACTCATCGAGTCGGAGGTCGAGGGGATCGGGGTCCTCAGAAACCCCGTGGAGTCCGTGAAGGTGGATCCGGTTTACGTCCAGCGGATCGGCCTCTAACAGGATGCTGAAAACCCGTTTTCGCCCAGGCTGCTCAAAAAGGTCCAGATGCAAGGCGGCGCGCGATGCGAGGTGCGAGGCGTACTGAGGCCGTACGTCGCAGCGCCGCGCGAGCGCGCCAACGCCGCAGATGGGCCTTTTTCAGCAGCCTGCTAGGACCGGCCGATCGGCGAGGCCACCACCGGCATCCGACCCCGGCAGCCACGTCCATACCGACAACGTCCGCAGTCGCCGCGTCCGCCCGTAGAAGGGCTCGTCAGACCTTCACCGCTCTCCACGAGCCCGTGCGCCTGCTCTGAGATCCGGCGGTCTCTGGCCGCCGACCGCACGTCAGATCCCTCGGGAGCTTTCTGCCTCGCCGGCCACGTCCGCCGCATGACGCCGCCAGGGGAAGCGGACGATCTGCCAAGCCATGAGCCCGACCGCCAGGGCACCGGCACCGATCACGACCTGGACCGATGTGGCCACCAGACCGCCCGCCGCCAGGAGGAGCAGGACGCGCTCCACCCAGGACGTGGGCCCGAACAGCCATCCTTCCAGGGCCGCCGAGGTCAGGAGGATGCAGAAGGCGGCCAGGAGGAACCACCCGACGATCTCCCCCCACGAGCCCTGGAGCAGGAGCGCGGGATGATAGACGAAGATGAAGGGGACGATGATCCCGCCGATGGCCAGCTTGAAGGCCTCGAACCCCGTCAGCATCGGGTCCGACCCCGCGATCGCCGCCGAGGCGTAAGCTGCGATGGCGACGGGCGGCGTCACGTCGGCCAGGACGCCGAAGTAGAAGGCGAACATGTGGGCGGGGAGGAGCGCCACGCCCAGCTTCATCATGGCCGCGCCGCCCACGACGACCGTGAGGATGTAGGAGGGGGTGGTGGGAATCCCGGTCCCCAGAAAGGTATCCACGACCATGACCATGACGAGGGTGAGGAGGAGATAGCCGCCCGAGAGGGAGATGAACAGGCTGCTGAAGGCGAGACCCAGGCCGGTCTGGGCGATGACGGCCACGATCATCCCGGCCGCCGTGATGGCCACGGCGATCATGGCGGCATCGCATCCCCCCTGGCGCATGGCCTGCCAGATCTCGCGCGGACCCATGCGGGTCTCGCGGCGGAAGGCGGCCACGCCCACGCTCAGCGCGATGGCCAGAAGGCCGGCGAAGGCCGGCGTGTACCCTTGGATGAGCAGGTACACCAGGAGGAGAATCGGGAGAAGGAGGTAGCTTCTGGGGAGGACTTTGCGAAGAGGCGGAAGGTCAGCGGAATCCATGGGGCGGAGCCCCGTCTTCACCGCCTCCAGGTGGACCATGGCGAAGACGCCGACGTAGTAGAGCACCGCGGAGAGGGCCGCGGCCTTGGCGATCGACCAGTACGGGATCGCCGTCATCTCTGCCATGACGAAGGCCCCGACGCCCATGATGGGGGGCATGATCATGCCGCCCACCCCGGCGGCCGCCTCCACGGCGCCGGCGAACTGCTGCCGGTACCCCACGCGCTTCATCAGGGGGATGGAGAAGGACCCGGTCGTGTACACGTTGGACACAGACGAGCCGCTCAGTGTCCCGTAGAGGGCACTGCTCACGACGGCCACCTTGGCCGGGCCGCCCCGCGTGCGGCCGGCTACCGATACGGCCAGGTCCATGAAGAACTGGCCCAGGCCGGTCCGCACGATGAAACAGCCGAAGAGGACGAAGATGAAGATCACCGTGGCCGAGATCCCGGTGAGCGAGCCGTAGATCCCCTGCTCGCTGTACAGATACATCAGCTCCACGGCACGGGGATAGCTAAAGCCCCGGTAGTGGAGCATGCCGGGAAGGTAGGGACCGGCGAAGAGGTAGCCGAGGAAGAGGACCACCAGCCAGAAGAGCCAGGGCGAGACGGCCCGCCGGGTGGCCTCCAGGAGGAGCAGGATGATCACGGTGCCCCAGAACAGCTCCCCGGGGAGGATGGGGCTGGAGCCTTCCCAGCGAAGGGTGATGCGGGGCTGCTGCCAGATAATGTAGGCATTAGCCAGGAGAGCCAGGATGGCCCAGACCCAGTCCCAGGCCGAGGGGCGGCGCTTGGGCGACCCGGCACTGGCAGGGAACAGAAGGAATGTCAGGGGCAGGAGAAAGCCCAGATGGACGGCACGCTGGAGCCGCGGCTCCAGGAAGCCGGCCCAGGTGGTGTAGATGTGGAAGCAGGAGGCGCCGACCGCCAGCGCCGTGACAGCCAGCGCCTCCCGGCCGTGAATCTCGCGCCGGTCAGCCACGCGGCTACCCCGGGACTACTTCATCCAACCCCGCTCGCGGTAGTACTTCTCGGCGCCGGGGTGCAGCGGCGCGCCCAGGTCCTTCCAGGCGGTGGTGGGGTCGAAGTCCTTCACGCTGTCGTGGATCTTCCGGACCTGGTCCGGGTTCTCCGCCAGGATCTTCACCACGCGATAGACCACGTCCGCCGGGACCTTGACATTCGCCGTCATGATGGTGGGGCTCGCCGGGGAGGGCAGGGCCTTCTCCACGAGCCCGTACGCCCCCGCCGGAATCTCCCCTTTGACGAAGGCGTATTCGTTGTACATGTAGTCCATCAGCGGCTGGGGGAATCCCAGGAGCATGATGTCCCGGCTCACCTTCGCCTCCATGACCGAGGAAGAGGGTACGGCGATGTTCTGGAACATGGCGTCCACCTGCCGGTCCTTGAAGAGGGTGGACTGGTCGTTGTACCCGGCGTGGAACACCTTGCCCCCGGCCTTCTCCAGGTCCGCGTAGGTGAGCTTGTAGAAGGCGAGCACGCGCCGCAGGGCCAGCTCATCGGTTGTCCCGACCCGGTCCACCGCGATCCGGATCGGCATGGGCTTCTTGAAAATCTCGTCGAGGGAGGTGGCCCCGAACTTCTTGTCGATGACGAACTGGAGGTAACTGTTCCCGAAGTTGCCCATGACGCCCCGGACGTCCGGCAGGGCCGCCTTGAAGGGGTCGCGGCCCGCGCGGGCATCGGCCACGGTCCAGGGGAAGCCGAAGCCGAACTCCGAGGAGCCGTCGCCCACCTTCTGGACGGCGATCAGGCCGCCTCCCGGGATAACCCGGATGATGATGCTGGGATCCTTCGCCTTCACCAGCTCGGCGAGGCCGGTGAAGACCGTGTACCAGACGCCGCCCAGCCCGCCCACGATGGCGGTATAGGTCTGGGCAGAAGCGCCGGCCGCCCCGAGGCACAGCACCCATACGAGAGCCGCGATTCCCGCTCCCCAGCGTCGCATGCTCACCCCTCCTTCCTTCAGTTGTCGATGGTCAGTCGTGTCGCCTGCTCCCCGCCCGGAACGCCCGGGCGGCCGGCTTCGCGGTGACGGGCTTCGGGCGGCGGGCGGGCAGGACCCGCAGGAGAGTGGCCAAGCCCCGCACGTCTTCGAGCCGCTCGATCTGCGCCACGGCCTCGGCGATTCGCTCGGCGTGCGCCGCGGTCGTGACGGTCGTGGCCAGCTTCAGGTACTTCTGCTGGATCTCCGCGGGCGTGAGGGGATTCTGCATGGTCCCCTTGGCGTGATCCACACGGCGGCTGAGGTGACGGCCGTCGGCGGTCGTCACCTCCACGACGGAGGCGTAGACCTCCGGGTAGTTCCTGGTCCAGGTCCGGATCGGCAACCATCCGGGTGCCGGCACGCAGCCGCGCCACCTCCGGGTGCCGCATCCGGTCCTGCAGGATGTCGTCGATCATGACGCCGCCGAAGACCAGGCCGACCGGCAGGATGTACTGGGCGCAGTGGGACTTCAGCTCGTTGTTATCGATCATGTGGGCGCCGGACTTGGGGAAGCGCAGGACGATCTCGGAGACGTCGCCGGGCTTGAGACCATGCTCCCGGGCGATATCCAGCAGGGCGTCCAGGCCCGGATGGGTGAAGGAGCAGCTACTGTACAGCTTGTAGGCGAACTCCGGGAGGTAGAAGTGCTTGCCCCAGCCCGCGAGCAGGGCCTCGGGATGCCGCTCGCCGCTGAAGGCGGTGAAGGCATCGTACTTCCCCTCGAAGGGCGTGGGGGGACCGCCAAAGCCCAGGTGGGCGAGATAAGCGGCGGTCGTCCCGTTTCGCGCGGCGAGGCCCGGGTTGAAGGGCCGGGAGTTCTCCGTGTGGTCGCTGGCCCAGGCCAGGAGACCGGAGGCCTGCTGCATGGCGAGGCCGAGGGCGATCGCGAACTTGGGGGCATTCAGGCGGAAGAGGCGCCCGGCCGCGGCCGCCGCCCCGAAGGCGCCGCAGATGGCACTGGGGTGGAACCCCCGGTTGTAGAGGGCGACGGGATTCAGGGCGTAACTCACCCGGCAGGTGATCTCGATCCCCAGCAGCACGGCTTCGAGAAAGCGGGCGCCGCTGGCGCGCTCCTTTTCCGCCACGGCCAGGCCGGTGGGGACCGTCACGGCGGGCGCGTGCAGGATCCCGCCCACATGGTGGGGCTCGATGTCGCAGTAGTAGCCCAGGGTGCCGTTGACCAGGGCGGCGGTGACGCACGAGCTCTTCATCCGCTGGCCCACCAGGCTGGATTCCGGGCGGCCGCCCAGGCGCCGGGCGAATTCGGCGAGGATGCGGGTGGCGGAATACTTGGGCGCGGAGGCGGCCAGCATGGCCCCTAGGGTGTCGAGCAGGATCAGCCTGGCGTGAGCGATGACGTCGGAAGGCACCTCGCGCAGATGGAAGGCGGCCAGACGCTCCGCGAGCAGACTGGAGACAGGAACCGATCCTTCCATGTGGATCCCTCCCCGGAAAGCGGATGCGGTGCGTCCTTTCTATGGCAATGGGCCCTGCCCGTCAAGGGTTTTCGGGGCCAGGCCCGCCGCGAACCCTCTCGCGCCGCCCTCGGCGTTCGCGCTCGGCAGGTCTGCCTGGCGGGCGACTTGTTCCATCAAGTGAACATTGTTCACTGGGATGAACGCGGAATGATTTTGCGATTGACACTCGATCGGGGGCTCCGGTAAGGTCCGCTCCACTTGGAGTCAGGCCTCATACACAGCGGATCTTTCCGAGGAGGGTACGAATGAGCCTGGACACGCTTTTCAGTCCGTGTTCCATTGGAACGTTGAAGGCGAAGAACCGGATTGTGATGCCCCCCATGGCAACGCATTACGGCTCACCCGAAGGCTTTGTGACGGATCGACTGATTGCCTACTACGTGGAGCGCGCCAAGGGGGGCGTGGGATACATCACCGTCGAACACACGGGCATCCTCCCGCAGGGCAAGGCAAGTCCGAGGATGCTCCTCATCAGCACCGATGAACACGCCTCGGGATTTGCCAGGCTGATTGAAGCCGTCCAGCGTGCAGGAGGGAAGATCGTCGTCCAGATCAACCACGCGGGAAGGCAAACCTCATCTGCGATCACGGGGTCACCCATTGTCGGGCCCTCCCCCATCGCCTGCCCGACACGAAACGAGATCCCGAGGGAACTCACGGTGGGTGAAATCGAGGAGATCGTCGAGACATTCACCGCGGCCGCCGAGCGGGTCAAGACTGCGGGTGCGGACGGTGTCGAGCTGCATATGGCCCATGGGTATCTCCTCTGCGCTTTCCTGTCCCCCTTATCCAACCGAAGAAGCGACCGGTATGGCGGGGATCTCGCGGGGCGGACTCGATTTGCCCGGGAGGTCCTGCATTCGGTGCGCAGCCGGGTCGGTCCCGATTTCCCCATCATTTGCCGGCTGAGCGCCGACGAGTATCTGGAGGGGGGGCTCAGGATAGAAGAGACGAAACAGATTGCTCGGATCCTGGAACAGGAAGGGGCCGATGCCCTGCATGTGTCGGCATGTAACGCCGCCTCGGGGTACCTCAACCAGCCGCCGTACTATGTGGAAGAAGGCGTCTTCGTCCATCTTGCCGAGGCCATCAAGTCGGTGGTGAGTCTCCCCGTGATTGCGGTCGGGCGAATCCGAAACCCGGTCATGGCCGATCAGATTGTTCGGGATGGAAAGGCCGACCTTGTCTCCATGGGCCGGGCCTTGATCGCCGACCCCTACTTGCCGAAGAAAGCTGAAGAGGGGCGATTGGAAGAAATTATTCCATGCCTCTCGTGCAATCGATGCATCCAGACCCTGCGGAAAGACTCGGTCCGGTGCACGGTCAATCCCGAGACCGGCAATGAAGCGCAGTTCCGCTTCTCGAAGAGCGATCGACCCAAGAAGGTCTGGGTCGTTGGGGGAGGGCCCGGTGGTCTCAAGGCGGCGGAAATCGCAACCCTGAGAGGACACGAGGTGACCCTCTTTGAGCGGGATCATATCCTGGGTGGGAGGATGCGATTCGCCGCCATGCCTCCCAAAAAGGCTGTCCTGAATGAATATCTGGGGTATCTCGAACGAAGGGTCAAGAGCCTGGAGGTCAGCCTGGAGCTGGGAAAAGAGTGCACCGCCGAGATGGTACAGGCCGGCAAGCCGGATGCGGTCATCGTGGCGTCCGGAGCCCGTCCGCTCATTCCCGATTGGAAGGGGATAGAGGAGAGCGGGGCCATCTCCGCCGAAGCCGTCTTCGCCCGGGAAGGAAAGGTGGGGAAGCGGGTCCTCGTGGTGGGGGGGAGCGGTATTGGGGCGGAGACGGCGGATTATTTATCGGAGATGGGAAAAGAGGTCACCGTGGTCGAGATGCTGGGAGAGATCGCATCGGATTTCGTGATCCACCTGCGATACTACCTTTCGCAACGGCTGGCGGAAAAGGGGGTGACCATCCTCACCTCCACCACGGTGAAGGAACTGGGCAGGGGGTACGCCCTGGTGGAGGATTCGTCAGGAGTCCGAAAACTCGAGGGATTCGACACCATCGTGTTGGCCGTCGGCTCGACACCAGACGACCGCATTGCGAAAGAGCTCGAGGGAAAGGTGCCGGAGCTCTCGGTGATCGGCGACGCCTCCAAGCCCGGGGAGATCCTGCAAGCCGTCTTTGACGCGGAAGCAGCCGCGATCAAGATCGGCCTTTCGGGGGATCGTATGTGCAACTGATCTCCACCGCATCGATGGCCCGCCGCCGACTCACGGAGTTGACAGGAGAGGCCCCGGGAAGACCCAGATGAGAACATCCCCCGTGATCCCTGCATCCCGTGGCGTCCGTCCACACCCCTCCCCTTATGCCGTGCCTGCTGTCGAGGCGGCCCTCTCCATCCTCGAGACACTCAGCACGGTCCAGGAATTGGGCGTCACCGAACTGGCAAAGCGGCTGGGCTTTGGCAAGGGTTCGGCCTACCGGCTCCTGGCGACGCTGGTCCGGCGCGGCTACGTCGAGAAGGACCCGCAGACTGATCGGTATCGGCTCACCTACCGGCTCTTCGCCGTGGGCAGCCGGACGGCGGGCCGGCTCGGCCTCCGGGAGATTGCTCACCCCGTCATGGAGCGGCTGCGATCCGAGACGAGGGAGACGGTCAATCTGGGGGTGCTGGACGACTTCCGCACGGTGAGCGTCCATCTGGTCCAGAGCCCGCACATCCTCGGCATCCATATGCGAATCGGCGGTCTGCCGGCTCACGCCACCGGAACCGGGAAAATCCTGCTCGCGGCGCTGGACCCGGCCGAGCTTGCCCGGCGACTGGAGGGCCGCCGCCTGGAGCGCATCACCGAGCGGACGATCCGGAGCCGCACCGCACTCCTGCCGGAGCTGGCACGGGTCCGGGAGCAGGAATTTGCGCTGGACGACGAGGAGTGCAGCCTGGGCATGCGCTGCGTGGCAGCCCCCATCCGCGACCATCGGGGGGTGGTCGTGGCGGCGCTGAGCGTGGTGGCACCCTGCCAACGGCTCACGCCGGCCGGGCTGCCGGCGACGATCGCCCTGGTCCAGGGCGCGGCGAAAGAGATCTCCGCTCGCCTTGGCTTCCCCGTCGGGTCTCCCGGCAGAGGAGATGGGCGATAGCCTCGCCCCCGGCCCTGGATTCGGCTCGCGATCGGGCGCCGGCCGGACGTGTGCGCGAGGGAATCCGCGACAGGCGAAAAGAGGAGGTGACGGGATGCGATTCGAGGGGAAGACGGCCTTGATTACCGGGGGAGGGAGAGGGATCGGCGCCACGACCGCCCTGATGATACTGGCAGAGGGCGGGGGAGTGGGGGTCGTCGATGTGAACCAGGATCACCTGAACAAAGTCGTCGAGACCGCCCAGGCCAGAGGCTACACGCTCAAGACGTTCCTGGCGGATGTGTCCAAGACGGATCAGGTCCGGAGCGCGGTGGATTCGTTCGTCAAGGAATTCGGCCGCATCGATATCCTGGTGAACAATGCCGGGATCTCCATCAACAGGCCGTTCCTCGAAAAGACCGCGGAGGACTGGATCCGGACGCTGGAAGTCAATCTCATCGGGGTCTTCCTCTGTGCCCAGGCGGCGGCCCGCCACATGCTGGCCCAAAAATCGGGGAAGATCATCAACATCTCCTCGATCCGGGGCATTGACCATTGCGGCCGAGAGGGGATCATGGATTACAGTGCCGCCAAGGGTGCGGTGATCAATCTCACCAAGACCATGGCCAAGGAACTGGCCCCGCACATCACCGTCAACGCCGTGGCCCCGGGCCACACCCTGACGGAGATGACCGCCCCACTGCCCGACGCCGTGAAGAAGGCCATGATCGAAGGGTCATACCTCAAGCGGATGGCGCAGCCGGAGGACATTGCCAAGGCTATCCTCTTCCTGGCGTCTGAGGATGCTAATTTCATCACGGGGCAGTTGATCCTGGTGGATGGAGGGTTCAGCCTGAAGTAGAGAACGGGGCTTGACCACGCAGAATGTGCGGATTCCGAAATACGTCACCCGTAATGCAGGAGGGCATTCCCATGCGAAAGGCACTGGTACTCGTGGCTGGGATCCTGCTGGTAATGCTTGGGGTTTCGGCAATCGTTGAGGCCGCGGCGCCTCCCGTGGTGAAGATCGGCGTGATCGAGCCGCTGAGCGGCAACGCGGCCGCCGCGGGTCAGGCCACCAAGGCGGCGATCGAGGTCGCGGCCGACATCATCAACCACGGTTATCCCGAACTCGCGCGCCTTCCGCTCGGGAACACGGCCGGGATGCCCGGCCTCGGCGGGGCGAAAGTTCAGGTGATCTTTGCAGACCACCAGGGCAATCCAGCGGTCGGGCAAAGCGAAACCCTTCGGCTGATCACCCAGGAAAAGGTGGTCGCCCTGCAGGGCGCCTACCATTCATCCGTCACCGTTCCGGCCACGGCTGTCGCGGAGCGCTATGGCGTCCCCTGGATGGTGGGTGACTCCTCCTCGTTGGTGATCAACGCCCGAGGGTTCAAGTGGACCTTCCGCAGCACCCCGATCGGATCGAATTACGCCGAAGCCTACCTCGGATTCCTGACGGACCTCAGCAAGTCCGGCACCAAAGTCAAGAGCTTCGCGATCGTCAACGAGAACACCGAATACGGCACATCCGTCGGCGGCGAGATTCGGGATGTGCTGGTCAAGGGGGGATTCACCCTGGCCGTGCAAGTTCCCTACAGCGCCAACAGCACGGACGTGTCGGCCGAGGTGCTGCAGCTCAAGCAGAAGGACCCCGACGTGGCGATCTTCGTGAGCTACACCTCGGACGCCCTGCTGTTCACCAAGACCATGAAGGCCCTCGACTATTCGCCCCGCATGGTGATCGGTGACGACACGGGATTCTCCGATCCCTCGTACATCAAGAATGTGGGGGACATCGCTCAAGGAGTCGTCAACCGGACCGCGTGGGATGTCGGAGAACCCGGGAGCGCGACGTATCGCATCAACGAGCTGTACAAGGCCAAGACCGGCGTGAATCTGGACGACACCAGCGGGCGCAACATGCAGGGATTCTTCGCCCTGATGGAGGCCATCAACCGCGCCGGATCGACCCAGCCGGAGGCCATTCGCAAGGCTCTGGCGGAGACCAACCTGACTCCGAATCAGCTCATGATGGGATATAGGGGTATCCGTTACGATGCCACGGGGATGAACACCTTGGCCTCCACGTACGTCAACCAGTTGGTGGGGAAGGAATACGTCACCATTTGGCCCGCCTCGGCGGCGCATGGCTCGCTGATGTGGCCCTTCAAGGGGTGGAGGTAGCCCGCCGTGATCGCCCTCCAAGTGGTCGTAGGCGGCCTCCTGCTGGGGGCCGTCTACGCCCTCTTTTCCTCGGGGCTGACCCTGATCTGGGGGATGATGAACGTCGTGAACTTCGCCCACGGCGATTTTGTGATGCTGGGGATGTACGCCGCCTATCTGGCGGTGGCGGTCCTGCACGCCGGCCCGCTGGAGTTCACGGTGTTGACGGCCATCCTGATGTTTCTCCTCGGGGTTGTGGTCTACTATGTGTTGATCCGGGAGGTGATGCGCGGGCCGATGCTCGCCCAGATCCTCTCCACCTTTGGGCTCGCGCTCGTGCTGCGCTATACCATCTTCTGGTTCTTCTCGGCGACCTTCCTCACGCTTCCCGGCTCGGTGCTGGGTGGGAGCCTAAACGTCGGAGGGGTCTTGATCGGTATCCCGCAACTCGTCGCCGGGATGCTCGCCATGGCCCTCACCATCGGCATGCATCTGTTGCTCACCCGCACGACGCTCGGCAGCCAGATCCTGGCGGTGTCGGAAGACCGCCAGGCAGCGATGCTGATGGGGATCCGCCCGGACCGCATGCAGGCGCTGGCGTGGGGCTTGGCCTCCGCCAGCGCGGGCATCGCGGGGGCCCTGATCGCCACGTTCTTCTACCTCACGCCCACTGTGGGGGAATCCCTGGTCCTGATTGCCTTCGTCGTGGTGTGCTTCGGGGGGTTCGGCAGCGTACCCGGCGCGATGCTGGCCGGCCTGATCATCGGGCTGATCCAGTCCGGGTCCGCCTATTACATCGGTGCGGTGTACAAGGACGTGGTCGTCTTCGCCCTCTTCGTGGCGATTCTCTGGGTCCGACCGCAGGGCCTCCTGGGGACGAGCTGATGCGGCGAGGATGGCTGGTCCTCGGGGTCGGTCTTCTCGCCGCCCCCCTGGTGTTCCAGGATCCGTTTTACCAGCGCATGATCGCCCTGGTGCTCCTCTGGGCGGTCCTCGCGTCGGCCTGGAACATCGTCGGCGGGTATGCGGGTCAGGTATCCTTCGGACATGCCGTCTTCTTTGGCGTGGGAGCATACGCCCCGCTGCTCGTGTACACGCAGTGGCAAGGCGTCCCCCTGCTGGGCATTCCGGTGGGCATGGCCGTGAGCGTCGGCATCGCCGTCCTCGTCGGCATGCCCACCTTTCGACTGCACGGCCATTACTTTTCCATGGCCACGATCGCCGTCGCCGAGTTGATCCGGCTCCTGGTCACGAACTGGGAGTTCGTCGGGGCTGCCAGAGGCCTGGGCGGCCCGGCCACCGGACGCACGATCTGGGATCTCTCCTATCGGAGCTCGGTACCCTATTACTACATCTTCCTGGCCGTGCTGGCATCGGCCCTGGCCTTCACCTACCGGATGGAGCGGAGCCGGATGGGATACTACCTGCGGGCGGTCAAGTCCGGGGAACGGGCGGCCCGCAGCCTGGGGGTCTCCTCCCCCCGGTATAAGCTGTATGCGATGATCGCCAGTGCGGTCTTCACCTCTCTCGCCGGATCCTTGTATGCCGTCATGCTGGGTTTTGTCGATCCGGACAGCGTGTTCGGCATCCTGGTGTCCGTGCAGATGGTGATCATGGCCGCCCTCGGGGGAACGGGAACCCTCCTCGGGCCGTTGGTCGGGGCCGCCCTGCTCATTCCCCTCCAGACATTTGCCAACAGCCTGTTGGGTGGAGAAGGCCAGGGACTGACGTTCATCCTCTACGGCGGGATCATCATCCTGTTGTCCCGGTTCGAACCGGGTGGGCTGCTGGAGATCCGACACCACTACCTGGCCCGGAAGAGCCGAAAGGGGCGGGCGACGTGAGCGCGGCCATCCTGCTGAGGGCGCTCAAGGTGTCGAAGGCCTTTCAAGGCTTCCTCGCCGTGGCGGGCGCCGATCTCCAGATCTCCGCCGGGGAGATCGTGGGGATCATCGGTCCCAACGGGGCGGGGAAATCCACTTTCTTCAACTGCCTCAGTGGAGAGCTGGCACCCACCAGCGGCTCCGTGATCTTCGAGGGCGCCGACGTCACCCGCGCCACGCCGGAACAACATGCCCGCCTGGGGATCGGACGGACCTACCAAGTCCCTGCGACCTTTGAGGACATGACCATCCTCGAGAATGTCATGGTGGGGGCGTTTCTCCGTCACGCCCATCCGGCGGACGCGCGCACGGAGGCCATGCGGATCCTCGAATTCACCGGCCTCATGGCGCAGGCCCCTCACCGGGCCAAGACCCTCGGGACGCCGGGCCGCAAGCGGCTGGAGATCGCCCGGGCGCTGGCAACGGGCCCGCGCCTGCTGCTCCTGGATGAAGCCCTGTCCGGGCTCACGCCCTTGGAAATCCAGCAGGCCATCGCCTTGGTCCGACAGATCCACCAGGGGGGCGTGACATTGGTGATCGTGGAGCACATCATGGAGGTCGTCCTCAACCTGGCGCAGCGGGTCATCGTGTTCAATCACGGACAGGTCATCGCCACGGGCCGACCCGAGGCGATCGTGAACGACCCGAAAGTCATCGAGGCGTACCTCGGGGCGGGGCGACGATCCCGCCGGATCACAGGACGTGCGCCGGTGGGGTGAGGGCGGGGCGGGATATGCGCGACGGGAGTGATGGGCAGGAGGGGCTGCTGAGGATCCGGCATCTGGAGGTGCGCTATGGCGACCTCGTCGGGGTCGCCGACGTGTCCCTGGAGGTCCCCCAGGGCAGCGTGGTCGCGTTGCTCGGCTCCAATGGGGCGGGGAAGACGACGACGCTCAACGCCATTGTCGGGCTGGTCCGCGCCTCCTCGGGAACGATCGAGTGGAACGGAGAGCGGACCGACAACCTGGACGCCTTCGTCATCGTCTCCAAGGGTCTCGCCCTCTCCCCCGAGGGCTGGCGGCTCTTCGTCGGCCAGACCGTGGAGCAGAACCTCCGGCTCGGCGCCACAGCCCTCTCCGATCGCCGGCGCATCCCCTTCCTGCTGGACCGGGTATATGGCCTGTTCCCGCCCCTGGCCGAGCGCCGGAGGCAACGCGCAGGGACGTTGAGCGGAGGGGAGCGTCAGATGCTCGCTCTGGGACGGGCGCTGATGAGCGAGCCGAAGCTGCTCCTGCTGGACGAACCGAGTCTTGGCCTCGCCCCCATGATCGTGGAGGCGCTCTACGATACCCTGGAGCGGCTCCGCCGAGAGGGGTTGACCCTTCTGCTGGCAGAGCAGTCGGTCCAGTTGGCGCTGGAGTTCGCAGATTACGCGTATGTGCTGCAGACCGGGCGCACCGTCCTGGAAGGTCCGGCGCGCCAGCTCGAAAACGATCCGCAGGTCCAGAGAGTCTACCTGGGCGTCGCCGGCGGAACGGGAGCATCCAACTCTTCGGCCTAGGCCGGGCCTCGACCCCCTGGATCAACGCATCCTGGTTTCCGCGGGAGGCGCCGGGAGTGGTCTCGTCCGCACCGCCCCTCGCCCGCTCACAGCCCGCGGAATCTGCTGAATTCAGCTTGACAGCCCCAGCCGCCGCTGGTAACGTCCCCGCCAACGTCAGTTTCCTATCCGGTTTCAAGCCATCGCCCTCGCGTCGCGCCGGGCGTGGTGCCCATGCGGCGCCGGGCCGAATTTCCAGTTTCCTATCGGGTTCGCGATGGACTACAAGACGCAGGAACAGCTGGCAAAGCGCTATCGGGAGCTTTCGGCACACTTCGATCACTGGGAAAAGACCAAGGACCTGATCGATCAGGTCATCGACATCATCCTCAACTACCGCCAGAGCGGCCACCCGGGCGGGTCGCGCTCCAAGGTCCACGCCCTCCTCGTGACCCTGCTGGGCGGCCTCATGCGCTGGGACATCCGGCATCCGGAGAAGCGGTTCGGGGACCGCTTCGTCCTCGTCGGCGGCCACACGGTCCCCCTCATCTACTGCACCCTGGCTATCCTCAACGAGGCCCTGCGCATCAAGTACCGGCAGACCGGCGACAAGCGCTATGCCATTCCCCACGAGGCGGAGCGCGCCCTGTACTGGGAGGATCTCCTCAACGTTCCGCCGAAACCGCGGCCTGGCAGGGCACGCGGAATTCGAGGGCAAGACGCTCTTCCTCAAATTCAACACCGGCCCCTCCGGTCACGGGTCCCCGCCTGCCGCGGGAGAGGCCCTGGCGCTCAAGCGGGCCGGCGCCGACGGGGTGAAAGTCTTCGCCTTCGAGGGCGAGGGGGGACTGACGCCTGGCGCCGCCCACGAGACGATGAATAACGCCTGGGGGCTGGCTCTCCATAACCTGCACTACGTCGTGGATTGGAATGATTACGGGATCGATGACAATCCCATCAGCAGCGTCGTGTACGGCACGCCCGCCGACTGGTTCGGCGCTCACGGCTGGCGGGTCTACGGCACCGAGCTGGGCAGCGAGTGGGGCCCGGTGACGCAGGCCCTCCTCACCATGATCATGGACGAGAATCCACAGCGTGCTCCGGCCGTGACCTGGGTCAAGACGCGCAAGGGTCGGGACTACCTGAAGTACGACAACCACTCTCACGGCGCGCCGCATGCCATGGACTCGGAGCTCTTCTGGAACACGAAGAAGCCCTTCGCGGAGAAGTACGGCGCGACCTTCTCGAACTTCGGCGGCAAGGCCCCGGCCGATCCCGCCGCGCTCAAGGTCGAGTTCGAGGCCAACCTCAAGGCCGTGATCGAGGTCCTGCGCCGCGACCAGGCCCTGGTGGATTACCTGGCGGAGACCCTCGTCGCCCTGGGTGAGAGCGTGCCGGAAGAGATTCCGAGCTTCCGTCTGGGCAAGCGTGGGATCCCCTTCCAGGATCCGCGGCTGTTCGACTACCGGAACTACCCGGCCGACCTGTTCGCCAAGCCGGGCAGTTCCGCCCCCAACCGCGCCGCCCTGGCCAAGTGGGGGGCCTGGGTCAACACCTTCGGCGCCAAGGAGTACGGCCGTCCCCTCTTCATCGCCGCCTCAGCGGACCTGGCCGAGTCCACCAACATCAGCGGGTTTGCCAAGGGCCACGGGGATTTCCCCGGCTACGGCTGGTACGAGCGACCCGGAGGCCCCGAGGGGACCTTGCTTCCCACCGAGATCACGGAGTTCACCAACGCGGGGATGATGGCCGGCATGGTGACGGTCAACATGGCCCCCGATCCCGAGAAGGAGTTCGACGGTTTCTGGGGGGCGTGCTCGACGTACGGCTCCTTTTCCTACCTCAAGTACGGCCCGTTCCGCCTCCTCAGCCAACTGGCGCAAGACTGCCAGCTCAAGGTCGGCAAGGTGATCTGGATCGCCGGCCACTCCGGACCGGAGACCGCCGACGACAGCCGGACCCACTTCGGGATCTTCGCGCCGGGCGTGACCCAGTTGTTCCCCGAGGGCAAGGTCATCAACCTCTACCCGTGGGAGCACAACGAGGTGCCGGTGTTGCTGGGAGCCGCCCTGCAGAAAAACGCGCCGATCGTCGCCCTCCATCTCACCCGTCCCGCCATCGCGATCCCCGATCGGGAGAAGCTGGGCTTCCCCTCTCATTTCGAGGCGGCACGCGGCGCATACGTCGCCCGCGACTACCGTCCGGGGCAGCCCAAGGCCGGGGTCGTGATCGTCCAGGGCACCAGCGCCATGGCCGGCGTCGTCAAGGTCCTGCCGGACCTGGACAGGCAGAACCTGAACGTCAAGATCGTCTACGCGGCCAGCCCGCAGCTCTATGCGCTCCAGCCGAAGGAGTACAAGGACACGGTCTTGGCGCCCGGGGACCGCGCCAACTCGACCGTCATCACCACCATGGGACGCTGGCTGATGCACGACTGGCTCTTCAACAAGGTCGCCGAAGAATACGCCATGTCCCCCGACTGGGACAATCGTTGGCGCACCGGCGGCAACCTGGACGAGGTCATCGAGGAAGCCCACCTGTCCCCGAAGTGGATCCTGGAAGGGATCGAGCGGTTCGTGCGCGAGAAAGAGAGCCGCCTGAGCCGGCTGCAAGCCGATCTCGCCGCAGCAACCAAGTCGTAACGCTCGGCGCACGCCACACGTCTTTGCGCCCGGGCCCACGGCTCTCCGCGGGCCCGGGTTTTTTCATCCCAATGGTCTCATGCCGCCGGAACCAGCCCCACCGCTCCAGCTTCCGATCCAGCGCCTCCAGCTCGCGCAATCTCTCCCCGACTTCATATTCGGTAAAGGTGGAATCTCCCGAAGCCTTTCCCGCTCCCCGCTGCCCCTCCGCCGAGGAACGGCCGGGTCCCGCGCTTCGCGGAAGGCGACAAAGACTGGAACGTAGCGGTCAGTGAGATGCGTGAAGCTCCTTTGTCCTCTTCGGCCATTCGGAGGATTCCTACTCATCCGCCAAAAACAGCGCGAGGTCTTCCGGCATTTACTGGGCGGGGATCACGGATGCAGCGGCGGTGAGGACGCGGTCCACGATTGCGAGACAGTGTTGGGTGGTCTGGGCGTCTGGCTCGAAGGCGGGCAGGACGGAGCCGAGCGGGTACTTCGAGGGCAGATAGATCGTATCCAGGAGATCGGCCTCATCCTCGGTCAGGCCAGGATCGATACCCATGTCCAGCAGTCCACGGCGGAGTTCGCCGATGCTATGGGTCCTCTTGAGGGGTATTCCGGACGCCAGGCCCACCGCCTTGAGCGCCTTCTCCACCGCCTGCTGGGCGTTCTGGAGGCTCGGGTTGAACAGACCGCTGTCCCGGCTCAAGGCCGCGACCTGCCGGTTCTCGCGCGCATAGGCGAGCCACTCGCGTGCCTCAGCGGACATAGACCACCTCGCCCTGCTCGATTTCGTGCAGGAAGGCGCCAGTGGCGTCCTTCGCACGCAGCGGAATCACATCTACCGGGATCCGGCTGGCGACGGGTCGGAGCAGCCGCCGGTACTTGAGTGCCAGGGGGAGGTATCCCTCCTCGCTCTCCTGGAACACGGCCACATCCACGTCCTGGGGAAACGGGCTCCCGATGAACGACCCGAAGAGCACGATCCGCCGCACCTCCGGCTCGTTCCGCAGGCAGGCCACGACCTGCTGCTTCAGCGCGTCACGTTCCTCGGCGGTGAGTGTCACGGCAGTCCCTCGCTTCGGTCCGACGCCATCCCTTCCCGAGCCTTCCGGCACACGTGACTCCGGATTGCAGCAGTATCGTCCCGCGCCCGGTTCGCATTGTCAATTGTTTCCTGCATCAGGAGAACAAGCAGAGGCCACCTGGCCCACGGCGTCGGAACCTCACGGAGCGCCACGGAGCCTCCGGTTCGAGTCAAAGAGGCCATCGGCCAGCCCAAGGAGGCGGTCGTGATACTCCAGGTCCTCGACCAACCGCTGGGGCAGGCAAGAGTAGCCCTGGTAGGCGCCAGAGAGCGAGCACGCCATGGCGGCCACGGTGTCGGCGTCGTGGCCAGCATCCACCGCCAAGAAGAGGGTCTGCTCGAAGTCCTCGGGGGACGCCAGGAAGCACCAGAGGGCACAGGGGAGGGACTCGAGGACGTAGGCCCCGTTGTGCCAGTCGTCGAACGGGCGCCCCGCCTTCCTGGAGATACCGGGGGAGCTCGAACTTGATGCGGTCGTGCAGCGAGAGGGCGCCCTTCCCGCCGCGCAGCTCGTAGCCGGGGCGCTCGAGGCCATCCAAGAGCACGGCCAGATCGGTGCAGAAGGCCACGCGGCTCTCCAGGGAGGCCAAGGAGCTGGGAGGCGCCATGGTTGCGCGGGCGACGGCGTACGCCTGACACACCGCGGCGGCAATCGCCATGGAATCGCGGTGGGTGACGACGGCCTGCAGGAGGGAGTCGCGGTAGATCCGGTAGGGGTCCCCCAGGTGCACGAGGCCGATCGGGGCCGCCCGCATGGCCGTGCCGTTGCCCGCGGATGGCACGCCGACCCGGTACCAGGGGTCGTTGGTCGTCTTGACGTTCAGCAGAAACTGCCGCGTGGCTTGTCCGATCCCGCGGATGTGCTCCCGCATGAATCGCTCGATCAGGTCGCCGGGATCGATCAGCCGATCGGCGACCTCGGCCACCACCATGCTAGCCGCCCGCTCCTCAGCCGCCAGGATCGCCTCGGCGAGCCACATCGTCATCTGGGTGTCGTCGGTGATCGTCCCCTTCGGTCCGCCCCGGTATCCCTGCCACGGCTGGTACTCGCGGATGCTGCGCGCCCGTGCGGCGCTCGACCGGACCCCCTCGTTCGGTCGGCCCATCGCATCGCCGATCGCCCCGCCGACCAGAGTCCCGCGGAAGCTGTCGCGGAGGCCGATCGCCGGTGCTGGTTGGGCATCCAGCCGCCTCCAGCGCGGGTCATCTTGGCCGAGGATCGGCGCCCCCACCCAGTCGCCCGCAGGATCTCCAGGGGTCGCCTTCCCCTCTGGGATTTGGCATCCTCCCTCATGCGGTCCATCCCTCGCTATCAGCCACGGTCGGATCAAAGGGGCAGCGGCAATTTCTGTCCGTCAACAACGTGCCGCGACACGTTCCATCTCGCGCCGGGCCCCCCCACAGCCCGCCCGCATCGCCAGTCCACTGAGTCAACAACGTCCCGCATCACGTCCCGCATCACAGCCGGCGAACCTGAGAGGAATACTCGGAAGCAACGTCCCGTATGACGAAATGGACTCCGCGTCTATCCAGGTCCGTTAAAGCCGCGGTCAGACGGGAAAGGTCTTCAATTCCGAAGCTACAGGGACCATACTGACGAAACATTCTCCTGTTTGAAACAGCATAAGGAGGATCCAGGTACACAAAATCGCCCCGCGCGGCCTCAGCGAGACATTCCTCAAAGTCAGTGCATCTAATTCTTGCCGTCCTTAGGAGCCGTGCAGCGCACTTCAGTTCCTCCCGAGCCGGGAGCGGACCTGTTTTGGCTGGAGAAAATGGTACGTTAAAGCCTCCCCGCAAATTCGTCCGATAAAGACCGTTGAAGCAGAAGCGGTTAAGGAAGATGAATCGCGCGGCCCTCTCAATTCGAGTCATGCTGTCACTTGCACGCTGGCGGATCTCATAATACGCCCTTTCCCCTATTGGCAATTGTTGCAACGCGTCGTGAACCGCAACTGGCGAGCTGCAGACAGTCAAAAATGTTTCAACCAGATCAGGATTGATATCGCCAAGCAAGGCTGCTGCCGGTCGGACAGCAAAAAAGAGGGCTGCAGATCCCATGAATGGCTCGATATATCGCC
This sequence comes from uncultured Methylomirabilota bacterium, assembly GCA_963714585.1. Lineage (GTDB taxonomy): Bacteria > Methylomirabilota > Methylomirabilia > Methylomirabilales > 2-02-FULL-66-22 > 2-02-FULL-66-22. Next base: position 56,599 of record CAVQPC010000065.1, read on the forward strand.
GATATTTGCCACTCCAAAAGGGCATTAATTTCGGAAGCAGGCGGCGCTTGCTCCCTGCCCACCTCAGGAATGGTTTGGGCCCATCCGGTGAGTCTGTCTTGGGGGACGTTGCCACCTCTATCACCTCAGCCAATCGGGATGCAGTGAGTGTGCGACGGCCACCTCCCACGGCATGCTGCTCCAAGCATACAAGCACCTCCTGGAGGCCATTTTCCGCCACAGGGCAGGGGAATTCGCAGGCTTTCTTCTGCCAGCACTCCCGTCCTCCGGAACTGGATCGCAGGGGGCCATGGTCAGTAGGAGGACACACTATCCCCGAGGCTTGCGGTGTGTCAAGGTGATTGCGGGGTGCGTTCCCCTGCGGGCCACTCCCAGTTCGTTCACGGGTCCGGCCTGCATTCCCGGGACACCTTCGAGGGGCACGCCATCCAGAGCATTGTGCGATTCCCCCCTGCCCAAAGGGCAGGGCTACCTCGCATGGCGAGTGTACCGAAATCCGAAGGCCTCACCCCTTCCGTGTGTTGGCGGTCGGTTCCGGGGGAAGGGTTGCGGTAGGTTACTCATCGCAGAGTCCAGCTCTTCCGGCTGGCTCGCCTATCCCCTCTAACCGTTTTCGGGATAATCAATCGGCCCAATTTGATCCATCAGACAAGGGTTATAAGCCCACACAGTCGCGTACTTATGCTCTCATTGAAACGGGGTCTTCTCCAAAACGAGTGGGTAAATGTTAGGGATCCTTCGCCGAACACCCTTGCAGGACAAGGGGATTTGCGATTGCGGCAGCCGGAGAAATGTGGCATGACTTCCGGATGCCAAAACAGCGACGACTCTGGGATGCGTACCGCTTTCCGGGCTTTCGCCCTCTCCACACGATCTGCGGGGTTTTCGGGGACCCGCAGGCCCGGGTGGTCGCCTTGCACCGCCGGGGAAAAAAACGCTCTGCGGCGCCTGTGGGCAGGTCCACCGGACCTTCTACGACCGGAAGACGCACCGGGTCCGGGATCTGGCGTGCGGGGGCTGGCGGATCTACCTGGACGTGGAGACCCGACGGGTCCGGTGCGACGGGTGTGGCCTGGTGAGGCAAGAGCGGCTGGACTGGCTGGCCGAGACCCCCGGCTACACGAAGCGCCTCGCCTTCGCGGTGGGCCGGCGCTGCCGGGCCGCCTCGCTCCGGGATGTGGCGAAGGAGTTCCACCTGGACTGGAAGACGGTCAAGGCTCTGGAGATGCAGTACATGCGGGAGCAGCTCCGGCGAGCCGGGGCGCCGGCCCCGAAGGTGATCGGCCTCGATGAGATCTCCGTCCGGAAGGGGCACACGTACCGCGTCGTCGTGAGTGACTTGGTGCGCCGCCGCCCGATCTGGTTCGGCGGCACCGACAAGTCCGCGGCGAGCCTGGCCGCCTTCTATCAGTGGCTGGGGCCCCAGAAGAGCCAGCGGATTCGCCTGGCGGTGATGGACATGGCGAAGGCGTTCCAGAAGGCCACGACGCAGTACGCGCCGCAGGCCAGCATCCTGTTCGACAAGTTCCATGTCCTGCGCCAGCTCGGGGAGGCCCTGGACACGGTACGCAAGCGGGAGTACGCCCGGCTCGTCGGCCGGGACCGCCGGTTCATCAAGGGCCAGAAGTACACACTCCTCTCGCGGAAGGCCAACCTCACTCTCGATGGCCGACGCGCGCTGCGGACGCTCCTGCAGGCGAACAAGCGGCTGCACACAGCCTACCTGCTCAAGGAGGCCTTCGGGCAGCTCTGGGACTACCAGACCGAGGGCTGGGCCCGGCGCTTCTTCGAGCAGTGGCGGGTGGCCTTGAGGTGGCAGCGGCTGGAGCCCTACCAGAAGTTCGCCGCCATGATCGATCGCCACTGGGACGGGATCGCGGCCTACTGCCGTCCCGAGAACAAGGTGGCCCTCGGCTTCGTCGAGGGACTGAACAACAAGATCCGGGTTCTCCAACGTCGGGCCTATGGGTTGCGAGACGAAGAGTACCTGCGCCTGAAAGTGCTCACGTGCATGCTGCCGGAGCTCTGAAACCGTCACTTTTTACCCACACGTTTGGGAGAA